>JAKVCD010000001.1 GCA_022446815.1 Planctomycetota bacterium
GTGCCCGATGAGCAGGTAGCTCATCAGCCCCATGATCTCCCAGAAGACGAAGAGGAAGAGGATGTTGTCCGAGAGGACGAGGCCCAACATCGCGACGGTGAAGAGGCTGATGTTGGCGAAGAAGATGTGATAGCGCTTGTCCCCCTTCATGTACCCCGTCGAGAAGAGGTGCACGAAGAAGCTCACGATCCCGACGACTGCGAGCATCGCTGCTCCGAGGCCGTCGTAGAGCAGGCCCGCTGTCATGTTCAGGGGGTCCGCTGCGTCCTTCCCCTCCTGGTAGAACCAGGAGAAGCTCATGCCGACGTCCTTCGAGAGATGGAAGAAGGGCTCGTCGGAGCTGAACCCGTGGCTGATCGCCTTCGCCGCCATCAAGACAGTGATGCACATCGTCGCGAACATGCCCGCGGTGAGCAGCCAGTCCCCCTTCCTAGGCAGGAAGCGCCCGAAGAAGATCTGCACGACGTAGCCCAGAAGCGGGATCAGCGGCACCGCGAGGAGCAGCTTGAAGTCGGCGCTGGGGTTGAACTGGAGAAAATCCATCAGGGAGGTGTGGGGATCAGTCCCTCATGAGGTCGACGTCGCCAGGCTTGATCGACTCGAACAGGTGATAGACGTTGAGGACGATCCCGAGCGCTACAGCGGCCTCCGCCGCAGCGAGGATGATCACGAAGATGGCGAACATCCGCCCGTCCATCGCGTCACCGTTGAAGCGATTGAACGCGACAAAGTTGATGTTTGCGGCGTTGAGGATCATCTCGATCCCCATCAGCACGTAGATCATGTTGCGACGAGCGACGATACAGACTACGCCGATCGCAAACAGGACGGCTGAGACCGCGATGTAGGCTCCGAGACCCATCAGGCGCGCTCCTCTGCTCGGGGGTCAGTGAGGTCGCTCGCTTTACGGCGCGCGATATAGACGGCGGCGACGAGCGCCACGGTGAGGATCATGGCGGCGAGCTCGAAAGGCACCACGTAGCCCTCAGGATCGAGGAAGGCGACGCCGATCTCATCGACCTTGGTCGTGGGCTCGGGGAGCTCATCAGTGGTTGCCCACGCGACAGTGCCTGCGACCTTGGAGCCGACCCACGCCACCGCGCCCAACATCAGGGCGAGGCCGCCGAGGACTCGCGACAGCTTCCGCTCAGCGAGATCGGGTGGAGAGAGCATCACGCCGAAGAGGATCAGGGCGAGGATGCCGCCCACATAGATGAGGATCTGCGCGACGGCGAGGAAGTCCGCGCCGAGCAAGAGGAACAGGCCGGCGACGCCGGTGAAGGTCCCCATCAGGCTGAACGCGCTCCGAACGACCGAGCGCTCCCAGACACAGATCAGGCTGCCCCCGAGGGTGAGGGCGGTGAAGAGACCAAAGGCGATGCCCTGCGCGCCGGCGGAGGCCGCGCCCCAGCCCAAGAGGCCGAGGGTGATCACTCCGAGCGCCGCGTAGAAAGGCTTCTGCAGCTTGTCGTCCATCTGCGCTAGCTCGCAGGCTCCTCAGGGGACTCAGGCTCAGAGGCTTCAGCCGCTGCCTTCTCGGCTGCAGCTGCGGCCTTCGCGGCCTCCTTCTCAGCCTTCTTGATGTCAGCCTCGCGCTTACGGATGCGCGCCTCACGCGACATGCCCTTGTAGGAGAGCAAGTCGTGGTTGAACTCGGAGCGGTCGTACGAGACGAAGGCGAACTCCGTCCCCATGTGGATGCAATCCTTCGGGCAGGGGTAAACGCACAGCTCGCAGAACATGCACTTCTGGTAGTCCAGTGTGAACAAGACCCACTCGAGCTCCTTGCCGTGCCTGATCGCGTCCATCTCGATGCAATCGATCGGGCAGGCGCGGGCGCAGGCGAGGCAGTTGATGCACTTCTCCTGCTCGAGGTAGTGGATACCCCGATAGCGCTCGGGGATCGGGAGCCGCTCGTCCGGATACTGGACAGTGATCGGCTTCTGCATGAGGTACTTCCCCGTGATCTTCATCCCGGCGAAGGTCGTCGCCAGGGAGTCCCAGACATTCTGAAAGTACTCGCGTGTTGTGATAGTGGAGCTCATGACGTTCTAGGCGAAGATGGTCTCCCAGATGGCGGCCCCGAGCACGCACACCAAGGCGAGCGGCGTGAGGTACTTGTAGCCCATGGACATGACCTGATCGATTCGTAGGCGAGGCAGCGTCCAGCGCAACCACATCATCACGAAGACGCCTACAAAGGACTTGAAGATCAGCGTGCCTGCGCAGACCAGCTGATACAGGAGGCCGGTCGTGGCCTCCTCGGGGAACAAAGCCGTTAGAGGGCTGTGATATCCGCCGAAGAAGAAGACCGCGCCGACCGCTGACATGAGGAACATCGCGGCGTACTCCTCCATGAAGAAGAAGGACCAGCGGATGCCGGAGTACTCCGTCATGAAGCCCGCGACGAGCTCCGACTCTGCCTCGGGCAGGTCGAAGGGGGCTCGCTTTGTCTCAGCCAGGGCGGCGATAAAGAAGATGATGAAGGCGGGGAGCATGAAGGGGTTCTGGAAGATGAACCAGTGCATCCCGAACCAGCCAGACTGTGCGGCGCTCGCCTCAGTGAGGCTGAAGGTGCCCGCGACCATCAGAGGGACGAAGAGCGATACGCCCAGCGGCACCTCATAGGCGACGACCTGCGCCGCCTCGCGCATCGCGCCGTAGAGGGACCACTTTGAGTTTGAAGCCCAGCCCGCCATGACCACGCCGATCGTCGTCAGGGACGAGAAGGCGAGGATCAGGAAGAGCCCCATGTTCACGTCCGCGAAGAAGAAGCCCGGCGCGAGGGGCAGCGCGACGAGGGCACCAAAGATCGCGCCTAAGACCAGCGCCGGCGCGAGCATGAAGAGCGGCTTATCCGCGCCGAGGGGGATCATGTCCTCCTTCAGCAAGAGCTTCACGCCATCAGCGAGAGTCTGCGCCCAGCCGTGCCAGCCGCCGGCGTACATCGGTCCATAGCGGCACTGGATGTGAGCTGACACCTTGCGCTCAAGCCACACGCTGAACATCGCGACGAGCGAGACGAAGGCGACGAGGATCCCGACCCCGGCCCCTGCAGCGCCGAGCCAGAGCGCCCAAGTCGGCGTCCCCTCAGGAGCGATCCCACCGAGGAGCTCCGTGAAGGCGTTGCCCGTCGTAGCTGCTTCAAGGGCCATGAGGTTCATCGGTCCGTCTCCCCGATCACGACGTCTGTGGAGCCGATGATCGCGACGGAGTCAGCGAGGAAGGTTCCGGGGAGGAGCTTCTCGAGGACCGCCACGTTGCAGAAGGAGGGTCCGCGAACGCGGCAGCGCTTGGCGACCTTGCCGCCGTCTGAGGCGACGTAGTGCCCGAGCTCGCCGCGCGGGTTCTCGATGCCGACGTAAGCCTCTCCGGGCGGGACCTTCAGGACCTTCGGGATGTCCCCGATGACCGGCCCGTCCTCTATGCAGCCGAGGCACCAGCGGATGATCTTGATCGACTCCATCATCTCCTGGACGCGTACATAGACGCGATCCCAGCAGTCGCCGAGCTCGCCCTTCTCACCGCGCCCGAGGGGCACGTCGTAGACCCCGGCCTTAGAGATCTCGTCGTAGGCCATGTAGGGCATGTCGCGGCGCAGGTCGAAGTCGATCCCGCTGCCGCGAAGCATCGGCCCCGTGAGGCCGTAGTCCACCGCCATCTCCGGCGTGATCACGCCGATCTTCGCCGTACGTTGAACGAAGATGTGGTTCACGACCAAGAGGTCATAGTACTCCTGCCACTTCTCTTCGAAGACGTCGCAGAAGCGCTCGACCTCCTTGAGCCAGCCGACCGGCGCGTCGTTGAATACGCCGCCGATACGGATGTAGGAGTAGGTGAGCCGCGCGCCGCAGATCTTCTCGAAGAGCGCCATCATCCACTCGCGCTCGCGGAAGCAGTAGAAGAAGGGTGTGAACGCGCCGATGTCGAGGCCGTAGGTCCCGAAGGCGATGAGGTGCGAGCCGATCCGGTTGAGCTCTGCGCAGATCGTCCTCAGGAGCGTGGCGCGTCGCGGGATCTCGACACCCATGACAGCCTCGACAGCCAAGCTGTAACCGAGGTTGTTGTTCATCGCCGAGAGGTAGTCGTAGCGGTCGGTGTACGGCAGGTACTGCAGCCACTCGACGTTCTCACCGATCTTCTCGGCGCAGCGGTGCAAGTATCCGAGGTGCACCTGCCCACCCGTCACGACCTCGCCGTCCGTGCGGATGAGGATCCGCATGACGCCGTGGGTGGCGGGGTGCTGAGGGCCCATGTTGACCTCGAGGTCCGAGGTCGAGACGTCGAGCATGAACTCACGCTCTCCAGAGGGCAGCGTGCGTGCTTTCTCCGGGATCTCGATGGTCTTGGCCTCCGGCGGCTCGGGGGGTGTGTTGATCTCAGTCATGGCTGCGTCCCTAGATCACTCGCAAGAGATCCCGTGGTACTCCTTGGGGAACTCGTAGTCCTTGCGCAGCGGGTGCCCCTCCCAATCGTCAGGGAGGAGGATGTTGCGGGGATCCGGGTTGCCTTCGAACGTGATGCCGAACATCTCGGCGCACTCGCGCTCGTGGAAGTGTGCCGCCATGTGCGCGTCGACCATCGACGGCACGACGGGGTCGGCCTTAGGCACCATCGCCTTGATCGCGAGGCGATGTCCGTGGCCGAGGCTCAAGAGGTGCAGGTTGAGCCAGAAGTTCTCGTCCTCGGTGTCGGGGTCCGTCGCCGTCAGGTCGGCGAGGATGTCGAAGGCCAGCTCCGCGTCATCGCGCACAGCGATGAGGAACTCCTTGGCGGCCGCGGGCTCGATGAGCACGAAGGCCTCCCCCGCTCGACCCTTGTCGGTCTTGTCCTCGGGGTCTCCCTCGCGCGGCCGATCAGCCGAGAGCAGGCCGGGGGCCTTGATCGCCTCGAGCCGCTGGTAGATCTCGTCGAAGTCCTTCAAGCGGTGCGGGAGGGTTTACGGATGACGGAGGTGTTGCGGATCTTGTCCTGCAACTTCATGAGCCCTTCGAGCAGCGCCTCGGGGCGCGGCGGGCAACCGGCGATGTAGACATCGACCGGCACGATGCGGTCCACGCCCTTCATGACGGTGTAGCCGTACTTGTAGTAGGGGCCGCCGCCCGTGGCACAGGCACCCATCGCGATGACGTACTTCGGCGAGGGCATCTGGTCATAGAGGCGCTTCACGCGCTCACCCATTTTGAAGTTCACGGTACCTGCGACGATCATCAGGTCGGCCTGACGAGGTGTCGCGCGGAACGCGCCCGCTCCGAAGCGGTCGATGTCGTGGTGAGCCGCGCCGACCGCCATCATCTCGATGGCGCAGCAGGCGAGGCCGAAGGTCATCGGCCAGATGCTGGAGAGGCGCGCCCAGTTGAGGAGCCAGTCGACCTTAGTGGTCAGGACGTTCTCCTCGAAGCTGTTCTGAAGGATGGGCATAGCAGTTCTAGTGGTTCAGGCCGTAGCGGGTGCCTCCGCACCCTCCGAGGTTGTCCCTTCATCGGTGTCGTCCCCAGAGGGATCGTCCGTCGCGGACTGCTCTTCCTCGAGGTCTGCGACGGTTCGCGCCAAGGGCAAGCGGCGCGGACGCGAGGGCTCCCACTCCCTCGCCTTGTAGGTCATGACCCAGTCCAGGTCTCCCTTCGCCCAAACCGCTACCAGTCCGAAGAACAGCACGACGACGAAGACCAAGACGTGGACGAGGGCGAGGTTTCCGATCGTGCTCGTCTGGCCGGAGACGATGTCACCGAACACGCCGAACACGGGGAAGAGGAAGCCGATCTCAACCGCGAAGATCACGTAGACGAGCGCCACCGTGTAGTAGCGGATGTCGAACTTGATCCATGCATCGCCGAGCGTCTCCTCACCGCACTCGTACACCTCGAGCCCCTGCGTCCCTTTTCGTCGCGGCCGAATGATCGAGCCGATGATGACGTTTATGAAGACGAAGACGAATCCGACAGAGGCGAAGACGAGCGCGTTGAGGTAGTCGAAATACATCCGACGAGGAGTGACGCAGAGGCTGCGTGGGGCGCAGGAAAGTTCCAGCGCAGACGCAGCTGTTGGCGTGATCTTGGAGGGGGTTTGAGAGCGGAGATTTGAGTTTGCAGAGCCCTGGTTTGAGGCCTCGCAGAGGGCTCATAGAGAGTTCTGTGGGCGCTTTTTCGCCCCCCAAGAGAGCCCCTATCTCAGAGCTCAATTGGTGATCCTGAGACCGTCGTCTTAGGGATTCAGGCCGTAAGTTTATGGACGCCGTTGAGAAGGTGTCAAGCAGAGTAGCGAGTCAGTTGGCGGGAGTCCCAAGCCCGCTCTGGGAGACATCAGAGCTCTGGACCTACGTACGCCGAACTGCCGCCCCCTCAGCGGAGGGCTGGCCCCTCTTCCAGCGCCTCTTCTAGGCGCAGAATCAGAGCGCTTTAGCGCGCTCTCTTAGGGCTAATTTGGGCTAGACCACAGCGGAGAATTGCTCGCTAACTACCCACACAAAGGGATGAAACCATATGTGTCGCACGGGAATGCCCGTAAACTCATATATTGCAGTAGTTTACATTACGATATTTCATTGCGATACGATCGAACGCCCCCGTTTAAGATGTATCTGGGCGCCCTCTGGAAGGAAATTACTCCAGGGGCTAGAATGGTGCTTCGGCACGTTGTAGATACAGCTATTCCAAGTGTTTGCGACGCCCAGACCCCCTCAGAGCCCCTGAGGACGACCCCACCTTTGCCAGCTCCCCTGATTTTCACATGGTCCATCTGACTCCCGACACCCTTATCACAGGCCCCAAGGCGACTGATCGCTGGGGGCGCGCCATCTTCATCGACCTCGGCGCAGATGGCACGACCCTCGCTGTGAGCCGAGAAAACCGCCTCCCGCGGGCCTCGGTCGTCGTGACCCTCGCAGCCCAGGAGCTCATGCGGCTCAGCAAGGCGGGCGAGAAGGCAGACCATGTCGTGCTTATCGGCTCTGACGTAGACCCCACTCACCACCCCGACTTTCGAGAGATCAGCGACAACGTCCGCGAGCTCCGGAACAAGTGGTTCCCTCGCGCCAAGCTCGTCCTCATCTCCGATGACCCCAAGCTCGACCTCCCTGAGACCCGCATCGCCCTCGGCTCCTACGACTTCAACGTCATGCGACTAGAGAGCGGCACAGCGAAGACCTACTCAGCGATGACCGGCAAGAAGAGCACCGAGCTCGGGGCCCTCGTCAAGCACCTCACCCACGTCGAGCGCGTAGTCGTCCGCGCTGAGATCGGTCGCGGCAAGATCGACAACTCGACCCCCGCCGAGCTCAAGAATTGGATGAAGAAGCTCCGCGAGGTGGAGCCCGTCGAGGTCCAGATCACGACCTTGAAAGGCCGCGGCAAGCCCTCAGATGACCGACGCGCAGTCACGCAGTCCGTCCTCGACAAGGTCGCTGAAGAGGTCGGAGACGAGATCGGGACCACCGTGCACGTCTACAAGCCCGGCCAGAACCTAGAGCCCGTTTAAGGGCTAGCCCAACAGGCCTACTCGTTGAGCGGCGTCGGCGCCCCTTCGGCGTCGACCGCGACCATCGTCACCTGCGCCTCCGTCACGGGGACATGTGCGCCGTCGCCGAAGCGGCGCTGCGCCCAGACGCAGACGCGAGTCCGGACCGATGTGCGCCCCACCTTCACCGTCTCCGTGTAGAAGGACACGAGGTCGCCTACGTACACCGGCTCCTTGAACTCAACCTCATCCATGGCGACAGTCACTACCATCCCCTGATGGTGTTTGTGCGCCTCGATCGCTGCCGCGAGGTCGAGTTGAGAGAGGATGACCCCGCCGAAGATCGTCCCGGCGGCGTTCGTGTCACGCGGCATCATGACCACGCGGATCGCGGGGTCTCCGCTCGGAGGGCAAGTGGCTTCGCTCATCGTGTCGTCACTCAGGAGTACTCTTCTAGCCAAGACTCTGCCGTCTCGCGCACGAGCTGCTCGAGCGCGTCGAGGCGGTCTGTAAAGAAGTGATCGGTGCCCCGCACGCAGGCCGTGCGGACTCCTCGTGGCAAATTTGGATAGAGCTCCCGAACTGCCTCCTGATTCCCGAACTCGTCATCTTCAGCCTGCAGCACGAGGCTTGGGATAGAGAGCTCCTCTAGCCCTGGACACTCGAAGGCCTTCACGGGCAACGCCACGAGGAGCGCGCGCGCTAGACGCTCGTCCTCACCCGCCGCCATGAGCGCAGCGCGCGCGCCAAAGGAGAACCCTGCCCCCCACAGCGGCAAGCCAGGGCGCTCTGCTACGAGCCAGTCGCACGCGCTCAGCATGTCATCCACCTCTCCCTGTCCGCCGTCATGGGTCCCGGCGCTCGTACCTACGCCTCGGAAGTTGAAGCGTAGCGCCGCGACGCCCGCCGCCTTCATGCCGCGCGCGACGCGGTAGACCACGCTCGAGTGCATGTTCCCGCCGTGGAGCGGGTGCGGGTGCGCGACCACACAGAGCGCGCGCGGCTCTGCCTCATCGGGGAGAGAGAGCTCTCCCTCGAGACGCCCAGCGGGCCCTCCCCAAGCCACCCTCAACGGACCACCTCCTCTCCATCGAGGAGCGCACGGAGCGCTGCCGGCAGCGGGCTCTCGACCGTGACGCGCTCTCCCGTCGCCGGCGTTGTGAAAGAGAGCTGGTGATGGTGGAGCGCTTGGCGGTCGATGACGAGCTGAGCGTGGTCAGCGTCCGTGAGCTCGTCATCAGCCGCGCGCTGGAAGATGGTCTCGTCCTCGCCATAGAGCTTGTCACCGATGATCGGGTGACCGATGCCTGCGAGGTGCACGCGGATCTGGTGCTGACGACCCGTGAAGAGCTCACACTCGAGGAGCGCGCGATCACCGAAGCGCTCGAGCACACGCCAATCAGTCCGTGACTCCTGACCGTCTGCGACGCACGCCATCTTCAGCCGTATAGAGCTCGTTCGTGAAGGACCGATCGGGTGATCGCAAGTTCCAGCCTCTGCCTGCGGGACCCCGTGAACGACCGCGAGATAGCGCTTCTCCACCTCACGGTCCTCGAACTGTCGCGACAGCTCAGCGTGCTCCGCGGCACCCTTCGCGACGAGGAGGACTCCGCTCGTCTCTCGGTCTAGGCGATGGCAGAGGCGCGGCCTCGCGCCGCCAGCGCTCATCTCCTCGGAGTACATGGCGTGGAGACGCAAGAGCAGGCTGTCGTTGAGGTACCGAGCGGTCGGGTGTACCGCGAGGGGCGCGGGCTTCATGACCGCCACGCAGGCGGAGTCCTCATAGAGGACCGTGAGGTCTGTGTCGATGTCTTCGGGAGGCGCCTGTCGATTCTCCGGCGGGATCACGATGACCACTCGGGAGCCGTGCCGCAGCTTTCGTCCGGAGCGAGTCTCGAGCTTGAGCTCGCCAGTCCCCTCGGGTCGCTCAGGCGTGCTCGCGTCCACATACACCCAGCCATCGCGAACGAGCTCTTTGAGCGAGCTCCGCGAGCGCCACTTCAGGTGCCGAGCGAGGAAGGAGTCGAGCCGGATCGAGACATCCTCTACGCGCTCACCGAGCGCGCTGGCATCGACTAAGAGCTCCACCCTGTCTTGGGGCTGCGTCAGGTCGCGGTCTTTTCCGAAGAGTCCCATGCTCGCCTAAAAAAGAAACGGCCCACCCGCGCGCTGCGAGAGAGCCGTTCGCTTTGTGCGTTGTTCGTTGTCCCTAGCGGCGGGCACGGCTCCGACGGAAGTTCGGATCCTGCTTGCGAGCGGCCTTGAGGATCGTACGAATGCGCTCTCGACCCTCACGGCGGCGCCGGTCTGAGCGCTTCTCGTGCCATGTGTTGGCCTTAGCCATACGGAAGATGCCACCGAAGTTGCACTGCCGCTTGAAGCGGCGCAGGGCGGCCTCGAGCGACTCGTTGCTGCGTACTTGAACCTTGATCGACACGCTGTTTTCGGGCTTCTCCGAGCTGGGGATGGGTGTGGCTTGGGGGCGGCGCTGACGCGCACCCCGCAAAGTTGAGCGAAAAAGAATAGCGACGAAGTGCCGATCCGTCCAAGCCTCGGCTGGATTTCCATCCCCTCTGATAGGATCCTCGGCTCGTGGGCACCGAGAGAGGGACCCCCGGGGGGCCCCCGGGGGCGTCTATGGATGGTCCTGTGACCCTCCAGGGGACGATTGAGGTTGTCACCTTCACGAGCACTGAGACGCTGTACTCAGTGCTGAGGGTGAGGCCAGAGGACGGTCAAGAGCTCCCCTCGGATGGGCTCTTTAGGCCTGCGCGGATCACCGCGGTCGGCCGCGCTCCGGGCCCTGAGGTCGGTCAACGTGTGCGCATCACAGGGCGCTGGGAGGAGCACCCCAACCACGGCAAGCAGTTCAGCTTCGACTCGCTCGAGCCTCTCGCGCCTGCTGACACGGAAGGCCTCGTCGCCTATCTCTCCTCGCCTACGTTCAAAGGGATCGGCCCGACCATCGCGCAGCGGATCGTCGACCGCCTCGGCGAAGAAGCGCTCGACGCCATCCGCGAAGATCCCTCCTGCTTGAAAGGGATCCGTGGACTCAAGGAAGAGACAGCGAGCGCGCTAGCCCGCGCGCTCGAGAGCTCGCTGGGCGCACACAAGACCCTAGCCTGGCTGCGCAGCCTCGGGCTCGGCCCTGGGCAGTCTGCGCGTATCCACACCGCCCTAGGCGACAAGACCGAGGAGAAGATCAAGGAGGACCCCTACCAGCTCGCTCGTATCGTAGAGGGCGTGGGCTTCGCCACCGCCGATCGCATCGCGCTCGGGATGGACTTCTCTGAAGACGACCCTCGCCGGCTCGCCGCTGGCCTCTTGCACACCCTCCGGCGCTCAGCTGACTCAGGCCACACCTACCTCGCAGAGCCAGCTCTTCTCGACGAGTCCGCGACCGTGCTCGGACTGGACGACTGCGGCCCCGCGCTCCGCGGAGAGCTCGCCGCGCTCCGCTCCTCAGAGGCGGTCGTCATCGAGGGTGAGAACGAGGAGGGTCGACGCGTCTACCTGCCACACCTCTCCGCGTCGGAGCGCGGACTCGCGAGGCAGCTCAGCGAGCTCCTCTCGGTGAACGCCAAGTCCCTCGCCACCGCAGACCAGCTCAGCGCGGCGGAGGCCTCGAGCGGACTGGAGCTCCACCCAGATCAGCGCAGCGCTGTCCTCGGCCTCTTAGCCGAGCCTGTCGGGCTGCTCACCGGGGGTCCAGGCGTCGGCAAGACCACGATCATTCGACTCGTGGTCGACCTCGCGATGGAGGCAGGGGCCAAGGTGGCGCTCGCCTCCCCCACGGGGCGGGCCGCGAAGCGCCTCGCAGAGGCGACCGGGCACGAGGCCTCGACGATCCACCGGCTCCTCGGCTGGGACCCGCACAAGCGCGGCTTTCAGCACGACCACGAGTCCCCGCTCGAGGCAGACCTCGTCGTAGTGGATGAGATCTCGATGCTCGACGTCGTGCTCGCCTACCACCTCTGCCAAGCCATCGGCCCCTCGACTCGACTGGTCCTCGTAGGTGATCCAGATCAACTCCCCTCTGTGGGGCCGGGCAACGTGCTGTCCGACCTGCTCGACTCTGGGGTCGTCCCAGTGCACCGTCTGACCGAGATCTTCCGACAGGCTGCGGGGAGCCTCATCGTCCACAACGCTCACCGCGTGCTTGCAGGAGAGCTCCCAGTCCTCCCCAAGGCCGGAGACCGCAGCCGCGACTTCTACTTCTTCCCCGCTGAGGACCCAGAGGCCTGCGCAGACCTCCTCGTCGACGTGGTCACCAAGCGCATCCCTGAGACCTTCGGACACGACTGGATGGAAGACGTGCAAGTCCTCGCGCCCATCTACAAGGGTGACTGCGGCGTCGACGTCTTGAACGCGCGCCTGCGGGAGGCGCACGGCGTGGGCGGCATGCAGCTCGAGCGTGGCGACAAGGTCTGGCGTGTCGGCGACCGCGTGATCCAGACTCGAAACGACTACGAGAAGGAGGTCTTCAACGGAGACCTCGGGCGGATCATCGAGGTCGATGCCAAGGACGGCTTGGTCGTCCGCTTCCCCGAGCGTGACGCTGGCTACGCCTTGGGAGAGCTCAGCGACCTCTCGCCAGCGTACGCCATCACGGTGCACCGCTCACAAGGCGGCGAGTACCCTGTCGTCGTGATGCCCATGGTCACTCAGCACCACGTGATGCTGCAGCGCAACCTGCTCTACACAGCGATCACACGCGCGCGCACGCTCGTCGTCGTCGTGGGCTCACGCCGCGCCATGGAGCGTGCGATCAGCAATACCGAGCAGGCTGAGCGAACGAGCTACCTCAGAGAGCGCTTGCGCGCGCGAGGCGCTACTCCTCGCGGTTGAAATAGCGCCGACCCTCAAGGGAGTCTGGCATGCAGCGCATCTCATTCACGGCGTCAGGGTCTGTGTGCGCGTAGCGGTAGCCCTCGCCGTAGCCGGCCTCTCTCATGAGAGAGGTCGAGGCGTTCCGGAGGTGAAGCGGCACCGGGTCAGCTGAGGTTCCCTGCACATCCGCCTCGGCTTGGCCGAGAGCCACATAGATAGCGTTCGACTTCTTCGCCTGAGCGAGGAAGACCGCGGCCTGCGCGAGAGCGAGTCGCCCCTCTGGCTCACCCAGCCGGTGGTAGGCGTCGGCGCAATCGAGCGCCACGCGCAGCGCGCGCGCGTCGGCGAGGCCGATGTCCTCAAGCGCCATTCGAATGAGCCTGCGGGCGATGTAGTTTCCATCCTCCCCTGCCTCCATCATGCGCGTCACCCAGTAGAGCGCGGCGTCGACGTCGGAGTTACGCACGCTCTTATGGAGCGCGCTGATCAAGTTGTAGTGCTCCTCTCCGGTCTTGTCGTAGTGCAAGACCTTGCGCTGTAGAGCGTCGGGCAAGAGCTCCGCGGTGAGCGCTGCGCCCTCGTCAAGCAGCGAAGCAGCTGTCTCTAGCGCGGTGAGGGCCCGCCGCGCATCGCCGTCTGTCGCATGTGCGACTGCCCGCAAGACGTCATCGTCTGCGGTCACCTTCGCTGCGAGGCCGCGCTCGGTGTCTTCGAGGGCGCGACGCAAGACGCTCACGAGGTCCTCGACGCTCAGGGGCTCGAGGATGAGCACTCTGAGGCGTGAGAGAAGCGCACTGATGATCTCAAAGGACGGATTCTCAGTCGTTGCGCCGACGAGCAAGATGTCTCCACGCTCTACGAAGGGCAGGAAGGCGTCTTGCTGAGCCTTGTTGAAGCGGTGAATCTCATCCACGAACAAGAGCGTGCGCTCGCCTGTCTTGGCGCGGACCTCCTCCGCCTCCCTCATCAGAGCGCGGACCTCCTTGATCCCTGAGAGCACCGCCGAGAAGGGCGCAAAGCGCATCTCGCTCGCGTCCGCGACGAGCCTCGCGAGGGTCGTCTTGCCGCAGCCGGGCGGGCCCCAGAGGACGAGGCTCTGGTACTCCCCTGCCCGGATCATTCGCTCGAGGATCTTGCCCTCGCCTAAAAGCTGTCTCTGCCCAACGTACTCAGTGATCGTGCGTGGCCGCATGCGGTCCGCGAGGGGAGCGTCCTTCGGCGCGTCGGTGATAGGAGTGGCGGGGCGCTCCTCCTCGCCGAAGAGGTCAGGCATCTGCGCCGCCCTTGTTTCTGCCCGCCGCGAAGAGCAAGAGCGCACCCGCGACGGCGACATTGAGCGACTCGGTCCCGCCGGCGGTCTCGATCGTTACCGCGTGAAGGTCCGCGACCTCTGCAGGGAGGTCGTCAACCTCTCCGCCGATCCAGAGCGCGAACCTGCCCTCGAAGTCATATTCAGCGGCGTCCGCTCCACCGCGGGTCGCAGCCTTGGCCTGACGGAAGCCCAAGCCCTCAAGAGCGGCGCGCGTCTCGCTCGCCTCACCCCCAAAGAGCGGGAGTCGCAGCGCGCTACCCATCGAGCCGCGCAGGGCCTTGGAGCCGTAAGGACGCGCACCTCCAGAGAGGCAGACGACCGCGCTGACACCGGCGGCCTCAGCAGAGCGCAGGAGGGCGCCGAGATTCCCCGGGTCAGCGACTGGGCCGACGACGAGCAGGAGATCGCGCGCGCCTGGAGTCCATTCGCTCACGCTCCGGAGCTCCGGGGTCACCCCTAAGGCCATCGAGCCTGGTGAGGTCTTGAGCTTGGAGGCCTGCTGTAAGAGCGCGGGCTCTACGAGGCGGACCTCCACGCCGTCGGCCGCGAGATCCCCTGCGAGGGCCATGTCGTCCTCTCCCACCAGGACCACCTCAAGCTCTACACCTGCTCCGAGCGCGTCCCGGATCAGGCGCTCACCCTCCAAGAGGAAGCGGCCCTCCTCCTTCCCTGCACCGACGGCGCCAGCGCGTTTGAGGAGAGAGTTTTGCCGCGAACGAATCACGAGGTCGGCATCCATCGCTGCTTCTTATAGCATCGTAGGCCGCGAGCCCCCTCCGAGAGCCGCCGCTTGCATGGGAGAACACCAAGAAGGACGCGTCCTACGCCTCGACGCCAAGGTCTGCCACGTGGACCTCGGCGACCGCGTCGTGCTCGCCGCGCCGCGCGGCGCGCTCTTCGAGAAGCTCGAGGGCGTGAAGAATCCGATCACCGTCGGCGACATGGTGCGCATCGACCCCGACGGCGACCCTGTCCACGTGCATGAGGTCCTGCCACGCAGGAACCACCTCTCTCGGGTCGCCTCCTCGCACGACCCGCGCGAGCAGGTGCTCTTCGCGAACGTCGACCAACTCCTCTGCTTCGGCTCTGTGAAGAAGCCCAAGTTCTCCTCCAACCGTGCTGACAGGATCCTCGCCGCATGTCTCTACCACGAGATCCCCGCGACCCTGATCCTCAACAAGATCGACCTCGACAAGAAGGGCCTCGCGGATGAGATCGAGGAGACCTACCGCGCGGCAGGAGTGAAGGTCATTAAGACCTCGGTTGAGACGGGCGCTGGCATCGAGGAGGTCGCCGAGCTCATGAGGGGTAAGACCACGGCGCTCTACGGCGCCTCGGGCGTCGGCAAGTCGAGCATGCTGAACAAGATCGAGCCCTCACTCGAGCTGAAGGTCGGCCACATCAGCCGTCACTGGGCGCAGGGTCGACACACGACCACGCACTCCTCGCTTCACCCCGTGCCGGCCCTCGACGCTTGGATCGTGGACACGCCAGGCATCCGCGTCTTCCGCTTGCATGACGTGAACACTCGCGAGCTGCGCGACCTCTTCCCCGAGTTCGCGCCCTACGCCGAGCGGTGCCACTTCCCCGACTGCACGCACACTCACGAGCCAGACTGTGCAGTCCTCGACGCAGTCGAGGCTGGAGAGCTCTCAGTCAATCGCTTCGCGAGCTACCTCGAGCTGCACGACGAGGCGGACCCCCCGCCGAACTACATCCCTGACGTCGAGCCCGACGAGGACCCCTGAGCGACTCAGAGTTGGATCACCTTGTAGATCCAAGCCACGACCATGACGCTCGCAAGCCCCATGAGGGGCTTGCCCCAGCCGAGCTTGAGCGCGTCCGCGTAGAGGTCTGCACCGCGGAGGTGACGGTAGATAGCCAGCAGCGCTGCGAGCGGAACCAAGAGACCCATGAGGAAGCCGAAGGGCTGATTCAGGAACGAGCCCCATGGCTCACCGTGCCAGAGGAGACTGACCGAGGTCGTCACACCGCAGCCCGGGCATGGCACGCCGAGGACCTCCATGGTCCTGCATGGAGACATCCCTAGCTGCTCGTGCGTCCCGAAGCCGCGCGGGTCAGGCTCGACGAGTAGACTCAAGGTCACGATCCCGACGATCGCCAAGGTTGCGGCCCCTAACAACAGGTAGTGCTCCGCAGTACGCCGCGTCTCCCCTCGGTTCGCTCCAGCCATCAGCGCACCTTACGCACGTTGCCCAAGACTTGGTACAAGCCCCACGGCTTAGGCCTCATCGAGTTGAACGGGCAGCGGACGGAGTCTCCGTCGCCCCGCGCCCCATAGGTCCAAGCCAGCATGCCGATAGCTTACTTCACTCCCCACATGTCGACGGCTGAGAGGTTCGGATGGGCACCCTCCACTCAGGCTTTCAGACCAAGAGCGTCGAGCGAAGACCGCTCAGGGCGAAACACGATCTCTTAAAGCTGGGCTCCTTCACCTAAAGAAGTCGCGATGCCCGGAAAGTTCCAGGAGTCATAGGCTCGACTCACGACGCAAGCTTATAGACGACCTCAAGCCCCAGAGCCATCGAGCAGGGTCACAGCTCCATTTCTGAGCTGTGGTCGTATGTCTCTGCAGAAGGTCCGACCAAGGCCAGGCTTAAACACGCCAATAAAGCCCGAAGTTGGGCTTTTTTTTCGCCCTCATCAGGGACAGCGGTAGCCCCCTGAATCTTGTGAAAGATGCGACAATCTAGCTTCGATGGCTCCGGTCTAGCCCCTGTCTGTGGGCTTGCCCTGAGCCCAAGCCCACTTCGTATCCACAACCGGCTCTAAGACGAACGGTCTCTTCTGGAGCACCTGCCATGCTGAACGTCTCCCTGCTCTCACTAGCTCTCGCCCTTCAAGCCCCCACAGGCCCCACCCCTATCGAGCTCGCTTGGGGTGACCTCAATTCGGACGGGCTGCTCGACCTCCTCATCGTCGACGAAGAGCACAAGGCTCGCTTCTACCTGAACACCGGTGACGGTGACTTCGCAGAGCGCACGACCGAGGTCGGGCTCGCAGGCGTTGGCGACTTGCGCTTCAGTGCCTGGCAAGACCTCGACGCCGACGGGCACGCCGACCTCCTCTTCGGAACAGGCAGCGGGGTGCGCCTCTTCCAGAACGTCAACGGACGCAGCCTCGTTGAGCGGACGGCGGAGAGCGGACTCTCCGGGCTTCAGGATGAGGTCTTGATCTGCGGGTGGATCGACTTTGACGCTGATGGGTACACCGACATGCAGCTCATGACGCGCACGAATGGATATCTCCTGCGCAACGAAGGGCTCGCAGAGGGACAAGGCAGCGCGAGCTTTGTGCGCTTGCAGCTAGCGGGAGTTGGGCTTCTCCCCGCGGCGCCAGCTCCCCTCGCGCCTGGCGCTCCCGGGGGCGGACAGCCGGGAGGCCCCGGCCTTCAGCCGGCCATGGCTGCAGTGCCAGGAGTGGGAGGGCGTGTTCCCTTCAACCCTGCGCCCATCGGCTCAGGCAGGCTCCCTCTCATCGTCAGCGGCGGCTGCGCCTCGCGCATCCTCGACTTCGCCAATCAGTCAGCCTGCCTGCCCGCTTCGAGCGTTCCGACCATGGGGATGCTCTATCCGATCAGCCAAGAGCTCTTCGTAGACGACACCACTGGCTTCGTCGGCATCGGGGTGACCGATCCTCAGGGCAGACTTGATGTCGCTGGGATGGTCAGCATCCGGTCTGTTGGCGTGCAGTTCCCTGACGGCTCGATCCAATCCACAGCGCAGGTGGCTGGACCTGCTGGCCCTGAAGGGCCGCAAGGACCTCAAGGTGACCTTGGGCCTCAGGGACCCCTCGGACCCCAAGGCCCCACAGGCCCTCAAGGCAACCCCGGCGAGACGGGTGCACAAGGAGTGCCCGGTGAGACAGGTCCACAAGGTGAGACGGGCCCCACGGGCGCGACCGGTCCCGCAGGACCCGTTGGACCTGAAGGACCGGATGGCCCCCAAGGCACCCAAGGTCAGCAAGGACCTCAAGGGCCGGCTGGGGCACAAGGTCCGCAAGGTCCGCAAGGACCCCAGGGACAGCCGGGCCCCCAAGGGCCTGTAGGACCCACCGGTGCCGTAGGCCCTACCGGCACAGAAGGTGCCGCTGGCCCCCAAGGACCCACTGGCCCCGCTGGCGCAGCCGGAACAGACGGTGCACCTGGCGCTGACGGCGCTGCTGGACCCCAAGGCCCGACCGGTCCCGCTGGCGCAGCTGGAGCAGACGGTGCACCTGGCGCTGACGGCGCGGTAGGTCCTCAGGGAGCGACTGGCCCTGCGGGCCCCGCAGGAGCGGACGGTACAGACGGTGCTGATGGTGCAGCGGGCCCGCAAGGACCCACTGGACCTGCTGGGCCCGCTGGGTCGGATGGACCCCAAGGCCCCCAAGGAGACCAAGGTCCGCAAGGTAACCAAGGTTCGCAAGGAGCTCAGGGACCTACCGGACCTCTCGGCCCGGCAGGTGGTATTGGTCCTCAAGGGGACCAAGGTGAACAAGGACCGACTGGCCCCACCGGACCCGCTGGGCCGGACGGCCCCGCAGGTCCCGCAGGCCCACCAGGTAGCGGCGCTTGGACAGACAGCTTCACCGAGACCCACACGAACTTAGAGGTCGGCATAAAGCTCGGCGCGCAGCCTGCGCTCGGAGCGCTAGACATCGGCGATGACTTCGTGATGCGAGACTCCACTGACATTGGCGGCCTCAACAATAGGATCCGCTTCCAAGTGTCACCTGAGACCAGCCCCCTAGCACTCCTAGGATCTGGCGGCGGCAGCGGGAGTGAGCCCGATGTCACGATCACTCGAGAACGAGACGCGGTCGGAGGCACAGGGGTGGACACCGAGCCCGCCAGCCTTGGAGTCTCCGTGATCAGCGTAGAGCGCACGGAGTACGAAGACCCCGACGTCCCTGAGGTCGTCATAGTCGTCGAGCCTGGCGGCGGTGGCGGAGGAACAAGCCTCGACCCGTACCTCATCGTGAACAGCGCCGGCCTGCTCATTGACGAAGGAAGGCTCCAACTAGGTATGCAGGGCGGCGGGTTCGCCCAACTTCAGCCCAGCGCGAACGGCCTCTCTCTTGAGCTCTATGGTGAAGACCTGAGCGGGAACTCAGGCCTTTTCGGTCTAGACGTTGGACCGGTCAACGCTTTAAGCCTCAACGCCGGCTCAGTGGACGCGTCATTTCTGTACGGCTATAGCATGGAAGTCGCAACGATCACGGCGACCGACATCAACGCAACGAACCTCTTCGCGGACACCTTCGACATCTCGAGCCTTGAAGCTGAGACCGGACGTGTCGACAACCTCAACCTCAGCTATGGCGGCGCAATCAGCCTAGAGAACAGCTTTGGCGGAGAGCCTTCCTTGCTCTACGGGGATGCGAGCTCAGGCGACGTCGTCTTACGAAGCTCAGGGCTGATGATGGAGAACACCCAGGGTGACACTGTCAGCATGCGGCTCATCAACGACTCGTTCGACTACAGCGGAAGAAGCTTGTCATTGAGCGAGAACCTCCAAGTCAGTGGCGAGCTCGGAATAACGGAGTCACTCACGGGAGACCAAGTCTTCTTCCAAGTCATGCCTCGACTCTTCGCGCTGAGAGGAGATGACGACGATGATGATGACGATGACGATGACGGCGACGTCATCGTAAAACGACGCACCGCTAGCGGCACAACCACCACAGCAAAGGTGCGCTCTTCCGGAACTGTCTATGAAGACCCTGATGTCCCTGAAGTCGTGATCGTCGTAGAGCCTGGCGGTGGCGGCGGCGGCACCAGCATTGACCCCTTCCTCAAAGTTGACGGCGGTGACCTACGCCTCATGAACCAGGGCTCCCTGCAGTTCGGAACTGACGGGCGCCTTAACATTTCGCCGAACACCAACAATCAGCTCGTCTTAGCTGGCGGCGATCTCTTAGTGGAAGGCGGGAGTGTTGATGTCGGGAGCGGCAGCGTCTACAGCTCCTACTTGAATGTCATCTCGGCTGACCTTGGACAACTTAATGCCGACGTCTTTAGCGCCCGACAGATGGACGTCGCGGAGGGGGGAGCTCTAGCCCTCATGGGCGCGAGCGGGGCCTCCTACATCGGCACGGACTCAAACGGCGTCTTAAGCATGCAAAGTAACAGCGGTTTCAGCATGGCGAATAGCGCAGGTGATTTTGTCGGAATGCAAGTCATCAGTGAGGGCCTGCCGCCCTTCACCTCCGGTTCAACCTCCTTGCAGATCAGCTCACCGGTCACCTCTACCGGCCTAAGGGTCAACTCTGGCTTCGGTGATGAGGCGCGCTTAGCAATGGGTACCGACGGGAGACTCAGTCTGGACAAAGGTCTCTCCATCGGTGAAGACATCTCCGTCCAAGGCCAACTCTTCAGTGGGGCAGGTAGCTTTCAGAGCTCGGAACCCACTAGCGGTGTCGGAGGTTATGTAGGGATCGTTAATGGTCTGTATACCGGCAGCGACATAACTGACCGACCAGCGGTTCAAGGGACCAACGATATCAACTCGGGCTGGGGGGTCGGCGGCTCCTTTACGGGAGGCTGGAAGGGTCTCGACGCTCACTCCAACGGCTCGGGCTCCTTCTCGCGCTATGGCGTCAGAGCGAGCGCGAGCGGCGGCAACACCAACTACGGTGTACGAACAGAAGCGACCGGGAGCGGATATGGCATCTACGCTAAGGGGAACTCGAACGCCATGGCTGGCTCCTTCATCGGGAACGTCGACGTTACGGGCAGCCTCAGCAAAGGCGGCGGCTCCTTCAAGATCGACCACCCCCTCGATCCTGAGAACAAGTATCTCTTCCACTCCTTCGTCGAGAGCCCCGACATGATGAACGTCTACAACGGCAACGCCGTCTTCGACGCTAGCGGGGAGGTCGAGGTTGAGCTTCCCGACTGGTTTGAGAGCTTGAACCGTGAGTTCCGCTACCAGCTGACCTGCGTCGGCGGCTTCGCGCCGGTCTATGTCTCTGAGGAGATCGAGGGCAATCGCTTCACGATCGCCGGCGGCGCTGAGGGCCTCAAGGTCTCTTGGCAGGTCACGGGCATCCGTCACGATCCGTGGGCTGAGGCCAACAGGATCCCGACTGAGGTAGACAAGGCCCCTGAAGATCGCGGTCACTATCTCCACCCGGAGGCGCGTGGCCTCCCGACAGAGCGCAACATTTACCACCAGCGAGACGTCCGCGAGGAGCGCGAGCGCGAGGCCGCCCCCAGCGTTCGTACGCAAGCGATCGAGCGGACTCCGGGCAATTGAAGCCCAGGGGCTAGAGCGCGTCCAAGCTCCTCGCTGGGCGCATGCCGAACGAGGGCGTCTTATAGACGCTCTCGTGAGCCATGTACCTAGCGGAGACGCGGACGCCGGAAGAGTCTCGGAACCAACCCGGACCACGGATCGTTCTGTTCTTCCACTGCTCTCCGCCGATCTGGTCCTGCTCGCTGATCTTCCGCGCCCCGGTCCCGGGCTCTATGTCGATCTCATAAGCAGAGACCATGTAGCGATCCCTCGTCCACTCCCCCACGTTGCCGAGGATGTTGTGGAAGCCCCATGGGTTAGGCAGGAAGGAGTCGATCGGAGAGTGGGCGGGGAAGCCATCATTCCAGTCCTCGTACTTCCAGCCGGGCTCGCCGATCGCAAAGGCTGTCTCGTCACAGAGGTTCTCTGCGCCCTCTAGGCTCTCTGGCTCAGCGCCTGTCCACCAGGGGCTCCGCGTTCCAGCGCGAGCGGCGTACTCCCACTGCGCCTCCGTCGGTAGCACAAAGCCCAAGGTGAAGAGCCCGTAGGTCGCCTCTGACCATGAGACGTTCTCGACCGGGTGTAGGGTCGAGACGGTGCAGAGGGTCTCCCCTGTGCGGCTGTCCCTGATCTCCGTGCGCTTGCTCCCCTTGTAGCGGCTGTTGTTTGTGTAGGTGATCCGACGCCACTGCGCTTGCGACACCTCGTGCTTCGCGAGGAAGAACGGGTCGAGGCTCACCTCGTGGACAGGGCGCTCCTTAGGCGTCGCCTCTGGGTCGTAGTTTGGCTTCGTCTCATCGTCAGACTGCGCCCCCATCCAGAAGCGCCCTCCTGGAACGAGCACAAACACGATCGCGCTGTCCTCTTGGATGACGAGCTCGCCCTCTGCGTCGCGCTCCAACGGAGCGCCTGTCTGCACCGCTGCAAACTCCCAGAGCCCAGAGCGGGCGTCTCTTCCGATCGGGAGGAGCCCCCGCTGAGGAGTGAGCTTTAGCCCTCCATACATAGGGCATGCGGCCTCGTCTTGGATGGAGGCGACGGCCTCTGCCCACAAGCGCTCGTTCTCAGCCCCCGTGATCGAGTCACCGTCCACCGCTCTCGCAGCCGACAAGCGACCCGCCATCTCTCCGAGACATGTGCGATAGCCGAGCTCTTCGCTGTCTCTCCAGCCCTGGTCTGACTGAGTGAACTCGAGGCCCTCGATCAGCTGCACGAGCGCTCCGTGCCACCACTCAGTCTGATTCTCTGTGAAACGGTAGGTCTGTCGAACTTGGACCTTCGCCTCGAGCTCCTCGACGATGGGGACATAACCCTCTCGCTTCTCAGCCCAGTACTTCACCGTCTCCTCGTCACCAGCGTCTTTAGCCGCTTGAATCCCAGCATCGATCTGTTGAATCGCATTGCGATACTTCTCGAGAGTGACCGCGAGCGGATGCTCAGCGCGGTCGCGCTCTACCTCCACCGATGTCTGTGGCAGCGCGCTCGCCCTCAGCTGCTCCAAGACGAGGCGATGTTCCGGCAGGCGGCCTAGGAGCTCTTCGGCGCGCTCGATCCAATCACTCATCGCCTTCGCGTTCTCTGGGATGGCCGGCCACAAGAGCTCAGCGTCGTCCCACAGCTCCCGCATGTCACGCGCATCCCCGAGACGCAGCACGCTCGCGGCCTGCTCAGCAGACTCGTTCCAGTAGTAAGTAGACGTGACGCCGCCCGCGACGAGGACGAGCACCCCCGCGACCAGCGAGTTGGCGAGGGAGCGGTTCCGCCGGACCCACATCTTGAGCTCTGCCAACGCGCCCGTCTGGTAGGCCGCGACGACGCGCCCTTCGAGGTAGTTTCGCAAGTCTGCGGCGAGCTCACGCATGTCGGCGTAGCGCTCGTCACGGTCTCGGCTCATGGCCTTCTCGCAGATCGCCTCGAGCTCGGGGGGCAGCTCTAGACCGAACTCATGCAGAGGCTTCGGCGGTCCATCGAGGAGACGCATCAGTGTCGTGAAGGCGTTGGGAGCCTCCCCTTCGGCCTGATAAGGCCGTCTCCTCGAGAGGAGGTGGTAAATCATGGCGCCGATGGCGTAGACGTCGGAGCGCTCGTCCATCTCCTCGATCTCACCGCGCGCCTGCTCGGGGGGCATGTATGAGGGCGTCCCCATCACATCACCCTCCATCGTGAACATCGTGGAGCCCGGCGAGATGTCGCGCTGCTCGAGTCGGTCGGAGACGACGTGCGCGTCGGAGGTCGTAGGGGTCAGCTCTTCGCCGTGGTAATCCTCCCGGCCTAGGATCCTCGCTAGGCCCCAGTCCATGACATAGACCTCGCCGAAGTCCCCCACCATCACGTTGGCAGGCTTCAGGTCACGGTGGATGACTCTTCTAGAGTGCGCGAAGGACATCGCCTCGCAGACACGCAACAACACCCCGAGCACTCGCGTCGTGTTCCAGTCCTCATCACCTGCGAAGACCTTGTCGTACTTGTCACCGAGCTCCTCCCCCTGAACGAGCTTCATGGTGAAGTAGACCTGACCATCCTCGTCTACCCCGAGCTCGTGGACCGGGACGATGCCAGGGTGCTCAAGCTGACCTGTGATCTGAGCCTCATCCAGGAATCGACCCAAGGCGCGCGTGTTCACAGCAGAGGCTTTCGAATCAGCGGTGAGCCCGCGATCGAGCATGACCTTCATGGCCATGTCCCTGCGGATGTTCCGGTCAAAGACCTTCAGGATGGCCCCCATTCCGCCGCGCGCGAACTCCTCCTGCACGTCGTAGCGCCCCTCTGCAGCGAGCCGTTCGCGGATGGCTTCGAGCGCGGCCTGGCTTGAAGAGGTCTCCGCCTGTGAGCCCTCCTGTCGTCCGGCGATGATGCTCCCCAAGAGCGGAGCTAGGTCCGCTGTGATCGTCCCCCTGTCAGGGATCACCTTCTTGAAGAGATCCTCGACGCTGCGCCACTCCGTGTAGAGCTCTCGCAAGTGGGGCGCGCAGGAGGGGTGCTCATCGCAGAGCTCCTCGAGCCGCTCCTCGCCGCGCTCATCTAGCTCAGCGATGTTCGCTGTGAAGAGCTCTTCAGACTCTTTACGCAGCGGGGTCTCTTCGGCGTCTGCCATGTGGGTCATTGGACCCGGGCACACCCACCGCAGCAAGCAGAGGGGGCAGAGAGCTGCCTAGTTGAAGTCGTAGAGGTACGACAAGCGCGGCTTGTTGAGGATCGCGTAGGAGAGGCCATCGAGGAGGCCGAGGTCATCATCTCCCGCTGTCTTCAAGCCGCGAAGCTCTGGCTCGCGGACGACAAAGAAGCGTCGTGTCGCACGATCTGTAGCCTCATAGCAACCTGGGCGGACCTTCCCAGCCACTTCGAGGTTCTGTTCGCCGGTGTAGAAGACCCTGACCTTATGCAGCTCCTCGTCTTGGCTGAGCGCGCGCAGGTACTGATCACCTGACTCGTCTAGGAGCTCGTGCGCTAAGAGGATCTCGTCGACGTTGACATGCAAGAGCGGCGTCTGGATCCGCTCTCGAGTCTTGAGGTCGATGAGCGTTGCGTCCTTTACCTTCAGGAAGAACTTCCTGTGCTCATCGAGGACTTGGCTCAGTCGGGTGTACTTGTCTTGCACCTTCCCTTTGATCAGGAAAGCGTCCGTGAGGAGGAGGTCTGAGACGAGGGTGAGCATGCGTCGCTGTGTTCAGCACGCGCAACCAAGAGCGGCCTGAGCTCGCCAGCGAGGTAGAAGGAGCCAAGCACCAAGACCCTCGCCGCGCTGCCTCCTAGCGCGGCCTCGAGGGCCTCGCTCGGAGCGCCCGCGTCTCGAGCGTCGATCCCAAGCTCCCGACCCAGCCTGGCGAGGTCCTCGCCTGTGGCGAGAGGCCCCTCCATAGAGGTCGTGCAATGAAGCCTATCGACGTGTCCGGCCAGAGCCTTTAGGACTGAGGCTGCGTCCTTCTCCCTCCCGAGCGCGAGGACTGCCTCAACGGAGCCCCCCGCTCCTCCATCGGCTTCCAGCTGTGACAAGAGGCCCCGGACGCTCGATGCGACGTGCCCGCCGTCGAGGATCACCTCTCTCTCATCCACCGCGAAGTGCTCACAGCGCGCCTTTTGACGCGCCGCGAGGACAACCTCTTCGCCAAAGCTCGCGACGCCAGCAGGGCCCCCGTGCGCCTCCACCTCCTCCAAGATCGCGCGTGCTGTAGCCTCGTTCCGCCCATCAAAGGTCTCTGGGAGCTGCTCCAGAAAGCGCGCGCGCGCGCCTACCTCTGCCACCACCTCGCGCACGGCCACGCACACCTCACCATCTCCCTCCTCTAAGCCGACAACCAGGACGCCCCCCGTTGGAGTGATCGCCGCCTTCTCCAGAGTGATCGCACGGAGGGTATCGCCGAGGACCGCCGTGTGCTCGAAGTCGACATTAGTCAATGCGCAGACCTCACCATCTACGGCGTTCGTGGAGTCGAGCCGGCCACCGAGCCCGCACTCTAAGACGACCCACTCACACGCAGCGTCAGCGAAGGATCGCAGAGCGCCCGCCGTGAAGAGGTCGAACCAAGTCGCAGCGCCACCTGCTGTCCCCTCTGCCTCAGCAAGCTCCCGCGCCCGAAGGGCCGCGCTGAGGCACTTTGCGAGCGAGCCCTCGTCGACCTCTCCTCCGTCGATTCGGACGCGCTCTGTGACCCGCTCTACGTGCGGTGAGGCGTAGCAGCCGCAGCGGACCCCTGCCGCGCCAAGGGCTGCCGCGACGATCGCAGAGACGGAGCCCTTGCCCTTTGTCCCGGCGACATGCACGAAGCGGGGCCCTCGCTGTGGCTCACCTAAGCGGCGGAGCAGATCCCGAACCGGCTCGAGCGTGCGCCCCATATCCGCGGTGCGGTCTCTACGCTCCCAGTTCACGAGGCGATCCATCGCCCGCATGACCTCAATGAGCTCAGGGCTGCTCGCCCCCATGGTCAGATCTTCACTCCCCATGCAGGGGATTATCCTTCTCGGGGAGAGCTCATGAGGAGCCGTCTAGCGCGACAGCAATCAAAAAGCCCTAAGTCTCTACATGCAATTCCCTTACGTCAGGGAAAACGGACCCGCGAGATCGGTTTCGCGATAGAAATCGCTCTGACTGAGAGTCCGCATCAAAGCTCTGAAGGGTCCAGAGCCGATAGAAGCTGACGATCATGGCTGAGCTCATCCATCGACTCAGGGTCTTCCCCTACGCGCTTAAGCGCCGAGAGCCCTCCTATCTCCTGCTCATGCGGGAGCTAGGGATCGAGAGCTGCTGGGGGCCACTGCAAGGTGAGATCGGGCACGGCGAGCAGATGGAGGGAGCGGTCAGGCGGCAAGTCCAGCAGGGCATGGGTCTAGAAGAGCCCCTTGAGCTGGTCGACTTGGAGATGCCCGCGCGGTGGGTTCTGGGAGACGAGGAGGTCGTCGAGTGGACCTATGGTTGCAGGATCCCCAATGAGCTCGCCGAGGCAGCAGACCTGCGCCTCCGATGGGAGCGCTTCATCGACGCCTATCCGAGCTTAGAGCTAGAAACAGACCGCGCAGCGATCCTCAGGCTCCACGCGCTCCTGCGCGCCGCTTGAGCTGCACGTGTTCTGGGTGACAGCCTCCGCATACGGCGACATACTGCTCGGCCCGCGGTGCCACCACCCGCGCCCCTGCTGTGACCGAAAACAACCCGCCGAGAGACCTTCGTGACTTCCTGTCGACCCTTCGCAGAGAGGGAGAGCTCGTAGAGGTCAACGCTGAGGTCTCCTCAGACCTAGAGGCCGCCGAGATCCACCGTCGCGTGATCGCCGCAGGTGGCCCAGCCCTCCTCTTCAATCGCGTCAGCGGGAGCCCCTTCCGCTTGACCACCAACCTCTTCGGCAGCGCTCGGCGCGTCGACCTCGCCTTCGGCGGTGAGGCTGGCGAATACGTAGCGCGGCTCGCGCGCGCACCTCACGAGCTCGTCCCGCCTAAGCTCGGAGACCTCTGGAAGAATCGAGACCTCCTCAAGGCTGTCATGAACGCTGGCACCAAGAGGATCCGCAACGCGCCAGTCACCGAGGTCGTCGATCGCACCCCTGACCTCACCAAGCTCCCCGCGCTGCGCACTTGGGCCCGCGATGGCGGCGCCTTCATCACCCTCCCGCTCGTTGAGACTCGTCACCCAGTGTCTGGAATCTCAAACCTCGGGATGTATCGCTCTCAGATCTTTGACGCAGACACCTGCGGCCTCCATATCCAGATCCAGCGCGGTGGTGAGGGGCATCTCGCTGTGGCTGAGGCCCGCGGTGAGGCGCTGCCTGTCAGGCTGCATGTCGGCGGGCCGCCCGCGCTCATCCTCTCAGCCATCGCCCCTCTCCCCGAGGACGTTCCGGAGCTGCTGCTCGCCGGCTTCCTCCAAGGTCACAAGCTAGAGACATGCGCCAACCCTGTGGGCGCGCACGACCTCATCGCTCGCGCTGAGTTTGCGCTCGTCGGAGAGACATCACCGGGTGAGCGCAGAGACGAGGGCCCCTTCGGTGACCACTACGGCTACTACTCAGAGACACACCCCTTCCCCTTCATGCGCCTCAAGGCGCTCTGTCACCGCGCAGACGCGATCTTCCCCGCCACAGTCGTCGGAAAGCCTCGCCAAGAGGACTTCTTCCTAGGTGACTACCTGCAGGCGCTCCTTTCGCCGCTCTTCCCAGTTGTCATGCCTGGGGTCTTAGACCTCTGGAGCTACGGAGAGACCGGCTACCACTCTCTCTCCGCAGCACGAGTCGAGGAGCGCTACAAGCGCGAGGCGATGAAGAGCGCCTTCAGGATCCTCGGCGAGGGCCAGCTCTCCCTCACGAAGTTCCTGATCCTGGTCGATGACGCTGTCGACCTGCACGACTTCCGCGCGCTGCTCACGCACGTGCTCGAGCGTGCGGACCTGCGCACAGATCTCTTCATCTTCGCAAACCTCTCCATGGACACCTTGGACTACGCGGGCCCCAAGCTGAACGAAGGCAGCAAGGGGGTCCTCCTCGGGGTCGGAGAGCCGCGGCGCACGCTCCCCAGTGAGTTCACCGGGGCCGCGCCTGGTGGAGTGCGAGCGGCTCACGTCTTCTGTCCGGGCTGCTTGGTCGTCGAGGGCCCTCGCCACGACGAAGACCCTGACTTCGCCGCGCGGCTCGCTAAGGACCCCGCCCTCTCAGACTGGCCGCTCGTCGTCCTCTCGGACGACGCAGCGCGCGCCACTCGAAGCGCGACTAACTTCCTCTGGTCCACCTTCACCCGCTTCGACCCCGCCTCTGACATCACCGCTAAAGAGATCGAGCTCTTCAGCGGACACGCCTCATATACGCCGCCGGTGGTCATCGACGCACGAATGAAGGGCTATCCAGAGGAGCTCTTCTGCGACGAAGAGACCGCGGCCCTCGTCGACAAGCGCTGGGCCGAGTACTTCCCAGAGGGTGACGTAGAGATGGGCGACTCCAGCCAAGGCCACTTAGCCTGAGGGCGGCTCACGACCCAATGAAAAGGGGCGCGGCACCTCGCGGTGACGCGCCCCATTTCCTGGAACCAGGCGGCCCTAGTACCGCCAGTGGAATGTACCGCCACTCAGTCGGGGTCGTCTCGGACCACCCACCGGAGCGCGGTCAAGCAGTGACTTGTAGAACATGTCTGCGCGCGCGTGATCGCCGAACTCGTAGAGAGCGTCCGCGAGCTGCAGTCGAATCTCACGATCCTGAGGAGTGAGCTCGAGCGAATACTCAAGGAGGTCGACCGCCTCAGAGAGCTGCCCCATGTTCCGCAGGACAGCTGCGAGGCGCGCGAGCACCTGCGGGTCTTCTACGGTCATGTCTTGGACGCGCTCATAGAGCGAAAGGACTGTTCGGACCATCTTGGGCGGAACAACCCCTGCGCCAGCGGCGGAGTCGAGGAAGCCCTGCCAGACACGAGTGTCGTTCTCACCCTGATCGATGAGGTCCTGGAAGACCTCCATCGACGCGAGGTACTCCTTGTTCCACAAGAGCAGCTCGCCGCGCTTGATGAGGAGGTCACGCTCTCCGGGAGTGTCCGTGAGCAGCTGCTCGTACTGTCGGATCGCCCGCGCAAAGTCTCCCTTCCATGAGAGGATCTCTGCGAGGTTCACCTCAGCGCGCTGCTCGTCCGGGTAGTCCTCAAGGATGGCGCTGGCCTCGGCCTCTGCTGAGGCGAAGTCCTTCATCGCTGAGAAGATCGAGACGAGCTGGTAACGACCCTCAAGGTCGAGCTCCACCATGCTGAGCTGCTGCAGGGCCTCGTCGTAGCGACCGAGGCGCGCGAGGACGCCGGCGTACTCGACCCGAGCCTCTTCAGTGTCGGGGTAGGTGTTGAGCAGCTTGTGGAAGCGGTCCGCGCCCTGAGCGAGGCGGCCAGAGTTCACGCTGTTCCGAGCGGCGAGGAGGAGGACCTCCTTGCGCTTCCCAGCCGTCGCTCGAGAGGCGTCGACCATGGAGAGGACACGCTCAGCTTCGATCTCAGCGTCCATGTACTGGCCGTTGAGGCTGAGGGCGTTCATGTAAGCCATGCCCATGTCCGGGTCCTTCAGGTATTGCGTCGCGAGCGTCCGCGTGACCTGAACAAGCTCCGGGTAGCGCTCAGCGTCCTCGAGGGCCTCCTTGAGGAGCATGAGGCGACGACGGTCCGGGTCCTCCATGGACATGGTCTCGGCGTAGATCGCGTCGAGGCCAGGCTTGTCGGAGGCGTACTCGGAGCCCTCTGCCACCGCGCTCATCAGCACGATGTCGTCTTTGAAGACCGCCTTGAACAAGCCATAGCTGACAGGCGTCAGGACCAGCGCAGTGAAGACAGCCGCCATCGCAGGGCGGAAGTAGGGGACCGGCTGGGTCTCGATCGTGCCGCGCAGGCCACCGTCGGTGCGACCAGAGGGCGTGATCTTAAGGAGAGTCTGGAGGATAGAGCGGCCTTGACCCTTGAAGTGATCGAAGCGCAGGACGGTCTCGTTCACCGCGAGAGGGCCGGCAGGGTTCTTGATGCAGCGGATCACCTCAACCTCTGCTTCGACGTCGCCGACCGGCGTCGGGATCATCACGTTGAGGTGCTGACCTTCAGAGAACGCGTGCTTCGTCCGAACGCGGAAGGCCTCGATGGAGAGATCATCCGTGACCGCGTGAGCGAACTGTGACCTGCCTGACTTCTCGCCGACGAGCATCGCTACAGGCAGGCGATAGTCCACCCGACGATAGCGACGACGGAAGCTGACGAGGCCGCGCTTGAAGCGACGGAAGCGCTCGCTCATCGGCCGCGAGACGCGGTCGAACATGAGCGGGACGGCGTAATGCATGCAGAGGTTGCGGAGCGCGTCCTTCTCTAGGTCCGTCGTGTTCTCAAACTCGAGCCCGTAGCGGATGCACTCGGGGACCTCATCGTCATCATCCGGACGACGCGAGAGGTGACCGAGGAACTTCACCTTGGCGTCAGCTGTGACGCTACTGCCGTTGGCGAGGATCGTCATCTTGCCGCGCACGCCGCTGGGGATGGAGTCGTATGCGACGATCCCGGCGCCGTACTCGTTGAGGTCCACGGTGGTCGCGTAACCCTCGACAGCCTCGCCCTCTTCGTTCTCAAACTTGAACCGCACCGGGAGGTTCACCTGGTGACGATAGGAGTAACGGTTAGAGGCCGGGCGCATCGCGCGGCGGAGATACTGCTGGGCAAGGTGCAGCTGCACGCAGACGAGGCCCGTAGCCACGCCCAAGCCTAGAAAGTCGACCGCGTCACGGAAGACCAACTGAGAGGTCCAGCCCCAAGCGATCGCCAACAGCCCGACTCCTGCGAGGATCAGCTGCGGCATGATGTACGGCATGATGCTGTCAGCCTGCCCGCCTCGCTTCGCCGTCACGACGAACTTCTGGCGACCTCTACCGAACATCGCTCGCCAGGCAGCCTTGGTCTGCGTCCAGTAGTTGGCCATACCGAAGAGGCCGATCTCCCGGAAGCTCGCGTATCCCTTGCTGACCACCTTGATGGTCGAAGTGATCATGAAGAGATAGAGGAAGAGAATCAGACCTAGGTGCCAAGTGAACTCTGTCACCGGCGAGATGCCGCTGAAGAGCATCAAAATCGGGGTCAAGAACAGCGCCAATCGCGCGAATCCTCCTCCCCAGTGAATGATCGAAGCGAAGTAGGACAAGCGCTGCTTCAACGTCAGACCGCGCGCAGTGAGCGGGTTGTCATAGAAGAGGATCGAGAGGTTGCCCTCTGCCCAGCGCAGTCGCTGACTGTGGAACGTCGTGACGTCTGCGGCGGCCTGACCGGCGATCAGCCGCTCAGAGATGTAGCAGGTCTTCCACCCAGCCATGCTCAAGCGGATGCCTGTGTGCATGTCCTCGGTGATGGTCTCGACGGCGATGTAGCCGACATCTTTGAGCGCCTCACGGCGGAACATCGCAGCGCTGCCGGCGAAGATGACCGAGTCCAGCGCGTTCTTGCCGCTCTGAATGACGTTATAGAAGAGCTGGCCCTCCTCCCAGAAGCGGTCTTTCTCCCCATCGAAAGACCCCTGGAAGGTGTCGAAGTTGTAGAAGGCGTGCGGCGTCTGAACCATCGCAAGCTTCTCATCCCGGAAGTACCCCACTGTACGGCGCAGGAAATGAGGCTCAGGCACGTGGTCAGCGTCAAAGATGACGACAAAGTCCCCGTCCGTTTGCTCGAGAGCGTGGTTGAGGTTGCCTGCCTTTGCGTGGAGGTTGTTGTCCCGCGTGATGTAGCGGACGCCGAGGTCTTTCGCGAGCTCGCGGACCTCCTCTCGCTTACCGTCATCCAACACATAGGTGTTGTGCGGGAGCTCGAGGTCTGCACAGGCTTTCAGGGTGCCGCGAAGGAGGTCGACGTCTTCGTTATAAGTCGGGACGAGGACGTCGATGGTGACGCCCTCAAGGGGCTCGACCTCTTGCGGTTCGCTCGTGTCCCAGACCTGGAGGAAATACAGTGCCAAGGAGACGCCACCGAAGAGCTCTGCTCCGTAGAGCATCATTGAGACGATGGTGGCGTAGGTCCCCTCAAGGTTGAGGGTGAACAAGGCGCGGTAGACGAGATAGAACCCGACAACGAAGAGACACGCTGTCATTAAGGTTCTGCGGGCTGATGCGCTCATGGGTTTGGGGATCGGTGTCGTTTGGGCTCAAGAAGGAGTCCCGCTCTGATCTGGCTTCAGGGTTCCAGGTCCTGAGGCTCATGGAGCGAGAACCCTCAAAAGACGTGCCCGTGGGACACCTGCTTTGGTGGGGTTCTAGGGAATAGTAAGTCGATTTCTTTGTCCCGGCGGACGCTCCTCCAAGGAATTCGGATTGGTCACCGAGGACCTGAGTTGAACATAAATACCTGTTCTTGTGGAACTTATTAGGAAATTTGATTCTTCCTGCTTCACGGTTTTCAGCGTAGACTGATTTCAGTCCAACTAAGTTTCATTCCTTGTATGCCTCCGAGGGCTCTCCCTCTGAGGTCCACAAGGGCCTTCAGTCCCCCCCCACGCGGGCTCCAGGGCAGGCCAGCTATCGCCATGCGAGAGCTGATCCCCCTGAGACCAGTCCCCCGGAAGGATTTCCCCACTAGGAAGTGCTCCAAGGGCTCAGGTCACGCGGCCTCTGTGGTCGAGGATTGAGTCGAACCCTCCTGATCCTCCCTCTTCGTTCCCTACCCCCCCTTTCATGTCGCGCACCAAGATCGCACGCCCTCACATCTCCCTTGGGCTCCTCTTGTCGCTCCCCTTCCTCGCCGCCTGCTCTGACGGTGAGGAGGTCGCCCAAATCGAGGGCCAGCTAGACTCCTTCGCGGGTCTGCCCTCTGACTACAGCTACCCTGACGAGCTTCACATGGGCGCTGCTAGCGAACCGTACGCATCGCCGTACGACGACCAGGCAGTCGAAGACCCCTCTGAGCCTGTAAGGGATCGAAACTACATCGACATCTTGCTTCGCTCCGCTCGCAACGTCGTGGCAATGGATCAGGCCTCGGAAGCGATCGGAACCTACGAGGAGCTCTTGGCTAGAGACCCTGAGCACCTAGAGGCGAGGGAGGAATATGCAGGGCTGCTCATCCAGGAGGGACGCCTGGTCGATGCAGCTGCACAGTTCCGCATCTTGATCGAGGCCCAGCCCAGCGATGCGCGGCACCGTCGAGCCCTCGCTGGCGTGCTTGTACAGACGAGAGAGTTCGACGAGGCCTCGGAGCAGCTTCGCCGAGTCCTCATGGAAGACCCCGAGGACGTAGAGACAGCGGCTACCTTGGCCCGGCTCTACACATGGACCAAGGACTTCCACAAGGCTGAGGACGTATACAGGAAGCACCTGCAGAGCCTCGACCCCAGGAAAGAGTCTGATCAGGTCCTCTTGGCGCCTGTCCTCTTGGACCTTCACCGCCCGGAGGACGCGCTCGGCACCCTCGAGCGCCTGAACAGGAAAACCCCTGAGGATCTCAGGTGGGCTATCTATCTCGCGCGCTGCTACACGCAGCTCGGAGAGCACGAGAAGGCCAGCAAGACCCTCGACCAAATGGCTGAGGTTCGGACCGCAACGATCGAAGAGCGCCTTGAGCTCGCGAGCTACCTCTCCCTTGTAGGCAGCTACAAGAACGCCATGAAGCTCTACGACCAGGTCCTGGACGTCGCGCCTGCGAACAAGGCGGCCAAGATCGGCAGCGCACGCATTCAGCTCCAAGCCTTCCTGCCCTCTGCAGCGAAGCGCACCCTCAACTCCCTCGAGGGCGACATGGGGTCTGACCGCCAGTATCAGCTCACCCTCGGCTCCTATCACGTGCTGATCGGTGACTATGCTGCCGCTGAGGGCATCTACAAAGACGCCCTCTCCAGGACCCCTGAAGACAACGAGATCCGCATCGCCTTAGGCGACATGTTCCGCATCAGCGGTGAGTATGAGAAGGCCTCCGGTGAGCTGCGCAAGGTCCCCAAGTACTCCTCCCGCAGCCGCGAGGCACGCTACCTCTTGGCTAAGTCGCTCTCTGAGCAGCACCAGTACGAGGACGCGAACACCATCTGCCAGGTCCTCTACACCGAGGACGGTCGCGACCCTCGCCCGCTCCTCCTCCTCGTCCGGAATCTCGGCAAACTCGGCAGCGCCACGCAGGCTGAAGCCCTTGGACGCAAGTTCCTCGAGCTGAACCGCACGGACGCCTATGCGACCGTCAACATGGAGATCGCTCTCGGCAACCTCATGCTTGACGAGGCGCGCTACCTTGAGGCCGCGCGCCTCTTCCAGAGTGCGACCGCCCACCCCTACGGCCAACTCGCCGAGGCCTACTATGGCCTCGCCAAGGCGCAGGCGAACCTCGACAACCGCATCGGCGCGACCCGCGCCCTGCTCTCTTCCACCCTCTCAAGGACTGGCGACGACATCCGCTCGCGGATCATCCTCGCTGAGATCGCCACAGGGGACGGTGAGTGGAAAGAGGCCTTGGACATGTATCGCCATGTCCTTCGTTGGGATCCTGAGAACCTCGCAGCGATGGTCCGCCTCGGTGAGGTAGAGACCCTCCTCCTCCGGAACACAGAGGGCGTCCGGGTCGACCCTGTCACGACCTTCGAGCGAGTGATCTCGCGCTCGCCCAACAACCTCCGTGCGAGGATCGGGATGGCGCGGGCTTACAGCCGACTGAAGAACTTCGAGAACTCTCTCGAGCAGTATGAGCTCGCGCTCGCCAACGACTCTGACAACATCGTCGCACACCGTGAGAAGGCTCGACTCCTCTACTGGACTCACCAGTACGACGAGTCGGACGAGGCATACAACGCCCTCCAAGCGCCCGCAGCTGTCGAAGCCTTCCCGATGGACATCTTCGGCACTCGCTCACCTGAAGCCTCTCTTCACACTGAGATGGAGTACGAGGCCATGGTGAATGTGCAGGAGAATATCCAGCTTGAGAAAGAGGCCAAGCGTCTCGCCGGCTTCCGCGACCAAAGAGCGGTTGACGTCTACAAGCGCCTCATCGCTCGTGAGCCGAACAACACGGAGGCGCGCTTCGACCTCGCCCAGATCTATACGCGCAAGAAGCACACGAAGAAGGCTGTCCAAGAGTATGAAGACCTCCTCTTGGTCGACCCCCACCACGAAGAGGCGCACGACGTCTTGAGGCGTCTTGAGCTCAAGACTGAGCCGCGCGTCGTGATCGGGATGGACACCTTCGACGCAAAGGGTCGCGGCGGCCTCTCACAGATGGCCGTGGACTCCTACATGATCGGCCTCGAGTACCCCTTCGGTGACGAGGACGAGCTCTTCACCGTCAGCTACGGTCGGAAGCGCTACAGCTCTCCCACGGTCATCTACGACCCGGACAACCCGCAGGACCAGTCAGAGTGGCGACGCTTCGGAGCGATGGGCTCCAACGTCTTCTCAGTCCGCGCGCAGGACAAGTTCAAAGACAACGTGCTGCTCAAGGGTGGCTTGGTCTTCAACGAGTTCGATCGCGCCGACGGCTTCGATGACCGCCCCCTCTTCGACCTCGGGATCGAGTATGTGACGAAGGAATCCACCCGTATTGAGGCCCGCCTCTTCACGGACAACGTCGCCGAGAACGGCCAGTCTGTCCTTGAGGACATCCACCGCACCGGGACGAGCATCTCTGTGAACTCCAAGCCCAACCGGATGTGGGACTACGGCGGCAACTTCACCTACGCCGACTACTCAGACAGGAACACCCTCTACGAGCTCAACACCTACGCTTCCTACCTGTACTCCCTGCCTCCGCAGCAGCTCAAGCTCCTCTTGAAGCTGGACTACAAGGACTTCGCCAACCAGGACAACTTCGAGGAGGCGGTCAACCCGACCTCTCCTTTCGAAGCCACTCACCCCTACTTCGCTCCGGGCAACTACATGCTCTACAGCGCTGGGATCGAGTGGAAGCACTGGCTGAACCCCGAGCTCTACCACGGGTCTGAGGACATCTGGTACTCCGTGATGGCGAACATCATGCTCGACAACAACTCAGAGAATTACACCCACTTCGGCCTCACCGCCACATATGAGGTGTCTGAGGCGGTCAGCTTTGCTGCGGACACCTCCGCCCTACGGTCCAACGTCGTCGATCGTACGAGCGCACGTTTGTTCTTACTGATCAGGATGCCTTAGTCTGTTCTCAAGGGAGTGGAGCCGGGCTCACCTGAGCCCGGCCACCTCGCTATGGAAGGACCGGAACAAGGCGAATCCAGGGAGACCTCACAGGGAGGGCTCAGCCGGCGTGGCCTCTTGGCCGCGACGGGCTCTGCGTTAGCTGTGCCCCTCGCTTATTCGCTCCTAGACGGCCCCACCGCTGAAGGCATGACTCGCTCTCGCATCGGCGTCTCTATCGCAGGCGGCGAGTTCAGCACAGACCGCCCGTCGTTCTCGAACGAGCAGCCTGGAACGCTCGGCCAGGACTACACCTTCAACTCCGAGAAGACCTTCGGCTACTTCGCAGACCGTGGCTTCCGCCTCCAGCGCGTCCCCTTCCGCTGGGAGCGCCTGCAGTCGAAGCCCGGCGGAGCCCTCAACCAGAGTGAGCTCGGACACATCAGACGCTGCGCGGACTGGGCAAAGAGCAACGGGGCGCGGATCATCCTCGACTGCCACAACTACGCGCGCTACGTGATGCCAATCAACGGCGTCCCTAGAGCTTGCGCACTCGGAGAGCGCATCGGCAAGCGCGTCCCGATCACGCCTGAGCACCTCACAAACCTCTGGCTACGTATCTCCGACGCCCTCGGTGATCATCAAGGTATCGATGGTTGGGGCATCATGAACGAGCCGCACTCCCTAGGACGCATCCCTTGGAGGAGCGTCTCGCAGGAGGTTGTTCAGGCGCTTCGCAAAGACGGAGACACGAAGAGGATCTTCGTGGCTGGCGACGAATGGAGCAACGCGCAGCGCTGGGCCGAGATCAACGGCTCGCAGCCTTGGATCCAAGACCCCTTGGGTCGCACGGTCTATGAAGCGCATTGCTACTTCGACTCGAACGGGTCCGGCAAGTACACGCGTTCCTTCTCGAAGGAGTACGACCAAGACCCGCGCTTGATGAATCGCGGCGTCGACCGGGTGATGCCCTTCATTGACTGGTGTCGCCGCAACCGCGTCACGGGGATGATCGGTGAGTTTGGCGTGCCCGCGGACGACCCCGCGTGGCAAGAGGTCGTAAAGCGCTTCGTGCGCACCCTCAGCGACGCAGCCATGGAGGGGATCTACTGGGCTGCTGGCGAGTGGTGGGGCAACTACCCCCTCTCGATTCAGCCCACGCGCAACTTCACGAAGGACTCACCCCTCATCGAGGTCCTCCGAGGCTAGTGAACCTGCCCCGCGGGGCTCCATAGGCTTATCCTGTACGCCTCTCGCCGGCGACCTATGCGCCAGTCCAGCACCTGACCCTCACCTCAACAGGGCCCATGATCTCCCGACCGAACCGCCGCACGGTCCTCGCCGGCCTAGCCTCCGCCCCTCTCTTCATGAACCTCAATGCCCACAGCGCGGACTCGCCCATGCGCGGCAAGCTCAAGAAGTGCTGCAAGATCGGGATGGTCGGTGAAGGTGACACCCTCGTCGAGAAGTTCCAGCTCCTGAAAGACGTCGGCTTCGAAGGCGTCGAGATGGATGGGCCGAGCGGCTATGACTGGAAGGAGGTCGTGGACGCGAAGATCGAGGTCGGCTTCGAGGTCCCTGGCGTCGTCTGCTCTACGCACTGGTCTAAGCCCCTCTCGGACCCCAAGCCCGAGGTGCGCGCAGAGGGGGTCGCAGGCCTAGAGGCGGCGCTCCGCGACGCCAGACTCTTTGGCGCATCGACGGTCCTCTTAGTCCCCGGGGTCTGCAACGGAAACGTCAGCTACAAAGACGCCTGGGAGCGCTCGACCCATGAGCTCTCCGCTGTCCTCCCCCTAGCGCGAGAGCTGAACGTAAAGATCGCGCTGGAGAACGTTTGGAACGACTTCATCACAGACGCGAAGGAGGCCGCGCGCTACCTCGACCAGTTCAAGGGAGAGCACCTCGGCTGGTACTTCGACGTTGGCAACATCGTCCGCTATGACGATCCGGTCAACTGGGTGAGGACGCTCGGTGAGCGGATCATCAAGCTCGACATCAAGGACTACAGCCGCGCAAAGATGGAGGCCGAGGGGGTCTGGAAGGGCTTCGACTGCAAGATCGGCGCGCCCGAATCGAGCGCTGGCTGGTCTGAAGTCATGACCGCCCTCGCCGACATCGGCTACGAGGGCTGGGGTTCGGCGGAGGTCGGCGGAGGAGGTCGTGAGAGGCTCATCGAGATCTCCGAGAACATGGACGACGTCTTCTCTCGCTGAGTCCGATGCGCGCCCTTCTCACCCTCGCACTCCTCACTGCCTCCTGCACTGCGCCGCACGGATCCGCTCGGGTGAGCGTGACCGAGCTCGCCGCGCCCGAGGGCCCCAAGGTGCTCTGCGTCGTCGCGCACCCAGACGACGAGACCGTCTTCGCGGGGGCCCTCTTCAAGACCGCTACGCACTTAGGCGGGGCCTGCGACATCTTGCTGATCACCAACGGTGAGGGCGGCTTCAAGTACTCGACCCTCGCAGAGCGCATCTATGGGCTCGAGCTCACCGAAGAGGAGGTCGGCCGGGCTCACCTGCCGAGGATCCGGCGCGAGGAGTTCCTCGAGGGTTGCCGCTACCTCGGCGTGCGCGACGCGCTCTTCTTGAACCAGCAGGACCACCGCTACTCTCAGGACCCCGGCGAGGTGCTCGACACTGACGTCTGGGAGCTCACGAAGGTCGAGCTCGGGATCGACCGCGCGCTCCGTGAGGGCGGCTATGACTTTGTCCTCTGCCACCTCCCTACCCCGACCACGCACGGTCACCACCAGGCCGCGACCATCCTCGCCCTGCGAGCGGTGAAGCGTATGGACAGAGCTTCGCGCCCGGTCCTATTCGGTGCGACCACCAACGCCCTCATGCAGTTCACCGAGCTCCCCGGCTACCTGGAGGCTCGCGCTGTCGAGGGCCCTGTGCACGTCTTTGACCGTACGCAGCCCTTCGGCCACCGCGACAAGCTCGACTATCGGGTCGTCGTAAACTGGGTCATCGCTGCCCACAAGTCCCAAGGGACGATGCAGCTAGCGATGAGCAAGGGAGAGCGCGAGCGCTACTTCGTCCTCGACACGGGAACCGAGGGCGCTCACGAGAAGGCCGCGGCTTGGTTCGAGGCCCTCAAGGAGCCTCAGTTCCCGAAGAAGGTGTATGACGCCTCTGCCGGCACTAACGCCTCCTCCAACTAGGGGCGTCGGAGTGGGCGCGCAGCCCATATGACCTCTCCCCTCCCGATCCGCCTCACCTCAACGGAGCTCCGCCTGACGGACGTCCAGACTCGTCTTCCCTTCCGCTTTGGGGGAGCGATCCTGAACGCCGCGCCGCTTGCGACCCTGCGCGTCATCATCCAGACCGTGGACGGAGAAGAGGCGGAGGGCTTCTCCTCAGACCTGCTCATGCCCAAGTGGTTTGAAAAGGACCCGACCAAGAGCGCTAGAGACGACGTCATCTCTCTGCTCGCGAGCATCCAACGCAGCGCCGCAGCGTGGGCCGAAGCCGCCAGGCAACCCACCTCTGTGTTTGACGCTTGGCGTGTCACCTACGCGGAGTGCATGGGCCCCTTCGATCCGATGGACACCGGCGCCCTCACTCGCGGCTTCGGCGTGAGCCTTCTTGAGCGCGCTGTCATGGACGCCGCGTGTCGAGCCGCAGACATCCCCTTTCACAAGGCGCTGCGCGAGGGGATCTTCGGCTTCACTCCTGGCCAACTTCACTCGGAGCTCGCTGCTTGGGACCTCTGCGCCTCGCTCCCGGATGCACCGAGCAGCTCTATTGAGGTCCGCCACACTGTAGGGATTGATGACCCGCTCAGAGTCGATGAGTTGCAGCCGATGGATCGCGCTGACGATGGCTTCCCGCAAGCCTTGGATGAGGACATCGAGCGCTACGGCGTGCGGCGCTTCAAGGTGAAGGTCGGCGCCGGCGCAGCGTCCGACGCGCGGCGTCTCCAAGAGCTCGCTGCCTTCTTTGAGTCCCACCTCGGCGGGCAGCCGCTGCTCACTCTTGACGGCAACGAGCGCTACGCTGACCTCTCGAGCTTCCTCTCCATGCTCGAAGAAGTCGCTCGCGACCCGATGGGCGCGCGCCTCGTGGAGCGCGTCGCCTACATCGAGCAGCCGCTCGAGCGCGTCGCCACCTTCGACCTCGACGCCACCGCCGCGATGAGGGACCTCTCTGCCATCGCGCCTGTCGTGATCGACGAGGCGGATGGACATATCGACGCCTTCACCCGCGCTATGGCGCTCGGCTACAAGGGTGTCTCTATCAAGAGCTGCAAAGGCGTCTTCCGCGGGCTCCTGAACCGTGGACTTGTGGAGACGCGCGGCGGTGAGCTCTTTCAGACCGCTGAAGACCTCACAACCCTCCCCGCTGTAGGGCTACAAGAAGACCTCGCGCTGATGTGTGCCCTCGGGGTTGAAGACGTCGAGCGCAACGGACACCACTACTTCCGCGGCCTCGATCACCTCCCAGAGAGGGAACAGGTGAGCGTCCTCGACCGCCACTCTGACCTCTACCAGCGACAGCTCGACGGCGGCTGCGTGAAGATCCTCGACGGCAAGATGCTGACAGCTTCGCTCGCGTGCGTCGGCTTCGGTCACGAGCATGACGTCGCCTTCGAAGATCGCACACCGATGGAGGAGTGGGCCCCGCAAGGGGCCTGAGTCATGCGCTTCAAGAGTCCCGGACGCTGCCGCGACGCCGAGCGCCTGCGCGAGATGCTGCGAGCCGTCGACTCGAGCTTTGACTGTGAACTCGAGATCGAAGCTGATGGGCCCCTCGCCCAACCGCTCCAGGTCGCTGGCTTCCGCCTCGCGAACCGCTTCGTCACCCACCCGATGGAAGGCTGGGACGCAAGCACTGACGGACTCCCCACCGCAGACACTCTGCGCCGCTGGAGGCGCTTCGGTCAGAGCGGCGCGAAGCTCATCTGGGGCGGCGAGGCCTTCGCAGTTAGCGAGGACGGCCGCGCTAATCCGAACCAGCTCTATCTGAATGAAGATGCCGAGATCTTGGCTGGGCTCACACAGCTGCGCGCTGAGGTCTGCGCTGGGCACGAAGAGATAGGTGAAGACCCAAGCGAGCTCCTCATCGGCCTTCAGCTCACACACTCAGGGCGCTTCTCCAGACCTCACGGAGCGCTCGCACCCAAGATCGTGCACAGCCACCCGCCGCTCGCAGCAAAGTACGGCGAGGAGCCAGCGCCGATGACGGACGCTGAGCTAGATGTGCTGGGTGAGCGCTTCGTCGCAGCTGCGCGCCTTGCTCAGGAGGCGGGCTACGCCTTCGTCGATGTGAAGTGCTGTCATGGATACCTCCTGCACGAGACCCTCGGCGCGCACACGCGCGAGGGTGTCTACGGAGGGAGCTTCGAGAACCGCACGCGCTTCCTCCTGCGGGTCATCGACGAGGTGAGGTCAGCCTGCCCCGGCCTCGGCGTCGTCGCGCGCGTCTCCATCGTGGACACCCACCCCTTCAGCGCTGGCGCGGATGAGCTCGGCGAGCCCTCCGGTTGGGAGGAGCACGTCCCCTACCGCTGGGGCTTCGGCGTCGACCCCGAGGACCCGCGCAAGACGAGCATGGACGAGCCGCTCCAGCTCCTCGGCCTCCTCGCTGAGCGCGAGGTGAAGCTCATCAACCTGAGCTTGGGCTCGCCTTACTACAACCCGCACCTGCAGCGCCCCGCCGCCTACCCACCGAGCGACGGCTACCAGCCGCCTGTCGACCCCCTCGAAGGTGTCTTCGCCCACATCCAAGCCGCCCGCGCCTGCAAGGAGGCTCACCCCGACCTCGCCTTCGTCGGCACGGGCTACAGCTATCTGCAAGAGTGGCTGCCGCACGTGGCACAACATGAGGTGCGCACCGGCGGCGTGGACCTCGTCGGCCTCGGGCGGATGCTGCTCTCCTACCCCGAGCTCCCCATCGACATCCTGCGCGGGAACCCGATCGACAGAAGACGCATCTGCCGCACCTTCAGCGACTGCACCACCGCCCCGAGGAACGGCAAGCGGAGCGGGTGCTACCCGCTCGACCCTCACTATCGCGAGTCGCCAGACGCCGCAGCCATCAGCGCGCTCAGGCGGCGCAAGAGCTAAGCCTTTGTCTCTAAAACCGTGCGGGCCTTGCGCACCATGCCAACGAAGAGGGCGAGGAGCAGGAAGGCTGCGAGCGCGCCGAGGCCGTACCAGCCCGCCTTCTTCCAGGCGCTGAAGAGGCTCGCGTAGGTCGCGATACCAGCGGCCGGGAGCATGAGCGCGTTCCAGCGCAGGCGCGCGGCGCCCGCCGGCCGCTCAGCACCCATGAGGGAGTGGCTATTCATCATGAGGAAGAAGGTCCAGTAGGCGATGGGCAAGAGCACCATCCCAAAGACGCTCGTCGGCACGGCCAGCCAAAACTTCGCCTGCCCCGTCCACACGAAGGGCCCGAGGACGCCGAGCCCGGCGACGAGCGCACCCATGCGGTGCGCCCTGCCGCGTGGCTCCTTGCCGAACATCTCGCAGAAGGCGAAGCCCGAGATCAGCATGAGGATGATCACGGTGGAGATCGCCATGCCGAGGACGCCGATGCCGAACACGGTCTGAGCGATGGCGCTGCCGGTGAGCGGCTCGAGGGCGTCGGCGAGGGCGAAGGCGTCGCGCTTCTGCAGGGTCGCCGCGAGCTCGCGATCCGCCGTGGGCAAGTAGGCGAAGGCTGCGCTGACGGCGCCCTCTCTACCAGCGGCGTCGAGCGCTCCGAACTCATCGCCTGCGAGACGCAGCGCCGTGCCCTCGTCCGAACTGAGCCGCGCGTCGAGGGCAGAGAGGTAGCCGCCGTTGGCCGCTGCTGCTGCGGGGTCATCCACGAGCGCCTGATCGAACCTCGTGTGGAACTGGCTCGAGGAGGCGATCACGACGCAGGAGGTCGCGAGGAGGAAGGGGATGAAGAGGCCGGTCGCGAGGTCGAAGATCCCGAGGCCGCGGTGGCCCTTGCTCCAGCCCTTACGGAGCATCGAGTAGGGCAGGAGGAAGGTCATGTTGATCCCCACAGCCGTCGCAGCGGCGGCGATCATCACGTCCTGCTGCTGGCTGACGATGCGATTGCTCCAGAAGGCGCTCGCTTCTCCTGTGCGCGCGAGCACGTCGGCGAAGGTCGCGGCGGGCTGCGAGAGGAGCGAGAGGTCAGGGACGAAGCCGCCGAGGATCTCCCCCGTGGGCAGCCCGCCCTCGCTCGTCAGCAATGTGATGACCACTCCGAAGAAGGAGAGGACGACCACGCCGACCATCGCCTTCAAGATGCCCTCGAAGATCTTCACGCCCTTGGCGCCGGAGTCGTACTGCCAGATCACCGCGGTCGCGATCCCGAGGATCAAAGCGCAGCAGATCACCTTGCCGCTCTCGCCGCCGAGCGCCTCGGGGAAGAGGTTCTGTTGCAGCGCGGCGGTGCCGAGGGCGAACTGCGGAAGGCTCCATACGACGTTCGCCATCGCCACCGCGAGGATCCAGCCCCAGCCGAGGACTGGGTTCACGTGCTCGTTGATCGCTTGGAAGGGGCGCTTGCCGGTGGAGAGCGTCACGTAGGCGATGGCGCTCAACATGATGATGCCGAGGATCATCGCAACGGGCTGCAGCCAGAGCATCGAGTAGCCGGTCAACACGCCGAGGTAGAGCGCGCTCGCGAGCGACCCCCCACCGAGGGTGATCGCGCTCTGCAGCCAGCCTGGACCAGAGAGCCTGGTGTAGAGCGCGAGGGTCGCGAAAGGCCCCTTGGAGCGCGCGTCTTCGATCCGCGTGAGCTCGTTCGGCGCAGTCTCCGTCTCAGTCATTCACCTCAAGCTCCCGCTTTAGCTCCTCCACCGTCCAAGAGTGTTGCCGGTCTCCAGACGCCGCGCGCACATTGGCGACGGTCTCCTCGGACACGGGCTCTGCCGTGTGGCCCCACTCGCGGCGGATGTAGGTGAGTACGCCCGCGATATCGCGGTCTGATCCCGCCAAGGCCGGCATCTCTTGGTCCCAGGTCTTGCCCATCACCTCGATCTCCCCTCCTAGCCCGTGCATGAGGACTCGCACGAGCCAACCCTCATCGCCGAGCACATAAGGTGAGGTCTTGAGCGGTGGCCCGATGCCGTCCTCGCCACGGCCGCTCGGCTGATGACAGCCGGCGCAGACCCCCATGTAGAGGTTCGCTCCGTGCGAGTAGAGCGCGCTCTCCTCCTCCGTGAGTTCGCGCGCCTCGGCGATCTCGACACCCTGCTTTCCGGGCCAGGCGAGGCTCTCTTGGAGACCGGAGAACTTTTGCGAGAGGAACTCACCCTCCGCCTCGAGCCCCATGAGCCCAGCCGGCTCCTTTGAGACGAACACCGGCAGCGGGTTCTTATCCTTGTCCTTGTCTCGCGCGGACTGCACCCCGTCACAGAGCGCGCCCCTCTGCCAGCTCTCCCTGCACCCGCCGGCGACGAGGGCGACGAGACCCTCCACGTTATCCATCTTCCCTTCGCGTGCGATGCCGCGCGCGAAGTCCCTCAGCGCGCGCGAGCGCCCGTCCGTCTTCTCCAAAACGTCGTCGCGCTTGAGCCAGGCGCTGAGGAGCTCGAGCTCCCTGCCGCCAACGCCTGAGAAGGTGATCCGCCGGAGGTCCTCGTCGTCAGAGTAGCGCGCGAGAAACTCCACGAGCGCCGCGTCAGCGGCCTTCGAGTGCCCCTCTCCGAGCGAGAGCCCGACCTGCCGGCGCAACTTGTAGCTCTCCCCCTCTGCGACTGAGAGCATCGCCTCGGCGACGCTCTCCGAGCCGAGTTTCAGGTGCCACTCACCCGCGCGCACGCCGGTCTCCACGACCCGCGCGTCCTCATGAGCGAGAGCGTCCAAGACCTCGGACTCCTTCGTAGCGCTCAACCCGTCAAGCGCCCAAAGCCCGTGCACCCAGCCCATCGGTGTAGGGCTCCCCGCGAGCATCGCGTGGAGGGCTGCCTCTGCTTCATCGTCACCTGTGCCCTCTTCAACGAAGACGCGCTGCGCGCGATCGCGCCACCAGCCGTTCGGGTGGTTGAGGGTCAAGGCGAGCTCGTCCCAGCTGGCCTCAGCGAGGTCTGGACCCGCAGCGCCAGCTTGGTTCGTTCGCTTCACTCGCCAGATTCGACCAAGGCCTAAGGGCGTCTCGAGGCCGCGGTCCTTGACCTGCCTGCGCAGGAAGGTCGTCACATAGTTTCTGTGCTGGAGGACGCCGCGGTAGAGGTCGACGATGTAGATGCAGCCGTCGGGGCCTCCCGCGATGTTGACCGGTCGGAAGCGCTCGTCCGTGGAGGTCATGAAGGAGGACTCCTTGCGGGCGGGCTCGCCGCGCAACCCTCCACGATCATCCTCAACGAGGTCATAACGCAGGACGAGGTTACCGCAGGGCTCGCACACGAAGGCGTCGCCCTTCACGTCTGGACCTAGCCCGTCTCCGCGCTGGATGTATGGCCCGCAGGTCCCGGTGGTCCGCGCGAGCTTGCCCTCATCTGTCAGCATGTGGGGCTTGTAGCCCCGGTTGATCCCCGGGTTCACCCGGCTGGAGTAGACCGTCTGGTCATGAACGACCCGTGACTTCATCCCTGGCGGACCTGGGAGGTTCGGGTTCCTCACAGCGTAGACCGAGCTGTACTGATCAAAGCGCAGCGCGTCCGAGTTCGAGTTGTAGAAGATGCGACCCATGTCGTCTGTCGCGATACCCCACTGGCCGCCGCCCGAGTGCCGGACGCGCTCGAAGGCCTCGCCAGTCCACTCGTAGCTGTAGCCCCCGTTCGCACAGTGAAAGCGGTTGTCGAGGGTGCGCAAGAGCCCGTTCAACGCGTGCTCAGGGTTCTTGTGGCCGGCGAGCCCGGGATCCACATTCTCGATGAGGGTGCGCTCGTCAGCTCGCCCGTCTCCGTCCGTGTCGCGGCAGAAGTAGAGGTTGGGTGGAAGGATCACGAGCGCGCCATCGCGTGTCGGCGCGACGCTCCGCGGCAGCTGGAGCCCGTCAAGGAAGACCGTGCGCTCGTCCATGACGCCGTCGCCGTCCTTGTCCGTGAGCACCGCGATCTCGCAGATCGGCTCGAGCTCGTTCGTTGCGTCAATGTCCGGCATGTAGGCCGTCCACTCCACGACCCACATGCGCCCCACGTCGTCGAAGACGACCTGCACCGGGTCATTGATCAAGGGCTCGCTAGCGACGAGCTCTACCTCGAAGCCCGGGGGCAGCTCAAAGGTGGAGAGTGCCTCCTCAGGGGTGAGGGCCGGCGCGTCAGGGATCACGATGTCATCGCGGACGAGCGCGGTCTTGCTCACCGCGTCATCACCGCGCTGCATAGCCGGTGCAGTCACGCTGATGAGCGCGACCATGATCCCTGTCGTTAGCTGTCTCAAGTCGCTCCTAGCGCCTCTCGCTCGGCCTCAAGCATCTCTGCCAGGCCTGCCGCCTCACCAATCGTAGCCCCGAGAGCCGATCCGGTGTTGATCGCGTTGAGTAAGTGTCGGACCTCGCCGTCATAGCCGTTGATGTCCTCAACCTCGATCACTTCGAACTCGCCATCCTTAGCCAGCATCAGCTGCTGCTCACGACCGAGGTCGAAGTCCGCCGTCGCCTCATCAAAGATGACCACATAGCGCATCCTAAAGGGCGAGCCGGGGGTGTGATCCCAGCCGCCCTCTGCGACGACGTGGCTCGGTCCGTCGAGGTAGCGATAGAGCGTCGTGAGGTGCGCAGTGCTCCCAGTACTGCGGAGCTCATCCGGCGTCCCGAAGACCCAGCGGATGAAGTCGGCGTCATGGATGTGCAGGTCAACGAGCGCGCCGCCTGTGCGCGAGTCATCCTCATAGAAGCCACCGCCCCCGCCAGGCCGTGTCCCGAGGCGCTGAAAGGCCGCAGCCCTCACAGCCCCAAAGGTGCCCTCCCTCACGCGCTCGGCGAGCCAAGCCCACGCAGGCCAGAAGCGCATGCACATGGCGGGCATGCAGAGCGCGTCGGTTCGCGCGTCCACCTCAGCGAGGCGCGCCACCTCTTCCGCTGTGATCGCGACAGGCTTCTCCACAAGGACGTGCTTCCCAGCCTCAAGAGCGGCGATCGCGAGATCGACGTGGGAGTCAGTCGGCGTGCAGATGCTGACGACGTCCACCGAGGGGTCAGCAAAGAGCTCGGCCGGGTCCTCATAGCCTTTCACCTCCGCAGGGTCGAAGAGGTCCTCCGCTGCGTCGGTGTCGAAGTTGCCCGCCGCGGGCGCCTTGCCCGCGCGCCGCTCCGGATCTGCGTCGCACACCGCGACTAGCTTGTTACCGAAGCCGGCCTCATCAGCGCGTTGGTACGCGCCGAGGTGCGTCTGCCCCATGAAACCCAGCCCGACGATCCCGACTCCTAGCTTGTCACTCACGCTTGCGCTCCTGTCTTCTCGTCCACAAGTGCACGGGCGATCTTGATGTCTCCCGCTCGGTCATCACCAGCCTCTCGCTCGATCATCATTCCGACCGATAGACCCGTCTTTTGCATGACGGAAAAGAAACCGTCCCAGTCGACCTCACCTGTGCCCACCGGCACCTCAGCCCCCCATGTCCCAGGCGTCAGCGTCTTCGTCGCATCCTTGATGTGCACCTGCATCACATGAGGCGCGAGGCGCTCGAAGGACTCCACCGGGTCACCCATGGCGTAGAGGATCATGTTCGCCGGGTCGAAGTTGACGCCGACGTTCTCGGAGCCGAGCTCCTCCAAGACGGCGAGGAGCGTGGCCGCGTCCTCTTGTCCGGTCTCGAAGGCGAGGCGAACGCCCACGGCTTTAAAGGCCTCGTCGAGCTCTCGCAGACGCTTGATGAGCTTAGGTCGCTCCGGGTCGCTCGGGTCGTGCGGGAGGAAGCCCGCGTGCAGGCTCACAAGGTCGATCCCGAGCTCGCGCGCGACCGCGGCGTTACCGTGAGCAGCGCGTAGATTCGTCTCCCAGTGTTCGTCTGGGCGGACGCCGCCGGTGGCCTGGATGCTCTCTAGGGTTGAGTAGTCCTCAGCCTCCATTCCCATCATCCCGCTCACGACTTTCGCACCGACTGCTTCAAGGGCCTCCACGGTGGCCTTGGTGCTCCAGTCGCCGGTGCGCAGCGGGTCAAGATGCAGCTGCACGGCGTTCACACCGATCTCGCCCACCTTCTGGGCGAGCTCTTCAGGTGACTGAGGCTGCAGAGACCAGGAACAGACGCCCAGCTTGGGGGGGGTGGATTGAGGCAAAGTCGACTCTTCGTGTGGGTTCTTAAGGTGCGCGAGAGAGAGATCATAGCGCCTTCTAGCCCACACCCTCGGGGAAGGCCTCTTGCTCCTGGCCCCGACCCCTTGCGCTGTGAGCCCGATGCCCTGAAAGTGGTCTCTTGTCAGAAGAAAAACCGTACTCCACCCCCATGTCCAACGATCCCAGCCGCCGCGATGTCCTCGCTGGCGCGACGAGCCTCACCGGCCTCGCGCTCACCCCCTCCCTCCTCGCCTCGGATGACTCCTGGTTCAGGATCTCCCTCGCGCAGTGGTCTCTGCACCGGACCCTCTTCGCCGGCAAGCTCGACAACCTCGACTTCGCCAAGGCCACTCGCGAGCGCTTCGGCCTCGCCGCCTGCGAGTACGTGAACGCCTTCTTCAAAGACAAGGCCTGCGACTTCGACTATCTCAGCGACATGAAGACGCGCGCTGACGACCACGGGGTCGAGAGCCTACTCATCATGGTCGACGGCGAGGGCCAGCTCGGGAACCCCGACGCCGACGCCCGCAAGCGCGCCGTCCACAACCACTATCGCTGGGTCGTCGCCGCCGCCTACCTAGGTTGTCACTCCATTCGCGTCAACGCCGGTGGCAACGGCGACCGCGCAGAGGTCCAGCGCCTCGCGGCAGACTCACTCAACAAGATCGCCCAGTTCGGCGACCAGTACGACTGCGACGTCATCGTCGAAAACCACGGCGGCGCCTCTTCAGACGGCGCGTGGCTCGCAGGGGTGATGAAGCTCGCAGACAACCCGCGCGTCGGCACGCTCCCCGACTTCGGCAACTTCCACGTCGGCGGCGGCAACTGGTACGACCGCTACAAGGGCGTCGAAGAGCTCATGCCCTACGCGAAGGCCGTGAGCGCCAAGAGCCACGCCTTCGATGAGGATGGCAACGAGACCAAGACGGACTACAAGCGCATGATGCGAATCGTCCAGCAGGCGAGCTACCGCGGCTGGGTCGGCATCGAGTGGGAGGGTGGTGACCCCGGAGAAGACGAGGGCATCAAGCTGACTCGCGACCTCCTCGTGCGCTGCGGCGGGCGCATAGGCTGAGGCTGGACCAGGATGATCTCCAGCGCGCTCTTCGCCTGCGCTCTCCTCGCGAGCCCGCAGCACCCCGCCGACAAGCCCGCAGGTGACGGTCCGCGTCTCGTGATCCGCGAGGCCTCCGAGGAGGGCGCGGAGGCGATCTCTGGCATCCAAACTGCGCCGAACATTGAGGTCTCGCTCTACGCAGCAGAGCCCATGGTCGCGAACTTGGTCGCGCTCTACGTCGCCAACGACGGCGCGGTCTACGCGGTCGAGACCTTCCGGTCCGAGTCCGGCGTCACAGATATGCGCAGCCACATGGACTGGCTGGACTACGAGCTCAAGAACACGACCGTCGAAGAGCGAGTTGAGATGCATCGTTACTACGAAGGCGAGGACTCCATGATCTTCGCCGGTGAGCCTGAGCGTATCCGCCTCCTGCGAGACACCGACGGCGACCACGTAGCCGATATCTCCACCGTCTTTGCGGACCAGTTCAACGAGCCCGCAGACGGCATCGCCGCAGGCGTCTTGGTGCGAGGCAAAGACGTCTGGTTCACCTGCATCCCTAGCCTTTGGAAGCTCCGCGACAACGACGGAGACGACGTCGCAGATGAGGTCGAGGAGCTGTCGACCGGCTACGGCGTACACATCGCCTTGCGCGGCCACGACCTCCACGGCCTCCGCTTCGGCCCGGACGGCAGGCTCTACTTCTCTCTAGGTGACCGCGGCGTCAACCTCACGACCAAGGAGGGCGAGCACCTCTACCTGCCTCACACCGGCGCGGTCTTCCGCTGCGAGCCGGACGGCTCCGACCTCGAGTTCTTCGCCACGGGCTTGCGAAACCCTCAAGAGCTCGTCTTTGACGACCACGGCAACCTCTTCACGGGCGACAACAACTCAGACGGCGGCGACCGCGCGCGCTGGGTCTACGTCGTGCAGCACGGCGACACGGGCTGGCGCTTCCACTATCAATACCTCGAGTCTCCCTGGGTCCGCGGCCCGTGGAACGACGAGAAGCTTTGGCACCCCCACCACCCTGGCCAAGCTGCGTACATCGTCCCGCCGATCGCGAACTTCATCAACGGACCCTCGGGGCTCACCTACTACCCCGGCACCGGGCTCACCTCGGCTTACGACGGGCACTTCTTCCTGTGTGAGTTCCGCGGCAACGCCGAGCACTCCGGCGTGATGGCCTTCGACCTCATCCCGCAGGGCGCGAGCTTCGCGATGAATGTGCCTGAGCGCTTCCTCTGGGGGACGCTCACGACGGACATCGACTTCGCGCCTGACGGCTCGATGTACTTCACAGACTGGGTCCACGGCTGGAACAAGTCTGGCAAGGGCCGGATCTACCGCGCTCGCTCCACCGCCGGCGAGGGGGAGCCCCTGCGCCTAGAGGTGCTCAAGCTCCTCAGCGAAGGGATGGAGGGGCGCGGGACCCTCGAGCTGATGGAGCTCCTCGCGCACCGGGACCGCCGCGTCCGCCAAGAGGCGCAGTTCGCCCTCGTCGACCTAGGGGCAGAGGGGATGCGCGGCTTCGTGAAGGTCTTGCGCCAATCGAGGGAGCGCATCGATCGGCTCCACGCGCTCTGGGGCATCGGCCAGCTCGAGCGCAAGAACCCCACTGGCGCGGCCGGCTTCATCCCCTCTCTCCTCTACGAGGAGGACGAAGAGCTTCGCGCGAACGCGGCGCGTGTGCTGGGTGACCTCAAGCATGCTGATGTCGCCTATGCCCTTGAGGAGAAGCTCGAGGACGACTCTCTCCGAGTTCGCCACCTCTCAGCTTTAGCCCTCGGAGAGATGGGACAAGCCTCCTCGGTCGAGCCCCTCGTGAAGCTCATCGACGACACAGGCGACGCGGACCCAGTGCTACGCCACAGCGCGGTCATGGGCCTCTTGGGCTGCGCTACGGATGAAGACCTCGCCCGGCTCGCAGACCACGAGTCCACCTACGTTCGAATGGCGGTCTTGCTGTGCTATCGCCGCAAGGGCTCTGTAGAGATCACGCGCTTCCTCAACTCGGAAGACCCTCTGCTCTTCACGGAGGCCTGCCGGGCTGTATACGACGTCCCGATCGAGGCCGCGCTCCCCTCGCTCGCTGCACAGATCGAGCGCGCAGACGTCCCGAACGCGGCATGTGCGCGCCGCATCATGGCGGCTAACCACCGCCTCGGCGGCGCACGCCGCGCCACCGAGCTCGCGCGCCTCGCGTCAGAGGAGACCCACCAAGAGAGGTTTCGCGTCGAAGCCCTCGAGCTCCTCGCGAGCTGGGACGACGCCCCTGTTGCTGACCGCGTCCACGGCGCGTACTGGCCCGTACCAGCGCGTGACACGGAGGCTCTCGACGCAGCGTGCTCCCTCCTCATCGGGCGTGGAATCCTGCAGGCATCCGACAAGATCGTCGCCACATATATCAGCCTCGCGAGGTCCGCAAAGCACGCAGCCTCTGGTCCGGCGCTAGCAGCGCTTGTCAGCGACACGGCGCGAAGCGGTCGGCTGCGCGGCGACGCTCTGGCTGCGCTCCACGCGGTCGGAGCGAGCGAGTGGCAGGCAGCCCTCGATGTGGGCCTACAGTCTGGCGACGGAGACCTCCGCGGTGCGAGCCTCGGCCAGCTCCGCAAGCTCGACCCCGCTCTGGCGCTCGCACGCGCTGAAGCTGCCCTACAAGCCGACAGCCTCCCTGAGCGCCGCGCGGCCTACACCGTCCTCGGGGCGCTCGTAGACCCGAAGGCCGCCGCGCTCCTCACTACAGAGGTCGAGAAGCTCACCCGGGGCGAGGTCGCCCCTGAGGCCGCGCTCGAGCTCATACAAGCTGCAGAGTCCAAGGATTCGACGCCGCTTAGGCTGGCCCTCGAAGCCCACAAGGCGCAAGAGACAGACGCAGCGCTCTCACGCTGGATCGAGTCCTTAGAGGGTGGTGACGCCGCGCGCGGTGAGGCGCTCTTTCTCTCCAAGGCCGAGCTCTCCTGCCTCCGCTGCCACCGCCCCGAGGCGACCGATGAGCCCGCAGTCGGGCCGAACCTCGCGGGCCTCTCTCAGCGCATGACGCGCCGGGAGATCCTGACCTCGATCGTCGATCCGAACCGGGATGTCTCAGAGGACTTCGAGTCTTGGACGCTGCTCCTCGACGATGACGAGGTCCTCTCTGGGCGCATCCTCTCCGAAGACGCCGAGAGCCTCGTCCTCATTGACGCTGAGGGCTACGTCTACGACGTCAAACCTGCAGAGGTAAGAGAGCGCAGGCGTGCGCTCTCCTCCATGCCGGAAGGCCTCTCCGGCTTCCTCACTCGCTCCGAGATGCGGGACCTGATCGAATACCTCTCCACCCTCTGATCCCAACCCATATCCGCCATGAGCCTCTCACGCCGCGACCTCCTCGCCTCCTCCGCCGCCATCGCCGGCACTACCGCAGTCGCGAACGCCGCGCTCTCTCAAGACGAGGCCGAGGCTCGCGCCACAGGCAAGCCTGGGAAGACCCCGCATACCAAGTTCGCGCTGAACGTCGAGATGTGGGGCATGGGCATGGGCTTCTATGACCGCATCGAGCGCGCGCACGAGCTGGGCTTTCCCGCTGTCGAGTTCTGGCCTTGGCGCAACAAGGACCTCGACCACGTCGCCGAGATCGTCGCTGAGACCGGGATCGAGGTCGCGCAATTCACCGGCTGGGGCTTCGCACCGGGCCTCAACAACCCGAAGAACCACACGAAGTTTGTCGAAGAGGTGAAGGCCTCATGCGAAGCCGCCAAGAAGATCGGCGCGCGCAAGATGACGATCGTCGCGGGCAACAACCAGAAGGGCATGAGCCAGGACGAGATGCTTAAGGCCGTGACCGATGGCTTGAAGCTCGCCGCCCCCATCTGCGAAGACCACAACGTGATGATGATCTTGGAGCCGATGAACGGCCGCCGCGATCACCCTGGCCACTGCCTCTACGGCTCCGTAGACGCGACGCGGATCTGCCGCGAGGTCGACAGCCCTATGTGCAAGATCAACTGGGACCTCTACCACATGCAGATCGAAGAGGGGGACCTCTGCGGCCGCATGAAGGACGGCTTCGACCAGATCGGCTACTTGCAGTTTGCAGACCACCCCGGCCGCAATCAGCCCGGTACCGGCGAGATCCACTACAACCGCGTCTTCAAAGAGGCGATCGCCCTCGGCTACACCGACTTCGTCGGCGCCGAGTGCCGCCCCCGCGGCGACTACGTCGAGGCCGCCTGGGACATCTGGCGCTCCGACCAGTGGTAATCCTTGGCCCTAAGACGCAAAGACAACCCTAAATACGATCAGCGCAGACGCGCCCTAACTCGGCGCTGGCACAAGCAGTGAAAGCAGGACACGCCTGTTCAGCAAGAGTCCGTGCTTCAGCCACCACTTTCGTCTTTTGAGCCGTCGGAGGAGCCTGTCGCCTCCTCAGTGCTCGATCCAGTGACGTCTACCACTTCGACGGCGAAGTTCAGCGCGACGCCAGCCAACGGATGGTTCCCGTCTAGGGTGACGTCTGTGTTCGTGAGGCCCACGATCGTGACGAGCTGGGCCTGCCCGTCTGGAGTCTGCGCCTGCAGCTGCATCCCGACCTGGAGCTCTACACCATCCGGCATGTGCTCTCGGGGGATGGTCTGAATCATCGCCTCGTTCTTCTCGCCATACCCATCCTTGGGGTCGATGCGGACGCTGATCGAGTCTCCAGCGACCTTGCCCTCAAGGGCAGCCTCAAGGCCAGGGATGATCTGACCCACTCCATACTCGAAAGCGAGCGGGTCGCGGCCCTCGGATGTGTCGAGGATCACGTCGTCATCATTCTTGAGGGTGTAGTGGATGGAGACAGTGGCGTTCTTGGTGATCTGCATGAAGGGATGGTCTGGCTGTGAGAGTGCGTTTGGCGCGAGGTATACGTCAGAGAGGTTCGACTAACTGAACACTCAGGTGGGCTGGATTCCTCAGAAAGTAGGCACAACCCCGCTCGAGAGGTCGAAGAGGCCCCTCTCTACTCTGGATGGAGGAAGCCGTAGTACTCCGGCTTGTCGAGGGGGGGCGCGGCCTCGCGACGGATCTGGAGCGTGCGGATCGCCCAGAGGTCGCGGAAGACTCGGTACTTGAGAGCTGTCTTGTCGAGGTAGGCGACCCCTGCGGTGCCGCCGGTTCCAGCTCGTCGGCCGATGACGCGCTCTGCCATGCGAGCGTGGCGCTGTCGGAAGACGACGAACTGCTGCTCGAGCTCGACGAGCGAGTCGAGGACCTCGCGTGGCCACGCTAGGAGCGGCAGCTCGCGATAGGTCTCTACGAAGAGCGCCGCAGCCCGAATCCGCCGCCTGCGCGCGCCACCCTTCACCTCGTTCGGCGAGAAGAAGGCCCGCACAGAGGCTCCCTCGTCTGCGTACATCTCGTCGATCCGCTCGACCTCCTCTGGTCCCTTTGCGTTCGACAATGCGATGGAGCGCGATGACGCGCTCTCCGCGTCGTAGGCCCCGAGGAACCTCGTGAGGAAGCGGTCGAGGGCTGCCTCACCCTCAGGGTCTTCTAAGCTGACGCCGTCGATCGGAGTTCTATAGAGCCACTCGTCGATGGCCTCGCGCAGGCTCGCGCCCTCGGCCTGAGTCTCACGCACCTTCTGCATCGAGACCGACGGTGTCCCATCCGGCTCCTTGAGCGCTGCGGCAAAGCCCTTCTCTGCCCCGAAGGGGACGCGGTCTTCCTCCTCAAGGCCCATGACGATCTCGATCTGCCTGAGCTGTCGGCTCTGAAAGCCGCTCGCGGGGAAGAGCTTGTCACGGAAGGCGAGGTACTCGCGCGTCGTCAGGGTCTCGACGACCTCAAAGTGGTCGGCGCAGCGCCTGAGGATCGTAGTCACACGCTTCAAGCTGCGGACCGCGCCCGAGAGCTCTTGCTCCGCGACTGGATCTTTTCTGAAGAGATCACGGGCGGTCCTCAGCTCACGAAGGATGAGCTTGAACCACAGCTCAAAGACTTGATGAACCGTGATGAACAGGACCTCGTCATTCGCGAGCTCATCCTCCGAGTCGGCGAGGCCGCTCTGGAGCGAGGTGAGCTCTTCGATTCGGATGTAGTCCCAATAGGTGGTCGGTTTCTTCTCAGGCACGGGCGTGAGGTTATCGCCGCGAGGGCTCCGGGCCAAGAAACCCAACATTCCGCTCCCCTCCCGCACCCCAGAGCGTCGATAGAGACAGCGGCGGCCCCTATCTGCCCCCACGCGCTCTCCCCATGAGCAAACCGGCCGATCCTACCCCCCAGCGCGACGTCTCCCAGCTCCGCGCAGAGCTCGACGAGCTCGACGCCAAGTCCCTCGAGTTCCTCGCCCGCCGTCGCGAGCTCGTCAGAGAGGTCGTCCAGGCCAAATCAGCCGATGGTCAGGCCGTGCGCGACCAAGGCCGGGAGGGTGAGCTCCTCGAGCGGCTCATCGGCCTCGGACGCGAGCGGGGTCTCGACGCCCACTTTGTCACGAAAGTCTTCCGCGAGATCATCGCGGACTCGGTCCGCCTACAGGTCGAAGACCTCCAGCGCGCAGCCTCGCCCGACGCCTCCGGAGGTGTGATTCAGGTCGCATTCCAGGGTGGCGCGGGCGCCTACTCAGAGCTCGCCGCAAACGCACACTTCGCCAATCGACCTGAGCGCGTCAGTACCAGCGGCTTCAAGACCTTCGCCGCCGCAGCCCAAGAGGTCGAGGAGGGCCGCCTCGACTACGCGATCCTACCGATCGAGAACACCACCTCTGGGAGCATCAACGATGTCTACGACCTGCTCCGCTCCACCTCGCTGACCATCGTCGGCGAGCACCGCCTGAAGGTTGAACACTGTCTGATAGCCACAGAGTCGACCCCCTTCAACCAGCTCACGCGGGTCTCCTCACACCCCCAAGCCATCCTTCAGTGCTCCAAATTCCTCGAGAGCTTAGTCGGGGCAGAGCTCGACGCCTACACCGACACAGCTCTAGCGGTGGAGCACATCAAAGAGCTCGGAGACCCCACACACGCAGCCATCGCGAGCGAAGAGGCGGCGAGGCGCAATGACCTCGTGATCCTCTCGCGTGAGATCGCTAACGAAGAGGAGAACTACACCCGCTTCGTCGTGGTCGCGCGCCAGCCAGAGCCCTTAGACCCCCTGGTGCCTGCGCGCACATCACTCGTCATGTCTACCGGCCAAAAGGCCGGCTCGCTCGTCGAGGCGCTCCTCGTCTTCCGCGACCGCGGGCTCGCGCTCTCCAAGCTCGAGAGCCGTCCGATCCCAGGGCGGCCCTTTGAGGAGCAGTTCTATGTGGACTTCGAAGGAGCCGAAGGAGACGAGGCTGTGATGGGCGCTCTCGAAGATCTGACCCGGGTGACGCGCTACCTGAAGGTGCTTGGTAGCTACCCGCGCTGTGACCACGAGCACACGAGCCCGAGCCCCAGGGTGATAAGCGAGGCTCCGGCTGCACCGACAGAGCAGCAGCCTGTCGCGAAGGAGGCCAAGGCGCCCGCGGTGTTCTCCAAGAACGTGAGCGGCTGGCGCCTCGCCAGCAGAGAGCACAAAGCTGAGGACACAATCATCCAGATCGGCAGCCACGAGCTCGGCGGTGAGACGCCGACCTTGATCGCGGGGCCCTGTGCGGTCGAGTCGGCCGAACAGATCAACACCTGTGCGCGCATCGTCAAGGAGGCTGGCGCGCAGATCTTGCGTGGCGGCGTCTTCAAGCCGCGTACCTCTCCCTATAGCTTCCAAGGCCTCGGCTATGAGGGTCTCGACCTGCTCGTTGAAGCTGGGCGCGCCCATGACCTCCCGGTCGTGACTGAGGTGCTCGCTCCGGAGGACGTCGAGCCCGTCGCCGCTCGAGCTGACGTGCTCCAGATCGGCGCGCGCAACATGCAGAACTTCACGCTGCTCAAGAAGGTCGGCTCTGTTGACCGGCCCGTGATGTTGAAGCGCGGGCTGATGGCCTCGATTGATGAGCTCTTACAGGCCGCTGAGTACATCCTCTCCCATGGCAACCAGCAGGTCTTCCTCTGTGAGCGCGGGATCCGCACCTTCGAGACCGCGACCCGGAACACCCTCGACCTAGGGGCGATCCCTGTTCTGCGAGAGCTGACTCACCTCCCCGTGATCTGTGACCCCTCCCACGCCGCCGGGCGCCGCGATCTCGTACCGCCCCTCGTGCGGGCGGCTGGGGCGATCGGAGCCCAGGGGATCATGGTGGAGATCCATCCTAAGCCCGAAGAGGCCCTCTCAGACGGTCCCCAGGCCCTGCGCTTCCCTGTCTTCCAGGACCTCGCGCGGGAGTTCTTCCAGGGCTGAGTAGGGGATCGCAGGTCGTGGAATGCCGCGACCTCGCTAGAATTCCCGTATGCCCACCACACAAGCTCCCGCTGGCGTCTCCTCCGAAGAGGCCGCTGCGCTCCTCGCCAGGCCGCTCCTAGACCTCGTCTTCGAGGCGGCCGCTGTGCACCGCGAACACCACGAGCCGAACCGCATCCAGTGCGCGCAGCTCTTGAACGTCAAGACAGGCGGCTGCCCAGAAGACTGCGGCTACTGCTCACAGAGCGCACACCACTCAACCGGCCTCGAGCGCGAGCGCCTCTTAGCCGTCGACGAGGTCATAGAGGACGCGATGCGCGCAAAGGCTGACGGCGCCGACCGCTTCTGTATGGGCGCTGCTTGGCGCGAAGTGAAGGACGGGCCGGAGTTCGACCGCGTTTGCGAGATGGTGCGCGGCGTGAAGGACCTCGGGCTCGAGACCTGCGTCACCTTAGGCATGTTGAACGAGGCTCAAGCTGCCAAGCTCAAGGACGCCGGGCTGGACTACTACAACCACAACCTCGACACCGGCCGCAGTCACTACGAAGAGGTGACCTCGACGAGGTCCTACGACGAGCGCCTCGACACGCTCCGCCGTGTCCGCGACGCCGGACTCTCCGTCTGCTGCGGCGGCATCCTCGGACTCGGTGAGGGTCGCGAGGCGCGCGCTGAGCTTCTCGCCGAGCTCGCCAACATGGAGCCCCAGCCTGACAGCGTCCCGATCAACGACCTGGTCCCGATCGAGGGCACGCCGATGGAGCAGAACGAGCGCGTCGACTGGACCGAGCTCGTGCGCGTCATCGCGGCAGCGCGCATCTTGATGCCTCACGCCTATGTGCGACTCTCTGCTGGAAGGACAGAGCTCTCAGAGGAAGGTCAAGCGCTCTGCTTCCTCGCTGGCGCGAACTCGATCTTCGTAGGCGAGAGCCTCCTCACGACACCCAATCCGAGCCCCGGATCGGACGCTGCGCTCTTCGCCAAGCTCGACCTCGAGCCTCTCGTCTCGGAGTGATGCGATGACGGGAGGGCTCGATGACGCGCTGCGGCGCGCGCAAGGAGAGCGCGCAGCCAGAGGCCTCGCGCGCACCCTTGAGCTCCCCGAGCAGGCGCGGCACGACTTCACCTCGAACGACACCCTCGGCCTAGCCAGGGATCCCGCGGTGATCGAAGCAGGCCGTGCTGCGCTTAGGGACTACGGCGCTGGCGCGCGCGCCTCTCGCCTCTTAGGCGGCGGCTCTCCACTAGACCAAACGCTTGAGGCCGCCGCAGCCGATTGGCTCGGCGCAGAGGCTGCGCTGCTCTTCCCCACCGGGTACCAAGCGAACCTAGGAGTCGTAACGACCCTGGCAGGCGAAGGAGACGTGATCTGCTCGGACTCGCGCAACCACGCCAGCCTCATCGACGCCTGCCGTCTCTCACGAGCCCGCACGCTGATCTTTGGGCATGCTGACCCGGCGAGCCTCCGCGAAGCGCTCGAGCAATGCAGCGGCGCCCGCCGAAGAATCATCCTCGTCGAGGGGGTCGACTCCATGGAAGGAGACCTCCCCCCGCTAAAAGAGTACGAGGCGCTCGCGCGGGAGTACGACGCCTGGCTCGTCGTCGATGAGGCGCACGCTGCCGGCGTGGTGGGCCCGGCCGGCGCAGGCGCTTGGCGCGCAGCAGGCCTCTCCGACGAGCGTCTCGCCGCGCGGATCATCACCGGCGGCAAGGCGCTCGGAGTCGGTGGCGCGCTCGTCGTGGGGAGCGCGACCTTGCGCCAAGAGTTGACGGATCGCGCCCGCGCCTTCGTCTTCACCACCGGCACCCCCCCCGCGACAGCAGGCGCGCTCCTCGCAGCGATAGAGGCAGCGCGAGCTTCAGACGACCTCCGCGAGCGGCTGCGCGCGAACGCTGCGCGCCTCGCCGAGGCGCTCTCCCTCCCAGCCCCTGCAGCGGCGATCCTCCCTTACCTAGTTGGGGACAACGAGGCAGCGGTCGCCATCGGCCGCTCCCTCCAGTCAGCTGGATTCGACGTCCGCGCCGTACGCCCACCCACAGTGCCGCCAGGGACGGCGCGGCTCCGCATCGTCGTTCACGCTACGCACACCGAGGCCGTCTTAGATGAGCTCGCTCATCGCGTGCTCGAAGTCGACGTCACGCCTGAGCCTCCGCAGCCCACTGCTCACGCCGCCGCCCCGCTCTGTGTCGTCGGAACAGACACAGAGGTCGGCAAGACAGTGGTGTCGGCGCTCATCGCCCGCGCGCTCTGCCGGCGCGGCCCCACGCGCTACTGGAAGCCGGTCCAGACCGGCGATGACTGTGACACCACTACGGTCTGCGACCTCGCGCCCGAGGTGCACGCTGACGCTCCGGCCTACCGGTTCCCCAGGCCAGCCTCGCCACACCACGCCGCCGAGTCCGCCGGCGCAGAGATCGATATCGAGCGCATGGACGCGGCCTATGAAGAGGAGCGAGCGCGCGCGCAGGGCGCGCTCTTACTCGAGCTCGCGGGAGGGCTCTTAGTCCCTCTAGTCGGAGGGACGACGAACCTCGACTGGATCGCGAAGCTGCGTCCACAACTGGTCTTAGTCGCGCGCACCGGGCTCGGCACCTTGAACCACACCCTCCTGTCCCTCGAGGCGCTTCGATCCCGCGGGCTAAAGGTGGAGGCGCTCTTCCTCGTAGGCGAAGAGCACCTAGACAACGAGCGCACCCTGCGCGAGCTCAGCGGCGTCGAGCGCGTCTATCACCTCCCCCTCCTCGAGCCCCTCGACGAGGCAGCCCTCGACGCTTGGCTAGACTCGAACGACCTAGCGCCCCTCCTCGGGCCAGAAGAGAACGCCACACTGAGCAGCTCATGAGCGACCTCCAAGACAGAGACCGGCGACACAGCTGGCACCCCTACACCAGGCACGGGGTCGAGACCTCACTCCTAGGCGTCATCGGCGCGGAGGGGAACCGGCTGAAGCTCGACGACGGCAGAGAAGTGATCGACGGCATCTCCTCTTGGTGGGCGACCCTTCACGGACACGGACACCCCGCGCTCGTCGAAGCGATGACTAAGCAGGCGCAGGCGCTCGACCACGTACTCTTCGCAGGCTGCACGCATGAGCCAGCGGTGCGCCTCGCAGAGGAGCTCACTCGAGAGGCCCCCGATGGCTTGACGCGCGCCTTCTTCTCCGACGACGGCTCCACCGCCATCGAGGTCGGCCTGAAGATGGTGCTCCAGTCCTGGGTGCAGCGCGGAGAGGCGCAGCGCCGAGTCTTCATCGCCCTTGAGGGGGGCTATCACGGCGACACCTTCGGCGCGATGTCCGTCGGGGATCCGGAGCCCTTCTTCGTCGCCTTCCAACCGATGCTCTTCGAGGTTCGTCGTGTCAGCCCAGACCTCGATGAGCTCACGGCGGCGCTCGACGAGCTCGGTGAACGCTGCGCCGGCTTCATCCTGGAGCCGCTGATCCAAGGGGCGGCTGGGATGAAGATGCACTCGATAGAGTTCCTGCGTGGAGCGCGCGAGGCCTTGAGCGCCCGCGGGCTGCCCCTCATCGCCGACGAGGTCATGACCGGCTTCGGTCGCACCGGCCAGCTCTTTGCCACCCGCAAAGCCGGCGTCTCTCCGGACGTCCTCTGCCTCGCCAAGGGCCTCACCGGCGGCATGCTCCCGCTCGCCGCCACCCTCGCGACTGAGGAGCTCTTCAGCTCCTTCCTCTCGGAAGACAAGAGCGGCGCGCTCTTTCACGGCCACACCTTTACGGCTCACCCCATCGGCTGCGCCGTCGCCCTAGCCTCCCTTGAGCTGACCCTCGCTGAAGAGACTCCGGCCAAGCTAGACGCGATCGGTCAACGCATCGAGACCGCGCTCTTGGAAGAGCTCGGCGGTGAAGCCGACATCCTCCACAACCTCCGCCGCACCGGCGGGGTCGTCGCGTTTGAGTCTAGGAGCGCCGAGACCGGCTACTTCTCCTTAGACACCTTGGCTCTCCGAGAGGAGGCCTTAGCCAACGGGGTGCTCCTGCGCCCGCTAGGAGAGACGGTCTACGCGCTGCCGCCGGCGTGTACAACCGAAGAGGACTGCCTGGCGATCGCCAAGGCGATGGCAGCACTAGCCCGCCTCGGCGTCGCCAGCTGAGCCTCAACCCTCGCTTTGTGAGAGGCGCGCGTGCTGCTCCCGGATGAAGGCCTCGAGCGCGCCCGGCCTCATCCCAGCCCTTCTCGCCTCATCGACCGCCTCCTCGAGCGGCATCTCATGATCGAGCGCGCGCCAGAGCGCAAAGAAGGTGGCGCTGTTCGAGCCCGTACCGCAGACCACGAGGAGCGGTCGGCGTTCGTCACTTCGCAAGAGATCTAAGGCCTCGTCGGCGTTTCGGTCTGTCAAAGCCTCTGCCCCTAAGAGACCGAGGTCATAGAGGTCGATCCGATAGTCGAAGCACGCACGACCTAAGTCGAAGTCCGGTTCCTCGCCTGGGAAGCCGAGGTGGAGGATGTTCCGGAACCCGCGTCGATATGCGAGCTCTACGTCCGGCGCAGTGATCCCACCTCCGAACCAAACTTCGCCGCACTTCGAGACGTTCCGGAGTCCACCGAACTGAGCCGCCTCTAGCTCAGCCCACGACGAGAGCGGAGCGACAGCGGGCGGCTGGAAGAGCTCGCAGCTCGTCGTCGAGAGGAGGAGCAGGGCTGCGAGCGCTCTCACCCCTCCTCCCTCCTCGAAGTCCACGCGAAGCCGAGCCATCCGAGGACAAGGAGTGAGCCGCCTATTGGTGTCACCGCGCCGAGCCAGCGAGGCCCGCCGAGCGCCATCACGTAGAGCGTCGTAGAGAAGATCAGGACGCCAGCGAGCAAGAGCCAACCCGGGAGATCGCTCGCCTCGCGACGGAGCCGCATAAGTCCGAAGCCCATGATCGCTAATGCGTGGACGCCATGATGGAAAGCGCCAGTCTCCCACCACTCGAGCTGCTCTGTGCTCACGCGCTCTTCCAACCAGTGGGCGCCGAAGGCTGCGTGTATAACGAAGGTGGCGCCGAGGATCGCGCCTATAAGGATCCAGTTAGGTCTCATCATCCGCGAATCCTACCTACCTCAGCGCTCAAACGAAGCGCCCCCCACCCAGCGAGCTGAGAGGGGGGCGCTAAGAGAAGGGGTCGGCTCAGCGCATCTCTTGCTGAACCAGCCCTAAGACCTTGGCCTCAAGCTCAGCGATCTCGCCCTCAAGGGCCTGAACCTCTGCGCTCATACCAGGGGTCTTGGAGCATTTGTGGTGCTGCCAGCGTCGCTCTTGGAGGTCACGGACACACTCCTCAAGGGGTGTGCGCGCCTGGTTCAGAGCAGCGAGGATGACCTCTTTGCTGTGCTTCATCATGGCGATGAACTCCACGAAGTCCTCGTCGGCGCCAGCGGCCCCCACAAGGTGCTCGCGCTCGAGGCGCTCCGCCGCGGCGATCAGCTCATCGAGGGAGTCATCCTTTGCGTGCTGACTACGCCGCAGGAGCTCCGCGAACTGCGCCACGCAGAGCGCGCGACGGAAGCCATACGAGGCGCCCTCCAAGGAGACCGCAGCGCTCAAAGTGGTCGCCCATTGACGCTCTGTCGCGGCGTCCTCTGAGGGGTCGCGATCGACGCCGGTGGGCTCCTTCCAGCGTAGGCGGACCTGTGCGAGAGCCCCCTTCACAAGCTCCGCGCCGGACTCGAGCTCAAGCTCGTAGAGCGCTGTGACTTGATGACCGGCACCGACCTCGCCGGCATCGACCACATCGTTGCGGAAGTCTGCGTCCGCGATAGCGCGGTTCTCATAGCCGAGCTGGCGGTAGCGCTTGACCACGTTCGCATCGAACTCGACTTGGATCTTTACATCGCGTGCGATGGGCTCGAAGGCACCGGTGAAGTTCTCCACCAAAGCCCTGCGAGCCTCCTTCTCGTCATCGATGTAGTTGCAGATCCCGTCACCCTTGTTAGCGAGCTGCTCGAGGAAGTTGTCATTGTGGTTGTCCATGCCCACGCCGATCGTGTTCAGGTAGATCCCTCGGTCGCGGTACTTTTGGACATCAGCGTTGATGCGGTCTTGGTCCGTCTGACCGATGTTGGCCACGCCGTCTGAGAGCAGCACCACGCGGTGGTGGCGACCGCCTGAGACCTGATCAGCCGCTGCCGCGTAGCCCATCTTGAGGCCGGCCTCTGCGTTCGTGCCGCCCCCAGCGCTCAAGCCGTGGATCGCCTCCTCGATGAGTGCGCGGCTGGCTGCAGAGGTCATAGGCAAGACGATCCGTGCCTCTGTTGAGTAAGCGACCAGAGCGATGGAGTCGTTCGCATCGAGCTGGGCCGTGAGGAGCCGGAGACCATGCTTGACCGTCTCTAGTCGGTCGCCTTGATTCATCGAGCCCGAGACGTCGACGACAAAGGTCAGATTTAGAGGCTGGCGCTCTTCGCGGGCGACGTCTTTACCGCGCACCGTCACTCGGAGCATGTACTTGCCGTCCGTTCCACCGAAGCGGCTAGGGGCGATCTCTGTGTGTACGTTGAAGACCCCTTCAGTCGGCGCCTCCACGTCCGGCTTGAAGTAGTTCAGGAACTCCTCAGTGCGGATCTGCGCCTTCTCTGGGAGCTTCCCTTCACTGAGGTAGCGACGCGCGAGGGTGTAGCTCGCCGTGTCCACATCCACGCCGAAGGTGCTCTGCGAGTCCAATGAGGTCTGCACGAAGGGGTTATCCCCCCAGAATCGGAAGAACATCGCAGAGGGAGCCTCTCCGGGGAGAGCCCTGCAGGACTTGATGAGCTGCTGAGTGAAACGCTCGGCTTGCGCTTGCCCGAGCCGCACCTCCTGCTCCTCTTCAGAGTCCTGGAGCACAGCTTCATCGAGCTCCATCAGCTCTCGGCCGGAGACGATCCCCTCCTGAGCGAACCACTCCTTTTGCCCACCGAGGCCGAGAAAGAAGTCACCTGAGCCGCCTGTAGCCTCAAGCTGTAATCCACCAACAGGTCGCCCACGATTCAGCCTGCGCGAGGCCTCTGACTTGGGCTTCAAGCGTCCACCCGAGCGGCCGCCATATTTGCCGCCAGCGCCGCCGCCGGCCCCTATCGGGGAGTTCCATTCGGCACCATCAAAAAGACTGGGAGAGGAAGGACCAGCAGGCCCTGCAGAAGAGGGACCGCCGCTGCCCTCGTAGGCCTTGGACTCCGGAGCGGGGGCTGGGGCGCCACTGCCTTGGGCGGGAACGGCATCCGAAGGCCCAGAATACAGCTTGGTCTCTCTGGAGCGTCGCTGCTCGCGAACCATCGCGTCTTGTGACTGCTTATCCATTTGGTCCGGAGCCACCTCCTTCATACGACTGTTCAAGGCGCCCTCACCCTCAGCGCGGGCGAGCTCCATCGACTCGGTGTCCGTGCTGTCTCCGCCCATGACATAGATCGCCCCTGCTGCGCCAACTAAGAGCAGCGCGCTCGCTGCGTTGACCAAGGGTGAGAACGTCCTAGCCTCAGAGATGGAGTGAAGCTCCCCGCCTGCCGCGCTCGACGCAATGGCAGCGTGCGCTTCATCAGAGAGGCTCGGATCGTCCACGCCGTGCTCGATGACCAGCCCGATGACGGACTCCAGCCTCTCCTTCTGAGCGCGGAGCTCTTCGGAGGACTCTAGAGCCCGCTCCAGCTCTAGCTTTTCTGCCCCCTCAAGCTCTCCCATCAGATACGCGGTGAGCTTCACATTGAGATCGTGGTTCTGTTCGTGCATCACGCACCTCCGTTTGCCGTTCGAATACTTCCTGTCCCAGGATTCACGTCGCTGAGCGCTGGTCCGAGCCGACCTGATAGGGCCTGGAGGCCCTCGCTGAGCAGCCAACCGATGGTCCCGACCTTCTTGCCTGTCACCTCTGAGATCTCTCGATAGCTCTTCTCTTCAAACAGACGTAGCGCGAGCACCTCGCGCTGATCTGAGGGGAGCGCTGCGATCGCAGCTCTCACAAATCCTCTCGTGTCTTCCACTTCAACCTCCGGAGTTGTCGAGGGCGTAGCCTCGGGTGCAGCCGCCGCACGCTCACGCGTCTTCCGGCGGCTCTCAGCCTTCAGCACGTCCATGCATCCATTGCGAACGACCTTATGGAGCCACGCGCCGATGACGCGTCGCTCCGCCTCAGGGTCCCCGGCCAAGTTGGCCGGAATCTCTACACCACCGGCTGCGAGCTTCATGAATGACTCTTGCACCACGTCTTCATGTGCACCCCCCTCGCCCATCAGCGCCCTCGCGTGCCGCAGCATGGCGCCCTCATAGCGCCTAAGGAGCTCGGTGAAGGCGCCCGTCTCTCCCTCCTGCCAGGCACGAAGGAGCGCGCCCTCAGAGGGTCTTAGGGGTGATTTATCGCTGTTGGAATTCATCTGCACCTTGGCGTAGCTACCCCTGAACGCCGCGGCCACACGGACGCTTGGGAGGAATCTCTGTTTTTCTCCGTTTCACTCTATAGAGCGAGAGCGCGGCCTACAGAGGCCGCGCTCTCGCGTGTGTGTTGGAGACCCGCCGCGCTAGAGCTGCGGCGCATAGTAGACGCCTGACCACCCGCCCTCGACGAGCCAGGGGTCGCGGCTAGGGAGCGCTGCCCCCTGCGCGTGCGTCAAAAATGACCGAGAGGGGTCAAGCCCTCTCACGCCCGTGCCTGCGCCAGGGATATGGCTGACTTTGCAGGAAGAGCAGTTAGCGTCGAGCTCCTGACCAAAAGACTCCCCGACGAAGAAGCCGAGGAGGGCAAGGCCAAAGGTCACGACGCTGCGGCGATGCCGCAACACGAGGCCGCTCAGGCTGGCCTGTGCGAGCTCAAGATCACGTGTCGTCATGGTTCACCTCCGTTGCTGACAGAGCCCACCACGGGCCCCGCGTGATGTGGGTCCGGAGGGGAGCTATCGCCGGGGCAGGAAAGCGCTGATTCCGCACAGACCCCGCCTCTTGGACTCTTAGGGGGTGTCAGATATGAAGCAGGGCGGCTCACCTTGGAGGTGAGCCGCCCTGCTCTTTGGCTTGGCACCGGCTAGATCACTCGTCTCCGGAGCCGATCAAGAGGTCTACCAACGCGTCGATATCGATAACGCTAGGGACCGCCGGGTCGTTCGAGTTGAGGGTGACTGAGGTGAAGTTGAGGTTCTCGGCCGCGTCACGCGCTTGCAAAATGCGCCCACCCAAGGTGTCGAGCGCAGCGTTGCGCAACTCATCCCTGAGCGCCTCAGCCTTTGCCACCTCGAGGTTTCCCTCAGCAATGAGAGTCTCATAGGCAGCGTCTGCTTCGGCACGCGTGCGCAAGTCATACTCGCCGGCGGCACCCAGTACTTCTGCGACCTTGACATCGTTCGTGGACTTCGCGTCCTGGAGCTGCTTGTCCCAGGTCGCGATCANCTCCTTCACGTCAGCCTCTGTCTCCTTCTCAATCGCTCCCGTCTTCGCGAGCGCCTCCTCCACAGCCTGCAGGCTCTTCTCTAGGAGCGTGAGCTGCTGCTTGAGCTGCCTGTCTTGAAGTTTTTGCTCATAGGCATCAGGGAAGCGCACAGCGCGGATGAGCAGGAGGTCCGGGACGATGTGGAACTTCTTCAAGGCCTCGCGCAGGACCGGAACGGTCTGCTCTGCACGAGCGAGGCGCACCTCTGTGTCGACGAAGTCTTCAGGAGTGAGCTGCGCGAGCTCTTCACGCAACACGCTCTGCACTGTGGAGACAACACGATCGCGGTAGGAGTTCTGCAAACCCTCTGCGACGAGCAAGTTCGCCTCGTTCTCGATGATTCGATACGTCATCGTCACATCGAGGGCGGCCGTGTTGTTGTCCTTCGTACGGATGTCGAGGGGTGGCCTGCGCTGAGAGTTGTTCGCGCTCATCTCGAACATGCCGCGACCTGACTGGACTGCGTCTGTCGAGGTGAAGGTCAAGAAGTGAGTCCTCCTGTCCAGACGGTGCCACTTGTGGATCCCGATGACGCCGAGGTGAAAGCCCGGCTCGTAGTCTTGCTCGTTGATACCACCAGAGCCCCAGAGGTTCTGCTTCACGCCGATCTCCCCAGGATTGATCTTCTCGATGAGCCCCGTAGAGATCACGCCGAGGAGCGCGATAAGCACGATGGCGGTCCCGATGAACTTGAAGAACTTCACTCTTCACCTCCTGCTTTCTTGGCCTCTTCCATCAGAAAAGCGCCATCTCTTGAGTCCACGTGCTCGAGCCGCTTTGGGGCTGGGTCACGGTTGTAGGGGACCAACGTGAAGTCGATCGACATCAGCTTCGTGATCAGGGCCTCACGGACGACGACCTCGCCGCGCCGCTCTAGGGCCTCCGCCCTCGCGAGGATGCCCTCCGCCTCTTTTGTGTACTTCGCCGTCAAACCGACCGACTGCTGGACGAGTTGTGCATTCTCGGCCTTGGCCTCGAAGCCCTTCGCGACCGCATAGGCGTCAGCCGCTTTCTCAAGCTCGATCTGGCTCTGCTCAGCGTTGAGGAGCTGCTTGGTCAAGGTCCCCTGCAAGCTCTGCCACTCGATCTCCTTCTCCTTCTTCGCCGCAGCGAGCATCCGCTCGCGCTCATTCAGGAGCCGGCTCTCCTCCTCCCGAAGCTTCTCGACCTCTTGGTCTGCGACCTTTCGGTCCTCGATCGCCTGCTCATAGTCAGGGTCGAAGCGAGGCTTGGGGCAGATCACCTGGATGAGCTCGATCCCGTGGGCAGCGAGCATGTCCCTGAGGCGCTCTTCGCTCGCGATACGCGCCGCTTGATAGCTCGTCGGATCGGCCACCTCGACGGCAGAGTACTTACCAAACTCATCGCGCAAGACAGAGCGCGCGTACGCCCGGATCCACTCGCGCTTGAAGCCGTCGCCAGGACCGGAGTCATCCAATGTCTCTCCTGCGTCGCCAGGGATGATCGCGTATTGGATCTCTAGCTCATCAAAGGAGAAGTTTGAACCGTCCTTTGCGCGGACCGTGAGGAAGGGCACGTGGTTATGCGACACGGCACGATCACCCTTCATCTCAAACTTCTGCGGGGTTCGGTCGAGCTTGAAGACCTCCTCGAGGAACGGGATGTAGAGCTGGTAACCAGGGGTCGCGACAACCGTTCGGTTCCCCGTGACGTAGTTCAACTTCACCGCCACCTCTTCGGCGGAGACGCTGACAACGCCCAGCTTCCCCATCGCCGCCATCATGCCTCCCACGACGACAACTAGGGCGACGAGCGCCCCGGCGATCGCCTGCTTGGCCTTGTCGCCGACTTCGCTCATGTCCGGTCCTTTGCCGCGCCCCCCGGGGGGGTCGACGTTGATTGTTTTCATCTGTTCGCTCCTTAAGGGAATGGGCTCGAGCCCTGTTCGCCGCGGATGGTAACGCATCCAAGACTCAGAGCGCGGCTCCGGCGCACTTACGGGTCCTAGACCTCAATATTCACTCTTTCTTAAGACGCTCTGACCTAGCCCTCCCTCGCGCGATGCATGATTCTTGCGACTCTTGAGAATGATGTTCGCCGGGGCGCGTAAGGGGTGCACCTTCGACCCTCTGCGACCGCAGAGTCCACAAATGAGCCATTCAGACGACCCCTTCGCACCTAAGCCCGAGCCTGACGCCGAAGAGCAGCCAGCGCCCCAAGAGGCGGAGGCCAGCCCTGAGAGTGAGCCTGTAGAGGTCGAGGCCGAGCCTGTTGAGCCGGGCGAGGCCGCTCAGGTCTCAAAGACGTTCGATGTCTCGGAGGAGCCTAAGAAGGCCAAGGGTGACAGCACGACATGGGCGCTCGTGGCGCACCTAGGACCCGTGGTCGTCCTCTTTATGGGGATCTCCATGCCGCTCGTGTTTCTCCTACCGTTGGTCCTCCTCCACACCGTCGCAGAGGGCAACAGCGCCATCGAACACCACGCGAAGGAGGCTTTAAACTTCCACCTGAACGTCGCGCTGATCTCTCTCGTGCTAACAGTGACCTGCATCTTGATCCCCCTCCTGATCCCTCTGTGGGTCGGCGCCATGGCCTTTGGGGTGATCGCGACGATCAAGACAGCGAACGGAGAGCTGTACCGCTACCCCTGGATCTACCGCGTAGTCGAGTAGGTCGAGCCCGCGCTAGAACTGCACGAAGAGATACGCAACGTACCCGAGCAGGAGGGCCCCGCCCATCCACTTCCCTGGCGGGCCTACCCGCGGCAGGACCGCCGCCGCCAAGCTGAAGCCGAGGACGAGCGGGAGATCAAACCACAGGACACGCTCCACGAGCGCGGCGTCCGCCTCGGAGTCGCCGAAGGGTCGCACGACCCCTGCAGCGCCTACAGCCACGATCACGTTGAACACGTTGCTGCCGACGACGTTGCCGATCCCGATCTCTGTTTGCCCCTTGAGCGCGCTCGCGACGCCCGCAGCCAGCTCTGGTAGTGACGTCCCGATCGCGACGACAGAGAGGCCGATGACGCGGTCGCTCACACCCATAGAGCGCGCGATCGCCTCAGCCCCGTTGACCGTGAGCTCCGCCCCCAGAGCTACCGCGACCGCTGAGACGACCACGAGGGCGACGGCCTTTCGCATGACCCCCTGGCCCTTGGGGAGAGCCTCTTCGTCGTCCTCTGCGCTAGAGGTCTTCCAGAGATGAAGGTTGTGGATGAGGAAGAGCCCGATGAGGAGCCCACCCCCGAGCCGGCCAACCCCGCCCTCCAAGAGGAGCACGACACCTAGCGCTGCGACGGAGGCGAAGAGCCAGCCGGTCTCACGGGCGCGCATGGGCTTGCCGAGGACCGCAGGTAGGAGGAGCCCGGTCGCGCCGAGGACGAGGCCGATGTTCGCGACGTTGCTCCCGAGGGCGTTCCCTAAGGAGAGGCCTGGTCGCCCCTCGGCCGCGGCCAGGGTCGAGACGACGAGCTCTGGGAGCGACGTGCCCCAGGCGACGATGGTGAGGCCGATCATGATCGGTGAGACCCCGAGCCTGCGCGCGATCTTCACGCCCCCGTCCACGAGCCAGTCCGCTCCCTTGACGAGCAGGATGAGGCCAAGTAGCAGGGCCGCTGCGGGGGGGAGGTCTTCGAACATGCAGGCATCCTAGGGCCATAGATCGCGCCTTCCGAACGTGTGGCGCGGGATTCCGACCCGGGCAGCCGATTAGAATCCCTGCATGGACCTCCGCGCCCCCCTCGTCGCCATCAACGGCCTCCTCGATGAGAGGCCTGCAGGTGATCGGCTCTCTCTGCCTGTGCGCTACGCCGAGCGCGTGCGTGAGGCGGGCGGCGTCCCCGTCGCCATACCCCCTGCTGGAGACGAGCGAGACCTCATCATGCTCCTCGACCGTGTAGACGGTCTGGTCTTCTCGGGAGGCGACGACTTCGACATGGAGCGCCTCGGCCGCGGCCCAACCCACCCGGCGGCCGACTGCACTCCTGGAGTGAAGCAAGACTTCGACCTCAAGCTCGCTCGGCTCGCGATCGACCGCGGCGTCCCGGTACTCGGGATCTGCTATGGGATGCAGCTCCTCGGCCTCGCCGAGGGCGCGCCCCTCCTCCAGCACCTCCCTGAAGACAGGCCGGGCTGCCAAGAGCACACCGGCAGCGCAGTCCACTCCGTCAGCGTCACCCAAGCCTCGAAACTCAGCGCCCTCCTCGGGGTAGAGTCCCTCGAGGTCGTCTCACGTCACCACCAAGCGCTCGAGGACGCTCCCAAAGGGTGGGTCGTCGCAGCGCTCGACGAGGAGGGTCTAGTAGAGGCGATAGAGCACCCTCACCACCCATTCGCCGTGGGCGTCCAGTGGCACCCGGAGCTCTCACCCGGCACCGCGCACGACGCGCTCTTCGCCGGCCTCGTCAAAGCAGCCACCGAACACAGCATCTCTAACGCGACCAGCTCATGAAAAAGGCACCCTTCGAAGCCGCGCCTGACGGAAAGCTCCTGAACAGCGGTGAGCGCAAAAAGCTCATCTCTATGGGTGTCCTCGTCGTCTTGGTCATCGTGGCCTTCGTCTACGTCCGGATCCAAGACTCCAATCGCAAGGCGAGAGAGCTCAACGAGATCGCGACGAACGACGACGAGATCTCTGTCCAGCTCATTGTCCCCGAGCTAGACCCCGAGCTCTTAGCTGGAAAGATCTTGGACGCGCGCGAGGGAGACCGGGTCCTGCTGCAGCGCGAGACCCTCGACCCGCTCCTCGAGTACACAGACTCCTTCCACGCTGGGCACTTCAGCGCCCTAGGCATTCGATCCCTCGATGCCGAGGCGCGGGCTGAGCTCTCCAGCGCACCTGAGGAGCACCGCGGCGAAGCCTTTCTGGCGCGCGGCTGGATCGACGATATGGACCAGCGCGTCGGCCCCGAGGGGAGGCGTGAGTACCACGGGCGCCTGCGCCTCGAGGACGAGAGCTACTGCCACTTCGTGGTCCGGGACATCCCCGACGGCCTGATCGTCGACGACTTCGTGCGGATCGACGGCCTCTTCCTGAAGCTCTACCGCACAGAGGCTGAGAGCGGCTGGGTCGAGGGCCCCCTCTTGGTAGGCGCGGAGCTCATCGACTCTTGGCCGCGCCCTGCAGAGATCGACAAAGAAGAGCTCCGCTCCAAGCTCGCCCTCATCACTGACGACACCCTCGACGGCGGCCTGACCGGGCTCGGCGGCGAGACCTTTGACGCGCAGTGGCTCTTGATGGACGACATCCTGCGCGGCGGCTACGACGACATGGACTGGGAGCAGGCTCCGACCCTCGAGGACGGTAACCTCGTCAACATCATGACCAACGGTGCTGAGTGGCGCGGCGCGCCGTTCAACATCCCTATCGCGCGCAACATGGACCTCTGGACGAGCGCACCCGGAGAGAACCCCGCGCGCGCCGACAAGGTGACGATGGGCTGGATCGGGTCCTGGACATGGACGAACAACAAGTCAGCTGTCCTCCATTACGTGCTGCCTGACGATGCCGAGAACCTGCGCGGTGCTAGGCTCATCAGCGCGCGCGGCTTCTTCGTCAAGAACTTCGCCTACGAGACCCGCGACGGGAACTTGAGGGTCGCGCCCTTCTTCGTCCTGACTCAGCTCGAAGAGTTCATCCCGCCGGCGGACAACACCATCAAGTACATCGGCTTCGGCGTCTGCGCCTTGGCCGGCGCGATCATCGTCTTGATCTACTTCGGCCTCCGCAGGGACAAGCGCCGCGCCGCAGAGTTCCAAGCAGATCTCGTCCGCAGGCGGCGCGCGCGCAGGGAGCGCGCCCAAGCCAAGCAAGGCGACTGAGCTGCGATGTCTGAGCTGCGCACCGTCACCGTCGAGACATCTCCGCCTTACACGGTCTTCGTAGGACCGAACGCCCTCGCTGCGTCAACTGACACGCTCGCTGCCGCGAGCGCGCTCATCGCAGACGAGCGCGTCTTCGACCTCTTCGGCGACAGCCCCGCGCTATCAGAGCTCCCGCGACACCTCCTGCCTGAGGGCGAGGCTGCCAAGACGATCAGCCAGCTCGAGCGCGCCCTCAACTTCCTCTGCGAGGAGGCGCTCGATCGAAGCGCCTCAATCATCGCGCTCGGAGGCGGCGCAGCGACCGACCTCGGCGGCCTCGCGGCGGCGATGTATCTGCGCGGCGTCTCCTGGATCGCGTGTCCGACGACCCTCCTCGCGATGGTAGACGCCTCCGTCGGCGGCAAGACCGCGGTGAACTTAGAGAGCGGAAAGAACCTCGCGGGGAGCTTCCACCAGCCCAGCGCGGTGATCGCCGACACCACCGCCCTCATGACCCTCAGCTCGACGGAGTACTCCTCTGGCTTAGGAGAGGTGCTGAAGACCGCGCTCATTGAGGGCGAAGAGCTGCTCGCCCTCTTGGAGGCGAACGTGACCGCGATCGTGACCCGGCACGCTGACGTCATGGCGGACGTCATCTGCCGCTGCGTCCAAACAAAGGCTCGGGTCGTCGCCGCAGACCCGCTTGAGGCCGAGCAGCGCAAGGTCTTAAACCTCGGCCACACCTTCGCCCACGCGATCGAGCAGGCCGCTGGTCACGGCGTCATCCCCCACGGCGTCGCCGTCGCTGCCGGCTGCGGCGTCGCCCTAGAGGCGGCCGCCGCGGCGGGCCTCCTCCAAGACGCCGCGCTCCCCGAGCGCATCCGAGCGCTCTCTAGAGACTTGGGCCTCCCCGCAGATCTCGCTGAGCTGCGCGACTCCACAGGCTGCGCTCTCCCCGCCGACGAGCTCATCGCGGCGATGCGACACGACAAGAAGTCCGTCGCCGGAGCGCCCCGCTTCGTCCTCCCCCGCGCTGCAGGCGACCTCGCGCTCGATGTCGACCTCGACCCAACCCCGCACCTGTCCTGAGGCTAACGAGGAATCCGCCCTCTCTCCGCGGTAACCTGCCTTCGTGAGCGTGGCACCCATCTCATCAACAACCCGTGACAGCGACGACCCCGTCGAGATCGCTGGCGGCTTCCCTAGGCACCTGACCCAGGAGCTCCTCGAGGAGAAGGGTCGGCGGGAGGAGCGGCGCAGGTGGCTTGCGCCCTGGTTCTTTGGCGCGGCCTACGCGCTCTTCGCGCTCTCCTTTCCTCTCCTGCGCGTCATCGGGAACTTCCCTATCAAGGCCGAGGCCGGTGAGAGCCTCTGGTGGATGCTGCTCGAGAGCATGGGTGGAGAGGCGTGGGGCTTCGCCATTTCTGCCGCGGCGGCAGGGCTCTTCCTCCCCCTCTCGACTCACGCCTTGGTCGCGACCGGGCTCCCACGCGGGGCCGCCCTCACCGCGACCTTATGCATCGGGCTCTCTCCTCTGATGATCCACGCGGCGACGCTGCCGGGCCCGGAGGCCCCCTGCGCGCTCCTCTGCCTCGCCGCCTTCTGGGTAGCGGCGCCCTACGACGTCGGCTCTGTGCGCACCTCTCTCGCCATCGCCATCGGGGTCGCTGCCTCCGTCCTAGATCCCGGCGCGTTGATGATCCTGCCTGCGCTCCTCACGCGACACTTCTCACGCAGCGGCACAGGCCTCTCCATGCCCATGTACGGCTGGTACGGCGTCGCTTGGGGGGTCGCCTCCGTCGTCGCCATGCAGATCTTGGAGGGCTTCCTCATCCCAGACGTCCCAATCAGCCGGGACTCTAGAGTCCTGCGATACGCGATCTTCCCAGGCGTGATCGGCCTAGGCCTCGGCCTCCTCGCGGCCTTTGGGCTCTTCAGGAGGCAGCGCGAGGGTCTCACTGAGGACACGCCGACCTGGCTCAGGCTCTGGGTCGTAGGTGGGGCGGTCTCGCTCTTCTTCCCCGGCGCCTCAGGCCTCTGCCTAGCCCCAGTGGCCGCTTTCGCGATCGGCGACTTCCTCTCGAGAGGCATCTCAGCCAACAAGGGCGCCGCGACCCTCATCATCATCGGCCAGCTCATTCTCGGCCTAGGTTCAATCCATAACGTCCGCTCTAGAGACCCCCACACTGCCTGGAGGCGTGAGTTCAGGAGCGTCGTGGAGGACGGAGACGTCCTCATCTCTGAGAGTCCCGTTCACAGGTACCTCTCAAGGGTCCGCTGGGGCTTCGACGCCTACCGCCCTGACGACCCAATAGGGAAGCTGCGGAAGCCCTACATCGTGGACTACGGCAACCGGCCGCCCTTCCTCGAGCGCATCGAAGATTGAGCCTCCGAGTAGTCCTAGGCAAACGTCGACCCGGCGGCTTCGGAATGCTCTAATGGTCCAGTTTGCGACGGCGAGGAAGCCGCATTTAGTGGCCTCCCCCATCGCGACGGCAACCACCGCACACCGTCTATGCCCCGCCGCGACGACTTAGAGTCGATTCTCATCATTGGCAGCGGGCCGATCGTCATCGGCCAAGCCTGCGAGTTTGACTATTCCGGCACGCAAGCGTGCAAGGCCCTCCGCCAGGAGGGGTATCGAGTGATCTTGGTCAACTCGAACCCCGCCACGATCATGACTGATCCTGAGACGGCGGACGCGACCTACATCGAGCCGATCACGGCCGAGGCGGTCACGAAGGTCTTGCGCAAAGAGCGACCTAGCGCGCTGCTGCCGACCCTCGGTGGTCAGACTGGGCTCAACTGCGCGCTGGAGCTCTATGACTCTGGCGTCCTCGACGAGCTCGGCGTCGAGATGATCGGAGCAGACTCTCACGTCATCCGAAAGGCAGAGGACCGCGACCTCTTCCGCAAGGCGATGATCGACTGCGGCCTCGAGTGTGCTCGCTCAGGGGTCGCGCACTCTCTCGAAGACGCGCGCCGCGTCTTGTCCGAGATCGGCCTCCCCTGCGTCATTCGCCCTGGCTTCACGCTCGGCGGCACAGGCGGTGGCATCGCCTATAACGTCGAAGAGTTCGAAGCGATCGTCGCCCGCGGCCTCGACGCCTCCTTCAACACTGAGGTCCTCATCGAAGAGAGCCTCTTAGGTTGGAAGGAGTACGAGATGGAGGTGATGCGAGACTCGAACGACAACGTCGTCATCATCTGCGCGATCGAGAACCTCGACGCCATGGGGGTCCACACCGGCGACTCCATCACGGTCGCGCCGGCGCAGACCCTCACTGACCGCGAGTACCAGAACCTGCGCAACGCCTCCCTCGCGATCATGCGCGAGATCGGGGTCGAGTGCGGCGGCTCGAACTGCCAGTTCGCGATCAACCCTGAGGACGGGCGCGTGGTCGTGATCGAGATGAACCCGCGGGTCTCTCGCTCGAGCGCGCTCGCCTCCAAGGCCACGGGCTTCCCCATCGCCAAGTTCGCGGCCAAGCTCGCCTGCGGCTACAGCCTCGACGAGCTCCAGAACGACATCACCCAAGAGACGCCGGCCTGCTTCGAGCCCTCTATCGACTACTGCGTCACCAAGATCCCACGCTTCGCCTTCGAGAAGTTTGAGGGCGCCGACCCCACGCTCACGACCTCGATGAAGAGCGTCGGAGAGACGATGGCGATCGGGCGCACCTTCAAAGAGTCTCTGCAGAAGGCGCTCCGTGGCCTCGAGACGGGGCTCTCCGGCTTCGGCTTAGAGGAGCGGGAGGTCATCCCCGCCTCGGAGCTCGGCAGGGAGTCCCTCACGAACAAGCTGCGCGTCCCTAACTGCGAGCGGCTCGTCGCCGTCCGCGCGGCGCTGCGCACGGGCTGGTCAGTTGAGGAGGTCCACGACGCGACCAAGATCGATCCTTGGTTCCTTCAGAACATGCAGGAGCTCGTTGAGTTCGAGCTCAAGATCTCCGGTGCGGAGCTCGACCCGGCGCTGCTCAAAGAGGCGAAGACCCTCGGCTACTCCGACACGCAGCTGGCACAAGCGGTCGGGCTCAAGGCGTCAGAGATCTCCGCGATGCGCGACGAGCACGGCATTCAGCCCGTCTACCAGCTCGTCGACACCTGCGCTGGAGAGTTCGTCGCCGTCACCCCTTACTACTACTCGACCTGGGGCGAGGAGACTGAGGTCCCTCACAGTGACGCGCGTAAGATCATGATCTTGGGCGGCGGCCCGAACCGCATCGGCCAAGGCATCGAGTTCGACTACTGCTGCGTGCACGCCGCCTTCGCGGCCCAAGAGATCGGGCGCGAGGCGATCATGGTCAACTCGAACCCTGAGACGGTCTCCACCGACTACGACACCTCAGACCACCTCTTCTTCGAGCCGCTTACGCACGAGGACGTGCTCAATATCGTCCGCGCCACTGAGCCGGAGGGCATCATCGTCCAGTTTGGCGGTCAGACGCCGCTCAACCTCGCCGCGGACCTCGAGCGCGCCGGCGCGCCGCTGATCGGCACCTCGGTAGACTCCATCGATCTCGCTGAGGACCGCGAGCGCTTCGCGGAGTTCTGCGACAAGGAGGGGCTCCGCCAGCCCCCGAACGGGATCGCGAAGGACGAGCAAGAGGCCTTCGAGATCGCCCGACGCATCTCATATCCAGTCTTGGTCCGCCCCTCATACGTGCTCGGCGGTCGCGCGATGGAGATTGTCTACTCCGACGATGAGCTCGAGCGCTACATGAAGACAGCTGTCCAGGCCTCTCCTGACAAGCCGATCCTCATCGACAAGTTCCTCGAGGCCGCGATCGAGGTCGACGTGGACGCCATCTCTGACGGCGAGACCGTCGTCATCGGTGGGATCATGGAGCACATCGAAGAGGCCGGTATCCACTCTGGCGACTCTTCCTGCGTGCTGCCCCCCCACACCCTCTCGCGTGACATGATCGAAGAGATCACCCGCGCGACGAAGTCCGCCGCGCTCAGTCTCGGCGTGATCGGCCTGATGAACGTCCAGTTCGCTGTGAAGGATGACCGCCTCTACGTCATCGAGATCAACCCGCGCGCCTCCCGCACGGTGCCCTTCGTCTCCAAGGCGATCGGCGTCCCGCTCGCTAAGCTCGCCGCCAAGGTCATGACGGGAATCAGCCTCGAGGAGCTCGGCTTCACTTCTGAGATCGTCCCTGAGTATTTCTCGGTGAAGACGCCCGTCTTCCCCTTCAACCGCTTTCCCGGCGTCGACATCCTCCTCTCACCGGAGATGCGCTCGACCGGAGAGGTCATGGGCATCGACAAGGACCTCGGCGTCGCGTTCGAGAAGTCTTACCTCGCCGCTGGGCTCAAGCTCCCGAAGTCCGGCAGGGTCTTCATCTCGGTCAAGAACACAGACAAGCGCTCGATCGTCGCGGACGCACGTGAGCTCGCCGCCCTCGGCTACACCCTCATCGGAACAGACGGGACTTGGCGCACGCTCAAGACCGCGGGCATCGAGGTCGAGCGCGTGAACAAGGTCCACGAGGGCCGCCCCCACGTCGTCGACCTGATCAAGAACCGCGAGATCGACCTCGTCCTCAACACCCCCTACGGTAAGCAGCAGCGTGTAGATGACTCTGAGATCCGCGCCGCAGCTGTGACCGCTGGCGTCCCTTGTGTGACCACGCGCGCAGGGATCTCAGCTGTCGTCCACGCCCTCGTGGCGATGCACCGCGGTGAGTTCGAGGTCAAGAGCGTGCAGGAGCACCACCTCTCGCTCAAGCAGGCAGAGTCCGCCGCAGCCCTATAGGGCTCCCGGGATCAGGCGTCCTGCTTCACGCGGGACGTGCACACCGCGTCGAAGAGCCAAGCGTCAGGCGGGATCTCGTGAGGCTGAACCCGACCGCCTTTACTGGAGAGGCGCAGGTTCAAGTTCGTCACGCGGATCTGCTGACTCTTCAGCTCGAGCTCACGCAGGAAGGTCACGATGTTCCGTCTGCCGAGCGTCGTGTCGCTGGAGTAGGTTTTGATCGTGTAGATGTGATCAACGATCCCAGCCTTTCGGTCGATCTCGTTCTCGTTGTGCGAGGTGGAGATCTGACCGATCTCCGCGTTCTTCGCGGCAGCGCAGCGCCGGATGTAAGACTCGACGTTCTCCTGCCCCAAGAAACCCTCGCCCATCTTGGCCTTGTAGAGAGCCGAGTACTTGCGAGAGAGCTCCTGCATGTTGTTCGCCATCACCTTGACGCCCTGCGGGCCACGCTCGTCTTCCCAGTGCGTCTTGAGCTCTTCCAGCTTCCCGCTGGTCTCAAAGCCTGAGTAGAGGAGGCCGACAGAGCCGAGGAGCGAGAGGATGATGAAGACGCGCTCTAGGGTGAGGTCTTTGAAGAAGCTCATGAGGCGGCCTCCTCTGTCTTGGAGACGTCCATCTTGATCGTGATGCGTTCGACGATGATGCCCTCACCGTTCTCGAGCGGGTCAGTCCGCGCGGGGTTGAAGTCTAGATGCCAGGGCTGCTCTTCGATCGCGCCCCTGAAGGCCTCAAAGTGCTCCGTCCCGGTCGCGGCGTCCTCCGCGAAGAAGGTGATATCCATGATCACGACCACGCTGTCAGGGGTCGTGCTGTTGCCTCGGTTGTAGGTCGACTTGAGGGAGCGGATCGAGGGGCGCGCGCCGGCCGACTTCGTGTCATCTAAGACGTCGAGGACGTAGGTGGCCCCTTTCAGCGCCGACTGCGGCTGAACGAAGTCGCCGCCCTGCCCGAGCTCTTTCTCGAGGCCCGCGACCATGCCCTTCAAACGGCTCTCTAGATAGTCCATCTGCCCGTAGCTCGAGAGCTCGGGGTCCGTCCGGAACTCATTCTCTGGGGTGCGACCCGTGAAGTTCTTCACGTACTTCGCCATCCAGTCGGGCGGCGGGTTCAGGTTCCCCGCGTCCTCCATGTTCGGCGGAATCATGAAGCTCACCGCCGCGTCTCTCCAGTAGCTAACGGCGGTGTTGATCTTCTTGTACTCCTTGTCGAGGCCGATATTCCAGACGCCCAGGAACGTCAGCAAGAGAAGTGATGCGACCGCGAGGGGCAGCTCAAGTCTCTCCATCGTGCCTGTGAATCGCAGCTCCTCTCTCCGGAGGCTCTGGCTCACGATGCCGCCGCCGAGCTGGCTCACAGCTGCTCCATAGGCGGCAGCGCAGCGGCTCGCGCAGGCAGCGGTGTCAGGGAGGCCCTCGATGGGCACGACCGGGACGTCCAAGATCTCCGAGCCGATCAGCCCGGGCATGTCATAGCCGGCGACGATGACTCGGTCGAGGGGATGGAGCGTGCGAGCGCCTGAGATGGAGCGCGCGAGCTCTCGCTGCATCCTCGCGAGCACTTGTGCCCGCGCCGCCTCGAAGCCGCCTTCGTCGGCGGGCTCATCGAAGACGTCTTCGTCCTCGAGCAACTCCACCTCACCGTCAGGAGCTGCGGCCTCCTCCTCTTCGGTAGGCGCTGCGGGGGCGATGTGAGTCATGGCGCCCTGCTTGATAGAGCGCAGCTCGCGAAGCTCGCCGCCGTCTAAGACGGCGATGGATGAGCTGTCTTCCCCTACGAAAACGACCAGGCTCGCGCTCTCGGGCGTGAGGGCTCCGGCAGCGGTCGCTGCGTTTACGATCGAGCCGTTATCAGCATCTACCTCGATGGGTTCGACCCCTCCCTTCTCGCAGAGGTCTAAGATCGCCTGCAGGTCTGCCTTCGGGACGATCGTCGTGAGCAGCGAGCACGAGTCCTTAGTAGAGCTTAGGCGGTGCCAGTCGACGACAACGTCGTCGATGTTGAACTGAGGGAGCTCGCTCTCGACCTCAAACTTGACGACCTTCTCGATCTTGTCGTCGTCATTGATCGGCAGGTTGAGTCTCCGGAAGGCCGCGAGTCCACCCTCCACCACGACACGTAGCCCGTCCTTCGGGATGTCGTGACGTGAAGCGAGGTCTCTCAAGACCTCTGCCGCGCCGTCCGGGTCAGCGAGGGAGAGCTCTCCCGCCTCCGAGGCTACGACCTTGTGCTTCTTCGCGCTCCCATCTAGGAGCACGAGCTCATAGCCCCTCGGGCCGATTCTGAGTCCGCATGCCTTGGCCATCTAGACCTCTCTTTCCGTCTTGAGCATCACGAGATTTTGCTCTGCGAAGCGATCAAATTCACTGCGCGAGGCGGGAGGAATCACACGTTCTCGGATCAGCGACCAGTAGCGGCTCCCCAGCTCGAGCAGCTCGGGCTCCATGTTCTCCATTGAGCGCGCCGTCTGCTGGTCTCTCACTCGCGCGAGGTCTTGCTCATAGTTCACCAAGACCACGCCCAGGAGCTCTGCGCGCTCGGGGTCGAGCTCGAACTGCTCAACGAGGCGCTTGCGGTAGCCCCCGAAGTCGCCGGAAGCGGCCGGCTCTTCAACCCTGAGGGCAGAGAGCAAGAGCCCTGCTGCGAGGCCAGCGAGGAATGAGGTGCCAGCCAAGAGCGTGATCCAGGCGCGCGGTCCGCTCACCGGTCGAGCCCTTCAGAGGGTCGCCCCTCTCCGTTGTCCATGGCCTCGAGCCTGTTGAGGGCCTCCTCGAGGCTCATCGTGGCTCCGTCATCCGCGCGCAGTTGGCCACCCGTAGGGACATCCACTGCACGGATCACACCAGAGAGCACCAAGAGCAGGGCTGCTGCCGCAGCGGTCATCCTCAAGACGAAGGGCAGGATCGGCGCGAGGGGCTCGGCCGTGACCGGCGCCTCGCCGGTGTCTCCTTGGAAGGCGCGGCGCGCGACCCGAGCAGCGAAGCCGTCAGGGACGCTGACCTCAGGGGTCGGGACGAACCAGTGCCGCTGAGCCTTGTGTGCTTGAGTCTTCGTGCGACAGTCCGCGCATTCCATCAAATGCTGACGTAGCGGGCTGGCCCGATCAGCCGAGAGCTCACCGTCTAGGTAGGCCGGCACGAGCGCTCGCGCTTCGTCGCAGGTGAAATCATTCGAGTTCTTCATGGTGTGTCCCCTAAGAGTTCTGGGTCTCCTTGGGATGTGATGCCCCTAGGCGTCGCCTCCAGGGCTGAATTCAGGGAAGTCCTTCGTCAAGCGCTCTCTGAAGCGGGCTCGCGCGCGGAACAGGCGAGACTCGACGGTCCCGATCGAGATACCGAGCACGTCGGCGATCTCCTGATAGGAGCGCTCCTCGAACTCGCGCATGACGAGCACGGTGCGGAAGATGTCCGGGAGCTCGGCCAGCACCTTGTGCGTCACCTCGGCGATCTCTTCGCGCTCGATGTTCACGTTCGGCGCGAAGCCGTCAGTGGGCTCAGGGCGTGCTAAGACCTCAGGGTCTTCGACGCTCTGAATGGGTGAGCGGCCTCGGCGCTTGAGAAAGTCGAGGATCGTGTTCGTCGCGATCCGGTAGATCCAGGTGTAGAAGCTGGACTGATGATGGAATGTGTCGAGCCGGCGGAAGGCCTTGAGGAAGGACTCCTGCACCACGTCCTCGATCTCGACGGGGTTCTTCGTGTAGTGGCGGGCGAGGGCGAAGAGCCGCTCTTGGTAGCGCTCGACTAGGAGCTGGAAGGAGAGCTGGTTCCCCGCGAGGGTCTCCTCCACGAGGAGCGCGTCCTCACGCGCCTGGGCAGACCGCGAGGTCCGCTCCTCGTGGCTGTCGTTGGAGTTGGTGGTCATCGCAAGGGCTCCCATAACGAGGCCCATAGACGCCGCAGGCAGGACTCTATTCCCGCTCGCCTGACGATCCCTCGAGGCCCTCGAAGGCATGTCCAAGCTTATCGCGCTTTGTGCGCAAGTACTTGAGGTTCTTAGGGTTGGGGTCGGCCACTAGTGAGAGTTGGTCGACGATATCCAGCCCGTAGCCCCCTAGACCGGCGATCTTCTTGGGGTTGTTTGTCAGGAGCCGCATGTGGCGGACCCCTAGGTAATGGAGGATTTGGGCCCCTAGACCGTACTCCCTGAGGTCCGGAGCGAAGCCCAAGGCCTGGTTCGCCTCGACCGTATCCAAGCCCTGATCTTGAAGGCTGTAGGCCTTCAGCTTGTTGGCTAGGCCGATCCCGCGGCCCTCTTGGCGCATGTAAACCAGGCAAGCGTGCTCCTTCCCGCCGAGGATCTCGAGCGCCTGATCAAGCTGCTCGCCGCAGTCGCAGCGCAGCGAGTGAAAGACGTCGCCGGTCAGGCACTCAGAGTGCACCCGCACGAAGACGGGCTCCTCACAAGCTAGGTTAGGCCCATCTGGACCAGCACTCTGCATGCCTCTGGTCAGCGCCATGTGCTCCTTCCCGTCGATCTTCGAACGGAAGAGGTGCGCCCTGAATGAGCCAAAAGGGGTGGGCATGGGGAGGTCCAACTCCACGGGCTCGATCAGGCGTTCATTGATGCGCCTGTATGCGATGAGGTCTGCGATCGTGCAGATCTTGAGGTCGTGCTTCTCCGCAAAGGCCTCGAGCTCTGGCATGCGCGCCATCGTCCCGTCGTCGTTCATGATCTCGCAGATCACGCCAGCGCCGCGTGCACCAGAGAGGTGTGCTAAGTCGACAATGCCTTCTGTTTGACCACCACGGACCAAGACGCCGCCATCTTTGGCCCGCAGCGGGAAGATGTGGCCGGGGCGGGCCAAGTCTTCTGGGACAGCGTTCCTGCGCGCTGCGGTCAGGATCGTGTGCGCTCGGTCAGCGGCGCTGATCCCTGTAGTGACTCCTGTTGCAGCCTCAATAGAGACGGTGAACCCCGTCCCCATACTGCTCGTGTTCACGGAGGCCTGAGGCTCCAGCTCGAGCTGGTCACAGATCTTGTCCTCGAGGGGCATGCACACGAGGCCGCGCCCTTCACGGACCATGAAGTTGATCGCTTCAGGGGTGACGTGCTCTGCGAGCATCGCCAGGTCGCCCTCGTTCTCGCGACCGGGGTCGTCCACGAGGATGATCATCTTCCCTGCGCGGAGGTCTTCGATGACTTCGGGGATGCTGCTGGTGGCCATTACGTTCAGCTCGTGGTGGGTGGTGGGCCCCTCTTTGGGCTCCATGGACCACGCATTCTAAGCCAGCCCGCCTTAAGGCTCGCCCCCCTACCCCCCAGATCCTGCGTTCAGATCCGGTGAACGCTCTATAAGCCTGTTCTGACGGGGTTTTTCGTGGGCTCTGAGCTCCTCGTCTGCCGTGCAAGCGCCTAGGGGGCTCACCCTACAGCCTCGAGAGGCTGAGCGCTGACGGCCCTGCCCAGCCTGAGATGCCTTCGGAAAATCCAAGGAGTGCTCCATTTCTTCGAGTTCGCATTCCGAAGAGGTTGGGTACCGGGGAGGCCTACCCAGCCCCTCGACGTCCCCATGCGAAGCTCACAATGGATCATCGCGCTCTTAGCCCTCTTAGGCGCCGCGCAAGCCCATCAGGCCTGGATGACTTCAGGGCGCCTGCGCGCTCTGGAGACTACGGACGCTTGGGCACGTGAGAGCGCGCAGCTTGAGCGTGAGCGCCGCTCGCAGGCGCGCGCACAGCTCAAGGCGCAGACCGAAGAGCTCACAGAGCTGCGCGGAAAGCTAGGCGACCTCGATCAGTGGCGCGCCGACTTCGACGCCTTCGCCGCTGCCACGCGCAGCTCCAACCGACTCCTGAAGATCGAGCTTCAGAGCGCGCTCGCTGATCGAGGCCCTGATGCGAGCGGAGGGGAGGAGCTCGAGGCTAGGCTCCGTGCGACCCTCAGAGAACATGAGGAGCGCTTGGACGCGACGGACAGCGTGATGGCCGACCTCCAGCTGCGCTTCGAGTCCAACAAAGACTCCCTCGCGATGTTGAGCGAGGCTGCCTCCTCCATCGCGTCTCAGGACGAGGCTGCGCGCTGGGACAATCTCTTGGGCCCTGCAGTGCAGCTCACCGGCGGAGGCACGATCGGGAGCGCAGTGCTCTTGCCTGGGGAGCTCACCCAAGATGGCTGGCGGACCCGCGCGCTGACAGCCTGGCACGTGGTGAGAGACATCCGCCTCGGGCTCGGCGAAGACGCCTTGATCCCAGTGATGATCTACAGCGAGGACGGAAGCGCTCGTGAAGAGCGTGCGCGTCTCCTCTGCAAAGACGCAGGCATGGACATCGCACTCCTAGAGATCACCTCCACCAACGCTCGCCTCCCTCAGGCTCGCCTCGCCTCCCGCGAGCGACTCCGCGAGATCGAGGTCTTCGAGCCGATCTACGCTGTCGGCTGCCCCCTGGGCAACGACCCGATCCCTACTCATGGTCAGCTCAGTGACCCTCATCACGAGGTGGATGGCACCAACCACTGGATGATCAGCGCGCCTACCTACATCGGAAACTCCGGCGGCGGGATCTTCCACGCGAGCACTGACGAGCTCATCGGGATCTTCTCCAAGATCTACACCCACGGCACTTTGCGACCCACGGTCATCCCCCACATGGGCCTCGCCGTGCCCCTAGATGAGATCTATGACTGGCTCGAGGTCGAAGGCTTCGCCTCCCTCACTCCTCAGCCGACTGAGCCCATCGTGGCTACGGCCTCCGCACGCTGAGCTGTTGCAAATAGATACAGACTTCGCTGTAGAAGGACTTTCGCCCTCGTCTCATCGCCTCGACATACTCGACGATGATGACGATCAAGGGCGCAACTCAGTGACGGAAGTGCCGCTGGCCAGTGAAGACCATCGTCGCCCCCAACCGGTCACAAGCTGCGACGACCTCGTCATCTCGCACGCTACCTCCGGGCTGAAGGATCGCCGTCGCGCCGGCCTCGATCGCAGCTTCCACCCCGTCAGGGAAGGGGAAGAAGGCGTCCGATGCCAGCACGCAACCTTGTGCTTCATCACCAGCCTTTCGAGCGGCGAGGTGCACAGAGTCCACCCTGCTCATCTGACCAGCGCCCACACCCATGACCCTTGTCCCCTTGCAGAAGACGATCGAGTTGGACTTCACGTGCTTGCCGACCTTCTCAGCGAAGCGAAGTGACTCCTCTTCCGCAGGAGTCGGCTTCTTCTCGGTCGCGACCGTCCACTCTCCAGAGATCGCGAGGTCACGGTCCTGCAGCAAGAAGCCGCCAGCGAGCTTCTTAAACTCGACGTCTTCGCATGAGCGCGAGCTGGGGCCATAGGGGCCGCAGGCTAAGAGCCTGACGCTCTTGCACCACTTGGGCTTCGTGGTGAGCAGCTCGAAGGCGTCCTCATCAAAGGAGGGGGCGATGATCGCCTCCACGAAGCGATTGCCGTCCACAAGGAAGGTGGCCGAGGCCATGTCGACCGGCCGAGTGAAGGCTAAGACCGAGCCGAAGGCTGAGAGCGGGTCACCGGCCCAAGCCGCCTCCAGCGCCTCGGCGATGGTGTCCGCGACCGCTGCCCCGCAAGGGTTGTTGTGCTTGGTCACAGCGACGAAGGGCTCGCTGAACTCCTTCGCGAGGTTGTGGGCTGCGTCGAGGTCGACGAAGTTGTTGTAGCTGAGCGCCTTCCCGTTGAGGACCTCCGCGTTCGCCGCGCTCGGCTCTCCAGTGTCGCCCGTCGTGTAGAACGCCGCAGTCTGGTGCGGGTTCTCGCCATAGCGAAGCTCCATCTGCTTGAGCCCTGCCGTCGCGTAGCTCGAGGGCCAACGTGACTCGGTGCGTTTCTCCGCGACCTCTTGGCTGTGAAGCCAACCTGAGATCGCCGTGTCATAGCGCGCGGTCAACGCAAAGGCCTTCGCCGCGAGCTCGCGTCGGAACTCTTCACTGATGACGCCCTCCTGCGACTGCATCTCTTCGACAGCGCGGCCATAGTCGGCCGGGTCTGTGAGGATCGCGACGTGACGATGGTTCTTAGCGGCGGACCGGACCATGCTCGGACCGCCGATGTCGATCTGCTCGACCGCCTCAGGCCGCGTCACGCCCTCCCTCGCGACGGTCTCTTCAAAGGGATAGAGGTTCACGACGACGAGGTCGATCCCGCCGATGTCGTGGGCCTCCATCGCCTCGACGTGCGACGCCTCATCGCGTAGCGCGAGGATGCCGCCATGGACCTTCGGGTGCAGGGTTTTCACCCGCCCATTCATCATCTCGGGGAAGCCAGTGTGCTCAGACACCTCACGCACAGGGACGCCCGCCTCAGCGATCGCCTTGTGTGTTCCGCCCGTGGAGAGGAGCTCGACCCCGAGCTCGTGGAGGGACTGGGCCAAGGCCGTGATCCCTGTCTTGTCGCTGACGCTGATCAGCGCGCGCTGAATTCTCTGCATGTTCAACAGCCCACCCGGGCTCGAAGAAACCTGTGGAACGCTCCCCGTTGACCCCGCCGGCCCCGAGGAAGGGGGCGAGTGTACCGGGCAGCGGCGCGCCCCTCGATCTCTGTCTCAGGGAATCCGAGCGCTCAGCCGTCAGCGCCGAGGAGGGCCAGCAAGCTCTCCGGCGTCTGCATCCCGCTGGCCCCTCCGAGGAACTGGCCGCTGGAGTCTGCCACGATCACGAAGGGCAGCATGTAGGCGTCCTCGAGCTTACGGGCGAGGTCGACGACCTCCTCCTCGGGGTCATCGCAGTCCGCCGCGAGCGCGACAAAGCCCTCCTGGAGGACAGGTCCGATATCTGGGCGTGGGATGAGAGCCTCGACGAGGCTCCTGCACTGGCCTCACAACTCCCGCCCAAACTCGATGAAGATCTTCTTCCCCCCCTCAGCGGCCGCCGCGTGGGCTGCGCCCCACTTGGTGTGCCAGTCGAGGGTTCCTTGGTCGTTGAAGTGGGGGTGTGCTCTCAATTCGCTCATGTCTCTCGTATTCGGTTCCAAGAGCATCGGATCGGCGTGCAATCTTGAGACGCTAGACTCCTGCACCGAAGATCATCATGAGATGTGCCAGATGAACCCGCTCCAGAGACTCCCGCTCGCCCTCGCCCTGCTCGCCGCCTCATGCGGGGGGTCGGAGCTGGAGGTCGGCCAGATCCCTGGGCAGCCAGACATCATCCTCGTCACGGTCGACACCCTGCGCGCAGACCACCTCGGATGCTACGGCTACTTCCGCGAGACCTCGCCGACTCTAGACGCCCTCAGCGAAGAGAGCCTCCTGTTCGAGCGCTGCATCGCGCCGATGGCGACCACCCTGCCCTGCCACCTCTCTCTCTTTACTGGACTGTGGCCGCACCAGCACGGCTACGTCGCGAACACAGGGGCGGTCACGACGCCCTACTCTCCTTCGAGCGGGCGCCAGCCGATCTCCGCTGTCCTCGCCCGCGAGGGATACGTGACAGCCGCGTTCGTCTCGGGACCTACGGTCACGAAACCCACAGGGATTCACGCCGGCTTCGATCACTTTGACGAACACCCAGCTAAGAGCGCTCGCACCTTCGAGGACCGCTCTCGGCCAGCAGCTGACACTGTGGCTCGTGCGGTGGAGTGGTTGCGCGAGGAGGCGCCCGAGGGCAAGCCCCTCTTCCTCTGGGTTCACATCTGGGACCCACACGAACCCAACATCCCGGCTCCAGAGCACGAGGTCTTCCAAGCAGACGCTGCACTCGACGCGCTCCTCGCAGAGCGTGAGGTAGATATCGCAGAGCTCCAAGAGCTAGACGCGGTCCAGCTTCGTCGACTCTTAGACGCAGGCTTCGCCAAGCGTGTGCCGCTCGAGAGCGACTCCGAACGGATGGAGGTCAACGTCGAGTTAGTCCGCGACCTCTACGATCGCTACGACGCCGACGTCCTCGCCACGGACGAGGCTGTCGCGACGCTCAAGGAAGCCTTGCACGAGCTCGGTCGGTGGGATGACTCTGTGTTCTGCTTCACCTCAGACCACGGTCAGTCCCTCGGTCAGCACGCCTGGCTAGAGCACGGAACGATCACACGTGAGAACGTCCATGTGCCGCTCATCATCCGCTTCCCTGGCGATGCCATAGAGCAGCCGCGGAAGATCTCCCAGACGATGAGCCTCGTCGATGTCTTTCCGACGATGCTCGCCCGCCTGAACCTCGGCGCCTCATCAGAGTTCTTCTCACAGGCCGCAGGTCTCGACGTCCTCAACCCCGACTTCGATCGACCCTTCGCCCTCTCGCAGCGCTCTGTCCGCCCCACCCGCTGGGGGGCGGAGCTGCGCTTCGCGATCTCCGACGACCGCTATCGCTGGTACCACATCCCCGGCGGGGCAGAAGAGCTCTACGACCTGCAGAGCGACCCAGGAGAGCTCCGCGATCTTGCTGAGGAGTTCCCAGAGCGCTGTGAAGCCTTCAGAGAGGCCATGCTGAGCATCCTCGAGGACCGCCCCTTCACTCTCCCTGAGGGCAGCGCTGATGACGCCAACCGCCTCTTCCTAGAGCAGTTAGAGGCCTTTGGATACACCGGCACGGGGGATTGAGCCTGCTCGCACCCTTTGTGGTGCCAAGGCCGCATCCGGAGCCCCAGAACACTGAAGCTCTGGGTGCCTATAGGTCGATAAGTGGGCCTGGAGCGCCTCTTTGCGCTCTAGAAGCTCATGCGCGCGCCCCTCGCAGTCCTCACCTTCTCTGCCCTCACTCTCGTCCTCGTAGGCCTGCCCACGAAGCGCGAGGAGGACCGCCGCAGAGAGAACGTCCTCTTGGTGGTGGTCGACACTCTCCGCGCAGACGCCATAGGCCGTGGGATCACGCCAAACATTGACGCCTTAGCGCAGGACGGCGTCTTGTTTGAGCAGGCCTTCGCGCACGCCCCGATGACCCTGCCTGCGCATGCCTCGCTCTTCTCCTCACTCCTCCCCTCAGAGAGCTTGGTCCTCACCAACGGTCAGACTGTCGAGCGCGAGCTCCCCCTCTTAGGCCACCACCTCGCACTACGCGGCTATGAGGCTCTCGCGGCAGTGAGCCTCGCGACCTTGTGGCCAGTTGTTGCCGGCTGCGGCGTCGACCGAGGCTTCCATCTCTACGACACAGGGCGCCGCCCTGTTGAGCGCGGGCACGAGGTCCTGCCGCGTGTCACGCGGCTCCTTGATGGGCGCGATGACTCCAAGCCCTTCTTCCTCTTCGCGCACTTCTCAGACCCCCACGAGCCCTATAACTGCCAAGGCACTGCCGGACACACAGCACACGTGTGGATCAACGGAGAACCTGCTGGCAGCGCCACGACCTCAGAGATGAGCTGGTGGAAGCGGACCCTCAACCTCTCACCTGGCGAGCACACGATCCGCTTCACCTCTCACTTCCCCTTCAAGGCTCGCGAGGTCAAGGCGTCTTCAATGGGCACCTTGCTTCCGATTAGATTCGAGGAGGGGGCGCCGCTGAGAGCGAACACTGAGCTCTCGTTCACCTTCAAAGCTACCGGTGAACCAGTCGAGCTCAGCGTCTGGCTGAACGATGCGCCGGAGCTCGACGAGATCCGTCGTCGCTACGACCTCGAGGTCGAGGCCGTTGACCGCGCTATCGGAGACCTCATGCGCGACCTAGAGCGGCGCGGTGTAGCCGATGAGACCCTCGTCATTGTGACCTCAGACCACGGAGAAGCCCTCGGAGAGCACGGACAGATCGGGCACGTGAACACTCTCTATGACGAGGTCTTGCACGTGCCTCTCGTGATCCGCCCGACAACGAAGCGGGCCGAGTATGCCCTCAAGAGGAGCGCTCAAAAGCTCGTAACACACATCGACCTCGCCCCCACCATCCTCGAGCTGGCCGACGTCGCACCCTGGAGTGGAATGCGGGGCGCGTCCCTCGTCTCGAAGACTCGGTCCCGCACCCTCTTCGCGGAGACCCACAAGCCCGAGGCCCCGCGTGACCTCCTCTGCCTCCGAGACGAGGAGACCAAGCTCATCTTTGATCCTGCCGCCGACAGCTTCACCTGCTTTGACCTGACAGCTGACCCTGGTGAAGAGCGCGATATCTATGCAGCGCGCGCAGACTCGCTGGCCCAGTGGCGCGCCAAGCTCCGCATGCACGCAGCCAAGGCCTCTGGAAGGAGCGCTACGAGACGCGACGAAGCAGGCCACTTAGCCGCCCTCGGCTACGCGGGAAACTGAGCTACTCCGTCTGCGCGCCCTTCGTGCGCAGATAGGTCTCGATGAATTCGTCGAGGTCACCGTCTAAGACAGCCTGCACGTTGCCCTTCTCCACGTTCGTGCGGTGGTCCTTAACCATCTGGTAGGGATGCAGAACATACGAGCGGATCTGACTCCCGAAGGCGATCTCCCCCTTCGCGCCGTACATCTTAGACATCTCTTGATCGCGCTCCGCTAGGCGCATCTGCAGCACCTTCGCCTGCAGGAGCTTCCATGCCAGGGCGCGGTTCTTGTGTTGAGATCGCTCGTTCTGGCAGCGGATCACAATCCCAGTCGGCATGTGCGTCAAGCGCACAGCAGACTCTGTCTTGTTGACGTGCTGCCCACCTGCGCCGCCGGCGCGCATGGTGTCAACCTTGACCTCCGACTCCGGGATGTCGATGTCGAGGTCGTCCTCTACCTCAGGCGAGACGTCCACAGAGGCGAAGGCGGTGTGGCGCCGAGCCTGTGAGTCAAAGGGGCTGATCCGAACCAGTCGATGGACCCCAAGCTCCGCCTTCAGGTGGCCGAAGGCGAAGGACCCCTTCACGTAGAGGGTCGCCGAGCGGATCCCTCCCTCGGTCTCTTCCACCCTGTCGATGAGGTTGGCCTCGTGGCCCTTAGACTCCGCCCAGCGCGTGAACATCCGCAGGAGCATCCCCGCCCAGTCGCAAGAGTCGACGCCGCCCGCGCCGGCTGAGATCTGCAGGTAGGCGTTACAGCCGTCTTGGGGTCCGCCGAGCATGACGCGAAACTCGAGCGCGTCGATCCCCTTCTTCGAGGTCTCGACGATGGCCTCCATGTCTTCGAGGACAGCCTCTTCGCCCTCTTCTACTGCCATCTCAACGAGGATCTCAGCCTCATCATGAGCGCCTTGCACGAGCTCGATCGGCTCGATGACCGTCTTCGCCCGCTTGAGCTGATTGATCAGCTTCTGACTCTCATCTTGGTCGTTCCAGAAGGCGGGCTGGCTCTGCGCCTCCTCGATCTCCTTGAAGCGGGTTACTGCGCCTTCATAGTCAAAGAGACTCCTTCAGCTGCAGCAGCCGATTGGAGTGTCCTTCGAGCTGGTCGGTGAGTTCTTTGAGCGTCGCCATAGTGGGCGGATTCTAGCGAGGTGGCCGGAGATTTCGAGGTGCAAGCGTGGAGAGATCAGCGACCATCCATTGCGTCCAAGATCCCGGCGCTCCCGACGATGGCCTCGACCTCTTCTCGCTCCCTAGGGCAGCTCTTAGAGAGGTTGATGCAGCCATCCTCTGTGACGACCACGACGTCTTCGATCCTGATCCCGATGGAGGTCTCGAGTTCATAAAGCCCAGGCTCGATCGTGAACGTCATGCCGGCCTCTAGCTCACCGCGCATCCCGCCGACGTCATGCACCTCCATCCCGACAAAATGAAAGAAGCCGTGGCGTACGAGATCTCTCATCCCGTGATCTTCGATGACATCCATGGCTGCCTTCTGCACATCACGGATGGTGACGCCAGGCTTGACCGCAGCGATCGCCGCCTTCTGCGCGGCCAAGACGCAGTCGTAGATCTCCGCCTGACGCTCAGTGAACTTGCCGTTCACAGGCCACGTACGCGTGATGTCCGTGATGTAGTGGTCCACCTCTGGCGCGAAGTCGACCAAGAGGAGGTCGCCGTCTTTGCAGACCTCGTGATTTGAGATGTAGTGCAGGATGAGGGCGTTAGCTCCAGCGCCGACGATCGCCTCGTAGGCCGGCCCCGCCGCGCCCATACGACGCTGGACGAAGCTCATCAGACTGTCGAGCTCCCACTCGCTCACACCTGGCTTGGTCGCGCGCATCGCCTCGATCATCGAGGTCACGCCGATGTCATTCGCTCGTCGCATCGCCTCGATCTCTTCAGGGGTCTTCACCTTTCGGAGGTCAGCGATCTGCCCTTGGCAGTCCTTCACCTTGACGTCATATCGCTCGATGAGCTTGTCCTCGAGCGCTTGCTCGCGGCTCACTCGCCCGTCGAGGGGGTCCCGCTTTCGGTTGCGGTCGTAAGGCCCAGCGCGGTCATAGCAGCCGGCCAGCTCCACATGCGGCTCCTTAGAGATCCACACCGTGGGCTTGTCCGCTAGCCGCTCCTTCAAGAAGGAGGTGATCTGTGTGCTCGGACGGACGTCGGTGAAGCCGCTGACCTCGCTGACCCACTCATCACCTGCGTCCCACATCTCACCCTCCCAGCGCTCAAGCCCGAGGTTCTGCTTGGGCAGGAAGAGGACCTCTTCCTTTGTGCGGGTGTCCATCACGATCGCCGCGTTCGGAGTCTCGATCCCCGTCAGCCACCAGAAGGTCTTGTCTTGGTGGAAGCGACGGTAGGTGCGCGTGTTCGGCATGCCCCGGAAGACGAGCACGCCCTCCCCAACAGCTTCAGCGAGCGCAGCTCGGCGGCCCGCATGGAAGGCAGCGCCCAGCCCGCATGAAGTGGGGCTAGCCACGAGGGGGGCCTCTTGAGGCGATTCCTGAGGGGCAGAGAGGAGGAGGCTGAGCAGGAGGGCGATGTACTTCATCTGCACAGGATAGAGGACAGCGAGAGCTTGCGGGGACGAGAGGGCGGATAGGATCTTGAGCCTCACGCCCATGACCTCACCTAAGCCCAAGAGACAGCTCGCGAAGCTCCTGCGGCGCTACAAGCGCTTCCTCGCTGACGTCGAGCTCTCTGACGGGGAGACGCTCACTGTCCATTGCCCCAACCCTGGCCGACTCCTCTCGGTTGTAGAGGAGGGGCAGCCCGCGTTGATCAGGGACAACGAGAACCCCAAGCGCAAACTGCGCTGGACTCTAGAGGCTCTCAAGGCTCACGGCACCTGGGTGCACGTCGACACGATGGCCTCGAACGGCGCGGTGGAGGCGGCGATCCTCGCCGGAAAGGTCCCCGAGCTCGCTGGCTACGAGAGCCTCAGGCGCGAGGTCCCCTATGGAGAGAAGAGCCGCATCGACATCCTGCTCGAAGGCCCGGGGAAAGGCCCGTGCTATGTCGAAGTGAAGACGACGACCTATCTGGACGACACGGTGGCGCGCTTCCCTGACGCCGTAACTGCGCGCGGCTTGAAGCACCTGAAGGAGCTCCAGCAGCTCACAGAGAGCGGGACGCGCGCTGTCTGCTTCTTCCTAGTCACTCGGGACGACTCACAGTCATTCGGGCCGGCTGCAGAGATCGACCCCAAGTGGGCGGCGGCCTATGAGGAGGCGCGCGCTGCGGGCGTCGAGGTGATCGCTTACGACTCCCGCGTCAACGCGGGCTCGATTGAGCTAGGCGTCCGCCTAGCGATCGAGCGACCTGCTGAGGCCTGAGCGAGCTTATGCCTCGCCTAACTGGACGAGCTCTACCTTCCTGAACTCGCAGGGCGCGCCCTCGGCCTGGATCGCGATCTGGCCGCTTGTGGCTGTGCAGTCGAAGCCTTCGTTTACCAAGTCTCCGTTCACATAAACCGTGACGGTGTCACCGAGACACTCGATGACCATCTGATTCCACTCGCCAATCTCGTTCTCCGAATCGTCCGTCATGTTGCGGATGCGGCGGTTCTTGCCCTCCGTTACACCCCACTTCTCCTCAGGCCCGCGGCGGGGGATCATGTTCTCGACAGCGATGTCTTCTCCGATGCACCAGAAGTCGCCGGCGTTACCCACGTGCATCTGACACTCAATGGACTGCGGGAACATCTTGTAGAGCATGCGCGGCTTTGAGGCGTGGACGAGGACGCCGCAGTTCCCAGGCTTTCCAGCCCAGCGGTACTCCACCGTCAAGCGATAGTCGCTATAGGACTCGTTCGTGATGAGGTGCCCGTTGGGGCTGCCATTCGAGACGAGCAAGCCGTCGCGCGCCTCAAAAGAGGCCGGGACCTCCTTCCCGCCGTCGGCTGCAGGCACATCAGCGTGCCAGCCGCTCAAGTCTGTGCCGTTGAAGAGAGACACCGGCTGCGGTCCAGAGACGCAGGAAGTGCAAAGCGAGAGGAGGCAAGCTGTGAGGAGTCCTTTCATGCACTCTATTTTAGAGCGCAGCCACCTCCTGTGGGATGGCTCAGGCGAAGAAGCCCTCGAGCGGACCCGTGCTGTCAGCGAAGCTCTCGGTCTCAATCCCGAGGGCTTGGAGCATGCTGACATAGAGGTTGCTGCAGGGCAGGTCGTCCTCGCCGACCTTCTCGACGGCTCTCTCGAGGACAGCGCCTGTGAGCTGGTCTGCACCTGAAGACATCAGGCCGACCTTGCTGTAGCGCGAGTAGTGACCGTGGCGTATGCCGAGGTTCTTGCCTCCTACAATCGCCATGGGGTAGTTCCGCGCGTTGTGCGTCGTAGTGCAGGAGCTTCCGTACAAGGTCATCGTGTTGTCTAGGAGCGGGCCCCACTCGTCAGTGGTCTCCTTCATCCGACCGATGAAGTAGGCGAACTGCTGCGCGTACCAGTTGTCATAAGGGCCCCACTCATCCCAGTGGCCCTCGTGAGCGTCGTGGCTGATCGTGTGGTGCCCCTTGTTCACTCCGACGGTGAGAGAGGGCCAGCTGTCTCCGAAGCCCATGCCGTCTTCGCGAGCGAGCATGTATGTCATGACGCGGGTGACGTCTGTCTGGAAGCCGAGCACGATGAGGTCGTACATCGTGCGCACGTAGGCCTTCGGGTCGGCCTTCGGGTTCGGATCTAGCTTGAGGTGGTCTGCGTTGAAGGGCTTGAGCGGTGTGTCTAGCCACTCCTCGTTGCGCTGCACCTGCTCCTCGACGGAGCTCAGAGACGAGAGATACTCGTCCATCTTGCGCTTGTCGTGAACGCCGAGGCGCTTCCAGAGTCGCTTGCTCTCTTCGAGGACGAGGTCGACGATCTTCTTGCCTTCTTTGATCGATCGGCGGCGCTCTGCCGTCGTCTCCCCCCCTTGAACGGAGAAGTAGCGCTCAAAGATCTGACGGTGTCGGTGCTCCGAAGGGATCGGTCGACCGTTGTCATCGAAGGAGAGGGTCGAGACACGCGACTTGTAGCCGACGCCTCCATCTGTCGAGAAGATGAATGAGGGGTAACGCGTGTGCTTCTTAAGGTGCCGCGCGGCGAGCTGGTCGACCGAGATGCTGTTCTTGTAGTGACCGCCGCGGAGGTCGCCGCCTGTGAGCCAGGTGTCGCCGGCGAGATGCCCGAGGAGCTCGCGGCTGCGGGGGTGGCTCAAGCCGCCGTAGATCGCCGTCTGATCACGGAAGGGCTCGAGAGGCTCGAGGACCTTTGTGTACTCGAAGTTCGCGCCTTCGCCCTTTGGGAACCAACGCCAGTGGGCGTACTTCTCATCGTCCTCGTCCGGGAGGCTGCAGCCGTTCGGGAAGTAGACGAAGCAAGCGCGCTTCGGCTCCTTCGCGTCGAGCGCCTTGACGTCGAGCTCCATCGCCTCGAGATACGGCAGCGCGCATGAGACGCCGACGCCGCGCAGGAAAGACCTGCGGTCGAGGTGCCAGGATTTTCGACTCATGAGCTGATCTCTGGTTAGCGCTGGGAGAAGGAGGGTGAGGCCACGATGGCCTCAATCACGGACCGGATCCGGTGATCTTCTGATCTTACCGTCTCCAGAATACTCTGCAGTTCTTCTTCGTCCGCGTAGCCCACATCCCGCCCTGTGGCGTACGCAAACAAGTGTTCGATAACCGAAGACGCGAAGGCGTCGGGCACGTCTTGGAGGATGTAGGCCCTCAGGCCGTCCGGGCCGACGATCTCTGTCCCATCAGGGAGGATCGTGCTTGCATCAACTGGCTTACCCTTTCGCTTGGTCTCTAGGCGTCCGACTGCGTTGTAGCTCTCGAGGGCGATCCCGTAAGGGTCAAAGCTGGCGTGACAGTCACGACAAGAGTCGCTGTCGCGGTGCAGCTCGATCTGCTCTTTGAGGGTCAGCTTGTCGAAGCCTGGCGTCTCTGGGTCGATGTCCGGCACGTTCGGTGGTGGCGGGAGGGGCGGCTGGCCGAGGAGCTTCTCCTTCACCCACACGGCGCGCTTTATGGGGTGGGGCTCGTTTCCGTCGGAATGACCTGCGAGGAAGGCGCCGTGTGAGAGCAGCCCGCCCCTGCCCTGCTCTGCCGCGACCTGCACCGGTCGAAACTCCACGCCCTCGACCCCTTCGATCCCGTAGAACTCGGCGAGGTTCTGGTTAAGGATCGTGAAGTCCGCGTCGACGAGCGTGAAGAGGTCCATGTCCTCCCGCAGCACGTGCGACACGAAGTGATAGGTCTCCTCAGCCATATCTCGTTTCACGAAGCGCGTGAAGTCACGGAACTTGTTGGGGTTGATCGTCATCCCCTCGAGGCGGTCGAGGCGCAACCACTCGCGGGTGAAGGAGCGAACGAAGCGCTCTGAGCGCTCATCGTCGAGTAAGCGTGTCACTTGGACGCCAAGCTCTGTGCGAAGCGCCCCACGCGCTGCGAGGTCACGCAGCTCTTCGTCAGGAGGAGAGTTCCACAAGAAGTACGAGAGCCTCGAGGCGAGGACCTCTTGGGAGATTTGCTCTTCCGACCCATGCTCAGGCTCAATGAGGAAGAGGAAGTTCGGTGAAGAGAGCGCTGCGACGAGGACCTCTCGCACGCTGTGCTCGTAGTGCTCGTACTCTCCGCGGACGCTCCGCCAGAAGCTCAGGTAGCGATCGGCCTCCCCGTCGTCGAGCGGACGGCGGAAGGCTCGACCGAGGAAGCGGGTGACGATCTCGCGCGTATACACCTCCTCATCCCCTGAGTTCGGAGAGTCGAAGAAGATCCGCTTGTGAGATTCAGGCGGCCAACTCGGAAGATAGGGGGCCTCGAACTCCATCGCCTCGATGAGCAGCGGAGGGCCAGTCTCCTTGCTCGACTTCACGAGGTGATCGTTCCATACACCCAAGACCATGATCCCCGAGAGAACCTCGAGGTCGCCTGACTCGGGCTCAGGGATCGGGAGGTTCTCCAGGCGGCCTTGGAAGGTGTAAGTCTCAGCCTCACCTAGGCGCGCGCGGACCTCTTGGGGTTCATCAAAGGTCTTGTAGTCCATCCCGTCATCCGTGCGAGTCCCGATGAAGGCTCGCATAGCAGGGAGCTCATCGAACTCCTCCTCACCAGCCTGCGCTTCGAGGCGCGCCACCAGGGGATGTTCTCCGGCAAGGGGCGTGATGATGAGCTGCGAGAAGCCGACGAAGATGGGGCCGCCCAGAGTGATGACGTGGCGACCTGCGTTCATGTAGCCCCCACCGAGCGCCGTCACCACATGACCGCGCTCGACCTCCTCATCGCTGAGCTGCGGGCGCAGGTCGAGCTTGAGGTCGCCGACCTTAAAACGGATCGACCCCATCGCTGCCGGAGGGGTCGCGGGATGCACCAGATCAAACTGGTAGTAGCCGCTCTCTTCAAAGTTATGGACGAGGCGCGCATTGCTCACCTCTGTCGAGTCGATCGGGACGAGGCCTCCGTCCTTGAACGTGAGGTTTTGGCGCGCGTCGCTGCGGTCAGCCTTGAGGACTGTGGCGCTCGCGCCTGTGTGCACGTCATAAGGGGTCGACCCAGCAGCCGTGCCATCGTGGACGACGCGGTGATAGCTGCCGAATCCACCGAGGTAGTTCACGACCTTGATGAGCAGGTCATTCCTGCCCTGCTTGAGCGAGAGGGTCAGCGCGTCTTGGTCTGCGGCCACTCCGCGTCGAACGTCTCGCTCTAAGACCTCCTCACCGTTGAGCCAGACCCAGACAGCGTCATCGCTCCCGATCGTGACGTCCATTGTGCGCGCGCTAGGCGCCTCGATGACCCTCGCGAGGTGCACCGTACCTACCCCATTTCGGTAGCGGATGACCGCGCCATCCTCGCCCTCAGTTTGCTCCCACGCCGTGACGCCATCCGAAAGGAGGGCGTCGAAGTCGAGCGCCTCAGCAGGGTCCACAAAGATCGTGTCCCTAGCCTCTTCACCTGTCGTTGTAGAGATCGGTCCGGCGCGATACATCGGACCGATGCGCGTCGCCTCTAACTCCAGCGTTCGCGCCTCACTGAGCTCTCCCGGGGTCTGGAAGTTAGAGAGGCTCGCGAGCGGCTTGGGGTCTTCGAAGCTGAGGAGGAGCTCTTTGCGCTCCTTGACCAAGTAGCCGCGCGAGGCGGTGACGCGCAGCACGAAGTCTCCCTCCTCAGGGAAGACGCGCTGCATCTCGAGCTTCATGTTCGGCGAGGGTCCCTGCCATGAGCCCGGCGCGACCTCCTTGTGCGGCAGGCTCGAGTAAAGGACGACCCCCTCATCCACTGTGTGGATGCGGTCTTGTGAGGAGCCCCTAAAGCCCACCGTCACCTTCCGCTTCACTCGGTCTAGCTCAGCCTGCTCTTCCGGCGTAGCCCCGACCTTGGCCTCACCGGCAGAGTCGAGGATGTCGACGGTGAAGTCGTTCACGTTCAAGGGGACGGCCTGATACCCGCCGGTCGTCGCTGAAGGTAGGCCCGCGCCGCGACCCTTCCCGAACTCCAGCTTGTAGCGCGTCGGCTCTGGGCGATCACCGATGACGATCGCTTGGTTGAGCCCTGCGCGCGCGATCTCTTGGTAGTACTCGAGGTGTAGCGGGCTCGCGAGGAGCACCTCGCCGTTGTTCGTGAAGCCCATCTCCGACTTGCTGTCGTCAGGTAAGACCTGCCCAAAATCGATCGAGAGCCCGAGGAGGTCTTGGAGAGAGTTTGTGTACTGGCTCTTGTTCAGCCGGCGGAGCACTGAGCGCCGCTCCCCCTCGTGCGCCCGCGCGGCCTCTTCAAGTGACGCGTTCAACCACGACACCACCACTCGACGCTCATCTGCGGTCGGCTGGGCTGAGCGCCCCGGCGGCATGTCGCCGCTGTTCAGCATGTCCCGCGCGTAGCTCCAGATCTCCGCGTCGGGCCCATTGACCATGTCTGGGTCGACCTCATCGAATCGGATGTCTGACTTCTGCTTCTCTGGCCCATGGCAACTCAAGCAGTAGCGCTCGAGGACCGGGTAGACCTCTCTCGCGTAGACATCGTCGGGCTCATGCGCCTCTGCTCCTGACTCTTCGACGGCGAGAGCGCTCGCCACCAACAGCGCGAGCGTCGAGCTCAGCGCGAGGGCGCGAGGGCGCCTGCGTCGTTCGGTGCTGTCATACATATCGAGAGGGGCGCGAACTCACGTCTGCTGAGCCGGGTCGAGCCTGGGGACACCACTTTATCCTGACCTCGCCCACTTGTGCGCTCGACGCTCTTTCAAGCCGCTGGCAACAGGCTCAAGCGCCACAGGGCGAAGGCCGTGTAGATGACTTCGATCGCTAACAGCGCCCACATGAAGGCCGTCGCGCCCCCCTCAGCAAGGACTCCTGCGGCTCTCCCGACCCCAAAGCCGGCGACGAAGAGGGTGGCGGCGATGAGCCCGATGTGATGCCAGTCCTCACGCCATGCACACCAGAAGAGGAAGGCTGCGACGCCGAGCTCAAAGCCCCCGTATGTGGCGCGGATGTCGGTGCGCGCGCTCGGGCTCGTCGCCTCGATCCCGATCCCAGCGAGGGCCGTGGGCTTGATGATGAACCAGACACCGAAGCCCAAGAAGATGAGGGCTGCGATGATGATCAAGAGCTGCTCTGGGGGCTTCATGACTCAGAGACTACCTGCGCACACAGCCGGGGTCAGGTCTCCTGGCGCTCACTTCCTCAGAATCACCCAGACAACCCCTTCAGGCTCATCTTCGCGCTCTTCAGCGCTGCTAAGCAGCTCGACCTCATCGATGATCGGCTCCATCTCTGCGTAGACCTGAGAGACCAGGGCCTGAGCCTCGTCGGCCTTCTCCTCGTCATGCCAGCCTCGCCCCCAATAGGTTCGCTCTTCGCAGGCCGCGTCGAAGGTGTCTACGAGCTCGATGTAGGCCTCGTTAAGCTCCTGGAAGCGCCTCTTCTCTTTCTTGCTCAAACCCTTCCTGGGGGCGTAGCCGCGCTGGCTCTGGTAGTCCCCCACCAAGAGATCGGACACGCCATCATGGTTCCAATCACAGACGGCTAGCTTCAGGCGCCCGCCGACGCGCTCGACATAGGAGCGGTCACCACTCTTCACCATGGCCCGCGGAGCGAAGAGCAAGCGCGGGAAGCCCAGCTCGACGCCACCCTCTGATGACTCGTCGCGGATCCAATAGATCGCGCCCTCCCCTGTCCCCAACAAGACGTCGGTCCGTCCATCACCGTCCCAATCACCAGTCGTGACCCCGGTGTGAGACCCTAGGCCAGAGAGGTCGAAGCCCTCGACACGAATAGATCTCTCGTTGAGGACCGCGAAGCGGGAGACACCTTCCCCGCCGCGGTTCTCTAGGACGTACAAGCCACCCCAGAACTCTCCGCCAAGGAGGTCCATGTCTCCGTCACCGTCCCAATCGATCGGCGCAACGTTCGTCGCTTGACCGTACTTGACGGGCTCCCCGAGCGGATCGAGCAGCTCCTCGCGCTCCGCCCAGCCATCCTCTGTCGCAAGGTAGTAGTAGAGCTTGCTCGGCCAGGAGCCGGAGATGAGGTCCTCATGACCGTCGCCGTTGAGATCCACAAACTGTGGACCGAAGCCGACGCATCAGCCGGTGGGCACCTTGAGCTTTGACTTTTGTGACTTAGCCCAGACTCGCTCGCTGAGCTCGGGCGGGCCTGACTCTGCGCTGTTTGGATACACCCCTAAGTACCCCTTCCCGAACTGACCGACGAGCAGGTCGAGGGTCCCATCACCGTCCCAGTCTCGCATCATTGGAGCGGCGTGGCCGGTCTCAACGTCGATGGGTTGGCCATCCACTCGAACGAGCCTCGGCCTTATGAGGGTCCCCGTCTCGTCCTTCGGCTCCGGTCGTTCTGGAGATTGACCCCACGCAGACAGCGCGCTGAAGAGCAGCGCTGCTGCGAACAAGGGTTCAGATCTAAATGCGCTCATCTCGTAGAGCGTGGCTCCCCGCTCTAACCACGCACCATGGCTGCGAACTCGTCATCTTCCCCGAGGGGATAGCGCGGACCACCGGGGCCACCGATCGACTCCTTCCAGGGGTCGGGCTTAGCGATGGGGCGGACGAGCTCACGGCTCACGTGGACCGCAGCGTAGTAGCGCGCGCCCCTGGTCAAGTGACGCAAGGCGATGGCGACGCGGCCAATGGCAAAGATCACGACGAGGGTCGCGAGCCCGGTGTCGGTGTCGAGGTCTCCGCTGAAGCTGGAGAGGGCGAGCCCGCAAAGGAAGACCACCGCTAGATCGACGCAGAAGAGCATGAAGAGTGGCCGCAGCGTCCGGATCGGATGACGGAAGATCGTCACTAAGGTGCAGAGCCCTGCCCACAGCGCCGACTTCGTGTCGTGCAGAGCGAGGCGAGTACGTGTGTATAGGCTCCACGAGGAGACGAACGCGAAGAGCGCAGCGTAGAGGCCATCTTGGAGCCAGGTCAGGTTGCGGACAGTGGCCTCTGAGTCGAGGGTCTCAAGGGAGACGTAGTCTCCGTCAGGGACCCCCATAAGCCCTCCGAGGATGAAGCGCTCCCAAGGCATCTCGTAGACGACCCACCCAAGGAACGCGAGGAAGAGGAGCTGAATGAACATCAGGCGCAGGAAGCGCCAGAAGAAGCGCGCGCTCCCGCCAAAGAAGCGACGCAGCGAGCGGCCCTCTGTGCGCTCGAGTGCGATCTGCAGCCAGCCTCCGCCTGTGAAGGCTCCAAACAAGAGGGCGATGAAGGCCAAGATCGCTCCGAGCCCCGCGGCGTACTCTGAGGCGGCGCTCATCGAGCCGCGGTGGTCGATGCGGAAGTTCGCGCCGAGGTCGTTCAAGAGCGAGCCGGGCGCATAGCGATTCTGGAGCACGTCCGCCATCCAATCGAACCAGCCCATCGCCACGGTCAGGGCGAGGAGCTCAAAGATGAGCCAGCAGCTCACCCAGACGGCGGTTCGTCCGACCGCGCCGTTCAAGGCGCGCATGGTGATCGGAGCTGTGTTGGAGTTCTTCTCTTCGCTCATCTCAGCCCCCCACGCTCATGTACCAGAGCAACATGTGCTCCCACTGTGAAAGGACCCGTTCAGACCAGCGCAAGGCTGTGACCTCGTCAGCCTCGGCGTACCACTGGTTGTCCGACATGTCCGTGTCGATCCAGTAGTTGGAGTCTGGGTCAAGGACGACAGATGCGACCTTGATCTTCGATTCGAAGGACTTTCTGAACCAGTTGTCCTTGAGTTGCTGCGCGCGCGTCCAAACACCGCGCTCGACGGTGCCATCCTCATAAGTGATCTCCCACGGCAGCGGGATGCAGAACTCTCCCTTCTGCGACAGGAGGATGGAGACCTCCCAAGGCGGTGAGGTCTCTCCGCCCTCGTCCGAGGCTCCCTCTTCACCTTGGCCGCCTGCGTAGACGGTGTTGCTCTTGGGCTCCTCGCCTGCGGCGAGCTCTTTGAAGGGGCCATTGCCCTCTTGGAACCAGCCCGCAGGCTTAGAGGCCCGAGACTGCGAGACCGTCACGCCCCAGTTTGCCTGCTTCACAGAGCGGAAGGCGTCCTCAAGGAACCACTGGCAGTCCACACCAGCGCCCTCTTGGAAGGCGGCGAAGAAGTCGTCGGTGTAAGGGTGCCTGTTGCGCCACACCTTGGAGTAGTGGCGCATGCCGCGCAGAAAGACATCGTTCCCGACGAGACCCTTAAGGGTCCTCAGGAGGACCGCCGGTCGCGGATAGGAGTTCGATCGATAGGTGAGGCCGTCACGGTAGACCCATGCGTGCTTGTCGACAGGGTCCCCAGCCGGCTGCCGCAGGAAGCTGCCGCGATCGCTCCAGCGGGGATCGTCATAGGCCCTCTGGAAAGTGAGCCAGGGCTGATCGCGCCACAGGTTTAGGAAGCCTGAGGAGCGCATCGGCTTGAGCGCCGGATAGCCCTCGATCTCCCAACGCCGCGCGAGCGCCCAGTCGCCGAACTTCCCGCCCGCGGGGAGCCCAGTCATCCGTCGACCGTCGACGAAGATCCTCGAGTACTCCGTCGTCCTGCGCTGCGGACCGTACTCTCGCCAGAGCACCTCTGAGTCGGTGTAGGAGTTGAAGCCCTCGTCTAGCCACGCCGCCTCGAACTCGTTGTTCCCGACGAGCCCATACCAGAACTGGTGTCCCGCCTCGTGGACCGTGACGGACTCGGGGACGTACATGTCGGGGGTCGTGCCGAGCTTTGTGCCGCAGGTGAAGATCGTCGGGTACTCCATCCCGCCGGCAGCTCTGCCTCCCCAAGCCGGGTCGATGACGGTCACCTCTTCGTACGGGTACTCGCCAAACCAGAGCCCATAGAAGAACAGCGCCGCCTCTGTAGCCCGGATGTGCCGCTCCGCTTGTTCCACGCGCTCGGGTTGAATCAGGAGCTTCACGTTGACGTCTCGAAGCTCTAGCTCGACCTCCGGCCCGAAGGCCGCGCGCGCGATCTCTACCTCCTCCGGGTGCTTCTCAGCCCACTCCTTCCATGTGAAGGTGTGCTCCTTGACCACGAACTTCGGGTCTGCGGTCCAGGTGAAGTTGTGGATCATCGGCATGTGGCCGAGGTGATCCTCTGTAACGCGATCTTCCTGACTAGGAGCCTCGTAGTAGACCTCGATCCGGTCTTGCCCCTTCTCCTCATACGTCGGTGACGCGACGCCAGAGCCTCCCACGCGCAAGACCCCGTCTTCGCCTAGGTACTCGCGCGGCAAATCCAACGTGACCCGGTAGTAGCCGAAGTCTGCGTAGAACTCAGTCGAACGATGGAACTCATGGCAGTTCCACTCGCCACCTTCGAGCACGCCGAGCTTCGGGTACCAGTGTGCGTTGAGATAGAAGTCGCCCTTGTAGCCGGTGCGCCTCCTGACCCGCGGCAGCTGCGACTCCCACTCAAGCTCTATGGTGATCGTCTCACCGCTCTTCACCGGCGTAGGAAGATCCACAGAGAACACTGTGCGGTCGTCGTTCTGAACGTAGTTCCCTTCAGGGGAAGGCTGGGTGTCGGGCAACCTGTAGCGGAAGCTCTCGATCACGCTCTCTCCATCGACCTTCAGCTCGCGAACCCACTGCCAGCCCCACTCGTTTGAGACCTTCGTGTCTCGCAGCTTTCCCCCAGACTCGATCAAGTGCGTCGAGCGATTGTTTGAGAAGGCGTTCAGGTAGGCGTGGAACCAGAGGTCCTTCGTGGTCTCACCGCTGCGGTTCGTCCAGGTGATCGTCTCGGAGCCGCGGAGGTACTTCGCCTCGTTATCGAGCACCGCTCGGATGTCGTAGGTCACGAAGTTGGACCTGTCATCCATCGCCTTCTCAGGAGGGCGAACGACCTCCTGCGCGAGGACTGGGGCACACCAAAGTAGTGCCGCGCTGAAGGCGGCCGAGGCCGCGGTGAGGGGGGTCTTCATAGTCTCAATGAGGGGGTAGGACGTCATGATGCGCGCCCTGGCGGATCCCCGCAAGGGCCACAGCCGTAAACCTTTGCAGGAGCTAAGGTTGGGTTCGCAGATGGCCTCTAGGGCCTTGCCTTGAGCGCTCCCCACCATGAACCCTTAATGATGGTGCCCTAAGTTGCTTTTTTTCAACAACTTACACCTGCCTCACGGTTTCGGGCGGAAGAGTGAAAAAGGTGGGCGATTTCCCCTCATCCCTGGTCCGCACAGGCCGATAACGGGCCTGGAGACCCCGAACCCTCCACGGAGGGACGCCATGCATATCCGAAACGAAAACACTCGCCCCAGCAACGAAGCCGCTCGGACCAAGCCCCACGAGATCGACCTCACCAAGTCGAACCGTGAAGGCATCCAAGACACGGTCGATCGTTCCCGCCAAGCCGACAGCGTGGACCTCTCGAAGGCAGCACATGCCGCCGAGGGACACGTCGGACCTGAGGGATCGACTGAGACCGGAGAAGAGCGCGCCCTGCGCCTCGACGCCCTGCGCGCCGAGGTGGAGGCTGGCACCCTGAACTCGCCTGAGCGCGTTCAGAGCGCCGCCGAGAAGCTGCTAGGGGACTGACGAGAACACAAACGAGTCCCTGCTCCGCCACCGCAACGGAGCGTGGGTATAGATGAAGGCAGCGACTCATCGCCGGGTCGCTGCCTTCTTTTTTCGACTTAGACATAAGAGAGCGGCCGAAGACAGCGCTCAGCTGACTTCGGCCGCTCTATCGAACTGTGGAGCTGCTAGAGCAGCTGTGATAGCTGCCAGGCGGCGAAGCGCGCGAAGCGTCGCGGAGAGAGCAGCGCGAGGTCAGAAGGCTCCGACCCTCTGTGTTCAACAGCCTGTGCGTCTGTAGCCCAGATCATCAAGCTGTCACGGACGGTCGAGTCGGACGCGTCGAGGTGGACTGATCCAGACCAGATCGCTGCGCCAGTCTCACACGCCACGAGGTCAAGCTGCACCGCGAGACGCTGAGGCGCGAAGAACTGCGCGTCTGCGAGCGTCCCTACAAAGACGGCGTCCAGCTGGTAGCGCTTCGCGAGCGCGATGATCGTGCGGGGGTCATACCAGCCGCGACGGTAAGGGTCGCTGCCGGGGATCTCAGCGAGGTCTCCCTCCCCGAGGGAAACGACCTCAAAGGGTGTCGTGCGAGAGAGCTCGCTCAGGAAGCCCGATTGCACCGGCTCACTCTGCGCGCTCCAGATCTCCTGACCGACGAGGGGCAGCAGACCGACGCGGTGCAGGTCATAGCTCTCGAAGTCTGTTACGACGCGCGCCGTGGCGAAGAGCTGGGCGTCCTCTCTCGTTGGTGTGCTCGTGCACGCAGAGAGAGCGCAGCACAGCGCTAGGGTCGCGAGGCGAGCTCTCACTGCTTAGCTCCTGTGGTGGCCTCGGTGGAAAGGCCGGTCGTGAGCTCATCGCTCTCCACGAGGGCCTTCACCTGAAGTCGCTCGATGCTCTCTTCGAGGAGGATGCGCTCCGCCTCAAGGCGTGCGATCTGTGCCGTCGTGAGTCGCTCAGCGAGGTCTGTGTTCTCACGCTTCAGGCGGTCTATCTCAGCCTGGAACAAGGCGGCGGTGCTGTTGGCTTGACCGAGGTCTGACTCGAGACCGGTGATCTTCGCGCTCAGCGTGTCGATCATCGCACTCTGTCCCATGACCTCACGGGCTAAGGAGTCGCGCTCATCGACGACATCTTGATAGCGCTCAAGGAGGAACATGCGCGAGCCCTGAGGCTGCGCGTCGCTCTCGTGGGTAGGCCAGGCGCTCCAGGTCACTTGGCCGGGCTCCGCAGGCTCGACGACGCCCTCGAAAGAGCGCTGCTCCCACGCAGGCGTGGCGGGCGCCCAGGGCTCGGGCTCAACGACGACCTCGTGGGTCGTGGCAGCGACGGCTTCGGTAGTCGCCTCCTCTTCAACAGCCGGCAGCGAGCAAGCAGCGAAGAGCGAGAGGGCGGGAAGGGTGCGTATCAATGAGTTCATGAGGTGGCCTCCCTCGAGGGGTACTCGAGTTCGATGACAGTGGTTTCTCCACAAGCGCAGGTGACTTCGATGGCCTGCACTCGCCCTTCGATCTCGTGGACCTTCACGCCCGCTGTCTCGCAGGGCTCGCTCGGGTTCACCACGGGCTCTTCGAGCCGCGCGTCTCCTCTCTTGATGATCGTGGGGTTCATAGCTTCGTCTCCTCTCTTCAAGCGATCACGTCCAGGCGTCCGCCTGACTCGTCCTCGCTGCGAGGCGCGACATCGCCGCGCTCGCGTTCGGTGTTAGGGCTCGAACTGCGCTCTCCGCCGCCCTCGAGCTGGAACTCTGCCGCCTCTTCGTCCCTGCGCTTGTTCGCCCCGTCACGCGTCGCTTGGACGCGCTGAGCGGGAGCAGCCGGTCGTTGGATAGGTGAGCCGTCCAAGTCAAACCTCCACGTCTCCAGCGAGGGGCGCGAGGGTCCGGTTGAGGCGATAAAGGGCGCGCGTGTGGATCTGGCTCACACGGCTCTCCGTTACCCCCAAGAGCTCGCTGATCTCTCGAAGGAGCAGCTCCTCGGCGTAGTAAAGCGTGATGACCGACTTCTCTTGCTCCGGGAGCTCAGCGACTGCCGCAGCCAGCGCCTGCAAGAGCTCTTGCCGATCGAGGGCGTCCTCAGGCGCGCTGGCCTTCGGGTCGCTCAAGAGCTGCCCGAGCTGCGCGGTCTCCCCCTCGTCGATAGATGCCTCCATCGCGGTCTTAGCAGAGGCGAGGACCTCGTCGAGGTCTTCGAGGGAGATGTCTAGGTGAGCTGCGAGCTCTTCCGGAGTCGGAGGGACGCCGTTGGCTTGCTCGAGCTCAGCGACTGCGCGCTCAACATGACGCACTTTGTCCCGGCGTCCACGCGGCAAGAAGTCGAGCTTACGGAGCTCGTCGAGCATCGCGCCACGCACGCGGGTGTACGCGTAAGTGGAGAACTTAAGACCCCTGCTCGGGTCCCATGAGTCAGCTGCGGCGATCAGGCCAAGCATCCCGAAGCCGTAGAGGTCGTCACGATCCACCGAGGAGGGCAGGTCGACGCCTACTCGCCCCACGATGTGCTTTAAGAGCGGGATGTGCGCGAGGATCAGGTCCTCACGCTCTGCCTCGCTCAAAGCATGCGTGCTCACACAGCGTTCCATCACGGCTGCTCCGGTCTACAGCGAGGGCGCTAGCGCCCGGCTGCGTCGGCCTCCTCTTGAGGACGCTCGAAGAGCTCGAGCATGGTCTTGACGAAGTAGAAGATCGCTCTCAGGACGAGGACGCTCACGATCCCACGGATACAAGCCGTCGAGAGAGAGACCCCCCTCAAGAGAGAAACAAAGGCGGCGAAGGCCCCTGCGGCGACCGCCGCATGGCCTCCTAGTGCGCCCCACTGGATAGATAGAGCCTGCATATCGCGGTTTTTTTCGACCATTTCTGAGTTTTCCTTGAGTCCTTCAGGCCCCCTCGCAGACGAGCTCTCTCGTGTTGGGGTCGACCAGGGAGGCGAGGTCCCCGACACATCGGGCGGCCAGGCCCTCTGGGGCAGCCTCGACGAAGGCCGCCTGTGCTGAGGCGGCGCCTCTTACGTCCTGTGAGTCAGGGATCCAGCCCATCATGCGTGGTGAGCGGCAGAGGAAGCGCTCGCTCACGCGACGCAGCCGCTGGTTCGTGGCTTGCGCCTCTTCACGGCTAGGAGCGAGGTTCACGACTAGGTCCGGGGTAGGGACCTCTAGGTCTTCGCGCAGCGCATAAGCATCGAGGGCCTTCAAGAGCCCGTAGGCATCCGTAAGAGCGGGGCCTTCTCCGGTGGTGACGAGCAGCACACGGTCAGCGGCAGCTGCGAAGCCGAGGACATCACCGCCGATACCCGCTGCGCCGTCGCAGAGGATCACGTCGTAGCCAGCACCTACCTCTCGCAGCCCTTGTAAGAGCTGCTCCCTCCGACCCTTGTCTGAGTCACCCCAACCGAGCTCGCCTGAGCCGCCTGCGATGAGGTGGACTCCGGAGGGGCCGGTCGAGACGCAGTCAGCGAACTCTACTCGCCCGCTGATAGCGTCTACGAGGGTGTGATGGGTGGGGACGCGCAGCATCACGTCCGCGTTAGCGAGCCCGAGGTCTAGGTCGCACAAAAGGACCTTACGTCCGCGGCGCGCGAGCTCGACGGCTAGGTTCACAGTGACCGTGCTCTTACCAACCCCTCCCTTCCCGCCGGTCACATACCAGAGGGCCGGCTTGATCTCAGCTGAGCTCTTCATGACACCCTCCCCATCAGGAAGAGGTCCGCGAAGCTGTCCGGCGTCGCCCGCACGAGATCACGGGCGAGGTCGCTCCCTGCGGAGAGGAAGGCGATGGGCAAGCTCTCTTCGCAGATCGCCTCAAGGACTCTGGCGGGCCGCCGGGTCTCGTCCAGCTTCGTCACGACGCAGCCACCCACAGGGAGGACGCTGGCCGCCTCGAAGAGCGCAGCCCAGCTGTCAGCCTGCTGGTTTGCGCCGAGGACGAGCTGAACATCGAGCACAGCTCCTGAGTTGGCGAGGGCTCCTTCTAGCTCCACAAGACGCGCCACGTCAGCGTCTACATCTCCAGTCGTGTCTAAGAGGACAGCCTCGGGCCCGGGGGCGCCGAGCGCCTGAGCAGAGAGAGATACGCCGGGCGAGATGAGCTTCACATCAGCGCCCAGGAGCGCGCCGTGCGCCTCAAGAGGAGCGGTCGCTCCCACGCGGCCATCGGTGAAGCCAGCGAGTTGAACGCGCCTGCCAGCGCGGACGAGCCGCGCGCTGAGCTTGGATAAGCTGAGGGTCTTGCCTGCGCCAGAGTGACCGAGCATCGCGAGGACGCGTGTCTTACCAGGCAGCTTCGGGAGCTTGGCGACCTGGATCCGCGCACCTAACACCTCTGCAGCCGCGTCGAGAGGGTGCCTCCCCTCATAGCTCGCGGCCTCTTGCCACGCCGCGGCGGCGAAGCCGAGGGTGCAGCCGTGTCCGATCAACCGCTCTTCGACCTCAGAGGTCTCTGCGGTTGTCACGGTCTCATCGCTGCGCGCGACGTCCTTGAAGAGCTCGTCAGCCCGCTTTCGCATGCGCTCTAACTCAGAGTGGCTCGCGGGCGCGGTCGTCGTGACCGCGAGGGCGACACCCCCCGTAGCCTCGCTCTGTCCGAGCACCACCGCGCCGGCGCCGTGCACCTCTTGGGCGCGCTCAAGCGCCTCTCGTATGTTCCTACCTGTGATCTTGTGAACGTTCATTTCTTTAGGCCTCCATCTTCACGACGGCAGCGGTCTCGACGGAGCGCGCCGCCACGACTTCGCTGTAGGACAACACCGCGACCCTCGGGAGGGAGGCTCGCACGAGCTCACCGACGAAGCGGCGAACGTTGGAGCGGACCAAGAGGACGACGTCCTTGCCGTTCTTGGTGGCTTGAGAGATCTGGTCGCCGATCTCCTCGACGAGCTGCTGCAGCCACGCAGGGCTGACGACGCCTGCACTGGCGTCATGAGCGCCGCCTACAGCGCTCGCGAGGCCAGCCTCAACGTCGGGGTCGAGGGTCACAGCGTGGACTACACCGCCGTTGTCGGCGTACTGCTCACACAGGGCTCGGCCGAGGCGCTGCCGGACGAGCTCGGTGAGGGTCTCAGGGTCCTTCGTGCGGGACACGTTGTCAGCGAGCACCTCGAGGATCGTCGGCATGCTGCGCAGGCTCACGTCCTCTCGCAGAAGGTTGCGCAAGACCTGCTGCACCTCGCCGTAACCCATCTTGTCCGGGATCAGCTCCTCGACGACGCTCGGGGCGCTCTTGCGCGCGCTCTCAACGAGCTCCTTCGCGTCGTCACGGTTCAAGAGCTCTGGCAGGGAGGTACGGAAGCTCTCAGAGAGGTGCGTCACGATGACGCTGACAGGGTCGATCACGGTGTAGCCGGAGAGCTCTGCGTTCTCGCGCTGCGCCTCACCAATCCACCAAGCAGGGAGCCCGAAGGCAGGGTCTGTGGTCTCGACGCCGTGGATCTTTCCGTTAGCGGTGCCGCTGTCCATCGCGAGGAACTGACCGGGCTCGACCTCTCCGCGCGCGACCTCATGACCACCGACTAGGAGCCTGTAAGCAGAGGCTCCGAGGCGGACGTTGTCCTTGATGCGCACAGGAGGTAGCACGACGCCCTCGCTCAAGGCGAAGCGACGTCGCAGCTGACTGACGTGATCGAGCACGCCCCCACCAGCGGGATCAGAGACGAGCGGGATCAAGCGATAGCCCACCTCGAGTGAGAGGCGGTCGACGTGCAAGAGCTCGTCCACATCATCCTCTTCCGTCTGGGCTTCCTCCTCTGTGACCAGAGCCGCCTCGACCTCAGACTCGAGGGCGCCCTCCGGCAAGTCCTTGGTGTTCCTCCAGGTCAAGACGAGGACGGTGCTGAGCATGAAGAAAGGCAGGCGAGGCATGCCGGGCAGGCAGCCGATGACGAAGAGCATCCCGGCGGCGATGAGCGTAGCCTTGGGGCGCCCTGCGACCTGGCCGATCAAGTTGTGGCCGAGGCTCTTCGCCTCCGAGTTCTTGGTGACGAGGACGCCGGCTGCGGTCGAGATGAAGAGCGCCGGGATCTGACTCACGAGCCCGTCACCGATAGTGAGCTTGCTGTATGTCTCCCCCGCCTCTGCGAGGCCCATCCCGTTCGTCATTGCGATCGCCACCCCTCCGATGAGGTTCAGCGCGGTGATGATGAGGCCGGCGATCGCGTCTCCACGGACGAACTTGCTCGCGCCGTCCATAGCGCCGAAGAACTCAGCCTCACTGGCGACCTTCTTGCGACGCTCCTTCGCCTCGCTGGCGTCTATGAGCCCAGAGTTGAGGTCAGCGTCGATCGCCATCTGCTTGCCAGGCATCGCGTCCAGGACGAAGCGCGCCGCGACCTCGGAGATCCGGCCTGAGCCCTTCGTGATCACGACGAACTGAATGATGATCAAGACCAAGAAGACCACGAGGCCCACGGTCAGGTTATCTCCCGTCACATAGTCGCCGAAGGCGGTGATGATGTGCCCAGCCTCTCCCCCAGACAGGATCAAGCGCGTCGAGGCCACGTTGAGCCCCAAGCGGAAGAGCGTGGCGAAGAGCAGGATTGTCGGAAAGGTCGAGAGCTCTGTCGCCCCCCGCGCGTTCATCGTCACCATCAAGAGCAAGATGGAGATCGTGATGTTCGTCGCGAGCAGAAGGTCTAGCGCGAGCGGCGAGATCGGCGTGATGAGGGTCACGAGGAGCCCGAGGACTCCGATCCCCATCGCCCAGTCGGCGTAGCGCTTCAGCGCGCCGCCAGCGGCGTCGAGTCCCCCGTTCGGGGCAGTGCTTTGGTTTGCTTGCATAGTTCAGTCTCTAGAGGAGTCAGGCTCCGACAGTGCGTCGATCGACGCGGTAGACGTAGGCGAGGACAGCTGCGACGGCCTCGAAGAGATCAGCGGGTACCTCATCTCCGATCTCTGTGCGCGCGTGCAGAGCGCGCGCGAGCGGGCGGTCCTCAAAGAGGGTCACGCCGGCATCCGCTGCGACCTTCTTGATGCGCTGCGCCACGGCGTCGAAGCCCTTTGCGACGACCTTCGGAGCGCCGCCGTCTGCTGAGTCTCGGTCGTACTGCAGCGCGACGGCGTAGTGGGTAGGGTTGGTGACGACGACGGTCGCGTTCGGGACATCAGCCATCATCCTGCGGCTGGCGACGTCACGTTGGATCTGGCGCACACGCGCCTTCAGGTGAGGGTCACCCTCGGTGTTCTTCATCTCTTGCTTCACCTCTTCGCGCGTCATGCGGAGGTCCTTCGAGTGCTGGCTACGCTGAAAGACCAAGTCGATGAGGCCGAGGGCGAGGATCGCGATCAGCGCGCCAGCGACGCAGCGCACCAGGATCGCCCCCACCATCTGCATTGCGGGGCCGAGCTCTGCGCCGGCGAGGGCGCTGACCTTCGGCGCTTGTAGCCACGCTAGGACGCCGATCGTCGCCATGACTACGAGCACCTTTGCGAGCGCCATCGTCGCGCGGACAACGCTGCGCGCGCTGAAGAGGCGCGTCATCCCTTTAGCTGGATTGAGCTTGGAGGGGTCCATCGAGACCGCCTTAGGCGCGAACTGCAGACCCGCTTGTCCATAGCCGACGAGCGCGGCGACCGCGAGCGCCGGGAGGATGACCAAGAAGAACTCAGAAGAGACCCCTCGGATGGAGTCTGTGATGAGGGCAGCGGCTGAGTCGCTCTCGAGGGTCAAGAGGCCCTTAGAGCTGACGCCCTCAATGGAGGCCGCGACCATCGCGCCGACAGCCTGAGCCAAGAACCCACCCAAGATCAGGAGGCTCCCAGCGACCGCGATGAGCGACATGGCCGAGACCGCTTCCGTCGAGAGCGCGACTTGCCCCTTCTCGCGAGCCTCACGGAGGCGCTGAGGGGTCGCCTCTTCAGTCTTCTGTTGCTTGTCCGGTTGCTCAGCCACTAGAGCACCTCCAAGAGTCCGGTGAGGCCCGTGTCGAGCCGCTCGTACAGCGCGTGCAGCGCTGGCTCGAGGAGCGGAGCGAAGAGGTACAGCGCGAGCAGCGCTGCCGAGATCCGCAGCGTGAAGCCGATCTCGAGCACGTTCATCTGCGGGACCGCCCTCGCTAGGAGCCCGATCAAGACAGAGACGAGCATGAGGACGACGAGCACAGGTGCGGCGAAGGTGATGCCGGCGCGGAAGAGCTCTCCGAAGAGGTCGACGATGTAGGGGACCGCGCCGTCTGAGAAGTCGACGGTCCCGACCGGCGCAGCGAAGAAGGTGTCTGAGAGCGCCCTCAGGATGAGGTGGTGCCCGTTGACCGCGAGGAGACCCAAGAAGAAGAAGGCCTCATAGAAGCGCGTTATGAGCGGCGAGGAGATGCCGGTCGTAGGGTCCACCTGGCCTGAGAGGTTGAAAGCCATCTCATGACCGACGAGCTCACCTCCGACGCGGACCGCGATGATGACCGCCTGCAAGACGAAGGCGAGGGAGAGGCCGATCAAGGCCTCGCGCATGCAGAGCATCCCGTACTGGACCCCGCCGACCGCGCCCTCGAGGGGCGCGCCTGTCGCGCTGAACAGCGCGAAAGAGACGAGGGCGACGAGCGCGACCTTGTAGCCAGAGAACGCAGCTCCGTTCCCCAAGAGCGGCGTCGCCAAGAGGAGGGCGCTCGTCCGCACGAGGTAGAGGCCGAAGGCTGCGATGGTTCCGACAGAGATCACGTGTTCGCTCCGGAGGCTCAGGAGAGGCCGAACTCGACCAGCTGGCCGAGGATGTCCACGGTGTAGTCACGAATGACTTGCAGCGCGGGGGCCAAGAGGAGCAGCGTCACAAGGATCACTGCGACCATCTTCGGGACGAGAGAGAGGGTCTGCTCTTGGACGCTCGTGAGCGCCTGGAAGAGGCTGACCGCGACGCCGACGACGAGTCCGACGAGCAAGACAGGTCCCGCGAGCATGAGGGACGTGAGCAGCAGCTCGCGAACGAGGTCCGAGATGTAGAGGTCTTGGCTCATCGCTGCGCTCCTAGGCCACCACCTGGAAGGACTGGATCATCGAGCTGCAGATCAGGCCCCAGCCGTCTACGAGCACGAAGACGAGGATCTTGAAAGGCGTCGAGATCATCACAGGCGGCAGCATGAACATGCCCATCGAGAGCAAGATCGAGCTGACCACGAGGTCGATGACGAGGAAGGGCAAGAAGAGCAGGAAGCCCATCTGGAACGCCGTCTTTAGCTCGCTCAAGACAAAGGCCGGGACGACGACGCTCATAGGCAGCTCCTCGGCGCCTTCGTCCGTGGCTTGGTAGTTGGAGAGCTCAACGAAGAGCTGCAGCTCAGCCTCTCGTGTGTTCGCGACGAGGAAGCCTCGCAGCTCGGTCCACGCGGCCTCTCCAGCCTCTTCGAAGCTGAGCTCGCCGTCGTTGTAGGGGCTGATCGCCGCTTCGTTGACCCGCTCAGCGACTGGCGCCATGACAAAGCAGGTCAAGAAGAGCGCGAGGCCGATGATGACGGGGTTCGGCGGGAGCTCGTTGACGCTGAGGGCTCGACGGACAAAGGACAAGACGATCACGATGCGCGTGAAGCTCGTGACGGTGACCAAGATCGCAGGCAAGAGCGAGAGGACGGTCAAGAGGACCGCGATCTCGACCGCCGTGGAGAGCGAGCCCTCCGCAGGGTCATCACTCAAAACAGCAGCGGCCTCCACGGCCTCCTGCGCTATGCACAGGTCACCGAGGAGGGCGACAGCGCACAGCGCGCCTAGTGTGCGTAGGAGCCGCTTCATCCGACGAGCTCTCCGAGCCCTTCGGTGGGCTTTAGGGGGGCCTTCGTGCGCGGCTTGCGGCCAGGCATAGCGCGCGCGACGAGATCGAGGGCGCGCTCAAAAGACTCACCCTTCGAGGCGGGCACGTTCTGCTTGTCTTCGGCGAGGACGCCATCAAGCTCGCTGATCGGCGAGATCTCTTTGTCTCCGAGACCGACGAGGAAGGTGCGGTCATAACAACGGACGACCGCGAGCTTCTGCCTCCCGCCCATCGGCAGGACGTCCAGGATCTGCAAGTTTCGTTTCGCAGCTCGCGCGGAGAGGTTGCCAGCGACGAGCCTCTTGAAGCCCCACGCCAGAAGCGTGATCGCGCCAAGGAGGACACCGCAGACGACGAAGTAGCGCGTGAGGTCCGGGCCATTGCTGCCCGCGCCCTGTGCGACGATGGTTGAGATGGTGGATGCATGCATGAGTTGAGTGGTTCGAACCACCCCCTCTTCGCAATCCACGTGCCAAGTGGTGAAGCGCGTCTCTTGGGGTCAAAAAGACCGCTCGCAGCCTCTCATCCCCTCACACTGTCGAGATCTTCGACAGCAGCAGTGTCGAAGATCTAGACACTCCCAAGCCTGCGGGGCTACGCCTTCAAGTCGCAGGAGGTCCCGCCTTGGACGGGGGCGTCTGCGCCGAGCGTTCGACGCGCGCGCTGCGTTGCGGTGATCAAAGTCCCCGCTTCATCACGCTGAGTCTCGACGAGGTCTCGCGCGATGACGTTCAGCCGCTGGGCTCGACGGAGCGCCGGCCCAGCCTCCTCAAGCTCTCGCCGCGTGCAGCTCGTGGTCGCTTCAACGAGCTCCGCTGTGAGGGTTGCGCAGCGATCGCTCAAGCTCTCGACTGCTTCAGGGTTAGACCTGTCCGCGTGGAACACAGAGAGCAGGTCTTGGAGCGCCGCTTCGAGCTCGCTCGCAGCGCGCTTGGGGCTGCTCATGCCGCGCTCTCGCCCAGCTTGGGGGCGACCGCGCCTGCCTCAAGCCAAGCCTCTTTGAGGATGCTGAGGACCTCTGCGGCATTCTCTAGACCAGCCACATCGGCTTCATCTGTGGCGCGCGCGAGCTCATCTTCACAGAAGAGGTAGAGGCCCTCGAGCTGCTCGCAGATCTCAGCGTCTCTGTTGGGATCGAGGCTGATGCGGAGCTCCTTAACGATCGCGTCGGCGCGCCCGACCCAGGCACAACCTTCAGGGCTATCGACCCCAGCGTCTTGCGCGCGAGAGATGAAGCGGAGCGCGCCCTCGTAGAGCATGCGGACGATCTTGAGAGGCGGCGCGGTCTCGACAGAGGCGGCCATGTACGTGTTTGCGGCAGAGTGGTTCTTCATTGCTAGCGTCTGTTAGTTGAGGCCGTTGAGGGCGTTCTGGAGCGCCATGCCCTGAGCGTTTAAGCCGGACATCAGCTCCTCGAGAGCGGTGAAGCGTCGTACGAGGCGCTCCTCGTACTGAATGAGGTAGGTCTCGCGCGCCTCGATGCGCTCAGAGAAGCGCTCGATGCGTGCGTTGATCGCGTCTTCGCGGGTGTCAAAGATCCCGCTGACTGTCGCGCCGCCGACGTTATCGAGGACCCCAAACATGGCGTCGATCGCGCGGTCGAGGCTGGCAGCGAGGCCGGAGTCCGTCGTCCCGGAGTCCACGTAATAGCCGGGCGTGTTCGCCGCGGCCCCTTCATTGTTGAAGCCGTCGAGGTCAGCGAAGAGGTCCACAAAGGCCTCTAGGTCACCTTCGAGCTTGGAGGCGAGCTTGTCACTGTCCACGCTCAAGGTCCCGTCGCTCTCCCGGTCGATACCGACGAGACCGAGCGTTGAGTAACCCTCCGTGTCCGCCTGAACTGTCGCGATGTCGATGTTGAAGAGGGCGCCGTCGATGCTGCGCTTGACCTGCGCGAGGAGGTTGTCACCAAAGAGCGCCCCACCAGCGCCCCCATCCTCGGTGTATGCGTTCTGATCGTTGATGAAGCCGACGACGTCGTTGTAAGCGTCGACGAGCTCTTGCACGCGACCCGTGATGGCCTCGGTGTCGGCCCCGACCTCGATCGTGACCTGCTGAGAGGGGTCAGCGGAGAGGAGGTCGATCGTGACGCCCTCTATGACGTCGTCAAAAGCGTTCTGTGTGCGCTCAACCGTGATGCCATCGATGATCGCGACAGCGTTTGAGGCCTGCGCGACGTGGTTTGAGCTACCGACAGCTCCGTCGATGTTCAGGCCAGCGACAGCGCTTGAGAGCCCGCTCAAGGCGTAGTCTGTGCCGGTCTCGTCGGCCGCGAGCACGAGCTGCCAGTCAGGCGCAGAGGAAGTGCCAGCGTTTACGACTGAGGCGGTTACTTCATCGCCTGCAGCCTCATTGATCGCGTTCGAGATGTCATAGAGGCTCGAAGATGCGGCGGTGAGCGCGACGTCATAGGTCGTACCGTTCACCGTGAAGGAGACGGACTGGCCGTCAGCAGAGGCGAGGTTCGTGCTCGGATCAGCGACCCCGTCAAAGGCCCAGCGATCGGCCTGTGCCAACGCTTGCACTGTGAGCGTATGGGTGCCGCTCTGCGCCTCTCCGGTGCTGCTCACATTAGCGACACCCTCCTGGCTGACGCTCGCTGTGTAAGAGAGGAAGCTCTCCGAGGAGGCGAGCGCTGCCGCACGCGACTGGAGGTCTTTCACGAGTCCGCTCAGGGTCCCGACTAGGTCCAAGCGACTCTGCTCCGTCGCCTTCTGAGCCTCGAGCTGCTGGATCGGTAGCCGCTCGATCGCGACGAGCTGCTGAATGATCGTGTTTGTGTCGAGGCCACTGGCCAATCCGCCGAAGCTGAACATCTGTTCTCCGTTGAAGGGGGGTGTTGCTGAGCAGTTATCGGGAGGTATGGGCGTTCGCGTTAGCGCGACTTTGCAGCTGTTCTCACCCTTTCCCGGAGCACCGCTGCGGTGAAGAAAGGGCTTCCTCACTCGCTGAAAAAACTTCCAAGCTCCCCCTCCCTTCGAAGCCTGAGCCATACAAAAAAATGGGAGGGACTCCGTGAGGAGTCCCTCCCTGTGTGTGGTGCCGCGGCCGCTAAGGGCCGAGGTTCCGACTTAGCTCAGGAGCGAGAGCGCCAGCTGGGGCTGGAGGTTCGCCTGGGCGAGGACTGAGGTCGCGGCCTGCTGGAGGATGGTGTTCCTCGTGAGGTCAGCGGTCTCGAAGGCCACATCCACGTCACGGATGCGGCTCTCTGCGGCTGAGAGGTTCTCGGTCGAGTTCTGGATGCTCGCGAGAGTGCTCTGCAGGCGGTTTTGGAACGCGCCCATGGTGCCGCGGAAGTCGTTGACGGTGTCCTGCGCCGTATCAAGAGCAGCAAGGGCGGCGTTGGGGTTACCCGTCGAGGAGATGTCCAGAGCGTCGATGCCGAGGGCAGCGGTCTGCATGTCGGCGAGGTTGATGGTGATGGTGTCGCCAGCGTCGATTCCGACCTGGATCGCCATCGTGCCGCCCGCGTTATCGAGCAGGTTGACGCCGTTGAACTCAGCGTTCTGAGCGATGCGATCGACCTCTGCAAGCAGCTGAGTGAACTCAGAGCCGAGGGTGTCCTTGTCGGCGTTTGAGAGGGTCCCGTTCGCGGACTGAACGGCGAGCTCACGCATCCGACCGACGATGTTGCTAACCTCGGCGAGGGCGCCCTCAGCGGTCTGAACGAGGCTGATACCGTCCTGGACGTTGCGACCGGCGACGCCATAGGAGCGGATCTGAGAGCGCATGCGCTCGGAGATGGCGAGGCCCGCGGCGTCGTCAGCGGCTGACACGATGCGCTGGCCGGAGGAGAGGCGGGCGAAGTTGCCCTGAAGCCTGCTGGTGACAGCGAAGAGGTTCCGCTGAGCGGTGAGCGAGGCGATGTTGGTGTTGACACGAAGTCCCATGATGTTCGCTTCCTTATTTGAGGAGGTGAGTGGGCTGGGGGCCCAGGTGTGTGAGATGCCCTCGCTGGTTTGCGGGCCTCATGATGGAACGCCGAGGAGACCTAAATCGGCGCTCGCATCGGACACGGTGGAGGCCGCGCTGACTGCGCGGGGCACGTTGTTTGGGTTCTAGAGAGCCTCTCCTTCAGCGGCCGCTGGCTCCGGCAGTGATGCGCGGCGCTCTGGGTCCGGGCGGTTTTCGGACAGGCTCCGCTGGGCATGAGCGGAGAATTTGAGATTTCCTGCGCCGCAACCCTGTAGCATCCTGGACCCCCCTCATTTCACCCCAAAAACGGTTGTAAGTTGCTTTAGGGATTACACTTACATCTCAAGTGGCGGGGTGGCGCGCCCTAGAGAGGGTCTCCGAATTCTCTCAATCGGGACCTTTTTTCGACTCAGGCCATGGGTCCAAAGGCCTGAAAGGACGAAAGCTTTTCCCGGTCGGGGCTCCCCGGCTCTCCCTATGCACGTCCTCCCCACCCAAGACAGCGAGCTCCAGCCCGTCGAAGGCCTGATCGGTCCCTCTCCGGAGCTGAGGCGCTTGCGCGAGAAGATCGCGCGTGTCGCTGCTGCTCCGAGGACCACCGTCCTCGTCACCGGCGAGTCCGGCGTGGGCAAGGAGGTCGTCGCTAGAGGCATCCACGCGCACTCTGAGCGTCGAGATGGTCCCTTTGTGGCCCTCAACTGCGCCGCTCTGAGTGACGGACTCCTCGAAGCAGAGCTCTTCGGACATGAGCCTGGCGCCTTCACCGGCGCTAGCAGCAAAGGCCGAGATGGCCTCTTTGCCGCCGCCAACGGAGGCACACTCCTCTTGGATGAGATCGGAGAGCTCGCACCTGAGCTGCAGGCGAAGCTCCTGCGCGTCTTACAAGAGCGCTCCTACCGCCGCGTCGGAGGCAACGAGGACAAGGCGACAGACGTACGTATCATCGCCTGCACGAACCGCGACCTCTCCAAGCTCGTTGAAGAGGGGCGCTTCCGTGAAGACCTCTACTACCGACTCAACGTGCTCGTGCTCCGCGTCTCTCCCCTTCGAGAGCGCAGAGACGACATCGCCCCTATCGCGCAGCACCTCTGCGAAGAGCTCGAGGCTGAGCACGGCCTGCAAACAGAGGGCCTGAGCGAGGCGACCATCGCGACGCTTGAGGCTCATAGCTGGCCTGGAAACGTTCGAGAGCTAAAGAACGCTGTAGAGCGCGCCGCCGTAGAGTGCGCGGGCAGCCTGATTGAGCCTGAGCACCTTGGCATCGCTGTCGCTATCACGCCCTCTTCAGAGCAAGAAGAGGATGACTCTCCTTTGAACCTAAAGAGGATGGAGGAGCGACTCATCAGGCGCGCCCTGCAAGAGACAGGCGGCAACCGCAGTCGCTCAGCTCGCCTCCTCGGGGTCAACCGCGCCACGCTCTACAACAAGCTGCGCGCGTACGAGATCGCCTGAGCGCACCTGGGAGCGCGCGCGTCTCATGCCTTGAGCGGCCTGTATTGCCGCATGTGTCGAACATTCCGACACCCCTCTGCACAGAGCTCATGGGAAGGGACAGCACACGCCGGAACAGAGTGACGCACAGCTTGGAAAACTTTGCTGGATTTCGGCGCTCAGTCATAAAGCCGACTGGAGCAGTTGGTCGAAGTAGGCATGTCGAGAGGAACTCGGCGCTCACGATGTCACTTCAAATCACAACATCCCGTCGCTCTCCTGCGCAGCCCCACCGCGCTGGAGCACCTAAGAGAGAGGTGGTCCGATGATGCACAACGCCCTCAAGGTGCTCGTCGTAGAGCCCGAGCGCGCGATCGCGAGCTCCCTCTGCGCAGCCCTAGACCGCCGAGGTCACCGCGCCCTCTTAGTCGCCGAAACCAGCGACGCACTCGAGCACGAGGCGCCCGACGTCTTGATCTGTGGCGTCGGCCCTGAAGATGAGGACCGCTATGAGCTCCTCGAAGAGTACGGCCGACGCGGCAGCCAGCCCCGCTCCATCCTTGTCCTCGCTGACCCGAGCGCCCTGTCCTTTAGCCGAGCTCGTGAGCTCGGAGTCGAGGACGTCTTCGCGCGCCCCTTCCGGCTCACCGAGATCATGGAGAGCGTCGAACGTATCAGCGGAGCTAGCTCCTCAAGCAGCACCCCCTCCTTCTCAACCTTCACCCGCTCATACCCGAGCGGCAAAGACTCTGTTGATCGCGCCGCCCGCGACATCGCTGCCTTCGCGCTGCGCTGCGCTGTCGGCCCCACCCCGCGCGCTCGCCTCGCGACCGCTGTCGCAGAGCTCGCGCAGAACTGCGTGCAGCACGCTTACCCCACCGGCGGCGGCATCTTTGAGGTCGCGGCCAGACTTGAAGAGCGTGACGTCTGGGTCTCCTTAAGAGACTCCGGCCAAGGCTTCGACACTGCCTCTGCTCACGGAGAGAGCGGCGGCATCGATCGCGCAGCCTCTCTCGTAGAGGGCCTAGATATCACCTCCAACATCGGCGAGGGCACTGAGGTCACGCTCCGCGCGAGCATCTTCAAGGCTGACTTCGATGACGGTCACCAGGTCGACCTCTCTGAGCTCGACTTCTTCACCCCTGAGACCTCTGAGCAGGTCCTGAACGTCGTTCAAGACGAGCAAGGCGGCTCCTATCTCGACCTCTCTCCTGCCCTCGCGGTCGTCCTCGGACGACTCCTCTCTGGCCCTAGTCAGCGCGCCGCCGCCTCGGTGTCGCTTTGGAGTTAGACATGAGCGAGCAAGACAAGAGCCTAGATATGACTGAGGACCTGTTCGACTTCCCTCAGGTCGAGGGCTTCTCACCTGAGTTCATCGAGGCCGCCCGCCTCCAGACAGAGGCGACGCAAGACCACGGGCCTGAGACAAGCGCCAGCTTCGACGAGCAAATGAGCGAAGACGAGCTCGCCTACGACGACTTCGAAGATGAGTTCGCTGACAACTTCGCGGACCTCATGGGTGACCCCGCCCCGCAAGAGGAAGTCGAGGTCGGCGTGAATGGACCCGCTGAAGAGCCCGTCCCGGCGATCGCCGAGAAGGGTCAGGGCTTTGACCTCCGCTTTGTGTGGGGTGCGCTCGCCCTCCTCTTCGCGACCAACCTCATGTGGGCTTGGACCTGGCACTCCTCTGAGGGTCGCCTCCGAGGAGAGATGGATCAGCGCTTCCAGGGCTACCTCGCTCAGCAGCGCAGCCAACTTGATGAGGTCGTCACCGCCCTCACCCCCGCTCAAGAGAGCGCTGAGCTTCCCAGCACACCTCGCCCCCTCGCTCAAGAGCTCGTCCAACCTGACCCGAGCGTCGCGACGCTCGAAGAGATCAAGCGTGACCTCTTCCACATGCGACACGACACCGCGCGGGCGAAGGCCTGGCGTCTCATCGCGACCGTGGACGGTCTCCCCAAAGAGCGCAGGGCCTCTGCCGAGGCCTCCGCGCGCCTCCTCATCGCAGAGTCATATGAGCTCGAAGGCACCGACACACAGGAGAACGAAGGATGAAGCTCTTCCTCCTCTTTGCGCTCGCGGGTCAGCCCGCGGACGTACAAGTCGACATCGCGACGATTGGCGGTACAGCCCGCTGCACGGTACGCGCCGAACAGGCGAGCCCGCAGGAGATCTTCGGAGCCCTCATGCGTGAGGCTCGCCCTCTCCCCGGGGTCGGCTCCCTCTTCGTCAGCGGCGCTGACAAGATCCCCTCAGAGCCGCTGCTCGACATCCATATGACCGAGCGCCCCTTCGGTGAGGTCCTCGGCGCAGTGATGGGGAGCGTTGGGCTCCGCCTCGAGCGCCGCGGCAGCTCCCTCGTCATTCACCCTGAAGCAAACCCAGAGGCTTCAGATGCTGAGCTCCTTGAGCGCTCCCGCCGAAACCTCATTACCACGCTCAACAAGCTCCCGAACACCGACGTCTCAGCCCGCGTGCTCTTTTCACTCGCTCGAGTCGAGGAGAAGCTCGGTGATCTAGACGCCGCGCAGACTCACCTCCGTCAGCTCGCTGAGCAATACCCAGAGAGCGACCTCGTCCCCAGCGCCCTAGCCAAGGCCAGCACGATCTTGCAGCGTGAGGGTAAGTGGGGTGAGGCGAAGGAGGTCTTAGCTGACCTCTGCAACTTGCCCTACGCACACCAGCAGTACCCCTTCGGACTGCTCGAGCTGGCCCGCTGCCACGCTCAACTCTCGGAAGGACATGAGGGCCAGCGCGTCCTCGACGCCCTCGATGCGATCTGGCCCTTGGAGAAGATCGAGTCGACCCGCGCTGAGCGCGCCGAACGCCTCTTCGTCCGCGCAGCCTGCCTCTACGAGGCCGGAGATGCTGGCCGGGCGCTCGTCCTCCTCGACAACTGCAACGACCTCGGACACAGGGGCGACCTCGACCCTCAGGTCTTCCCCCTCCGCGCAAAAGCGCTCGAGGCGGTCGACCGACCCGCCGACGCTGCGATCGCCTGGCTCGCACGCTCTCGGACTACGACTGACGAACACATTCAAGCGCACTCCTTGAGAGAGGCCGCCCGCTTAGCCCTCGCCGCTGATGACCAGCTCGCGATGGACCTCATCTATGCACGTGGCGTGGAGCTCGGCGTAGAGGAGTCTCTGCGTGGCCTGCGCTTCGAGGCCCGCGCTCGACTCGGCCTCACCACCGACGGCGCCAACCCCGACACCGCAGCGGGCCTCCTCCTGCTCGGTCGCACCCGCCTCAACTCAGGTGACGCCCAGGGCGCGTTGAGCGTTCTCGTCCAGGCCAAGTCACATCGACAGGAGCTCAAGGGTGACGACCTCCTAGAGCTCAACATCCTCCTCGGCCACGCCGCTCATCAAGTGCTCGGCGTGGATAAAGCGGTCGCAGAGATGCGAGAGGGCCTCTCCAGTCTCTCCAGCCGCGGTGACCGCGCACAGATCTATCTCCTCGCTGCTGAGTTCTACGAGGCCGCAGGCCGCTACGACGACGCCATCGACGCTTATGGAGGTCGCCTCTAATGTTGAAGTTCACCTACCTCGCCCAGCTCGGGCTCGCTGGCACCGTCCTCGCCCCGGCGGTCGTCCTCAAGCAGGACCCCGCAGGCGGCCTAACGGACGCCCTCGCCAACACCCGCGCGTCCATCTCTTCTCTAGAGCGCTTGCACACCGCGCTCACTGAAGGTGACTACGCCAAGGTCTCTACCACCATCGAGGCCACCCAGACCCCCGGCGGCGCACCCCAAGCTCAAGATGAGCGCCTCAGCTACCTCCGCGAGGAGGTCTCTAAGCTGCAGATGCGCTGGGACGCGCTCGAGACAGCCATGAGCTCGAAGGCCCCTGCGCCGCAAGCGCCCGAGGCCGTCACGACCCCCGCCCCCCTGCCCACCGAGGGCGCAGAGACGACCACTGGCCTCGACGAGCACAGCCGCGCAGCTATCGCGCTTCGTCTTGAGGATGAGAGCAGCGCGCCGGACACCCCGGTGGCTCGCGAAAAAATCGCTTACGAGCCCGCAGGCTACACAGCAGACGCCGTCCGTCACGGCCGCGCCTACTACAAGGCCGGACGCTACGAAGAGGCCCTCGTGCTCCTGCAGCGCAACAAGGTCCAAGCTGGCGCGCGCTTCTGGATCGCATGCACCCTCGAGAAGTTAGGCGAGACCGAGGCAGCCATCGCCGCTTATCAGGACGTCATCGACAGCCCGCTAGAGTCCGAGCACGCCGACCACGCGCAGCGCAACCGGGACTTCCTCGTCTGGAAGCGCGACTTTGACTCCCGCATCTCCACGACCACCGCAGGCCTGAGCCCCCAGGAGAGCAAGTGAGCCAGACTCAACGAGAGAGTACGGCCGTCGAGAGCCTCGACGAGATGGCGCGCGCAGTCGCTGCCGTCTCAGGAGATCTCCTCGCCAGCTACGAGCGCCTTGAGCAGCGCGCCGGCCGCATGGAAGAGGAGCTCGAGCGTCGCGTCGGCGAGCTCGAGGCCGTCCTCGCCTCCCTCCCCACCGGCGTCGCAGTCCGCGACGCAGAGGGTGCGATCGTACGCTCAAACAGGGCCTTCGATGACCTCACCGCAAGCGCAACGACACCTCTCTCCGACACCGACGGTGAGTGCTCCTTCATCGACGAGAGCGGCGCCGAGCGCCACATCTACAGGAAGAGCTCTGAGGTCTGCTCGGCGAACGGCACAGGTATCGGCTCTGTCGAGATCGTGGACGACCGCACGGAGCTCCACGACCTCAGCGAGCGCGTCCACCACATGAACAAGATGGCCGCCCTCGGCACCATGGCCACAGGGATCGCTCACGAGATCCGTAACCCACTCAACGCCGTCCAAGGCTACTCAGAGCTGATCCGTCACCGCCTTAGCGATGACGAAGAGCTTGCCGAGTGGACCGCGTCCATCATCGCTGGAGTTCGCGAAGTTGACGGGATCATCTCATCCCTCCTGACGATCGCGCGCCCCGAGCCCCTCTACCTCGAGGCCTTCGAGCTCGAGGATGTCTGCCGCGAGGCTGCCGCACGCGCCTTCGAGGGAGACTCTTCCTCTTGGTCTGTCGAGATCATCGCCAGCGACGAATCGATCACTGGTGATCGCATCAAACTCCGCCAGGCGCTGCGCAACCTGATCGCGAACGCCGTCAACGCTCAGCCCGAGGGCGGGAGCGTGCGCGTCACCGCGACCGCTGACACCGAGCGCGCGACCTTCAAAGTCGAAGACGCTGGCGCCGGCTTCAACCACTCGACGGTAGCGCGCTGCCGCGAGCCCTTCTTTACGACACGCGCCGAAGGCTGCGGCCTCGGACTCCCGCTCGTCGAGACCATCGTTCGTTTACACGGCGGCCAGCTAGAGATCGACCCTGCGGGGTCGGAGCTCGGCGGCGCCTCCATCTCCTTTTGGGTCCCTACTAACCCCTGCAACTGATCCATGTCCATCCACCGCGTACTCATCGTCGACGACGAAAAGCTCTCTCGCGAGTTCCTCGCACACGCCACTGAGGCCCTCGGATATGAGGCCCATGCTGTCTCCTCGGGCGCCATGGCGCTCAAGGCGCTGCAGGAGGACTCCTTCGACCTCGTGTTCACCGACCTCCGCATGCCCGAGATGGACGGCATCGCGCTCGTCGAGCGGCTCAACGCTGAGCACCCTGAGCTCCCGAGCGTAGTAGTCACCGCGCACGGCTCTATCGACGACGCTGTCAAGGCGCTGCGCCTGGGCGCGTCGGACTTCCTGATGAAGCCTTGCTCGCCCGAGACGCTCTCCATGGTCATCGACCGCATCGCCCAGACCGCGAAGCTCATGCGTGAGAACGAGTACTTGCGCGACGAGCTCTCAGGGATGGATGGTGAAGACTTCATCGCCAAGAGCCCCATCACCAAGGCTGTATTTGAGTCAGCGGGTCGCATCGCGAACTCCAAGGGCACAGTCCTCATCACTGGTGAGAGCGGCAGCGGCAAGGAGTGTGTCGCTCAGTTCATCCACAAGCGCTCACCCCGCGCGAACGGACCCTTCGTCCGCGTGAACTGCGCAGCTCTCTCTCCGCAGCTCCTCGAGTCCGAGCTCTTCGGTCACGAGAAGGGCGCTTTCACTGGTGCGCACAAGACCCGCCCTGGGCGCTTCGAGCTCGCTGACGGCGGCACCCTGCTGCTCGACGAGCTCGGTGAGATCTCTCCTGCCCTGCAGGCCAAACTCCTCCGCGTCCTCGAGGAGGAGGAGTTCGAGCGCGTCGGCGGCAGCACGACCATGAAGGTCGACGTGCGAGTTATCGCATCGACCAACCGTGACCTCCCTAAAGAGGTCGCCGAGGGCCGCTTCCGTGAGGACCTCTACTACCGACTGCACGTACTCCCTGTGCACCTCCCCCCCCTGCGGGAGCGCACCGAGGATATCGCGCCCCTCGCCCTTCACTTCGCCGCGCTCCACGCGGAGAAGAACGGCCGCAGCGCCCCGACCTTCACTCACGAGGCGCTCGTGCGCCTGAGAGATTGGAGTTGGCCCGGCAACGTCCGCGAGCTTGAGAACGTCATCCAACGCGCCGTCGTCCTCCTTCAAGGAGACGAGATCAGTCTGCGAGATCTGATGTTCAGCACCCAGACGCCTGCGCAGCCCGAGCCGGAGCGCCGCTACTCACACCTGCAGACCGGTGAGGAGGACCTCGGTCGCATGCTCGCCAACCGACCCATCGCTGACATCGAGCGCATCGCGATCCTCGCGACCCTCGAGCGCACCGGTGGCAACAAGACGGAGGCTGCGCGCCGCCTCGGCGTCACCGCGCGGACCCTCAGCAACAAGATGAAGCTCTGGAGGCAAATGGGCCTGGTGGCCTGAGGAAGGACTCTCTTGGACTCACTCCAATTCAACGACCCCCTGCTGGTGCGCCTCCTCGGCGCCACCTCTCAGCGCGGGAGTGTCATCTCCAACAACCTCGCCAACGCGAACACCCCTGGCTTCACGCCGGAGCGTGTCGAGTTTGAGTCGCGCCTCCGGGCAGCGCTCGAGCGCGGGGACTCTCTCGACGCCGTCGAGCCCGAGCTCCAAAAGGACAGCTCTGGCCCCGCTAGCCCTGACGGAAACACCGTCTCGCTAGAGGACGAGATGGGCGCGATGTTGGAGAACCGCATGCGATACGAGACCTACGCCTCAATCCTTGAGGCCCAGTTCGAGCAGATCCGCACCAGCGTCCAGGAGGGCCGTTAGTCATGACAAACCTCGGCGATGTCTTCCGCGGATTCCGCATCTCCTCTTCCGGCCTCTCTGCTGAGCGCACCCGGATCAACGTGATCGCGAGCAACATCGCGAACGCGCACACCACCCGGATGCCTGGCAGTGAAGAGCCCGCCCCCTACCAGCGCCAAGTCGTCCACTTCGAGCCTGTCCTTGACCGGCACGCAAAAGGTACGACTCCCATGGGCGTGCGCGTGGTCGAGGTCAGCAACGACAACGACACCCCCTTCGAAGAGATCAACGACCCCTCGCACCCCGACGCGGTGGACGGAGTCGTTCGTTACCCCAACGTCAACGCGACGAAAGAGATGGCTGACTTGATCACTGCCATGCGCTCTTACGAAGCGAACCTCAAGGCTCAAGAGAGCTTCGTGCGAATGGCCGAGCGCGCCCTCCGCATCGCCCGCTGAGCCATCACAAGGAGACCTGAACCATGACACGCAGCATCGGATCTAATCCCAGCATCGCGAGCGCCTTGATCGAGGGCGCGCGGGCCGCCGCGTCAAAGCAGCCCGCAGGGGATGCGAAGGGTCTCGCAGATGAGTTCCGCAAGAAGCTCGTTGATCGTCGCGCAGAGCTCGAGGCCAAGCTCAATACAGAGCAGGCGACCGAAGTCTCCGGCGGGACCTTCTCAAACACCATCCAACACCTCGACCAAGAGGTGAGAAAGGTCGACGACCTCACTGAATCCTTCCTCAAAGGAGAGAAGGACTTCCATGAGGTAGCCGTCCAGATCCGCCAGTCAGACCTGGCCCTCAAGTACGCCTTCGCCGTCCGCAACAAGCTCGTTGACGCCTACCGAGAAGTCATGCGCATGAGCGTGTGATTGACCACCCACCTCCTTTGAATCGGACATGAAAGACTTCGTCCAAAAGCTCACCCACTCCTTCCGCTCCTCCACCCCCGGCGCCCGCGTCGGGATGGTGGTGAGCACCCTCGCGATGTTGGGCCTGATCGGTTTCACGACGTTCACCGCTACGCGGCCGAGCTTCGTCCCGCTGGTCTCTGGCCTCAACGAGACACAGCGCGCAGCGTGCACGAACGCCCTCGCTCAGGGCGGCGTGTCCTACCGCGTCAGCCCGCTCCCCGGGCCCTTCACCCTCGAGGTTGACGAGCGCGACATCTATAACGCGCAAGGCCTGATCGACGCCGCTGGTGCGCTCACCCCCCCCGCGCGTGGGATCCTCACAGACAAGACCTCCGGCTCTGTCTTCATGGGGATGCGCGAGCGCGATCAGGTGACCCGCAAGCGCGAGTGGGAGGACTGCGAGCAGCAGCTCCGCGCCCTCGAGTTCGTCCGCGACGCTAGCGTCGGCGCCTCAGCTGAGGGCGGCGCCTTCTCGCGCAACGATGACCGCACAGTCGCTGTCACGCTCAGCTTGGCGCACGGTTACATCTTGAGTCGCGGCCAAGCCCAGACCGTCGCCGCGCTCGTCAGTCGCCGCTTCGGCATCCCCACCGCCCAAGTCGTGATCGCTGATCAAGACGGTCGCTTGCTCTATGGAGGCGGTCTTGACCAGGAGGGCTTCGGGATGACGGACGCCTACGACATCAAGCGGCGCTACGACGCTGATATGGAGGCCAAGGTAAACGGCATGCTCTCGAGAGTCTTCGGAGAAGGCACCGCGTACGCGATGATCGACTCCACCTGGACCTACGACAAGACCGAGAGCCTGACCGAGACTTACGACCCTGAGAACAAGGTCACGAGCACCGACTACTCCAGGACAGAGCGCAGCATGAACGAGGGCGGTACGGTCGGTGGGCCGGCTGGGACGACATCGAACATCGAGACGAACTCCTCCGCTGCTGGGGCTGGCTCCAACCTGAACAACGACACGATCGACGAGAAGCGGACCAGCACCCAGGTCGGCAGCACGCTGCTCTATACGCAGAAGCGCACCCCGGAGCTACAGCAGCTCTCGGTCTCGCTCGTCGTCGATGAGACGCTCTCAGAAGAGCTCTCCAACATCACGAGGAGTGTCCAAGCTGCGGTCGGCTTCTCTGAGCGACGCGGCGACACCATGAACTCCATCTCCACGATGTTCGCCGGCCTCGAGCGCGGCGAAGACGGCGCGCCTGTGGCCGCCGTAATTGAAGAGGTGAAGCCCAACCCTTGGAAGGTGTGGGCTATGGACCACGGCCTCGAACTCCTGGCCGGGGCGACCTTCCTCTTCGTCCTCTTCCGCAGCTTGCGCGGCTCAAAGCGGGCCCTCGAGCAGGCGATTCGCGGCGAAGAGGGGAGCTCTCTCGAAGACCAAGACCCCGAGCTCGTGGCGCGAGTCACCGTGGAAGAGCTCGTTCAAAGTGACCCCGATCAGGTCAGCGCGATCCTCTCGCGCTGGGCCCAGGACCAGCCGCAGGCAGCGGTTTCACAACGATGAACACGCAAGACCTACGCGGTGACCAGCGAGTCGCCGCCTTCCTCCTCAGCCTTGACCGAGATAAGGCAGCAGAGCTGATGTCCCGGCTCGACCCTTCGGTCGTCCCCGCGGTCGCTAAGGCCATGCTGGAGCTCGACCAGAGCTTCCAAGACCCTGAGTCTGTCGACGTCCTCTACACCGAGGTCGCTCGAGACCTTCACACGCGACGCGGCGTCGACTGCGCCCCCGTCGACGCGCTCCATGAGCTCCTAAGTAAGTCCTTCGGTGATGCTAAGGGCGACGAAGTCGCAGGTGAGATCGAGAGTAGGCGCCTCGCTGAGCGCCCCTTCCGCGTCATAGAGGAGTCCTCCCCCGCGAGCATCGCCACCGCCCTCGCTGAGGAGTCCATCTCCATCGTCGCCGTAATCCTCGCGCACATGACTCCGGCGATCGCCGCCGAGGTCCTCGGCCGTATGGAGGAGTCCCGAGGCCTTGAGATCGTCCAGCGCATGGCGAACCTCGAGCCCATCCAACCTGGCACCCTCGCGAACCTCGCGCAGCATCTCGGAGCACAGGTCGCGAGACATGAGGAGAGCCGCATCACGGAGGGGCCTGCGAGGGTCCAGTCCATCGCGGAGATGCTCAACTTCACACGCCAAGACGTAGAGCGCTCTATCCTCGAAAACCTCGAGAAAGAGGACGAAGAGATGGCCTCTGAGATCCGTGAGAACATGTTCACTTGGGCCGACCTCGGCGATGTGGACAAGCGCTCTATGCAGAAGATCTTGGCGTCTGTCGACACCCGGACACTCGCGCTCGCTCTCAAGGCCTGCGCAACTGAGGTGGAAGAGAACGTCCTCGCAAACCTCTCGACCCGTGTCCAAGAGATGGTCGCTGAGGAGCGCGAGCTCGCTGGCCTCGTCCCCATGACTGACGTCTTAGGCGCCCGCGCGGAGATCATGCGCGCTGTGCACGCGCTGATCGACGCTGGTGAGTTCAAGCCTTCGCGTGGCGGAGAGGAGCTCGTGGCGTGACCACCACTCATCGCATCATCCTCAAAGGCAGCGCCCCCTCTGGCGCCAGCGTTCAAGCGGAGGAGCAGCTCGATGAATACATCGAGCGCTCGCAAAAGAGCGCGATCGAAGAGGCTCACGCCGCAGGTGAAGCTGCTGGTAGAGCGGCAGCCCTCGAAGGTGCTGCTGCTGCGCTAGAACAGACGGTTGCCGCCCTCGAGGAGCAGCGCACCGAGTGTGTCGAAGAGGTGACCTCCCTCGCGGTGGAGCTCGGAATCGGGATCGCGCGACGCCTCGTCCGCGCCGAGCTAGCTGCAGCCAGGCACGACATCGAAGCGATCGTTCGCGACGTACTGTCCTCCGCAGGCTCTGGACGCACCACTACCAAGATCTATGTCTCCCCTGAAGACGCAGATCGCCTCAGCGAGATCAGCTTCCGCGCCGCGACAGAGGTGATCTCTGATGAGTCCGTCTCCACTGGCTCCGTCCGCGTCGAGACCCCCCAAGGCGTGCTGGTTCGAGACATCGACCAGTGCCTGGAGAGCGTCATCGCGCGCCTCAACAAAGAGGTCACCCGATGAGCGACTCACGCGCAGAGACCCTCCTCCGCTTGGTCGATGACTCCACGAAGCCCCTATATGAGGGCCGCGTCGAGGTCGTCAGCGGAGTCATGGTCGAAGCCGCCGGCGTCCCCGCCGCCCTCGGCGAGATGTGCTGTATCCACCGCACAAATGGAGAGCCTGTGGACGCAGAGGTCGTCGGCTTCCGCGGCTCACAGACCCTGCTCATGCCCCACGGAGACCTCCGTGGGATCGCCCCCGACCAACGCGTCACCGCGCTCCGCCACGCCTTTGAGGCCCCGGTGGGCGACGGCCTCTTAGGCCGGGTTCTAGACGGCTTCGGCGCCCCTATCGATGGCGGCCCGCAGCCCATGATTGACGGCACTCGCCCGGTGCACGCCGACGCACCCTCACCTCTAGAGCGACCCCTCATCGACGAGACCCTCCAGACTGGCGTGCGGACTATCGACGGCTTCACGACTCTTGGTCGTGGACAGCGCCTCGGGATCTTCGCTGGCTCTGGGGTGGGCAAGTCATCTCTCTTAGCGCAGATCACGCGTGGCACCGACGCGGACGTTGTCGTGGTCTGCCTCGTGGGAGAGCGTGGCCGTGAGGTTCGCGCCTTCATCGAGGACGCTTTGGGAGACGAGAGACGTGAGCGCGCGGTCCTCTTAGCTGCGACCAGCGATCGCTCACCCATCGAACGTCAGATGGCACCCTTCGTCGCCATGACGATCGCTGAGCACTTCCGCGATCAAGGCAAAGACGTCCTCTTCGTGATGGACTCGGTCACGCGCTTCGCGACCGCGTCCCGTGAGATCGGACTCGCTGCTGGCGAGCCCCCCACAGTTCGAGGGTATCCGCCCAGCTTCTTCGCGACCCTCCCTCGGCTCGTCGAGCGTATGGGCCGCACGGAGCGGGGCAGCATCACAGGCTTGCTCACCGTGCTCTTGGACGCAGACGATCCGAACGAGCCGGTGGCAGACACGCTCCGAGGCCTTTTGGACGGACACGTGTTCCTCTCTCGCGAGCTTGCAGAGCGGGGACACTTCCCCGCCATCGACGTCTGCGCCAGCCTGTCCAGGCTGATGCCTGACCTCGCAGAGCCTGATCACCTCGCCGCCGCCGCGACCCTGCGGGAGCTGCTCTCCACTTGGGAGGAAGGCCGCGACCTCGTCGAGATCGGCGCCTACAGCCCTGGAACAAACCCTGCCCTAGACCGCGCGATCGAGACCTTCCCGCTAATCGATCAATTCACAGCACAGGCGCGCGCCGAACACACGCCCTTTGAGGAGTCCATCAACGCGATGTGCGTTCTCTCAGGGGTTGAGGGGGCTGAAGCATGAAGCCCTTCAAGTTCCGGTTGGAGCGCCTGCAGAAGGTGCGCTCAGCTGAAGAGCGAGCAGCTCGCGCTGAGTTTGCTGCAGCGCTCGGAGCCCTGACTAGGCGAGAGGTTGCCCTGCGCGACGCGCTCTCACAGAGAGACGCAGCCCGCGATGAGCTCCGCCACATCCTCCGCGCTGGCGCCGCAGCGGCGTCTTTTCTAACTGCGCAACGAGTCACCGATCGCTTCGACACGCTCGTCGAAGAGGCCGAGAACACGCGGCTCCTCGCCGCGAACACAGCGGAGCTTGCCCGTGCCAAGTGGGCGGAGCTCCGCGGGAAGGAGGAGGGGCTCTCGCGCCTACGTGACGCGCGAGAGTCTGAACATCGACGCGAGCAAGAGCGCTCGCAATCAAGGGAGCTCGACGAGATCGCCATGACCCGCTCCGCGGGGAATGGAAACCGCGCTGACTACACCACAGCGACAACCACCCCCACCTCATGAAGAAGCCTTTCAAGTTCGCAGCCCTCGGCCTAGGAGCCTTGGCGCTCTTCGCAACGACCTACTTCACCATCTTTGCGGTCATGGGCGTGCCCCTCGCGAAGACACCGGTCGCAGAGCGTGTCTTCGGCGAGGATCACGCTCCGATGTCTACACAACCCGTCGTGAGCAAGCCCGCGCCCGAGGCTCAGCCAGAGCGCGAGTCGACAGAGCGGTCCGCCGATGTGATGAGCGCGTTCGTGTTCCCCGCTGGCGTGCAGGCAGAGACCTTGCGCACCTTGAAGTCAGAGCTCTTCGATCAGCTCGAACAAGCTCGGACCATGCGGCGTGAGCTCGACGCAAGAGAGCGCAACTTGGAAGATCGAGAGCGCGACCTGACTGAGCGCTTCGATGAGCTGATGTCTCTTCGTGGACGCCTCGATGAGTACCACCTCGAGCTCGAGGCTCGCGCGGAAGAGCTCGCTCACCAGAGCTCTGCGAAGGAGCAGCAGCGCTCAGCCAGGCTCGTCGAGATGTCCAAGTACCTCGCTGAAGGCGAGGTCTCCCATGCCGCAGCGCTGCTCGAAGGCATGGAGCCGACTGACGTTGCACAGATCCTCGACGTCCTCGAGCCGGAGCGTGCTGGAGCCCTCCTGCGCTCGATGAGCCCTGAGGCCTCTCGCAGAGTTTGGGAGGCAGGCCTAGCCTCAGAAAGTCGCCCAGAACAGCGCTAACGTATTGCAGTAAAGCATCTTACAGCTTTTTTAGCCATTCAAGCTCCCTAGAGCATCTGTCGATAACTGATGAGGGCTTAGCCCCCTCCCTACACCCAAGCATCACTCCATGGACGTCTCAACGATCATCGGCGCGCTCCTCGGCTTCGCCCTCGTCCTGTTCGCAATGGCGACAGGTAAGGGTGGCGTCGCCAGCTTCGTGCACTACCCCTCGATCGCGATCGTCGTGGGCGGCACCTTCGCCGTCACGATGATGAACTTCCCCTTCGGGGAGGTCCGCTCCATCTTCAAGGTGATGGCCAAGACGGCCCTCAACAAGATCCCGACGCCCGCCCAAGAGATCCAGCGTATCGTCGAGTACGCCAACCTTGCGCGGAAAGAAGGCCTCCTCTCTTTGGAGAACAGGCTTAACGAGGTCCAGGACCGATTCTTCGCCAAGGGAACGCAGCTGGTCATCGACGGCTTTAACGCCGAGACCGTCAGAGACATCATGACGGTCGAGGCAGAGTGGCAGCGTCAACGACACTCCGCAGGGAAGAAGATCCTCGACCAGATGGGTACGTTCGCCCCCGCCTTCGGGATGATCGGCACCCTCGTCGGGCTCGTCCAGATGCTCCAAAACCTCTCTGACCCGACCTCTATCGGTCAGGGTATGGCGACTGCGCTGCTGACCACTCTCTACGGGGCGATGCTCGCCAACATGGTCTTCCTTCCCCTCGCAGGGAAGCTCGAGGTGCGCGCCAAACAAGAGGCGCTGCTCCGTGAGCTCATGATCGAAGGCATCGTCGCCATTCAGTCCGGCGAGAAGCCGCAGCTCATCAAAGAGAAGCTGAAAGGCTTCCTCAGCCCCGACGTCAGGGAGACCGTCACAGCCTGAAATGAGAGCGCGCGCGACAGCTGTTGAAGATCAGGGACCCAGGGTCCCTGACTGGATCGTGACCTTCTCGGACATGATCTCGCTGCTCGTCACCTTCTTCATCTTGCTGATGACCTTCTCGAGCATGAACGTCCTCGACGCATTCCAGGTCGAAGGAAAGCTCACAGGCCTCTCTGGCCAAGTGGTGAACGAGAAAGGCCAAAGCGCCCCTGACCCCCTCGAGCACGACTTCCTCGCCGGAATGAACGTCTCTAGAGGCGCTACAGTCCCCCACTCCAGGCCACCCGGAGAACTCCCGGCTGACCTCGACAACATGGGCGCCGCGCTGAGCGCAGACCACCAAGAGGTCGACTTCGCCAAGACGCCAGACGGTCTCGTCATTCACTTCAACGAGCGCTGCGCGTTCCAGCCGGGCTCCGCCAAGCCCACCTCTGAGCTACGCCGCTGCCTCAGAGAGGTCGGCGCGGTGCTTCAGCACTACCCAAACCTCGTCGTCATCGAAGGCTTCACCGACGCGGGCTTTGTCCCGACGCCGGAGCACCAGAGCTCTGACGCCCTCGCACATGCGCGCGCCTTCGCGGCCGCAGAAGTCTTACTTGCGACCAGTGAGCTCTCACCCGCGTTGGTACAGACGTCTGGGATCGGCGCGCGACGCTTCGCTGAGGGAAATGAGACTGCGCTCGACCGCAGGCGAAACCGCCGCATAGAGCTCCGTGTCCTCTCGCTCTCACGCGCTCAACGCCAAGCAGTGGAGACCTCCAAGTGAGTCGTCCCCACGAAGAAGAGCGGCCGGGACCCCCGGCCTACATGGTGTCCTTCAGCGACATGATGACCCTCATCCTGACCTTCTTCATTTTGTTGGTCTCACTCTCCCACGAGCAGAGCTTCGGCCTGCTCGCTGACGGCGTCGGGTCTTTCCGGGTCGCCCTGGAGTCCCATGGAGTCAACGGCCTCCTCGGAGACGCCGACCGTAAGGCGATCTTTGAGAACCAGCGCAGGCGCTTCAATCTTCCCGAGCGAGTCGAAGGCCAGGCCAGCGTTCTCCCCGAGCAAGCCTCTGAGTACGAGCTCTTGAGAGCAGAGGCCGTTGAGGCGCTCCTCCCCCATGACGAGCTCGCGTTCCCCGCTATCGCCGCTTTCGATGAGGGATCAAGTGAGCTCACTTCCGAGTCAAGTCGCTACGCCGCAACCCTCGCTGAGTCGCTGCGCCCCTTGCGCGGACAGCTCCTCGTCCTCGAGGGTCACGCTCCGCTAGACGACCGACTCCTCGCCTGGAAGCGCGCAGACGCCCTCCGAACACACCTCATCACAGAGCACGGCTTTGACCCTGAGCGCGTTGAAGCCCGCGCCTGGATGACCGAGCTCGAGTCCGCCGCGTTCGACACAGTCGACGCACGCCTGATCACCCCTGCCCTCGCGAGCGCACCCACGCGCTCTGGAGCACAACCGGAGAACCACTGATGACTGATCTCGACAACAACCAAGATGACCCCATCGTCGATGAGCCCAAGCGCTCAAAGCGTGGCCTTGTCCTCACGAGCTCTATCTTGTGCGTCATCGCGACCGCCGCGACCACAGCCTTCCTAGGTGTTCCCACCGAGACTTCCTGGGACTACTCGCGCTTCGTGGTCCCGCTCAAAGCCGAGCCCTTTGAGGTGAACCTCGCTGACGAAGGCCGGCGTCGCTACCTCGTAATGGACCTCATCGTCGACGTCCGCAGCTATGACGAAGAGGCGACGCGCGCATGGGTCGCTGACCCGATCTGTGTCAGCTACCTCGACCACGCTGTGAACTCAGTGGGCTCTGCTGCGACGATGGATGAGGTCTACGACATCACCGGCCCGGACGGCGTCCAAGGCAAGCTCTTCATGGAGCAGATCCGCAAGAGCGTAGAGCGGGTCCTCTTCTCGGTGCAGTGCGGCGACGCGCCTAACCCGATGATGAAAGACTCCCTCTCTGGCCTCGCGCCCGGGATTTCGAACCGAAAGGCCACTCTCCGCGGGCCCCTCAGCGAACACTCCATCCAGCTCGACTGCATCTCTCACACCATTCAGTTCGATGACGGCGAAGTGTGCACCTTTGACGGCACAGAGGATGACTTTCACCTGACAAACGCTGCGGGTGACTCGATCTATGTAGACCTCACCGGCGTCGAGCTCGACTTTATCGGATCGGTCCCTGTCGGTGTCTCAGGCAGGGTCCTCTCAGTCCTCAAGCGTAAGTTCGTCGTCCAGTAGGACTGTAAGGAGTGACCTCATCGTGAACCCCGACATCAGTCAAGCCGAAGTTGACGCCCTCCTCGGCTCCGAGGGTGCGGGCCGAGAGGCTGTCACGCCTCGAGACTTTACGAGGCCCCGGCGCTTGAGCAGCCGGCAGCTCGACTTGCTAGGCAAGCAGCTCAGCTCTTGCCTGCCGAAGATCGAGCGCGGGCTCGCTGCGCGCGGCTGCGGTGGCTTCCGATTGAGCCTGTTCCACGTCGAAGAGACGACCCAAACAGCCTTCCTCTCTTCCCTCGAAGAGCGCGGCTTCTTCGTCCAATCCCTCAACATCGGTGACGTCGCTGGATGGATTCAGTGGGAACCAAAGGACGCTCGCAGCGCCGTCGAGGAGAGCCTCGGGTGCAGCGCGACGCCTGACGCTGACTCCTCCCTCTCAGAGCTCGAGCGCTCTCTCGCCGGAGACCTCGTTATGACCATTGCCGGCGGTGTCGCCTCGGAGCTCGACCTCTCCCTCTCACAAGGAGAGGACTTTGTAGAGCGGCGACTCCTCCAGGCCGCCGTCGACGGCGCTCCCAGTGGAGACGAGCAGCGCCTCTCTGTGGCGCTGGAGCTCGCGTCTGCGGGCGGGCGCTCCAAGCTATATCTCTACCTCCCTGGGGTGACTCCTACAGAAGACCCCGCACACCAAGAGAGCCAGCCCACGGCCCTACCCGAGCACCTCGATGATGTAGAGGTGTCTGTTAGAGCCGAGCTCCAAAGCATCGAGCTCCCCTTAGAGGGCGTGCTCGCGCTCGAAGAGGGCGACGTCATCACCCTTGGCTCTGGCAGCGACGCCACCGCGCGCCTTGTCGTCGATGATCGAGCCGCAGGCTCTGCGACCTGGGCCCGTGAAGGCGATCGCCTGACCCTCTCTGTCCTCGACCTCTCCATCCGATCAGCCGACTAGAGGCCACATCAAGAACATGAAGAAGCAAGCAACGAACGAAGCGATCGAGGAGACCTTGGATCAAGCCACTGACGCCGTCTTGAAGCAGAGTGAAGAGCTCTCATCAGACGAGCCGATAGGTCTCTCCGGTTTGATGAATGTCCCTGTGCAGGTGACGGTGCAGCTCGGCACCACCCGCATGAACCTCTCCGACCTGATGCAGCTCGGGCCGGGCTCTGTCATGACCCTCGACCGAGAGGCTCACGAGCCCTGCGACATCCTGGTTAACGGGCGCGTCATAGCGCGCGGCGAGATCGTGACCGTCGGCGAACAGTACGGCGTACGAATCTCTGAGATTAGCCCCGCCAGCTGAGCGTCGAGCGCGTCGGCTGGAAGCGCTCCTGAGAGAACCAGCTGCCGCCGCCCTCCAAGATTTTTGAGCTGAGGGCTTCTGCACACGCGGGCGCCAAGAGACTCGCTTTCGCGCCGAACCCGCACGCGAGCCATACGCCGTCCAGCCCGGGCGCCTGCCCGATGATCGGCGCGCCGTCAGCCCCCTCCCAGAGCGTTCGCTCCCGGAGCTCACCTCGCTCAGCCTCTCCTAGGGCGCGAAAGGCTAGGGCGCCAGCGTCTCCCTTTGGCTCACCGAATCCTCCGACCCACAAGCGACCACCTCGCTCTGGCGCGGCGACGAGCTCACCTTGAACACGCGCCCGCGGTCCAGGTGCGCCTGAGTCACGAGGGCCAAAGCGCTCTTCGAACGCCTCTTGCACAGCGCTCGCATCGAGCTCTCCTGTCGGGAGGAACTCGAGCACCATCGGCTCAGCTGCCTCTCCTGTTTGTGCAACGTCCGGCTCCTCGTCTCCGCCGAAGGAGCTCTCCCTCCAGGTGTGCGTGGTCAGCGGCGGCTCCCCTCCCGGCATGAGGGCGCGACCGCCAGCCCCCGCGATCACCACCGCCTCTGCCAAGACCTCGCCTGCGCTCGTCTCAATGACATGCGGCTCGCCTGGGATCGACCGCACAGAGCGCGCGCGCTCGCCCGCGCGCACGATGGCGCCGGCCTCTCGCGCGAGCGCTTCGACGCAGGCCCTCGCTCTCACGACATCTAGGGTCCCTGCGTCATCGTCAAACACCTTGTCCCCCTCCCGTCGTAGCTCTGCTCCTAGCTCGTTGAGGCGCGCCCACGCAGAGAGCTCGACGCCTGCCCCGACCTCCACCACAGCTCCGCAAGGGTTCCAGCCGGGGTCTCGTCCCGTCTGTGATCGCATACCGCTCCAGAACCGAAGCCCTTGCCGCGCCTCCAAAGCGAGCTCTGCGTTCTCGAGGTCATGCCTACAGAGCTCAAGCCGCGGGCTTGTCACCTCGGAGCCAGCGAGCAGCAGGACCGGCGATGAGAGCGGGTCCGTCCGCCGCGCCGCCTCATAAGCGAGGCAGAGTCCGGTCGTCCCAGAGCCGATGATGACGAGGCGAGCGCGCATGACGCCCTGATTCTAGCCTCGTGGAACGCCACCTCCCGCGTTAGGGGAGTAGGATGCGCGGGTCATGATCCCTGAGCGCAAGACACGCAAGATCCACGTCCGCCACCTCGCTATCGGAGGTGACGCCCCCATCGCTGTCCAGAGCATGGCAGCGACGCGTACACGGGATGTGGAGGCCACCCTTCGACAAGTCCGCATCCTCGAAGCCGCCGGCGCAGATCTCATCCGCATAGCAGTGGATAGCAAGGAGGACGTCGCCTGTCTCGCGGACATCCGCAAGGAGACAGACGCGCTCCTCTCGGTCGACCTCCAGGAGAGCTACAAGCTCGCGACCCTCGTCGCGCCCCACGTTGACAAGATCCGCTACAACCCTGGACACCTTCACCACCACGAGAAGGACCGCCCTATCCCTGAGAAGGTCGCGTTCCTCGCGGAGACCGCCGCAGAGCATGGCTGCGCGATGAGGATTGGCGTAAACGCTGGGTCGATCGCGCCCGACTACAAGGAGCGCTTCGGCGATGACCACACCGGCGCGATCGCACAGTGTGCCGTCGACCACTGCGAGCTGCTCGATGGAGTTGGCTTCCGTGACTATGTCGTCTCGATCAAGGACTCGGACCCGCGCCTAGTCATCGAAGCCAACCAGCGCTTCGCCGAGGCGCGCCCTGACGTCCCCCTCCACCTCGGCGTCACGGAGGCAGGCATGCCGCCGGACGGAGTGATCAAGACTCGCATCGCCTTCGAGCAGCTCCTCTCGCGCGGGATCGGCGACACAATCCGGGTCTCGCTCACCGTGCCCTTCGATGACAAAGGGCTAGAGATCGTCGAAGGGCGCGCCATCCTCGCGGACATCGAGGCCGGCCGCTTCAGGAGCGTGCCCCCGAACTTCTTCGACGGGCTGAACATCATCGCCTGCCCCTCCTGCAGCCGCGTCGAGAACGAGCGCTTCATCGAGCTCGCTGAGGAGGTCAAGGAGATGACTCAGTATGCGGCCGAGCACGACCTGACTATCGCGGTCATGGGCTGTCGCGTGAACGGTCCTGGGGAGACAGACGACGCTGACCTCGGTCTCTGGTGTGGACCCACTCGGGTAAACCTGAAGCGGGGGCCTGAAGAGGTCGGCTCGTACACCTATGACGAGGTGCTGGGCTCCCTCCGCAAAGAGCTCGACGCGCTGATCCAAGCGCGCGTCTCTTAGTCAACTCCGCGGCTCGTCTTCTGTATCGCCTGCGAGCATCGCGCCGAGGAGGAGCAGCCCAAGCCCCGCCCCCGCACGCAGCAAAAAGGGCAGAAAGGCCGTGTGGGCGGCGCGCTTGACCTCGGTGTAGGACCGGCGGTTAGCGAAGTGAAGATCTTCCGGGGGCCCGCCTAAGGAGGCGCTGGTGAACCCGAGCACCCCCCAGAGAATGACGGCGAGGCCTACACCGATGAGCGCGCGAGACCTCGTTCGACGACTCATCAGGAGCCCGTCTTCAGCTCCACAGCGGTGTACTTGTCGAAGTTGAGCGTAGAGAGGAGGCGCTCACTCGGGACGCTGGTCTTTGTGATCATGAAGAGCTGCTCTTCCCAGAGGTCAACTGCACAGGCCTCGACTCCTTCGATCTCTAAGGCCCGCGCATGCAGCTTGCGGGTACATGACTCACAGCACATCCCCGTGACGCTGTAGGACCGCGCGACCTCGCCCTCACCGGGCGCCGCCTCGAGGCTTGCGGGAATGTCAGCTAGGACGGGGACCTCGCGGTCTCCTGCTCTGACGCTCTGCTTCCAGGCAACAGCGCCAAGCGCTACGCCTGCGATTAAGACTGCTGCAGCGACTCTCTTGGGATTGTGCTTCTTCATGTTCTACAGGGGATTCGAGGCTCGCCCCCCTCAAGACAGTGTCGCATCCCCACACAGATAGCGCCTCCGAAAGACGCAGAACAGGGGTAAAAAAAATGAACGCCCCCGCAGAGATGTGCTCTCTGCGGGGGCGTCTCCCTGTCTCCCAGATGCGCTGCCTAGAATCGGTAGGCAACTTGCACGACCGGCGGGGGAGTGTCCTGCTCCCGCAGCCGCGCTGCATCGATTGACTCACCTGCTCGAATCACCCCTTGGGGGCCCGTTGCTCTTCGAGCTTCCGTCGTCACAGTGGTCTCCTCAGTCACACCGGGCTCCACGTCTATCCCGCGGGTCTCGAGAACACGCGCCAACATAGGCGAGCGGTCACAGTAGGCCGCGAGGAGAAGCTCGGATGAGTCGAGGCCCAGCCGGTCAGCGATCTCTACGAGAACGCGATCGGAGGGATGCCGCATGCCGTGTTCCATCGCACGCACGAACGTGTATGAGAGACCCAGCCGGCGGGCGAATTGGACCCGCGACTCTTTGCCGCGCGCCCTCTGAAGAATATTTCCTAGTTTCATCATGGTTAGTTACCCCTTCACCTTAGAAACGAGATCTGGGCGGCTTTGGATCCCATTCCTATGAGATTCCCTCGGGCGATCGAACCTAAGCTCTTTGTTTGCATACCTTTGAGGATAGAAAGGTCCTGCCTCTTTCTGGGCTGAGTTCGGCGTCTGCTCTGTTTCTGCGACGGCTACGAGCGCAAAATGCGCCCACATGAGCTCTTCAATCGACCAGCTCCGGGCCTCACTCGCTGAGGCAGCTGCCGCCCTAGAAGCATTCTCGAGGGATGAAGGCGCTGTCGCGGGCGCAGCAGAGCTAGCTGACCTCGCCTTGGCCGCCCTAAGGGCAGACAAGAAGCTCCTCGTCTGCGGCAACGGCGGCAGCATGTGTGACGCTATGCACTTTGCAGAAGAGTGGACCGGTCGCTTCCGCGGAGATCGGGACGCGCTCCCCGCGCTAGCCTTCAGCGATCCAGCCCAGCTCACCTGCATCGCAAATGACTTCGGCTATGGAGAGGTCTTCGCCCGTCAGATCGAAGCCCACGGCCGAGAGGGCGACCTGCTCATCGCCCTCTCAACGAGCGGTGAATCGCCCAACATCCTGCGAGCTCTCGAGGAGGCTCGAGCCCGTGGCCTGAAAGCCGTCGCGCTCTTGGGGAGAGGCGGTGGCCAGGCCCGCGCGCTCGCAGATGTCGCGATCGTAGTCCCGTACGCGACAACCTCTGACCGCATCCAGGAGGTTCACATCAAAGTCCTCCACGCTGTGATTGAGGCGGTGGAGCGGCAGCTCTTTCCAACTGCCGAAGATGCCTGAACGCTGCTAGATCGAGTCTAGCCCCCAAACGAATGCCCCCTCGGGTAAGCCGCCTACGGCCCCCAATGGCTTGACCATCCCGAGGCGACCCTCTGCGCGGATCGCTCCGCAGGCCTCTAGGAGTTCACCCATCGGCCCAGCAGCGCCTGGAGCCATGAGGAAGAGCGAGTCAGCCTGCTCCAAGAGCGCATCGAGACAAGAGAGGACTCCCTCAGGGCTGCCGCCCCACTCGTGCACCACGCCAGCTAAGTCTGCGCCGCGGCCAAAGCAGGCATAAGCCTCTATCTGTTCACCGCGCGTCGCGATCAAGACCTTCATCTCAGGGCATACGAGGAGGCGGGCTGTCTCTTGGGCGCTGCGCCCGACCCTCGCGCCGTGCCGCGTGTATAGCTCATGCAGGCGGTCTTCATCTCCGCTCAGGAGGGAGCGCACGTTGAGCGAGGGATCGAGCTCTGTGCTCGGGATCTCTGAGACGAGGTAATCGGTCTCTCGCCCATCAAGTCGATACCCCCGACGCTGGTAGAAGTTTGGGTCATCCGCCCAGAGCAAGGCGTGCTCACAGCCGTGACCTTTGAGGAGCCGCTCCACCTCGCTCAAGAGCTGTGTGGCGCAACCCCGACCTCGCGCGTCCGCCCTCGTGGCGACAGAGCCGATGAAGCCAGCGCGCGCGCGGCCGCCCGGATAGATGAGCTCGCGCTCCAACACCGCACATGCGGACAAGACCTCTTCACCCTCTGTGAGCGCGAGTAAGGCCCCTGGCCCGCCCTCGTCAAATACGAGCGGATACTCAAGGGAGAGGTCTCCCCCAGGACGAAGCACCGAGGTCATCATCTCAAGACTTTCGAGATGACCCTGAGCCGAGACCAGCTTCACGCGGCGTCACCTTCCTGTGCGCTCGAGGCCTGCTGCGCGCTGCGATATGCCTCTAGGACAGAGTCCCGCAGCGCGAGCGCGTCGTCGAGGCTCTGCGCCGCGTCCTGGACTGCGCCAGAGAGCGCCTTGGTGTCTTCTAAGGACTCGCTCCGACGAGAGAGGTCTCTCGCGGCGCTCTCCAGTCGCTCTAAGATCGCTTTGAAGGCGGGGTTGTTCGCGATGCTCTCCCCGCTCGCTGTGCTGGCGGGTGAGGTGCGCTGGGTGGGCGCGGGGCCTGAGCCCCATGAGATGGGCTGTTGGGGATTCATCTGATCACCTCAGGAAGTTCAAGAGGGTGTTCTGCATGAGCCGGGAGCCCGCCATCTGCGCGAGCTGCATCGACTGCTCCGCCTGGCTCGCGTCCATCACGACGCTCGCGAGGTCGGCGTCCTCCACCTGTGACAAGTGCTGAGTGACCTGCATCGCGACGCCGTCTAAGCGCCCGAGAGTTCCTTCAATGTTCTCGAGCCGGGCTCCGAGGACCGCGACGCTCTGGAGGAGGTTGTCGTGGTTGCGCTCGATCTCTCCGAGGCGCATCTCAAGGCGTGTGGCGAGCTCGTCAGGCCTCAGGCTGTCGCCGTTCTCGAGGTCTTCGACTGCGCCGAGGATCGAGTCGAAGATGTTCGCTGCGCCGTCAAAGCTCACAAGCTCAACGCCTGCGCGATGCACCGCCGTCGTATCCACGTGCAGGACGGAGCCACCTTTGTCGATCAGTTGCAAGTCTGTCTCTGTCAGGGTCAACGTCGTGAAGTTCACGCCGTCGATCGAGATCGAGCCCTCGCCGGTGAGGGTCGAAGCGCTCGATCCGCCGGTGTATGCGCTGAAGTCTAAGTGGACCTCTGCGCCGTGCTCGTTCGTTACGACAAAGTCAGTGAAGTCGGGGTCGGTCGCTTGAGGGATAGCCAGCGGCCCTCCCCCGTCGAGGCTCACCGTCCCTGCGGCGCCGTCGATTGTGAGCGTGTGTGCACCCAAGATCGTGTCCTCGGCTCCGCCGTGGGCGAGGACGACGCCGGCGCCTGGAGCCCCGGTCGTAGCGTCGTGCCTCAGAGTGAGATACTCGAAACCCGCGCCCTCATTGGCGCGGACACCCTCACCGATCCCCGTGAGGCCCGAGAAGGAGACCCCGCTGTATTCGAACCTGGCGAAGACCTCTTGGCCTGTCACCAGCGTAGGCGTCCGGACGCCGCGACCCGTCTCGATGGACTGCGCCGCGCCGCCGCCTTGGTATGTGAACCCTGCGCTCGTCTTCGCGAACGCTTGGCCAGAGGTCTGCGCCCCTGCAAAGAGGGCCTCTCCGTTGAAGCGTGTATTCGCCACGTCAAGGAGCTCGTCGAGTTGCACGCGTAGATCTGCGGCGAGAGAGGAGCGGTCGTCTTCGCTCAGCGTGCCGTTCATCCCCTGCAAGATGAGGGACTTCATGTCTGAGATGATCGAGCTCCCTTGCTCGAGCGATGATGCGGCCAGCTGCATAGAAGGCTGCGCGCCGACCCCCGCAGCGCGATAGCGCTCGAGGGAGGCGAGGTGGCCCCTCAAGCTGAGCGACTTCGCTGATGCGGTGGGGTCATCTGAGGCACGCGAGATGCGCTTGCCTGATGACAGCATCTCTTGCGCGCCGGTCAGGCGAGCTTGGTTGCGGAGGATGCCGCTCTTCACCATCGAGAAGATGGAGCTCTGCGTCGGTCGTAGAGTCATAACTAGATCAGTGCGAGGAGTGAGTCGTTCAGGTCGTTGATGACTGAGATGTATCGGGACGCCGCAGCGAAGGACTGCTCGAAGCGCATCATCTCGACGAGCTCTTCGTCGACGTTGACGCCTGAGAGCTCTGCCCTGCGCTGGTCGAGGCTCGACACGACGTACTCCTCCACGTCGCGCGCGCTCATCGCGCTCTGAGCCTCGAAGCCGAGCTCAGTCACGATGTCTGAGAAGGCCGCCTCGAGTCCCTTGCCTCCTGCGCTCTCTGCTCCGCTGTGCTGCAGACCTAAGAGCTCGAGCATCGCCCCGGCGTCGCCGGCCATCCCGCTCGTAGAGGCGTTGAGCATGCTGGGGTCTGCGAGGAGCTCAGCGCTCACGCCGATGTCCTCTGCCCCTGAGCCAGTGAAGAGGCCGCCGATTCCGAGCGCGACGAGGACATCCGAAGTGTCCGAGTCTGCGACGAGGTCGACGCTGAAGGCGTCGTTTTCGGTGGCCGACAAGGAGCCGAAGCCGAAGCTCACGCTGACCCCGTCTGCGACCTCAAGGCTTGAGCCCGGCAGGTAATCTTCGCCGACATCTAGAGTGGCGACGAGGTTGCCTGCGGCGTCATGTACATCAACCAAGAGTCCAGGCGTCGTGCCGACGTCGCCGTCACCACGAGGGGTGAAGACGAACTGGTCATTTCCCTCTCCCGTGTAAGCGCCTGAGACGCTCACCGATGCGCCTGCGTCCGAGCCTGAGATCGTCGCGCCTGCGGTCCAGCCTAACGAGGCGAGGGCGGAGCCGCCGGTGACCTCGAAGGACTCGCTCGCGCCGCTCCCCTCTGACTGAATGAAGAGCCGCTCAGCGACAACCACGGCACGCAGGCCGTTCGCCTGCATGTCTGAGTTTGCGTTCAAGACGTCAGCGAGCTCGCCGGCAGTCGCTTGGCTGACCTCGAAGAAGTCCGCTTGATCTAGAGTCACGCTGAACGCGCCAGCGGGGCCGATGAGGTCGAGCGTGTCGCCGTGCGCGAGGGTGAAGGGACCGCTCGCGGCGGTGCCAAGAGAGGCGTGTCCGCTGCCGAAGGTCCCGTCAGCGTCCGGGGTGTCATTGAGCCGCGCAGAGAAGTCGAAGCCGAAGCCTGACTCTGCCTGGATCTCGAGTCGACCTTGTGCGTCGAGAGACGCCCCAACCCCATCAACTCCTGAGAGCGCGCCGAGCAGGTCAGCTACTGTCGTGCTCTCTGCGTCAATGTTGAGCTCTGTAGAGCGCAGCACGCCGGAGCCGAGATCCCTGACGTTCACGCGCAGGGTGCCAGAGCTGAGGTCGAAAGGGAGGCCGGCGTCAGCGAGGAGCTCGTCGGTGAGCTGTCCGTCCCCGTCGGCGTCCTGCAGGGCATGCTCAGCGACTGCGCGAGTCATGTGGCCTGCTTCCGGGATGCCCGTGGAGTGGATCCTGTTCGCCTCTAGGATCATGTCGCGCGCGAAGGAGTCGAGCTGACCGAAGAGCTTGGGCAGGTAGCCGCCTTGGACGCTCAAGATCCCGGCGAGCTTTCCACCTGTAGGGCTGAGCGCCTCTGCGCTTCCACCGAGCAGGACATCTACGGAGCCGTCATTGTTGAGCTGGGTGCTCATCTCGACCGCGCCGCCGAGGCCGACCAAGAGGCGCCCAGAGGTCTGCACGTTCACAGCTCCGTCGCTCGCCTCGGTGTAAGAGATGTCCACGAGCTTCGAGAGCTCTCGCAACACCTGGTCTCGGTCATCCCGGAGTCCGTTGGCGGCGAGACCGCTCGCCTCTTGGCTCCTGATCTCTTGGTTGAGGTTAGCCACACGCTCTGTGAGCACGTTGATCTCTGTCGTAGTCAGCTCCGCTTGGCGGGCAGAGTCTCCGCGGAGGCCATCGAGGCTGGAGAGCGTGGAGCGGAAGCCCTCTGCTACAGAGCGAGCGGACTCAAGAAAGCTCGTCCGCAGGATCGAGTCTCCTGCGCTCGCTGAGAGCTCAGAGGCCGACATGAAGAAGTCCGAGATGCGGGTGCTTATTCCGAAGCCGCCGGGCTCACCGAGCGCAGCCTCAGCCTCAGAGAGGCCCGCGACCCGCGCGTCGAGGCGGAAGAGGTCTGAGACCTCGTTTACGATCCGGCCAGCGAGGAGGTTGTCCACGCTGCGGCCGATGTTCGTGGCGTCAACGCCTGTACCGAAGCCGAGTCCGTTTCGCAGGACGACGCCGGAGGAGCCGAGCTGCACCCGCTGGCGGGAGTAGCCGGGTGTGTTGGCGTTGGCGAGGTTCTGACCGATGACATCCAAAGATGCTTGGCTCGTGAGCAGAGCGCGCAGCCCTATGTTCAATCCAATGTTCGCCATAGCTCAGGCCTCCGCGTCTACGAGGTTTCCGGCGCCGTCGAGCGAGCGCTCGACGTCTTCGCCGTAGATCGACCGCAAGAGGTCACGCACCAGGCGGCGCTCAGCGCCCATCAAGACTCCCAGTCGGCGGTTGGCCCAGAGCTCTTGCGCGACAGCCTCTCGTAGCTCTTCACGCTTCGCGAGGACGCGCGAGCCTGCATCTCCTAGCCGGCGACCGATGCTCGCGAGGGTCAGCGCCGTCGGCGCGATGTTCCACTGCGCGGCGAGCAGCGCCACGATGCGAGCGCGGCGACCGCCGCGCTCCGCGTTCGATGAGAGCTCTCGATCCATTCGCTTCGAGCACTCGGTGAAGGCGTCTAGGTCCTTCTCTTGAAGGGTCTGAATCTGCTCGTTGAGGATCGCAGTCGTGCGTCCGCGCGCAGCGAGCTCCTCGTCCAAGAGCGCCTCGAGCTGGTTAGCTAGCTTCTGTTCGCTCATTTCGAGCCCTCCTGCTTCTCTACGATCCCCGCGCGCACCATGCCCGCGAGGTCTAAGTCCCAGCCGTCAGCGAGGGCTTCACCGACGTGTTGGTCGAGCCACCCGCTGAAGACATCTGCTCCGGGGCCCTCCCCGAAGAAGCCGCCGTCACCGAGGCTCTTGCGGGCCTCCTTCACGAGCATCGTCGCGAGGAGAGACTCGAACATCGCCGCGGCCTCAGCCGGGTTCGCCTCGTCCCCCATCGCCTGGAGCCGCGCGAGCCCTCGCTCGACGCCACCAGCGCGGAGGTCTGCAGCGGTCGTCATCTTGTTGAGCGCTTCCATCCTTAGAGCCTCTGAATCTCGGCGACCAAGAGGCCGTTACGCTGCATCCCCTGAAGGATGCTGATGGTGTCGCGCGGCGTCGTGCCGAGCAGGTTCAGGACGTCCGCGACCTCTTCCAGGTTGGCCGCACCAGGCATAAGCACCGGAGCGTTGTTCTCCTCAACGATCTGCAGGTCCGTGCGATCCACGATCTCTGTTGTCCCGTTAGAGAAGGGCCCGGGCTGGCTGACCTGCGGCGACTCAGCGATCGTCACGGTCAAGTTCCCGTGCACCACGAGGCCGGGTCGCAGGCGGACGTCGCCGCCCATGACGATGAGCCCGCTGGACTCGTCGACGAGCACGCGCGCGACGTTCTCCGACTCGATCTCCTGATCGAGCAAGCTGGCCAAGTAGGCGAGGTGTGACTCTTGGGGGAGATCTCCGGGGACGGCCACTCGCACAGTCTTTCCGTCGAGCAGCGCGGTCGCAGCGCCCGGGTAGAGTCCGTTGATGGCCTCTGTGATCCGCACGGTGTTGCCGAAGGTGTCCTGTCCCAAGCGAGCGTCTAGGTAGATGTAGCCGTGATCAGAGACGATCGAGGTCTCCACCTCGCGCTCTACCTTCCCGCCGTCGGGGAGTGTGGCGACAGTGACGTGATTGCGCACAGCTGTCGCGGCGTTGCCCTCTGCTCGGAATCCGCCCACAGTGAGTGGCCCAGCGGCCGTCGCGTAGACGACCTCACCGGTCACGTCGGTGAGCTCGGTGAAGGTGAGCGAGCCGCCCTCTAAGCTCTTCGCGTCTCCGATCGCAGAGACGCGGACCGGGAGGCGTCGACCGGGCTTGAGGCCGGCGGGCAGGTCTGACTCGACGCGGACGATCGCGACGTTCTTCGCGTTCAGGTCCTGGATGTCGATGTTGATGTTCCGCGTGAGGAGCAGGTTCATGACGAGCTGCTTGGCGGTGTCGCTGGTGTCGCCTGTCCCGGCGAGACCGGTGACAAGACCGACGCCCATGATGTGGTTGTCCTCTTGGCCGCGGACGGCGACGAGGCTCTTCACGGGCACGCGGAGCGAGTCCAAGATCGGTCGGTCCGACTTCGGCGCGAAGCGAGGGGTCTGCACGACGTTCGCGCTAGAGCGCCCTGTCGGCTGGATCGGAGACTCGACCGAACCCCAAGACCAGGGGCGGACTTCGTCTGTGGGGGCCACATCACCCGCGCCCTGAGGGAGCGCAGCGGCGGCGGTGAGGAGGAGGGTGGTCAACATGATTCAGGTGCTCCTTGCTCTAGAAGGGCCACAGCCAGGCGAGGGCGTCGTGGAGGAACCCACCGAGACCGTGGCGATTTGTCGCGCGAGTCATAGGGCCGGTCCCGGAGTAGCTGATGCGTGCATCCGCGACGAGCTCGCTCTGCACGGAGTTGTCGGGCTGGATGTCAAAGCGACGGACGACGCCGCTGAACTCGATCACCTTCACCTCGTTGTCGACGCGGATCTCGCGACGACCGTTCACGACCAAGTTTCCGTTCGGGAGCTTGTCAACGACGACCGCGGTCATACGAGCGCTGAAGGTCCCCGTCTTCTCGTAGTTCGCCGAGCCGCTGAAGCTGTCCTCGGTGCCCGACTGAACTGTCGGCAAGGTCGAGAACATGTTGGGCTTCAGGTCGAAGGCCGTGAGCTGATAGTCGAGACCCTTCTGCGTGCTGAGGTCGCTGGTCTCTTGGTTGCGGACGTCTTGGTTCTCGCTGATCACGATCGTGACCAGGTCACCAGGGCGGCGCGCCGTGCGGTCACCGACCAAGACGAAGGGGCCTTGATCGGGCTGATAGATCGAGCCGGCGCGGCGCTGGGCGCTCGCGTCGGTCGTGAGGGTCGAGAGGGCCATGGCGGCCAAGAGGGCGGTTCGTTTGATCGTCAACATCTGGTTCTCCTTGAGCTTCAGCGAGCCTTGTTGAGCTCGCGCGTGACTTGGTCGCGACCGGTGACGGTCGCTTGGATCTCTTTGCCTGTCGCCTCGACGCGAACGGTGACGAGGTCGCCGATGCGACCGCTCTGAAGCGCGTTCCCTAGGACTGAAGCGCGGATGTGTCCGTGCACGATCTCGATCCAGACGGGGGCGTTCGCGTTGACAGCCAAGGGCCGCTCGACGTCACGCTCGGTCACGACGTGCCCGGCCGGGATGGCGCGCACAGCGACGGCGTCGGAGAGCAAGCTCAAGGCGAGGGGTTGAGCGCTAGTGTCTGCGACGCGGACGCGACGCAGGGCGAACATCGCTGAGTTGAGCTTGGTCCCCTTGGGCGCAGACTCGAGCAGGACGGGCAGCTCTTGATAGAGCTCAACGTCTAGCCCGATCCAAGCCGTGTGATAGGGGGTCCCATCTACGAGGACGCGGACCGGGATGCTCCAGTTGCCGGGCCGGCGCTTGTCGTGGGTCAGGTCAGCGCGCAGCTCTGCCTTGACGGCGCCTCTAGGGACGCTCACGTCATTGATGGTCCCGCTCGCCTTGATCGTGACCTCTTCACCTTCGAAGAGGCCAGCGACAGCGACGCGAGCGGTCTCATAGAGGTCAGTCGCACGGATCATCTCTACGGCGGGGTAGACACGGCAGGCCTTCTCTCCGGCCCAGGTCACCTCCACATCAGGTGCAGCCAGGGCGACCGCGCGCTCAATCTTCCAACGTTGAAGCGTGCGGCTGTATCCAGGCGCGGGCATATAGCCGAGCTCTACGCCGTTCACCGCCGCGAGCGCGGCAGGGTCTGCGCTGGTGACCTCAGCGATCTCGCCGAGGGTGATCATGGTGCCGGTGGCCTCGGCCTCAGTGGGGAGCTCCACTGAGACGCCGCCGGCGAGGATGAGGAGTTGGAGGGTCAGCATCATTCACCTACCGGACCATCTGGTTGACCTGCTGAAGCATCTCGTCGGAGACCTTCACGGCGCGGCTGTTCACTTCGTAGTTACGCTGAGCAAGGATTAGCCCGACGAGCTCGTCGACGACGGCGACGTTCGAGCGCTCCTTGTAGCCTTGGCGAATGACGCCTGTGCCGCTCTCTCCCGGGGAGACCGACTGGCCTTGACCTGAGCTGACGGTCTCACTGAAGAGGTTCGCTCCCTGCGCCTTGAGGCCGGCGGGGTTGGCGAAGCGCCAGAGCTGAATCCGGCCAGCCTCTGTCGGCGGCTGATCGTCAGAGACGCGAGTCGAGATCGTCCCGTCCTCCGCGATGTCAATCCCGACGACATCGCGCGAGACGGTCGGCGCGTTCAGGAGCTCATAACCTTGCGCGGTGACGAGCTTGCCGTCGCCGTCGCGGTTGAATGTCCCGTCACGGGTGTAGCGGATCTCACCGTTGGGCTGCTTGACCGCGAAGAAGCCCTCGCCTTGGATGGCGAGGTCCAAGCCCTGGCCGCTGGCCACGAGCTCTCCCTGACGGAAGTCCTTGTGCGAGCCAGAGATCTCTACGCCGCTGCCGAGCTGGAGGCCGGTCGGGCGCATGTGATTGGAGCCTGTCGCGGCGCCGGGCTGCTCGTACGTCTGATAGAAGAGCGAGCGGAAGTTGAGATCGCTGCGCTTGAAGCCGGCGGTGTTCACGTTCGCGATGTTGTTCGCGATGTTGTCGACCTGCTTCTGTTGGGCCTTCATTCCTGAGGCCGCTGTCATGAGTGCACGGATCATAGGAGGTGTTCCTCTTAGGGTTGCTAGGGCTAGCCGATGCGCTGCTGCAGCAAGCGCTCGTAGGTTCGGTTGATCATTTGCACGAGTCGGTTCGCCGACTCGAAGGAGCGCTGGACGGTGATCATCGAGACGAGCTCGTCCATCGATGACACGTTGGAGCTCTCCAGGTGTCCTTGGTGAATGACTCCCTCAGCGGGGAGTTCGCTCGATCCCTCTGTAGCGGAGAAGTACCCGCCGCCTACTGAGGAGAGCGCGGACTCGTTCGCGAAGTCGACGACGCGCAGGCGGCCGACCTCGTTGTCTCCTTGACGCACCACTCCGGCGCTGTCGACTTGGACGAGCTCGCCGTGGGGGTCGAGGAGGCCTTGCGCTGACTCCCATGCCACGGGGTGTCCTTCCGTGGACTGGAGGATGCCCGCGCTGTCCACACGGAAGTTGCCGCGGCGGGTGTAGAGCTCGCCGCTCACGCCGTCGACCGCGAACCAGCCGCGACCTTCAATGGCGAGGTGATAGGGGCTAGATGAGCGCTCTAAATCACCCTGGGTGAAGTCGCTTCGGTGGCGAGTGTCCACCTCGAGGTATCCCTCAGCCGCCGGTACTGTGAAGGCTTGGGTCGCCCCCGCCTGGCGCTTGAAGCCAGGGGTGTCGACATTTGCCAAGTTGGCGGTGATGGCTTCGAGTCGCTTCTCTGCGGTGCGGAGGGCGCTGACGCCGTTGTAGAGTCCGGTATCCATTACACCGGCTCTGTAGCACGCGCCTTGCCAAGCCACCCCTCAAGCAAAATGTTTACTTAAGTGGTTTAAAGACAGCAACTTACGGCGTAGCCGCCCATCGCCTTCCCGGCACCTGCCACCGCATGGGTAGGAACTGTTTTCCCCATGGAGAAAGTCCTTCCGGACACTTCTACCCAATGCAAAGAGCCGGCCCCGATGGGACCGGCTCTCTGGGAGTGCCTCCTTAATAAGGGGGCTTAGATCAAGTTGACCGCGTCGTTCAGGAGCTCGTCCTGGACGCTGATGACCCTCGAGCTCGCCTGGTAGCCTCGCTGGGCCTCGATCAAGTGCACGAACTCCTCAGCCGTGTCGACGTTGGACTCCTCGAGCGCGCCGCCAATGACCGCGCCTGCGGGCCCGCTGGCCCCCGCGCCAATGCTCGATCCGCCGCTCGCGACAGTCTCTCGCCAGAAGTTTCCGCCTGCGGCCTCGAGCCCCTCGGCGTTACCAAACACAGCGACCCCGACAGAGCCGAGAGTCCGCTGTTGGCCGTTCGTGTAGTAGCCCTTGACACTCCCGTCTGACTCGATGGACAAGTCCGCGAGCTCGCCTAGGCCAAAGCCGTCCTGGCCAGAGATGCGCGCGCTCGCTGCGTCACCGAACTGCGTCAAGCCATCGAGTTGGCCGTCTGTGCCCATAGAGAGAGACAAGGTTTGGGCGCCCCCGTCCATCCAGTCCACTGTGACGCTCGCTGCGAGAGCGGAGAGGTTGCTGGGCGCACCGTTGGAGTCAAACGCGATCCCAGTGATCGGGCCTGAGGTGACAACGCCTGCGTCAGCGTCAGCCTCTGCGCTCAACGTCCAGGTCCCGTCCGCTTCACGAGCGAAGCTCAGGGTGAGCTGCCGAGCGACACCTGCGGCGTCGAAGACCTCTGTTGAAGTGACGACGCGGTCTGCATCAGTCCCCTGCGTCGTGACCATCGGCAGGTAATCAGACCAGCTGGTAGAGCCAACGTTCGTCCCTAGGTCGCTGATCGACATCGAGAGCTCCGTAGCGCCAGCTGTGTCTGCCGTGAGGGTCAAGCGACCGCTCGCGTCGAGCGCTGCCGTAGCCCCTGCGTAGAGGTCGTCGATGAAGCTGACGAGGTCTCCCACAGACGTGCCATCCGTGCCATAGACAAAGGAGGCGTTGATCGCTGAGCCGTCGACGTCTACCCCGCTCAAGGTGATCGTGTCACCAGGGGCATAGTCGCTGTTACCGCTTGGGAGCGCGTTCAGGTCCGTAGCGAGAGAGACGTCTACCTCCGAGCCGGTGACGAGGTTTGTCGTGAGCCCTGCCGCTGCGGCGAGGTCTTGGCCTGCGCCGCCAGGCGTGAACTGCAGGCTCGCGCCGTCGCCAGCCGCCTCGCTCACCACCTCGATCGCGCCGCCGTTCAACGAGGCTGAGACGTGGTCGAGCGCGTCGATGGCGTCAGCCACGTCCTGCATCGTCACCGGCGCACCGGTACCTTGGATCGCGATGGACTGGGGCGCACCGCCGGAGACCGTGAGGTCCATAGTCCAGGTCTCTCCTGCGGGGATCGTAAAGGAGCCAGTCTGAGTCCCGGTCAAAGTCGCGGGGCTCCCCTCGCGCAGAGGAGTGCCTCCGGTGAGGACCGCTGCGAAGGGACCGCCGACCTCTGCCGGCAAGTTACCCGAGAGAGTCATGGACTGGGTCGCGCTGGGGGCGAAGGGTTTCGTCGTGTCGAGGGTGATCGCTTGACCGCTCCCCGAGAGGACACGATAGCCGCTCGCGAGATCCACGAGGGTGTTCGTCGAATCGAGTCCGAAGCTCCCGACCCTGGTATAGAGGTCTGCACGCCCATTGCTGAGCGCGAAGAAGCCATTTCCGCCGATAGCAAGGTCAAAGGATCGCCCTGTCTGAGTGATCGCCCCTTGGCTGAAGTCTCTTGAGATGGCGCCCATCGCGACGCCACCACCGATCTGCATCGGGTTCGTCCCGCCAGAGCCGCCATTCATCGCTGGCCGGAGGCTGCGAGAGAACGCGTCTCCAAAGGTCGCAGACGCCGACTTGAAGCCGGGCGTGTTGGTGTTGGCGAGGTTGTTACCGATGACATCGAGCCAACCCTGGTGGGCGTGGAGCGAGCTCAGCGCTGTGTAGAGGGAAGATGCCATGGCTTAGCCCTCCGCACCTTCAGCGGTCTCGTCGCCGGCGCTCGTGTCGCCTTCGACCGTAGTGTCACCATCGGTGATCTCAAGCACGCTCGCGAGAGGCACATCCCGTCCGTCAATGTTCAGGACCGCGAGGCCGTCCTCGATCTTCACCGACTGAACCGTCCCGGTCTGCTCAGCGCCCGACTCTAAGTCTGTGAAGGTGACCTCTTTTCCTATCAACGCAGAGCTCTGGGTGAGCTGGCTCATGAGCGCGTTCCCTTGCTGGAGCATCGCGAGCCCGACCATGTTCTCGTTCAGGTTCTGAATCCCCTCTAGCGAGGAGAGGTCCGTCAGCTGCGCGATGAACTTGTCATTGTCCATCGGCGACAGCGGGTCTTGGTTCTTCAACTGCTGAACGAGGAGCTCCATAAAGGCCTCCTTGTCCATCTGCCCGCCGCCGATCGCGTCGGCGTAAGAGCTGTCGTTGTGTGAGATTCCTGAGATGCTCATGTTTTCCTCTCGGGTTCAGGCGTAGTAGTCGACCCCTTCGGCGTTGGCGAAGAGGCGGTGGATCTGATCGGGTGACGGCTCGACAGCGTCAGCGCCGTCGGCTTGCTCTGTGGTCTCAGCTTCATAGCCGAGGGCGAGATCGAGCTCTGCATGCTCAAAGCCGCGATCGCCGAGGGAGGCCTCTAGCTCGGGCATGTGCTGCTCGAGCGCAGCGAGCGCTTCGGGGGTCTCTGCACGAACGATGGCTTTGACCTCTTCCCCTTCGACGATGAGCTTGATGGAGACTCGGCCGAGCTCTGCCGGCTTGAGGTGAACCGTCGCGGTGCGTGCTTCGGGGATCAGCTGTAGACGAACCTGCCGCAACACATCCGACGCCTGCTCTCGGTCGGGGGTCGGCGCGGTCTCGCTGGTCGGCTTTGCATCTGCGCGGACCTTCGTCACAGGGGCCTGCTCCTTCATCCCTTGCGCCGGCGCGGCCTGTACCGCTTGCGCTTGAGGGGCGGTGGTCTTTGCGATGAGCGGAGCTGATCCAAGCTGGCCTTGGGGCGGCAGCTTGGTTGAGCTGAGTTGCGGAGCTTGAAGCTGCGAGAGCTCCTGCTTCATGCCGCCCTCTGTCCTGCTCGCATGAGCAGCCCCCTCTTTGGGCTGAGCTGCAGGGCTAGCCTTAGACTTCAGGCTAGAAGCGAAGCTCTGATCTCCACCTGATGCGCGCTGTGTGCTCTCACCTGAGGGGCCCTGCTGAGCTTCGCTCCTGCGAGCTTCAACCCCGCCTTCACCCCTTGATCGCTGCCTCCTGCCGCGATGCGATCTGCGTGCGCCGTCAGCCCTTCTCTCCCGAGCTCCCTCAGAGCGCATGGAGCGCTCTTCTGATCCAGATCGGCTCCTGCCAGCCTCTTGGGCGGCCGCTCGTGTCCTCGAGCGAGAGTGTTGCCTAGATATGCTCTCCCTTGAGGAGCGGGGCTCCGGGATCTGGGCTTGGGGCTTAATCGGGAGGGATTCCATCGTGCCCCGTACAAGCACACCACTTGCCAAGTAAGAGGACTTTCTGTAAGTCGCTTCACAGAAGTCACTTACGGACACTTCGAGCTTGGTCCACCTAAGCTCATACCGGAAGGTCTTTCCTGGCTGGTGTGAAAGGACTCGCCTCCCCCGAAACAAATTCAGCCCAGAGCTCGTCTTCCCTCACCTGGGCGACGCCTTCACCACCCAGGATCCTCACAGACGGGTATCCTCAAGTGGAGTCGGGGGTATCCCTAGAGGTGCACAAATGGCCCTTGTGACCTCTAAAGCTGCGAAAGCCCCACTCTGCTCCAAAGCCGATTCAGCTATGACCAAACTCCTAAGCGCTATCGCCCCCCTGCTCCTCGTGCTCCCCTCTGTGGCTCAGCACGCTCAGGTCTCTGCAGTCGCTGTGGACCCCGCAAACCCTGATCACGTCTGGGTCTGCAACAAGACGAACTACTCTGTCTCACTCATCGACGTAGCCGCTGGTCAGGCCCTCGCGGAGGTTCGCGTTGGAGTCTGGCCGCGCTCACTCGCCCTGAGCGCAGACGGAAGTAAGCTCTTCGTCGCCTGCCAGCGTGGAAACGTCTATGAGGAGCAGAACTCTATCCTCGGGATGCCCGCAGCACCGAAGCTAGGCCTGATCTCGGTAATCGATACGCAGACCCGGGCTGTGACCCAACAGCTCTATGACGTAGGCATTGAGCCTTACGGCCTCGCGCTCGCACCTAACGGCCTCTGGTTCGCGGTGAGTGGCTTCCGCTCGGGAACGATCAAGTTCTTCGACGCTGCGAACTTCAGCGAGGTCCACGAGCACCAATACGACCGCAGCCTGAACTTCATTCCTCCGGGAAAGACCGTTAAGGATGTCGACGCGAACAGGGACGGGCTCCCTGACCTCGGTGACCCTCGAGGCTTCACCATCAGCGCGGACAGCCAGCGCCTCTACGTCACCCACAACAAGTCGCCCTACATCTCTGTCCTCGATGTCAACCTCGACTCGCGTGGGATGCCTGTCGGTGCATCCGTAGGTGCGAAGATCGACATCAACGAGTACCCCTTCGACCCGATCATGAACCCGGTCCCGGTCCAAGAGCTCAAGAGCCAAGGGGTCCCGCGCTTCATGGAGGACATCGCCCTCTCGCCGGATGGCAGCCTCGCGGTCATCCCTCACCTCCTCCACAACGTCAACCACGACGTAAACCATGACTTTGGCCCCGGCTTCGCTGGCGACTTCGCCAACCGGGTCTATCCGGGCCTCACGGTGATCGACGCGGCGAACAATAGCTACGGCCAGCCGGGCGACGCCTCCAAGCGCCTCCATCATGAGCTAGATGATGACCCGGAGCCCGCTGAGTACGGCTCTGTCGGCGACCCCGCCCCCTTCACTGGCGGAGACACCGTGCTCCTCGGAGCTGTGGGCAGCCCCATCCTCGGGGGGAGCGCGAACTTCCAGATCACGGGGAAGTCGAGCACGGATCTCGTCGAGCTATGGATCGGCACGAAAGAGATCAACCAGCCCACGAGCGAGGGGGTGCAGAGGGTGGTCCCCCGCTTCGTCTATGACCTCTCGACGAACGACACCAAGACGATCAACATCCCGAACAACCCAGCCCTCGACGGCCTCACGGTGATCTGCCAAGCGCGTATCACCCGCATAACCGGTCACCGCCGGTGGACGAACGCTGTGCGAATGAGGATTCGCCCTCAGGGCGTCCAAGCCGATGAGCTCGGTCACCGCGCCGGGCATCCGAGCAAGGCGCTCTTCAACTCAGCTGGTGATCACATCTTGCTCCTCAACCGTGGCTCGGAGGACGTCTTCCTCTTTGATGTGGATCAAGGATCCCTCAACTTGCGCGCGGTCTACCCACCGAGGATCGGCTTCCAAGAGCGCTCCCCCATGGATTCGACCACCCCTACGGGCGACCTGCCTCTAGGGATGGCGCTTCACGAGATCCCGGGCACGAGCCGGGCGAACCTCTACATCATCAACGAGGTGAATCGCACCCTCTCTTGTCTGGAGGTCGACTTCTCCTCCGGCGCGATCGTCTCCACCTCGCCGCAGATCAACACGCTGATAAACGCTGACGCGATGACATTCAGCGCGCGACGCGGCTTAGAGATCTTTGAGGACGCCTCTAGGGCTCAGACCACCGGCTCATTCAACAACAGCTGCGCGTCATGCCACTTCGAGGGCGGTGAAGATGCGAACGTATGGCAACGGCCCGCGGGTCCGCGCTCGACCATGCCCGTCTACGGCGGCACTCTCGGGACAGGCCTCCTCTTGTGGAAGGGTGCGCGCTTGCACCTCGGTGAGACCGGACCGATGTTTGGTGATGAGAACGGGGGGCATGGCGACTTCACTGACGCTGAACAGTTCGCGCTCATCGACTATCACGAAGAGATCCCGATCCCTCTGAACCCCAACCTGGACCCTGTAACGGGAGACCTCACCCCCTTGGCTCAGCTCGGAAGGGACCTCTTCTTTGGCTCGAATGACACGGGCCTCAACCCGACGCTCCGACATGCTGGCTGCGCTGAATGCCACAGCATCGAAGAGACCAACCCCGGGAGCTCTCCTGGCCCGCGCCTCTATACCGCGGACTTCCTAAACCCGCTGATCACGCAGCAGCCTGTCTTGGACATCTGGGACCCCGACTGCTTCTCGCTTAGAGAGAACATCGTTCAGATCAACATCCGCAATGTGAACACGGGCGTGAACATCGACATCAATGGTGACGGCGTCCCGGATACTGACCGCAACCTCGATGGCTACTCAGACCTCGAGACCTATACACCGCAGAACATAGACCGCGAAGACGGCTTCAAGCGGGACGACCCCAACAGCTATCCCTGCCCCTGCGACCCGAGCTTCGACCCGCTCTGTGACCCCGCAGACCCCTTCCGACACTTTGGTCGAGAGGCGACTCACTTCTCCATCCCGACCAAGCTCGGAGTCTTTGCGACAGCGCCCTACTTTCACGACCATGGGCCGCTCTCGCTGCGCGCCTTGATCGACCCAGAGGTCCAGACCTCTGCGAACTCGGTCTACGGGGACGCGGCCTACGCTGACGGAGTCTCGCGCGCAGGCCTGGCGAAAAACTTCAACGAGTTCCACGACGTCCGTGGGCATGAAGAGTTCTTCCCCGGCGTCTCAAAAGTCCAACAGGACCTGATGAGTACAAACGTCGACGCCGATATCGAGGCACTCTTGGCCTTCATCGAGTCGCTCTAGGCCGGATCGTTACTTCTCTCGGACCTCTGCCGTCCCGTCCTCGTTTCCAATCACGAGGACGTGGGCGAGGTCGATGAAGAGCCCGCTCTCTACGACTCCAGGGATGCCTGCGAGCGTGGCCTCAAGCTCCCGGGGGTCTTCAATTCCTTCTGGGAAGCGGCAGTCCAAGATCTGATTGCCGTTGTCGGTAAGGAGCGCGACACCGGGGTCGGAGACACGCAAGACTGGATCGCAGCCGAGCGCTGCGAGCGCACGGCTCACTGTCGGGAGCGCAAAGGTTGCGACCTCAACAGGCAGGAGGAAGGTCGTGCCGAGCTTCTCGACGACCTTGTCTTGCCCAACGATGATGACCTCACGATCAGAGATGGAGGCGACCACCTTCTCTCGCAGGAGCGCCCCGCCGCCACCTTTGATCATCTGAAAGCTGCCGTCGATCTCGTCTGCGCCATCAATGGTGAGATCGATCTTCTCTACCTCGCCCAATCCCACGAGGGGAATCCCGAGCTCTGTGGCCTTCTCTGTAGTATCGACAGAGGTCGGGACGCCGACGATTTCGAGGCCCTCGGACTGGATCCTCTCCGCTAGGCGAACGAGGGTGAACCAGACCGTCGACCCAGTGCCGAGGCCGACGACCGTGCCTGTCTGGACCATGTCCGCGGCTGTCCGCCCCGCTGCCTCTTTCGCGCTCGCCACTTGCTCTTCCTTTGTTGTCGTCATGCGAATCCTCCGGTGTCCCTACATCCTAGAGATGAAGAGGGGCTCGTTCTCCCCTCCAAATCACACACCTCATCAGAGCGTCCCCCGCCGGCTTTCAGTAGATTATTGAGAGCGGGTCTCATTTAGGCCCACGAAGACATGAGCCCCCTCAGCAAACTCCAGCCTGGCGCGACAGGCACACTGCGAGCCCTTGATTGCTCGCGCAGCTTCCGGCGTCGCCTTATGGAGCTCGGCCTCTTGCCCGGCACAGAGGTGCGGCTCGTCCGCCGCGTCTCGGTGGGTGACCTAGTTGAGATTGAGTGCCGTGGCTGTCACCTGAGCTTGCGCCTCTCAGAGGCTGAGAGGCTCTTCGTAGATCCGGCCTGAGCTGCAGATGGAGTAGTGGAGATGAGCAAACAGGCACCGCTGATAGCGCTCGCAGGGAACCCGAACGTTGGGAAGACCTCGCTCTTCAACCTGCTCACCGGGAGCAATCAAAAGGTAACGAACTACCCTGGGGTCACGGTCGAGCGCTTCGAAGGCAACTTCATCGGCATAGAGGGCGCGAGTGTGATCGACGTGCCTGGCACATACAGCCTCTCTGCGCGCTCTGCTGAAGAGGAGCTCGCGATCCGCTCCGTCGCCGGCCTCGGCGGTGAGCCCCAGCCTGACCTCGTCGTCGTCGTTGTCGACTCCACTCAGCTCTCAAGGAACCTCTACCTCGCCTTGCAGGTGCGAGAGCTAGGGGTGCCGGTGGTGTTGGCGGTCACGATGACCGATCTCTGCGATGGCGACGGACCTGACCTCGCGGCCCTGTCTTCCGCCTTCTGCGCGCCCGCTGTCGCAGTTTCTGGCCTCAACGGAGAAGGTGTCGACAAGCTGACAGGAGCCGTCCAGGCGGCGCTCGACGCACCCAGCCATGAGCCGAGCTTCTCTTGGGAGCTCTCCGGACCGCTCGCAGAAGACGTCGCTGCGATCACGCCCCACCTCCCGGAATCCTGGAACGCAGCCGCCGGACCGCGCGCTACCGCTCTCTCTCTATGGTCGCTCCTCTCTTTGGACGGAGAGGATGAACTCAGAGATATCCCCCCTAGCTTGCGCGAGGCTTCAGCGAAGCGGAGCGGATCGGATCGAGACATTGAGCGAGAGGTCATCCTCGCACGATACGCCCAGGTGGACCGGGTCATAGCTACCCTCAAAGCCGAGACCGCCGCCACGCGCAGAGGCACAGAGCGCGCCGACGCTGTGCTCTTGAACCCGGTCTTTGGCTTCGCGCTCTTCCTAGGGATGATGACGGTCGTATTTCAGGCGCTCTTCACGTGGTCTGGCCCGCTGATCGAACTCGTTGAGACCGGCTTCGGTTGGCTGGCTTCAGCTGTCGAGGCTGGGCTGCCCGAAGGCTTCTTTCGCGACCTCCTGACGGAGGGTGTGATCGGCGGCGTCGGATCGGTGGTCGTCTTCCTCCCACAGATCCTCCTCCTCTTCCTCTTCATCGGGATCATGGAGGACTCTGGCTACATGGCTAGGGTCGCCTTCCTCATGGACCGCGTTATGCGAGCCGCCGGACTCAACGGGCGAGCCTTCGTCCCCATGATGTCTGGCTTTGCTTGCGCGATCCCTGCGATCCTCGCGACCCGCACCATGGAGCGTCAGCGCGATCGCCTCCTCACGATGATGGTCGTGCCGCTCATGACCTGTGCTGCCAGGCTGCCGGTATACACCCTCATCATTGGCGCGCTCTTTCCTGTAGATGACTGGCTGGGGATGCCAACTCAAGGTCTCTTGATGGCTGGCATGTATCTCTTTAGCACGCTCATCGCCCTCATCGCTGCAGGCGTCCTCTCAAAGACTCTCTTTACCGGACCCAGCGTTCCCCTGCTGCTGGAGCTCCCTCCTTATCGCCGCCCAAAGGTGAGCGCGGCGCTCAGGATGATGTGGCAGCGGAGCGCGCTCTTTCTGAAAGAGGCTAGCGGGATCATCCTGGTCTGCACTATCGGTCTCTGGCTCCTCCTCTCGTTCCCTGCCAACGCACCCAACGCGGCGAGCTTCGAAGAGCGTCGCGTGCAAGCAGAAGCGACCCTAAACGGAGAGGACCTTGATGCCGCTCTCTCAGTGATCGACAACCAAGAGAGCGCGGATCAACTCCAAGGCTCTTACGCCGGCAAGCTCGGTCGCGTGATTGAACCTGTCATCGCCCCCCTGGGATATGACTGGAAGATAGGCATAGGCCTCATCGGCTCCTTCGCTGCTCGTGAGGTCTTCGTCAGCACGATGGGGCTCGTCTATGGCCTCTCAGATGATGTCGACGAGGAGACAGCAACGCTGCGCGAGAAGCTGCAGACTGCGCAGCGAGAGGATGGCAGCCCTGTCTACACACCTCTCGTTGGCCTCTCGCTGCTCGTGTTCATCGCGCTCGCCTGCCAATGCATGAGCACCTTGGCAGCGGTGCGCCGCGAGACCGCCACCTATCGCTGGCCGTTGTTCATGTTCGCCTACATGACAGCGCTCGCGTGGGTCGCGAGCTTCGTCGTTTATCAAGGCGGACAGCTGCTCGGCTTTAGCTGAGCGAGCAGCGCGGCTATCCGCGCGCCGCGCTCCAGCCTGACTCTAAGAAGTCGATGAACGGCTGATTGTCTCCGAGCGTCGCTCCGTCAAGCCGCCCGTGCACCTCGCCGCTCTTCGGGTCGAGCAGCAAATAGATGGGCTGAGCGACTGAGCCAGTCATCTCAAGCTGAAGGGCGCGGTTGGACTCTCCAAGCGCCTCATGATCTGTGTGGATGCGCGCCTCAATGAACTTGCTGTTAAGGATCCCGGCGACCGCCGGCTCAGGGAAAACTTTCTTCTCCATGAGTCTGCAGTTCACTCATGTGAACCCTGTGAAGTTGATGAGGACGAGCTTCTCCTCCTCGCTCGCGCGGGCGAGCGCGCCATCGTAGTCATCCACCACGATCCCGTGCTTCGCCTTGCCCTCTTCAAGCTCGCCACCAAAGGCTACGAGGAGCGCGTCGTTCGAATACGGCGGAACAATCGCGGTCATGATCTTGTCCAGCTGGTTCCCTGGGATCCCGTAAGCCGAGTAGCCCGCGAGCGCCAAGACCGCACAGCCAGCGAGAGCTTGCTTGCCGCCGAAAGCCCCGTCGCCCTTGAACGCGCCCTTGATCAAATAGATTGCCGCGGCGACAAAGATCACCACCCATAGGATCAGGAAGACCTCTCGCGAGAGCAGGTCCCATCCCCACACGATGTCGGTGTTCGAGAAGAACTTCAGAGAGGCCGCCACCTCGACGAAGCCCAAGAAGACCTTGAGGGTGTCCATCCAAGCTCCAGCCTGGGGCATGGACTGCATCTTTCCGGGCAGGAGAGAGAGCAAAACGAAGGGGAGCGCCATCGTGAGACCGAAGACTCCCATGCCGATCACGATGCGTCCTATGTCTGCGTCGCCGCCGGTCGCAGCGGATCCGAGCAAGGTCCCAACGAAGGGCGCCGTGCAAGTGAAGGAGGTGATCACCAGCGTCGCCCCCATCAAGAAGACGCCTGCGTAGCCACCTTTCATGGAAGCCTTGCTCGCTGCCGCCATCATCGACTGCGGCGGCGTCAGGTTGATGAAGCCAAACAACACAAAGGCGAAGAACAGGAACAGGCCGCCGATGACCAGGTTCGTCACAGGGTGTGCAGCGAAAGGGATGATGACCGGGGCTGCAAGGAGTCCGATCAACACAAAGATCAAGATGATCCCAGCGCCATAGGTGAGCGAGAGAGGCAAGACCTTCCCGTCTCTCGCGGTGGCCTGCTTGGTGAAGAAGCTGATCGTGATCGGGATCATCGGATACGTGCAGGGCATGAGCAGGGCGAAGATCCCGCCGCCGATCGCGAGGATGATGAGCCCAAGGAGGCCCTCATCAGAACCGTCATCTCCTGATCCCTCCCCGTCACCTCCCGTTGGCGCCGCTTCAGCTGGGGCTGTGTCTGTATGTGCGGCTGCTTCGCTCGGGAAGTACTCCTCTTTACCTGTCCGCGCAGAGGCCTCGAAGTCGAAGGGGATACAGACGCCGCCGTCCTCACAGACGAGGCCCTCCACCTTCGCGGTGACGCTCATCGGGTCCGCACCGTCCACAGCAGCTGCAGACGCTTTGATGAGAACTTTCCCGTAGTGAACGTAGGCCCAGGTGCCCAGAGCTGGCTCATCGTGCCGCTCCGGATCAGGAAAGGTCAGCTCACCAAAGTTGAGCCCTCCTCCCGAGAGCTCAACGACCGTGGGCTTACCGACCGCGTCCTCTGGCCCCATGTCCGCTTTTGTAGGGCCGTGATAGATGTGCCACTTCGTCTGTACCCGAACCTCAACGACCGCATGGACCGTGTCTCCGACCTGTTTCGTGTAGAGCTTGCCCCTGACAGGATCTTGAGCGGAGCTCGTGAGGCAGAGGACGGCGAGCGTCAAGGTCGCGCTGATGAGTCTGTAGATGGTGTTCATGAGGGTCTCCGGCAAGGCAGGAGGATACAGGGGGGCCCTAGATCTGGCACCTCGGCCCCCCATCGCCTTCGGCTCATTACGGCGCGCTGTGCAGCGTGTGAACGAAAACTATGGCCCTCGTCACCCCACGTGGGACAGCCTCCGCTGCCAGTGGAGGGACGCTCACCGACTCTTTCTGTCGGTGGGGGCCTGCAGAGGGCGTGCACAGCCGATGTTTACGCCGTCTGTGAGCCCCCCTAAGCCCCTTCGGACCACTCATGAACCTCTCAAGACGTGACCTGATCTCTCAATCCGCTGCCTTCGCCGCTGTCGCGAGCGCCGCCGGCGTCGCGAACGCTCAGAGCGGCGAAGACCCGGAGGCCCCCCTCACCCCTGAAGAGGAGACCCTCGCCAAACTGCAGGGCGCGTGGACCCTGCGAGAGCTCGACTCCCCCGAGTTCACCAAACAGCGACGACAAGAGCGGGCTTTTATGGTGATCGGTGGGACCTTCCTCGCGATTGACATCAAGCTCGCATGGGACGCCCAAGAGGGTGACGAGTGGATCGATGGCTTCTTTCAGTCCGGGATCTCGCGCATTTGGATAGAGCGCTCCAACACGCTCATCGCGCGCGCCCTGATTGGCGTGGTGACCAATGAGGACTACGAGATCGAGATCGAGCCTCCTGGAACAGAGCGTCGCTACTCCGTGCGCTTCCAAGAGAAGAACGAGCTCATCCTCAACATGGAGGACGGGCCTCGCCTCGCGTTCAAGCGCCTCCAAAACAGCGGGGCGCGCCGAAGCTCATCAAGCCCTGACTACGACCCTAGACCCCGCTAAACAGCGAGCGCCCTCCGTCAGAAAGAGAGAGGCCCGCACCCCTCAAGGGGCGCGGGCCTTTTCCTTTCAAGCGCGCGTCGGGCGCTGCGCTAGCACTGGCTGAAGCCGCAGCTGTAGCACTTCACGCAGCCCTCTTCGAACGCGAGCTTCGCGCTGCACTGGGGGCACTTGATCTTGTAGTTGGCAACGTTGCGAGGCGCAGAGGTAGAGCCGCCGCCGCCAGACTGAGGCGTCGCCTCTGTCTTGGTGGTCGTCTCACCAGACCAGTCCATCGTCCCTTCGTGCCCGAAGTTCCCTCGGGAGTCGATGTACTTCTGCAGCGCGCAAGCGAGCCCGTCTGCAAGCGACATGATCCTGCCGTCCTTGGTCGGGACAGACAGGCTGGAGCCGATGCCGTTGAGCTGGTCCATCGCCATCTCGAGGCTGCCGTTGGAGCGCAGCCAGAGAGAGAGCATCCTGCAGATCGCCTCGAGGTCAGAGTTGGCCACGTCGCCACCCTTGCCAAGCTGGGCGAACACCTCACGCGGCGCCCCGCTTGACGGGTCAAAGGAGACCTGGACGTGCATGTTGCCGAACGGGGTGCTCTGGCGGATGCGCACGCTGGGCATGATCTCCGGGAGCTTCTCGGGAGCGAGGACCTGCGTGCCTGTCGCGGTCACCTCCGTCGTCATCTCGGTGGCCGTGGGCTCCTCTGTCTTCTCGGTCTCCTTGCCGGAGTCCTTCAAGGCCATCGGCTGCATCTCACGGCATCCATCGCGGTAGACCGTGACGCCCTTGACGCCTTCGTCGATCGCCATCTCGTAGATCTCCCGGACGTCCTCAGGGGTCGCGCTGTTCGGGAAGTTGATCGTCTTAGAGATTGAGGCGTCGCAGTGGCGCTGGAAGGCCGCCTGCATCTTCATATGCCAGTAAGGCGTGATGTCATGAGCCGTGACGAAGACGCTCTTCATCTCATCGGGGATTTCGTCCATGTGCGCGACGGTCCCTTCCTCGATGATGGTGTCGACCATCTCATCACTGAAGCATCCCGCCTCCTTCGCCTTCTCCTCGAAGACGTAGTTCACCTCACGCATGATCGTCGGCTTGCCCTCGTTGTCCTTCATGACTTGGCGGTTGAAGGCCAAGCTGAACATGGGCTCGATGCCACCGGAGCAGTTCGCGATGATCGAGATCGTGCCCGTGGGCGCGACCGTCGTCGTGTATGAGTTGCGCATCTTGCGGCCTTGGGCCTCCCAGTCAGAGCCCTCCCAAGCCGGGAAGCAGCCTCGCTCTTCAGCGAGCATCTCTGACGCCAGGTGCGACTCGTCGTCGAGAACGCGCATCACCTCTTCACCGAAGGCCGTGCCCTCAGGGGTGTTGTAGCCGATGCCCATCTTGTAGAGCGCGTCAGCGAAGCCCATGACGCCCAAGCCGATGCGGCGGGTCGTCTTCGACATGTTGTCGATCTGGGGGAGGGGATAGCGGTTGACCTCGATGACGTTGTCGAGGAAACGGGTCGTCGAGTGGATGATCGACTTGTACGCCGCCCAGTCAAAGGTTGCGTCCGGGCCGTCACCTTTGACGAGGTTGCCGAGGTTGACCGAGCCGAGGTTGCAAGAGTCCCAAGCGTGGAGGGGCTGCTCGCCGCAAGGGTTCGTGGCCTCGATCGTTCCGACGTTCTTGATCGGGTTCTGCTGGTTGATGCGATCGATGAAGATCACGCCGGGCTCGCCTGAGCCGTGGGCGTGCTCAATGATCATGTCCCAGAGCTCGCCAACTCTCCAGTACTCGCCTTCGGTGCCCTCTTTCTCGAGCTGAGTCCACTCGCCAGAGCGCGGGTTTTGAACCTCGTGGATGCTCTCAGGGTTGTTCCGGAGGTCGTCGAGGAACTTGTCCGTGACCGCGACGGAGATGTTGTAGTTCGTGAGGCGAGAGCGGTCGTCCTTGAAAGTGATGAAGGTGTGAATGTCGGGGTGGTCGACACGCATCATCCCCATGTTCGCGCCGCGGCGGAACGCGCCTTGCTGGATCGCGTCAGTCGCCTTCGAGAAAACTTGGATGAAGGACATGGGCCCTTCTGTTGTGCCGCCGGAGGAGGCGACGAGGTCGCCCTTGGGGCGGAGTCGACTGAAGCTGAAGCCGGTGCCGCCGCCAGCCTTTTGGATCAGCGCGGTCGCCTTGATGGCTTCAAAGATGCCTTCGATGGAGTCCTCCACGGGAAGAACAAAGCAAGCCGAGAGCATCCCCATCTCACGGCCAGCGTTCATAAGGCAGGGGCTGTTCGGCATGAACATCCTCGTTGCCATGAGGTCGTAGAACTCAGTCGCTACGGCCATGGCCCGCTCATAGTTCCCCGGTGCGTAGGCCAACTCTGCCTTCGCGACGTGGCTCGCGACGCGCCAGAAGAGCTGCGCCGGCGTCTCGATCACTTCGCCTGTGTCAGGGTCCTTCTTCAGATACCTACGCTCGAGAACGGTGACCGCGTTCTGCGTGAGGTCAGGAGTCTGACAACTCATCGGCGGGTCGATGTGGTTCAGCTGGTGCTGCGGGTCAGTGGGCAGGGTGGTGGCCTCGGAGGCCGGAGTCATCGACGCGGTCGGTTTCACAGTCGTTCTTTCCTCTTAGGTGGGGGGATGAGAGGTGGGTGGGGACGAGTTGGTTTTGTCTCTAGTCAAGTTCGGCCCACCGAGGGGCGGGCCGTGATTGCTCCGGATTTGGATGCGCTGCGGTGAAGAGCGCTCGCCGGAAGAGGAACAAATTTAGCCAGTTCGGAGGCCGATGTCATGTCCTTCCGGTGCTTGTATTTCAGCGACCGGCAACTTCCTTGCCCGCCAACACTTCTCAAAGACTCCTTGTCCCGCCGCTGGGCCTCACCACTACATCTTGTGGGTGCTCAACTTAGGCACCACCCCATCTTTGGCACTGGGGGTTGAGGCTCAGCGGGTGAGGCGCTTGGAAATTTTCGCCAGGAGCTCTTTTTGCACCGGGATCCTGAGCGCCGCGGCGAGCAGGAAGTAGGTCAGCGCGCCCAACACGATCGCTGCAAAGAGTGCGGTCGTCTCTCCCCAGGGTTCTGACAGCGTAGATTCCGCCCAGCTTGCTACCCAGCCCATGAGGAGTGAGGCTGAGAGCACCTTGAAGATCATGCCCGCAGAGCCCGAAGTGGCCGTCGGGAGCCCAAGGCGGCGGTGGCCCCAAAGGAGCAGGGAGAGGTGGGCCCAGCTGCTGATCGCTGTGCCGAGCGCCAACCCTTCGATATCCATACCTAAGCCTTGTAGAAACAGGATGTTAAGGCCTGTGTTCAGACCCATGGTGAGCACTGAATACACAACGGGTGTGCGCTTATCCCCCAATGAGTAATAGACCCTCGTCGCTAGTATTGACGCGCCGCCGGGGAGCAGCGCCAAGGTCAGGTATTGAAGGGCGGGGGTCGTCCTCGTGACGCCCTCAGGGCCGAACTCGCCGTGCTCTAAGAGAACTGAGATCTCGGGGCCAGCGAGGACAAAGAGGCCTACTGAGGCAGGTAGGAGCAAGAAAACGCTCCCAAGCTGCGTGTTGTCATGGAGCGCTCGGAGCTCTGCGAGCCGCCCGCCCTGCCCCATCGCGAGCAGCGCCGGAAAGACCGCAGTGCTCGCCGAGATAGAGATCAGCGCCATCGGGAGCTGTTGGAGCCTGTTCGCGTAGTAGTAGAGGGTTGGGCCGCCGTCTGGGAGCATCCCCTCAGCCATCCACCCATCGATCAGCACGTTGAGCTGGTAGACGGCCGCCCCCACGACCAAGGGGAGCGCGTCACGGAGCACCTTCCAGGCCTTGGCCTTATGGGTTTGATCGAGCGAGCTCCGCCGAAAGTAGCCCATGCTCTTGAGCGCTGGAAGCTGCACGAGCAGCTGCACAAAGCCAGCCGCGAGCACGCCCCAGCCTAGCGCTCGGACCATCGCCATGACCTCCTCTGGAGGCCGCCCACCCTGCGACTCCCAACCCCAGGTCACCCCAACCCCAACGATGGCTGACACCCAGCCTACGTTGAAGAGGATAGGCCCCCAGTTTGACGCCCTGTAGTGCCCCCGCACGTTCAACGCTCCCGCGGCCAGCGCCGTCAAGCAGACGAGCACGACGTATGGCATCAGGCGAACCACGAGCTCACGGATGGCGTCTGGGTCGGCCCCGAGCCAAGCCACGCCAGTGATGGGCATTGTGTCAGGGAGACACCAAGCGATGACCATGACTGCGCCACAGAGGAGCAGCAAGATCGAGGAGACGATCCGTATCGTCATCTGAAAGAGGGCCGCGCCCTCCGCTAAACCCTGACGGGCGTCGGCCTTGGTGATGCCCTCTTGTAGCGCTACCGAGAGCGCCCCTTCGCCGAGCAGCTTGCGGAAGAGGTTGGGGATCTTCCACGCCGTGAGGAAGGCGTCGTAGATCCCTGAACTGTGCCCGAAGAGGCTCGCTGAGAGGACCTCACGAGCGAGCCCGACGACCCTCGAGAGGAGAGTCAGAGCGGCGACGAAGAAGGTCCTTTTGCCGAGGTCTTTGTGCCTCGAAACGACGTCCGCGCCAGCCTCTCCATCAGGAGAGGGTGCTCGGTCAGGCTGGGTCAGCTGAGCGACTCCATGACGATCCGCTGAACCGCCTTTCCGTCTGCGCGCCCCTTAACCTTGGGCATGAGGGCCTTCATCACCGCACCCATGTCCTTTGGTTCCTTGGCGCCGACCTCTACAACCGCCGCCATAACGAGCGCCCGCAGCTCATCCTCTCCCATCTCCTCCGGAAGGTAGACCGAGATGACCTCTAACTCGGCGCGCTCGATCGCCGCCAAGTCCTCCCGCCCAGCCTCCATGTACTGACTGAGGCTGTCTTGCCGGCTCTTCTTGGCTTTCGTGATCACGGCCAAGGTGTCCTCATCCTCGAGCTCACGCCCGAGCTCGATCTGCTTGTTTTTTAGGTCCGCCACAACAAGGCGCAAGGTGTCTCGCTTGAAGTCCTCGCGCGCAGCCATCGCGGCCTTGAGGTCCGATTGGATGTCGTCGATCAGCGCCATGGTTCTCTACTCCTTGCCCTCTTCAGAGGCCTCTGTCTCTCCGACTTGTTCCTCCCCCTCTGCTTGAGGGGCGTCGTCGCCAGAGCGCGCAGCGTACTGCTCAAGGTCGCTCTCTGACACGACCTCTAGCCCGACGAGGTTGTCGCCTGATTTGAGGTTCACGAGCTTCACGCCCTGNGTGTTCCTCCCCATCACGCTGACGTCGCTCACCGGCGTCCTCACGAGCATCCCACCTTCAGATATATAGAGCGCGTCGTCGCCCTCATGACAGAGGACGCTGGAGACGACCCGGCCGTTACGCCCCTTCGTCTGGATACTGATCACGCCTTGATTGCCGCGACCCTTCACCGGGTAGTCAGAGATCGGGGTGCGCTTACCGTGGCCCTTCTCACAGGCGACGAGGAGGTGTGCCTCAGGGTCTGCGACCGCCATCGCGACCACCTCGTCATCTCCGACAAGCTTGATCCCTCTCACACCGCGTGAGGTGCGGCCCATCTGACGGACTGTCTTCTCGTCGAAGTGGGCCGCCTTGCCGTTCGCACTGCACAAGATGATGGTGTCGCCCGGCTGGGTGATGCCGACGCTGACGACCTCATCTCCCTCCTGCAGGTTGATGGCGCGGATGCCGTTCGAGCGCGGGCGAGAGTACGCGTCGAGGGCCGTCTTCTTCACGACTCCGCTGCGCGTCGCGAAGAGGATCGACTCTTCACCGCTGAACTCCGTGACCCTCAAGACCTTTGAGACCTCTTCGCCCTCCTCGAGGTTGACGAGGTTCGCCAAGGGGCGACCCTTGGCCGTGCGGCCAGCCTCAGGCAGTTGATAGACCTTCACCCAGTAGACCTTCCCTAGATTTGAGAAGCAGAGCAGGTAGTCGTGGGTGCCAGCAGCAAAGACCGTAGAGAGCGCGTCGCCCTCTTTTGCCTCCGAGCCCTTCACCCCCCGGCCGCCGCGCGCCTGAGCGCGATATGTGTCGATGGGGACGCGCTTGATCCAGCCGTCACGGCTGACCGTCACCACCATCAACTGCTCTGCGATGAGGGCCTCGATGTCGAAGCTGCCATCGATCTCCTCTTCGGAGATCTCTGTCCGGCGGTCATCGCCAAACTTATCGACAAGCTCATCGAGGTCTACACGGATGATCTCGGCCACGCGCTCGTCGCGCGCGAGAATGTCCTCGAGGTTCGCGATCTCTTCGACCAAGGCCGCGTGCTCCGCGTCTAGTTTCTCGATCTCGAGGCCAGTCAGGCTTCCGAGGCGCATGTCGACGATCGCTTGGGATTGTCTGTCTGAGAGGCTGAAGGCCTCGACTAGGCGGCGCTTGGCGTCGTCCCTGTCTGAGCTCTCGCGGACGATCTTGACGATCTCGTCGATGTTCCCGACAGCGATGCGCAGACCATCGACGATGTGCTTGCGGTCCTCTGCTTTGCGGAGGAGGAAGGCCGTCCGTCGTCGAATCACTTCGCGACGGTGATCGAGGTAACCCTCGAGGAGCCCCTTCAAGGTGAAGGTCCTCGGCTGTCCGCCGTCGATGGCCAGATTGATGATGCTGACCGTCTTTTGCAGGTCCGTGTACTGGAAGAGCTGATTGAGGATGACCTCGGGGTCTTCGTTCTTCTTGAGCTCGACGACCAAGCGCATGCCTTGGCGGTCTGACTCATCGCGGACGTCAGCGATGCCGGTGATGCGGCCGTCGCGAACGACCTCGACGATCTTCTCGATGATCGCGGTCTTCCTGACCTGGTAGGGGATCTCCGTGAAGATGATCGCCTCTTTGGTCTTTGCCTCCTCGATGTGGTGGCGCGCCCTCAAGGTGACCTTCCCGCGCCCAGAGGTGTAGGCGCGAGCGATCCCAGAGCGACCCATGATGATCCCACCTGTGGGGAAGTCCGGACCAGGGACGATGCTCAAGAGCTTCGCGAGCTCGATCTCCGGGTCATCGAGGACGGCCCTGAGCGCGGTCGCGATCTCTCGCAGGTTGTGGGGCGGGAGGCTCGTCGCCATACCCACCGCGATCCCGTCTGACCCGTTACAGAGGAGGTTTGGGAAACGTGAGGGGAGCACCGTCGGCTGGGTACGGCTCTCGTCGTAGTTCGGCTCAAACTCGACCGTGTCTCGGTCGAGGTCAGCCATGAGCTCGGTGGCGATGCCCGCCATCCGAGACTCCGTGTATCGCATCGCCGCGGGCGGGTCGCCGTCGATCGAGCCGAAGTTGCCTTGCCCGTCGATGAGCGGATAGCGCAACGAGAAGTCCTGCGCCATTCGCACCAGCGTGGGGTAGATGACCGCCTCCCCGTGAGGGTGGTAGTTCCCTGAGGTGTCGCCCGCGACCTTCGCACACTTCCTGTACTTGGCGCGGGGCCCGAGGTTCAGGTCGTTCATGGCGACGAGGATCCGGCGCTGTGACGGCTTGAGGCCGTCCCTCACATCTGGGAGGGCCCGGCTGTGGATCACGCTGAGGGCGTATGTGAGGTAGGACTCCTTCATCTCGCGCTCGATCGAACGCGGTGAGATTCGCTCCTCGAAGTTCTCGTTTTGATTATCGCTCATGCTCTATCTGCCTCGCTTCCTTTCTGCTCCGTGACTTCGGAGTGATCTCGTCGTCCTGCAGCGCACGGCTCGGGGCGCGGGCCAAGGCCCGGCCACTCGTGCGAAGCTGGTGTGCGCGCCCCGTGCTCGCAGTACCAGCGCGTGAAGGCGCGGGTCGGGACGCTCTCGAAGAAGTGGGCGTCGACCTCGACGCCCGCTGGTCTATCTATCCAAACTCGGGTCGGGTCACCCGCAGGGGCCGCTGCGCCAGCCCCGCTGGGGTGGCAGGCGTCGGTTGTCGCCAAAAGCTCCAGAGGGATCTCTTGCTCTAGACAGAGCTCTATGACGCCAGAGACCCCGAGCTGAGTGATCGTTCGCTCTGAACCGATGGACTCTGTCGCGACCCATACGCGGTCCGCAGCGCGCGCGGCCTCGCTGAGGCCGGCGTCTAAGGTGAGGCGCGCGCGGACGCCCGCTGTCGATGCAACCCTCGCCATCTCACGCCCAGAGAGGCTCGGCCTCCCCTCAGCGATGAGGAGCTCCGGCGCGAGCCCCGCTCGGAAAGCAGCCCGGACGCACTCGACGAGCTCTGGAGAGCAGCCGAAGACCAAGATCGTCTCCCCGGGCTGCAGCTCGCGCAGCGCATGAGGGGCGACCGCGCGCGGGGGGATGACTCGCGGTGAGTTACAGAGGGGCGTCAGGTGTTCTCTCGAGTTGCGAAGAGATCCATCCGCCTCGAGCCAGAGGCCCATCTCCTCGGCGAGCGGAGTGCGGGGACTGCGCTGCTCTGGCCGCGCTGCAGCCCAAGCTAAGGCGCCGCGAAGCTGATCGATCCAGGTCGCGAAGACCCCCCTCCAGCCGTGCGCTTCCTCAAGCGGCCTCAGACCTTCCTCTAAGGCCACTTCGGCCTCCTCAAAGCCCCAGTCGATCTGTTGCGAGAAGACCCATTGCTGGGCGCGCTCAGAGACCTCACAGATGAGCTCTGCTGCCGGGGTGCCGGTGTCTGTGAGCAGCTCACCGAGTTGGGCGCTAAGGGGACCGGAGACCCCGATAGCTCCCTCAGGGAGGGCCTGAGTGCCTGCTCGGTCGCGGTGGATGGTGTACGTGACGCGTGACGTCATGGGCGGTGACTGCGGTCGCCTAGCGCAGCGAGCGGGCTGCCCAAGAGGGCGCCCCGCCAGAGCTCCTAGGGGCCAGCGAGCCGCCCATTATCGCCCCTCTAGCCGAGGGTTTCCACTCAGCCGCCCCTATAAAAGAGGTAAAGCCTAGGAGCCCGCCGCCGCTCTGAGGGTGAGAGGCCCTAGATCCTCAACAGGGCCGCTCAGCCGAGCCTCGCCAGCAGGACCTTGGTCGACCTCCAACTGGCCACCCGTGAGGCTCAAGGTGATGGGGAAGGGGTGCCCGAGCCCCTCATGGAGCGCGTGGGCAGCCGCAGCCGCGCCAGTCCCGCAGGACTCGGTCTCCCCGACGCCGCGCTCGTAGACCCGCAGCCGCCAGCCAGACCCCTCTTGGGCGACGTATCCCACGTTGACGCCCCCTTTGAAGAGCGGGTGCTCCTGAAGCGCCCTCCCCCGCTCCGTGAACCCAGGCTGCTCTACGTCTTCGACCAGGAAGACACAGTGTGGGTTCCCGACATCTCCCCGCCAGGCGGCCCGCTCTCTCTCCAGCAGCAGCAGCTCTCCTCCTAGCGCCTCAATATGCACCGGGCCCAGGTCAGTGGTCAGCCGCGCTGCGCCCTCTGCTGTGACCGGGCCCCGTACCCAGCGAGGGCCTGTCTCAGCCAAGATGAGGACCTCCTCGGACCCTGACTCCACGAGCATGAGCCAGCCAGCGCACCGCAGGCCGTTCCCGCACGCCGCGGCCAAGGAGCCGTCCGCATTCCAAACGCTGAGCCGGACGCCCGCTTCGGCTTCTTGGATCACGAGGAGTCCATCCGCGGATCGGCCAGCCTGATCGCGAGCCGCCTCGCACCAAGTTGTGACCTCCTCGCCTCTTGGGGCCGCTTTTGCTCTCGCGTCAAAGAGCACAAAGAGGTTGCCTGCGCCCTTCACGAGGCGAGCCCCCATCAGCGCGCGCCTCCGACGCGGGTAGCGTTCTTGAAGTGGACCTTCGCGACCTCGGCGAGCCGGTCTTCCCCAAAGGAGCGAACAAACTCTCGAGCAGCCTGGTCCGCCGGCGCGCCTGCGCCTTTGCGCAGCTCAACCCCCCACTCCTGTGAGAGCTCATCGAGGCCAAGGAGGAAAGCTTCACGCGCGATGATGCTCGCGGCAGCGACGCTGAGCTCCTCTTCGCCCTTCGTTCGCTGCAGGAGGGAGATCTCCATCCCTCTGAGCCGACCCTCCATCAGCTCCTCCCGGGCGAACTTATCGATGATGACGTGATCTCTGGGCTTCGTGATGGCGCGGATCGCCTCTGCGTGCATGTCAGCGAGGAGCTCATTCAGGTTCCCAGCCGCCCGCCAGCGCGGGTTGTAGTCCACGGGGTCTAGACGCACGACACGATGCTCGAGCCGCTCCCTCAGGAAGGCGCCGAGCGCCAAGGCCTTCTTGTCGTCGAGCGCCTTCGAGTCCATAACGCCTGCATCGAGGAGCTCTGTCGCCTCCTCTGGCGTCATCCGCGCCGCGCATACGACCAGCGGGCCGAGGAAGTCGCCCTTGCCGCACTCGTCGCTCCCCACCGTGACGCTGTCAGGTGCGATCGGTTGCGGCGCCACCGCGCTCTTCTTGGCCTTGGTCTTGCTCGCTAGAGCTGCGGCCTCTGGGGCGTAGCGCTCGGCAAAGAGCGCAGGGGCTGCGCCCTGCACGACGAGCTTGCCCGAGGTGTAGAGGGTGACGACGACACCGTCTCCCTTGGCGCTGAAGCGCGCATGAGGGACGCTTCGAAACTCGAACTGCGCGGGGTCGAGCCTACCCTCGATGAGGGCGGCGTGCTCCTGGCGCACCTTGTAGACGAGGGTCTCTTGTGCCACGCGAGGATTGTAGCGGCGCATCACGGACTACAATCATTCGCATGAGCTCCGAGTCCGAATACGTGACAGGTCTCTCCCGCGAGGCGCTGGATCCCGAGCGTGGTACCCCCATTGATACACCCTGGGGTATGTACTCCTTACACCTCGTGGGTGATGAGGTCGTCTGCGTACAGGCCTTCTGCCCACACATGGACGGCCCGCTCTTCGAGGGCACTCGCGCGGGGAGCAGGCTGGTCTGCCCATGGCACAGCTGGATCTATGACCTCAGCTCCTGCGAACGAGTCGACTCAGGCGACGAAGAGGGGCGCTGCCTAGACCACCTCCTGGTCATCGAAGGAGTTGACGGAGCGCTTGCGCTCCGAAAGGCTGACTGAGAGCTTGCGGGTGGCTCCAAGCTGTAGCCCATGCGTCCCCACGCCCCCTCCTTGCACGACCTCACACTTATGAGCCCACCTCCGCTCCGAACGCCATAGAATCGATCTCTCTCTCCACCCCCCTTACGAAACCCCTCTGATCCCCGTGCCTAAGATCCTCGACTCCATCCTCGACGCAGTCGGCTGCACGCCGATGGTTCGCTTGAACAAGATCGGGCGTGACACCGGTTGTGAGCTCCTCGCCAAGTGTGAGTACCTGAACCCAGGTGGCTCCGTGAAAGATCGCATCGGCCGCCGCATGGTCCTCGAGGCCGCGAAGTCTGGTCGCATCGCTCCTGGTGACACGCTGATCGAACCGACTAGCGGCAACACGGGGATCGGAATGGCAATGGCTGCGGCGACCCTCGGCTATCGCATGGTGATCACCATGCCCGAGAAGATGAGCCGCGAGAAGCAGGTCGTGCTCGAGGCCCTCGGAGCTGAGATCGTTCGCACCCCCACCGAAGCCGCTTGGGACGCGCCCGAGAGTCACATTGGCGTGGCAAACCAACTGAAAGAGATCATCCCCAACGCGCACATCCTCGACCAATACTCGAACCCGGACAACCCGAACGCGCACATAGAGGGGACGGCGCGCGAGATCCTTGAGCAAACAGACGGCGAGCTCGACTACATGGTGATGACCGCTGGCACAGGCGGAACGCTCACAGGCATCGCGCGCGCCCTCAAGGAGGCCAACCCCAACATCAAGGTGGTCGGAGTGGACCCTGTCGGCTCGATCCTCGCAGGCCCTGCCGAGGTTGGCTCTTATAAGGTCGAAGGCATCGGCTATGACTTCATCCCGGAGGTCTTGGACCGCGAACTCGTAGATGAGTGGTTTAAGAGTGAGGACGGCCCCTCCTTCCGCATGTCGCGGCGCCTCATCCGCCAAGAGGGGCTGCTCGTCGGGGGGAGCTCCGGCTCGGCCGTATGGGCGGCGCACGAGCTCGCCAAGCGCGAGGGGCCTGACAAGCGCATCGTCACGATCCTCCCGGACTCTGTTCGCAACTACATGACCAAGTTCCTTGATGAGGCTTGGATGAAAGAGAACGGCTTCGCCGAGGCCGGCTGGGAGTCGACCGACCTTGGCAGCATGCTTCTACGTCTACCCAAGCGCGAGCTCCTCTCGGCGACGAGCGGGGAGAGCGTCGAGGTTGCGGTCGGGCGCATGAAAGACAACGGAATCAGCCAGCTCCCCATCCTCGATGAGGGCAAGCTCGTCGGGATCGTCACCGAGCAAGACCTCCTCGGTAAGCTCGTCGAAGATCGGGCGACGCTCTCAAGCGCTGTAGCAGAGGTCATGTTCCGCACTGTGAATACGGTCCATCGTGATCAGGACGCCGGCTGCCTGCTCGACGTCTTCTCAAGGAACGAGATCGCCCTTGTCGTCAACGACGACGGGGGCCTGGTGGGACTCATCACCAAGATGGACTTGGTCGACTTCCTCGCGGCGAAGCCCTCCTGAGCGCTAGGCCGTCTTCAGGCGCTCGAGCGCTTGCACGCAGCCAACGATGGTCACGACGCCAGAGATCATCGTGAGCATCCCTGAGTTCAACATGGAGAGCGCGCTCAAGACGACGAGGACCCAGATCCACGTCTTGTCCATCTCCCAGGCTCTCCACCCTGCGTAGAGCGTGAGGAGCTGGAACAGCGTGAAGAGGCCGACGACGAAGCAGCCGAGGCTATAGACGATGCCGAGGCCGAGCGGGTCGACCCCCTCCTCCACCATCGTCACGCCCCCAATTACACCAAGGAAGGTCGCTCCCCCAAAGATGCAGAAGAGCGCAAGGGCCGAGGTGGCCACTGAGAGGAGGATGCCTACGCTCAGCGTCGCCGGGCGCTCAATGTTCTCTTGGGTCGTCATCTTCTAGCTCTCCTTTGCTCCTCTCCTTTGCTCTGCGTGCTCAATACGCGCCCTCCTCACGACCATTCTCTCTAATTCGCGAAGCTTTGTTTCGATAGACAGATGCCTTTCTCGAAGCAGACAACAGATCGCTAGGCTCAGGGACCCATGGACGCAGCGCTCCGTCTCTCCAAACTCATCGACTCCCTGAATAGGGTGATCGCTCGCGCTATGGGCTGGGCCCTTTTCCTCATGGTGCTCGTGGGCGCATACAACGCGATCGCGCGCTCTCTAGAGAAGGAGCTCGGGCTCTCGCTCTCTTCGAACGCTTACATCGAGGCGCAGTGGTATCTCTTCAGCCTCGTCTTCCTCTTAGGGGCCCCTTACGCGCTGCGCTCGAACGCGCATGTGCGGGTTGACGTCCTCTATGGTGAGCACCCTGCGCGCGGAAAGGCCTGGACCGACCTCATTGGCGGCGTGCTGTTTCTCATCCCCTTCTGCCTCTTCGCGATCTGGATCAGCTGGGACTTCGTCAGCAACTCGATCGCTGTCGGTGAGCTCTCACCGGACCCAGGGGGTCTCCCGCGCTGGCCGCTCAAACTCGTCGTGCCGATCTCGTTCGCGCTGCTCTGCTTGCAAGGAGCCTCCGAGGTCGTGAAACGTGCGGCCTTCTTGTGTGGCAGGAGCGCGGACGAGATCGGGCTAGAAGAGCCCTCTCTAGTAGATCGCAGCACAGGGGGAGAGTCATGAGTGCAGACCTCCTCGGGCCGCTCATGTTTGTGGTCGTCTTCCTGCTGATCTTCCTCGGGTACCCAGTCGCCTTCTCCCTAGGCGGTGCTGCGCTGATCTTCGCGGTCATCGGAACGGAGGCTGGATACTTCGGGTGGGACTACATGGCCCTGTTCCCCGAGCGGGTCTTCGGGGTGATGTCTAACCAGGTCCTGCTCGCCGTGCCCTTCTTCATCTTTATGGGCACGATGCTCGAGCGCTCTCGACTCGCCGAAGACCTCCTCCGCACTATCGGTCTCTTGTTCGGCCCTGTCCGGGGCGGCTTGGCCCTCGCGGTCGTCTTCGTCGGCGCGCTCTTGGCCGCGGCCACAGGAGTCGTCGGCGCCTCTGTTGTTGCAATGGGCATGATCTCCCTGCCGATCATGAGGCGCTATGGGTACTCCGAGCCCCTCGCGACGGGCACGATCGCAGCCAGCGGGACCCTCGGGCAGATCATCCCGCCATCGATCGTGCTCGTCGTCCTCGGTGATCAGCTCGGCGTCAGCGTCGGCAAACTCTTCCTCGGCGCCCTCACCCCTGGGGTGGGCTTAGCACTTCTCTTTGCGCTCTACCTCATGACCCTCGCGCGGCTCCGGCCAGAGCTCGCACCTGCGCTGCCCGCTCAAGAGCGTGAGGCTGTACAAGACCTCCGGCGCCAAGTCCTTTTAGTCCTCATCCCGCCGCTCTTCCTCATCCTCGTCGTCCTAGGGAGCATCTTCGCAGGCGTCGCGACGCCCACGGAGGCGGGCGCTCTCGGCGCAGTGGGTGCGATGCTCCTCGCAAAAATGCACGGTCGCCTCAGTCGGCAGACACACGGAGAGACAATGCACGAGACCTTGCGGTTGACCTGCATGGTCGTGTTCCTGCTCGTTGGGTCTACTGCCTTCGCGCTCGTCTTCCGTGGGCTCAACGGCGACGTCTGGATTGAAGAGCTCCTCACCAATCTCCCTGGGGGGCTGATCGGCTTCCTCATCGTCGCGAACCTGGCGGTCTTCCTCCTCGGTTTCTTCATCGACTTCTTTGAGATCGCGTTCATTCTCCTCCCTCTGCTAGCGCCTGCTGCGCGACTGCTCTGTGGAGAGCACTTCCCAGACGCCACCGGCGACGAGTACATGATCTGGTTCGGTGTAATGATCGCGATGAACCTCCAGACCTCTTTCCTCACGCCACCCTTCGGCTTCAGCCTCTTTTACTTGCGCGGAGTGACCCCGAGGGAGATCCCGACCACTGCGATATATAAGGGCGCGATCCCATTCATCTTCATTCAGCTCGTAGCCTTGGCCGTGGTCGCAGCATTCCCCGAGGTCGTCACCTACCTCCTTTGAGCACTTGGAGATATGTTGGACCAATGAAGTCCCACTTCGTTATCGCAGCCTTAGGCCTCCTGCTCCTCGCTAGCTGCGGCGGCTCGACGCCCAAGAAAAATGTCGTAGTCATCGTCATTGACACGCTGCGCGCTGACCGGATGTCTCTCCATGGTTGCGAGCGGAACACAACTCCCGCCATTGACGAGTGGGCCAAGGAGGGCGTCATCTTCGACAGGGCGAACTCCGCCTCCTCTTGGACGGTCCCCTCGATGGGGATGCTGCTCACCGGTCGCTACAGGCAGGGCAGCGGCAAGACCTTCACGAGTAATCAGCGCTTGTTGAGCCAGGTGCTCCAGGCCGCTGGTTACCGCACGATCGGCATCGTCGCGAACCCTGTCTTGAACAGCCTGCAAGGCTTCGACGCAGGCTACGAGCAGTACGAGTTGACCGAAGGGAGCTATGAGGCCGCGCTCACTGAGCGGCGCTGGGGTTGGCCGAGCAACGTCGTCGTGGACAAGGGCATCCGCTGGATGCGCGAATTCCGCGACGAGCGCCCCTTCATGCTCTACCTCCATCTGATGGACCCCCACTACCCCTACGCACCACAAAAAGGTGTCCCCTTCTCCTGGAAGGATGACCTCTCTAAAGAGCGCCGCGACCACTACGAGGGGAACCTCTCTAAGGCAGACAAAGGCGCGATAGATGACGAACTCTATAAGCGCATGGAGCAGCAGCTCGCTGCCTATGACACAGAGATCTTAGAGACGGACCAGGAGCTTGAGCGCCTGTTCACCTACCTCAAAGAGTCTGGCTTGAGCGAAGACACCCTAGTCGTCCTGACGAGCGATCACGGCGAGGGCTTATGGGAGCACTCCTCCAAAGATGGTTGGGTAAACGAGGGCAGCTTCACTCAGAGCATCGTCCCGGAGCTCTACCGTGGCCATGGCGAGCAGCTCTACGGAGAGCTCGTCCACGTGCCCCTCGTCTTCGTCGGTCCTGGCGTCCCAAAGGACCTGCGCGACACGCGCACTGTCAGCCTCGTTGACGTCGTCCCGACGATCCTCTCCCTCGTCGACATCGCCTCGCCAACAGAGCTACACGGGATCCCGCTCTTTGGTGACCCGACGCTCGACGCACGAGACGAGGTGTTCTCCCACTGCGCTCGCGGAACCTCCGTGACCGTGGACGGTCGCTGGAAGCTCCACCTCCCTGAAGATCGCATCGCGGAGCGGGGCGGAATGACAGCGCTCTTCGACCTCAATGGTGACCCCGGGGAGAACTCCCCGATCGATGACCCCGCCTTGACGCGTGAGCTCACGGCGCGCATCCGCGCGTGGAAGGAGCGCTACGGTGAGGTTGGCGACAAGATGTCGATCGATGAGCAGCGCAAGCTCCTCTTACAGATGGGCTATGTAGGACTCGCCAATGAGCTGGACGAGGACACGACCCAGGAGGAGATCCGCGACCTCATGAAGGAGGGCCGTAGAAAGAAGGCGCGCGCGGAGGCGAAGATCCTAAACGAGGCCGCCAAAAGAGAGGGCGCCACAGCGGGCGACTGAACCTGAGCCCGAGTGGGCTCAAGACCAGGCGAAGCGCGCGTATGTGAGCTCCCCTGTCGCGAACCAGTCAAAGGAGCTCGATCGAAAGCTCTTCCACTCTTCATAGATGCGAGCGTACGTCGCGTCTTTGGAGGCCTCTTCCTCTAAGAGTTCGACTGACGCTGCACGTGACGCGTTGAGGATCTCGTCGGAGAAGGGCCTCAGCTGGACGCCCGCGGCCAAGAGCGCCTTCAGCGCGGGCGGGTTCTTCGCGTCGTAGCGCTCCTGCATCGTCGCCGCCGCCTGCTGTCCGGCAGCCCGCAAGATGCCTTGGTATGTCCCAGGGAGCGCGTCCCAAGCCGCTTGGTTCACGAGGAAGGAGAGCGAGGGGCCTGGCTCCCACCACCCCGGGTAGTAGTAGTTTTTGGCGACCTCGTAGAAGCCGAGCTTCTTGTCGTCATAGGGGCCCACCCACTCCGTCGCGTCGATGGCCCCGCGCTCGAGCGCTTGATAGATGTCTCCTCCGGCGAGCACCTGCACGGAGACACCCAGGCGATCCATCACCTTCCCGCCAAGCCCTGGGATGCGCATCTTCAAACCCTTCAGATCCCCTGAGGTGTTGATCTGGTCGCGAAACCAGCCGCCCATCTGAACGCCCGTGTTCCCTCCGGGGAAGGAGACGATCCCGAAGTCGGAGTAAAGCTCCTGGATCAGCTCAAGCCCGCCGCCCTCGTTGAGCCAAGCGTTCTGTTGGCGCGGCGTGAAGCCGAAGGGGACACACGTGTCGAACGCGAGCGCAGGGTTCTTACCGATGTAGTAGTAGCTCCCCGTCTGCCCGATCTCAGCGGAGCCCTTCTGAACTGAGTCCATGACCTGCAGGCCGGGGACAAGCTCCCCAGCCTCGTAGACCCGAATGTTGAAGGCGCCATCCGTCATCGCGGACACCTGCTCGCTCAACACTTCGCCTCCGCCGTAGATCGTGTCGAGAGAGCTCGGAAAGCTCGAAGCGAGCCGCCACTCGACGCGCTTGGTCGTGTGGACCGCAGGGCCAGCACTCTCAGCCCCGCGCCTCGCTGTGAGCGATGCTGCGCCGACAAGGCCAGCAGCAGAGCCCGCGATCGCCCCGGTCAAGAAGGCCCTGCGGCCTCGGTCTTGTCCGCCCTCTCCCTTGTCGCTGGTCTCAGTCATCGCTCGCCCAGCCTACGGGCAGCGCGCGCTCGCTCAAGTCGCTGCCTTCAGGTGCTGATCTAGGAAGGCGCGCGTGCCCGCCCAGACCTCTTCAAAGTCAGGGTGCGTGTCTTCCATGGGGTGTCTTATGCCAAAGGTGTGCCCGCCTCCTTCCAGTCGCAGCGTCTGAGCGCCCTCGCCATAGGCCTCGGAGAGGATCGACAGGGACTCAAACTCCACCGCTTCATCAGCTGTTCCGTGCACGAAGAGAGCTGGCGCTGCGATTCGCGACGTCGCAGCGGGGATATCAAAGCGCTCGACGTTGGCCTCATAGTCCAAGAGCCCATCTAACTTGATCTGAAAGACTTGCCCCGTGCGCGCGTTGGACACCTCGAGCACGCCCGTCTCTCGCCACCGCTCGATCGTCTCATCGTCAAAGCGGCGCGCCGACGGGATCGCTGCCCACGCGACGACAGCGCGGAGGTCTCCGGCCTCAGCGGCGTGTATCAAGACCTCTCCCCCTCCTCGGGAGTGTCCGAGGATCGCAGCACGAGTTGCGTCGACGCCAGGGAAGGAGCCTGCCTCGACCGCCGCGCGGACACGCTCGATGTCTTCGATATCCTTAGAGTAGGTGCTCCGCTCGAAGGCCTCGACCTCGGTGAAGCTCTCGAGGTCTTCGCCGACCCCGCTCGAAGAGGTGTTGAAGAAGACGCCCGCGTAGCCAGCAGCCGCTAAGCGCGCGCCGAGCTCTGGAAAGAAGCCCCAGTTCATGAAGCCCTTGAAGCCATGAACAACGATCACGTGGGGACAGGGCTTCTCCGCGTTGGCGCCTGCCGGTGTGTCCACCCTCCCGCGGATCACTCGCGCGGGATCTTCTGGATGAGCGATCGTGAAGCTCTTTGATGTGTAGTCGTGAATCTCCATCCCAGCCTCAGGCGAGGTCCGCCCCAGCAGGCCAGTCCACCGGACACCCGAGGTGATCAAAGCCCGATCGCTCTGCCGCCAAGGTCCGCTCCCTCACGAGGTCCGTCGCCGCATCTTGTGCTGCCTCGTCCGCGTCGCGTGGGACCGCGACCGGTTCGCCATAGACGATGCAAACTCGAGCGAAGGGCTTCGGGATAGTGAAGTTGTCCCAGCTGTCTGCGTGCCAAGCCCGATCGCATGCGAAGCCGAGAGGCACGATCTCTCGCCCGGTCGCGCGGGCCATGAAGGCCAGGCCTGGGTTCATCGAGTGCATTGGGCCCCGCGGGCCATCTGGCGTGATGAAGAGCACCGCGCCTGCACCCAAGACCCGCAGCATCTCTCGCAGAGCACGTGCGCCGCCCCTGCTAGAAGAGCCGCGGATCACGAAGTAGCCGTTCGCCTCTAAAAGCTTCTCAGAGACATCGCCATCGCCAGAGGGCGACACCAGGACGTGCCAGCCGCGATGCGCGTGTATGGGCAGAGCAACGATCATCCGCCCGTGCCACATCGAGAGGAAACAGCCCGGCCCAGACTGGACTGAAGTGTCTAAGCGCTCGCCGCCGATGACCTCAACCCTCCAAGTCTTAGAGAGGATCGAGAGCACCGCGCGCCCCAGCCAGCCGGCGGTCCCCTTCCCAAAGGAGCGGAGCCACCGCTTACGCCTTCTCCCAGACGCGCCCAAGTTCAGCGATGTCCCCGAGCTCAGGGAGCGGGGATGTCGTCTCCCTCGCCGTTGTCGTTGGACCCGTCGGGCCCTGCGCTCCAGAGGCGATAGGCTACGCCGCCAGGCTCAACCAAGTAGTGGAGCGCCTTGCCCCAGCCATCTGTGGGCAGAGAGTCCGCGTTGAGGAAGCCCTTGGGGTAGGTCGGCGTCGGCGCCAAGAGCTCTGCGAGGGTCGCCGGGAAGCTCCCCTTGTCGCTCTTGTAGATGACGAGGCCGAGCTTCACTTGTTGCAAGCTCGCGCGCGTGTCCTCTCGTTGTATGAGGTCTGCGGGGGGCTCTGCCACCGGCTGCTCCGCATCGACGACTGGTGTGGACGGATCGATCGGGTCCTCCGCGTCCAAAGACCTCGGGCCCCTGCCGCCCCCGCCCAGTCCGCCAGCCTGCATGCTAAAGGCCGCACCTGCCACGAGGCCGGACAATCCAACTCCCGTCTCAAAGCCGACGGGGGAGCGCTTGAGCGTATAAGTCCCCGTGTCCCCGGGTCGGCTCCAGACGAAGGTCGGGCTGAAGTACTGGGTGACCGTCGCTGTCTCCGGCAGCTCGTCGACGTCGAAAGGCATCGCCCCGGAGTCTGCGAGCAGCGGTAGGAAGGCGGTCAAGGTGTCGTAGATCCCACCCAAAAGCTCCGGCCAGTTCAGATGGCCGAAGTAGGAGACGCCCGGAGGGCACGGCGGACCATTAGCGGCGAGCGGGTGAGCCTCTGTGAGCTCCTCTTCCTTGAGCAGGCGACGGACCTCGCGCTTCACATATGAAGACGAGATCCCGAAGACCGCGCGGTCGGGGAGGATCGCGACTGTGAAGGCGGGGTTCATCATCCCCATAGAGCCAAGGCTCCCGAAGGGGCCCCCTGCGTCCATCGCTGCGCTCTCATCGCCAACCTGCTTCAGGCTAAAGACAGGAACCTTGCGATACGGGCGATCTTCGACCTCCACAAACTCCGCGCCCTGGTTCTTGAGGAACCCCGCGAAGGTCGTCCAAGTCTCGATGTACTTCGCCGAGTCCTCTAGCTCTACCACTGCGTGGAAGCGCGGGATAGTCGCGCCGCTGATCGGCAACATGTAGAAGGCGACGCCGCCAGCGAGCGGTGCGAGCAGGTCCTCTAAGCTCGCGCCGACGGTGTACTGCATCTCTGTAGCGATCACGTCCGCTGGTATCTCGATCATCGCCGAGATGAGCTCGTGACCGTTCGAAGCGACAGCTGCTGGGTCCATCCTTGTCGCCCAAACACCGATCGCCTCTGGGTTGACGAACTTGAGGAAGTCATCGGACAGAGGCATGGGCGCAGCCGACTCTTTGGCCCCGAGGTCCATCGTCTCGAAGACGTACTCGCCGTCGACAATGCGACAGCTGCCGTGCTTCTCTGAGGCGCCAAAGGGGAGCACGCCACTGAAGAGGAGCTCAATGAAGGGCAGGCTCAGGTCTGGCGCGGGGAGGCCGGCATCACGCGCAGAGAGGCCGTACCAGGGGTCACCTATTAAGTTGTGGTGATAGACGAGATACGGGATCCCGCCCTCCTCCTTCATCGCGCCGGCCCCGCGTGACCAATTCTCTGCGCCCTCGAGGCTCGGTCCTCCGCTGAGCCGCGCGACCAGTCCTGGCGCGCCTGTTTTACCTAGACCGACCGCGACGTAGCTCCCCCACTGCGCAGTCCACAGGCTGGTTTGGCTGTCTCCAGGATCGACCTCGAAGTCCGTCACCTTCAAGGCGCCTGCAGCCGTCTGGTGCACCTCCTCGCCCACGGTGACGAGCTGACTGGTCGCTGCGGACGCCATCGTCATGAGCCCTGTAGCCCGCTCCTCAGAGGAGAACTCCAAGACCGCCATGAGCTCGTGCTCTGCGAGGATCGCGATAAGCTCGTCTGGGGCGTCGAAGAGCAGCGTCGGCGCAGCCTCAAACTCATCTAAGCCTGCGACGCTAAGGGAGGCCGCGGCGGCGCTCTCCCATAAGAGGTCTAGAGCGTCTTGCGGAAGCTCGAGCGCGTCAGCCGCTAAAGAAGGCAGGCTTGAGAGCTCAACTTCCTCCCCAAGCAGCTTCGTCACCGCTGGGTCTCTTACCAACCGCGGCAGCCCGACGCTCTCGGTCGCTGTGAGCGCTCCTTGCAGGTCCGGAGCAGAGATGTAGAGGTCGGTGTCTTGTGGGTGGAGGGCGGCGTGGTCGCCTGCGGCGGCGACGACAGCGAGGAGTTGAATGATCACTGGGTTCCTGGGTTGTCTTGTCTCGAGGTGAAGCCGAGCGTCGACCTATAGGCCGGCAAACTTACGGAGCTCTTGCTCGTGTTTGATGATGCTCTTCTCGATGGACTTGATCGTCGCACTGACACTCTCGCCCTTCTTGAACTTCTGCTTCAACTCAAAGTGCTTCTCTTTGAGCTCGTCGATCTCGCCGTCGAGGAGGAATGCGATGAGCAGGCCGCGCTCGTTGAGCAGCTTCGCGCTGTCTGGATTGTCGACGCTCACCTCGTCCGTGAAGATCTTTTTGATCGGGCGCAGACCGCCTTTGTTGATGATGTTTGAAGCAGACCAGGTCCTCCACTTCTCAGCGTCTCCACCTTTGCGAATGCTGCTATCCAAGAGCCAGCGCTCCGCGTAGCTGCAGATGCCCTCCCTGAACCACGCAGGCAAGCGCTTCTCTTTGTGGTGGTCAGCTAAGAACTTCTGAGGATTAAAGCCCGTTGGGTTCTTGAGGACCTTCTCGATCGCCTTGGGGCTAGGGTCGAGCTGCTCAAGGATCCCGATCGCGGCTGCGTGCCTCGCAGAGAAAGGGCCGAAGGCGCCGTCGCTTACCTCAGGGTTCCAGTAGCCAACGCCCGCGCCCATATGAACGCCCTGCTCGGGATCGATCCAAAGCTCGGCCATGAAGGCGTGGTGTACCGATGACTTGCCGGTGATCTCAACGGGCGGGCGACCTCTCGTGTCATTGCCCGCGGCATAGGAGCCGTACTGCTTAGCGTCTCTGAGCATCGCCACGTTGACCGGTGTCGTCGGCGCAGTTCCGAGGACGCGCTTCACCTCCCGCAGGGCGATGTGCATCTCTGTGAGCGCCTTCTCTGCGACCTCGCGGTCGCAGGTTGAGTGCAGCAAGAAGACCGGGTCAGGAATCGTCCACCAAGAGGAGAGCTTGGCGTGATAAGCGTTCGCCTTCTCCGTCTCGAGCCATTCATCTCCACACTTCCAAAGACCAGCTTCGATCTTGCCTGCGTTGTCTGGATGCACCCACTGCGTGTCTTGTTTTATCCACCCGGCGAGGATCTTCTCTCGCTCCTCCTTGTTCACCCACTTGCCGCTCTCGTCCTTCACGAGCCCCTTCTTCAGAAAAGGGAGATCTTCCTCTGGCACCCACTCGTCCTTGTACCTCACGAGGCCCTTCTCCTTGGCCATGCGCTCTTCTTCCTCTTTCTTGTAGCGCTCGAGCTTGCGCTCGCTGGTGAACCACTGGCCGTCATAGAAGACGTGACCTAGGTACTCGTGGGCCTCCTTATGGCTCTCGTCGTACTTAACTACCGCCCTCGCGCATGACTTGGCCTCCTTTTCCATGCCGTACGCCTCACACCAAAGGTGAAGCTCCCAGAGCTTGACAGGATCTTTGCCAGCCTCTTCTCGGCGCTCCTTGTAGATCACCTCCGGGTCATCGTCTTGTGCAAAGACCCCTGCGACGGTCCCCGCGCTGGTCCCAGCGAAGCTCGGGAAGGAAAAGGCAATCAGCAGAGTGACTGTTGTGGCGATGAATTGGGTCATGGCAGCGATTTTGCGATGTGATTCAAAGGGGTTGCGCTCTCGGCCAGGAGCACAGTGAGCATGGTATCCCCAGAACGCCCTCACATGGGCGTCTCGCTCCGTAACACACCTTGTCGTACCTCTCGCAGATCCATAAAATTCCCGGCCCTCAAGAGCATCAACTGCTGAGGCTCTGCCTGCCGATAACCCATATAGAGCGCCCGCCTAGCAGAGGGCCCACAGTCAAACAGCAAAACACCCATCCTAGCTACCGTCGCCGCAGATAAAGCGATCCAAGACCACAGCCGGCCACTGAGGCCAAACGTGAAGTTAGGCTGAACATAACAGGAATATAATGGTAGATCACAAGCAAGCTACAGAGGTCACTATCGCATCTACGGCGGACGAATCAGGATTCTCCGCTTGGGTGATGAAATGGTGGAAGGTTGGCGTTGCGGGCTTGCTCGTGGGCTCTGCAACCCTGATCGCCTCCTACTACCAAGAAAACACGGAGCGGGCTGAGGGCTACGCAACCTGGGAAGTCTTGGGGGCCGCGATCCCTGTCGCCAACCCCATGGGCTTCATGGCAGCAGACCCGGAGGAGCTGGCAGCGGTGGCCGAAACCGAAGCCGAAGCCCTAGCTGGCCCTTGGGCTCGCTACCTAGAGGCGCACGCTCGAGACATCGGGGGAGACAAAGAGGCTGCGGCCAAAGCGGTAGGCCAGCTACAAGACGATCACCCTAGCCACATATTGAACGACCTGCGCTTCAACTTTGCTGGCAACCCAACACCCCAGACAATCGCGGAGCGAATGGCTGGATCCATGCAAAGCGAATCAGCGTGGGAGGCGGCACACCCTGCCCTCTTCACTAACCCCGACCCCGCCTCGGATGGGCCGAAGGTCAAGATGGTCACCACAGAAGGGCCCATCACGATCGCCCTCTACCCCGAGGCAGCTCCAAAACACGTCGAAAATTTTGTAAAGCTCTGCAGTGAAGGCTTTTACGACAACACCAAGTTCCACCGAGTGATCTCCGGCTTTATGATCCAGGGTGGTGACCCGAACAGCAAAGATGCGGATGCAACCATCTGGGGCCAGGGTGGACCAGGCTACAAGATCGACGCTGAAGAGAATGACTTGAAGCACTTCAGCGGCTACCTTTCCGCGGCAAAGACCGCTGGAGACACACAGAGCTCTGGTAGCCAATTTTTCATCACGACGGGTGCTCCCCACCACCTCGATGGCGTACACGTCATCTATGGCAAGGTCATAGAAGGGATGGACGCCGTTGGCATCATCGAAGCGGGTGTGATTGCGACTGGCACCAGCGATCGCCCGGAGACCCCGGCCACCGTCCTATCAACTGAGATTCTCTGAAGTCTCCCAGTCTGGGTTCCACGTGGAACCCTGGCTAAGGCCCATAGGCCTTGCACTCTGTTAAGGGCCTCAGACCCCCTTGGCCGGCGCAAAACAGCCCCGCAGCCCCACTCGTTGGGCTGGCGGGGCTTTTTTTACAGCTGAGGGCTGGCGCCCGTCGGAACCAAGGTTGAGATGAGCGACATCCCCTAGTGCCTAGTTCAACTCATCGTACGGCGGTCTGAGCTCGTGAGGGCAGGCTAGGCAAGCTAAGGCTGGGGAGCCCTAATCAGAATCGAGACAACGGCTTGCCGTCGAGTACGACAGCGAAGCCCAGTCGCTCTGCCTGAATACAAAACGAGGGTTCCACGTGGAACCCTCGCCTAGAACAAAGCTAGAAGCTCTAAATCATGCCGCGGGGTGCGATCGTATTGAGAACCCGATCCAGCTCCTCTGTGTCGTGATAGCTAATCGTGATCTTGCCCCCGCCATCGCCGCGGTGATGAATGACCGACTGAGTCCCGAGCCGCTCGCGAAGCCGACCTTCAGCATCTTGAACCCACCCATGTTGCTTCGGGTTAGCGCGAGATGCCTCTTTCTTCGGCGAGGCGACAGCACTGACGGTGCCACCGACCTGTGCGCTGCGTTCTGTCTGCCGCACTGACCAGCCCTCACGAATCACCTTCTCCATGAGGGTCAGTTGGGCTCGATCCCCGGCCACACCAGCGATAGCGCGAGCATGCCCCATGCTGAGCAGTCGCTGAATCAGCGCATCTTGGACTTCTGCGGGCAAGTCCAAAAGTCTGAGGTGGTTCGTGATAGTAGACCGCTTGAGGCCAACACGCTCAGCCACTTGATCCTGGGTAAGGCCAAGGCGCTGCATCATGTCTTGAAAACCCTTAGCGCGCTCAATGGGATCTAAATCCTCACGTTGCAGGTTTTCAACCATGGCCCACTCGAGAGAGGCCTGATCGCTCACATCATCATGAATCGCAGCGGGAATGGTCTGTAGGCCAGCCATCTTGGCCGCCTTCAGCCTGCGCTCACCGGAGATCAGCTCAAACCCGTCCCCTGCGCGCCTGACAGCGATAGGCTGAATGACTCCATGGAGCTTGATGCTGTCTCGCAAGCTCTCTAAGGCAGCCTCATCGAAGCGAAGCCTAGGCTGTTGAGAGTTCGGCTTTATAGCGGAGGTGGCCAGCTCTGTTGACGCCTGTGAAGCTTCACCAGCCTGGACATTTTCAGCGGAGGGGCTACCCAATAAGGATCCAAGGCCCCTTCCTAATCGACGTTCCATAGTTCTTTTCTCGGTGTGGATTGCAGAAGGCTCACGCAGGCAAAAGGCCTAACGAGATCGGAGTCTACAGAGCCAGAATGGCAAACTCCAAAAGCATCTCTCATGCAACCAGGGCCTGTGCAAACAGCACACATGAGAGGGAGCCCGAGCCAGCATCGGCGCTAAAGAGCGGGCGCACCCAGGGCGCCCCCTATATAAGTTATTGTCATTTAATGATTTACCGAGCAGCCGGATCGGTTTGCGCGAAGGGAAACGCCACAGTAGCTCCTTCGCAGGTGGACTCTAGGAGCCGGGACAGGTAGAACGCTCGCGTGCTTTTGATCCTGAAGAGCCTCGCAACACAAGAGCTGAAGCGCCCGACGCTATGGCTTGGAATCGGCGCCGCCTTGCTGGCCTGGCCCATCGCCGTAGAGCTCTCACCCCTATCAACCACCCTAGGGGCCAGCAGCGCTAAATCTCTCGCATACAACATTGCATATCTGGTTGCGATCCTTGGAGCTCTCGTGGGGGCATCTCGAATGGACGCTTTGGACTGGTTGTTCAGCAGGTCAACCGAAACTCAGCGTGTTGGAGCCTGGCTAGCATGGACCACCCTGTGCTCTTTTACGCCCACCGCTATAAGCCTTAGCCCGCTAGCTCTCCTCCAAGGCGTAGGAGCAGCGCTTCCATTGGCCTCATTCTTCCTGATTTCGGCGCATCTAGCGGCGACGATGATCTTCCTCGCCGCTCTCGGTTTCTCTGGAAGGGAGCGTTCGCTCCTAGTAGTCCTCCTCGCTATTGGCCTTCAGGCGACCCTGGCGGGGGTGACCGGCCCGGCAACCATCATCGCCAGAGTTGTAGATCCGGCATCAGGAGAGGCGCCAGGCTTGCTTGGGCCCACCGGCGCTGGCATTCAAGTGGCGTCCATCTACCTATTAATTTCTCTTTCGGCGCTATTCAGCTCTCGTAAGCGGCGAACCATCTAGAGCCATGAAGTACGCAGTCCTCGGAGACATCCACTCCAACCTCACCGCGCTTGAAGCGGTGTTGGGAGCGGTCCGCGACAACGAGGTTGACTGCATTTTGAGCGTGGGAGATGTCGTGGGGTACGGGGCCGCCCCCTCCGACTGCATTCGCCTGCTTCGAGAAAGTGACGCGATCGTCGTGATGGGAAACCACGACGCCGCGGTCGTGGGGGAGCTGGACACCTTCTTTTTCAATCAACATGCGAAGGCCGCTGTGGAGTGGACGCGCCAGGCGATCAGCGGCGAAGAGATGGCGTGGCTAACCTGCCTCCCTCACACCTGGGAGGATGAATTCGTCAGCCTCGCGCACGGCTCATACAACAAGCCCGAGGACTTCAACTACGTCCAGACCCCGGCTGATGCGGACGCTTCACTTGAGCTCATCGAGCGACCCGTGTGCTTCATCGGCCACACACACGTCCCTGTCTGCATGTTGCGATACGCCGACGACCCGCTGCGGACCGGCTACACGATGGACCCAGAGGTTGACCTTAAGGATGCGATCGTCGCCCTAGTGAACGCTGGGAGCGTCGGCCAGCCGCGAGACGACGACCCCCAGACGGGCTATGTCCTGTACGACAGTGACACACAAATCGTCACCTTCAGACGCATCCCCTATGACATTGAACGCGAGGTGCACCGCATCCGCTCCGCTGGGCTTCCAAGCGTCTTGGCGGAGCGACTCTATCTCGGCGTCTGACCCGAGAGATCAGCGGCGCAAATAGCTGAGCTCTTCCGGAAGCTCCTCTAGGCCACGCTCGCCAAGCCCCGCCTCGAAGAGGCGCTGGATGTCTGCGAGCGGGCGCTCATCCCCGGTGAAGAGATAGCGGCGAGCTCCGGTGTTCGAGCCAACGGTGATCATCATCTCGAGGATGGATCCAGCGTTGCACTCGTTGCCTTCGACCTCACAGGTCACCGGCGTCCCGTGGTGCTCGACAATCTTCACGATCAAAGAGACGGGCCGCGCATGAAGGATCAGCTCATCCGGCACATCGAGGACGAGCTCTTTTTGGTTTGTGTAAGACGGCAGGAGGCCTTCGGCATACTCGCGACCTAAGTGGATCATACGAACAGCCCACGCCAAGAGGTGGTCATAGGCGACCTCGATCACGCGGTCGCGATCGACGGCGCGCGCCACCAGCGCGGCAGCATCTTCAGAGCGATCGCTCTCGTGTCGCTCGACGAAGTGCACCAAGTCTGTGACCGCCTCAAGCAAGTGGAAGGCTGAAGAGATGTGCCCGCGCATGCGGGGGAGTCGCTCATCACCCTCCTCAAGAACGGTGTTCTTGATGTATGTGTCATAAGCAGACTGCAGGTTGTGAACTGAGGCCTCGTAAACACGCGCCCGCTCTTCTGTGCAAACCTCAGAGAGAAATCGTCTCCGCTCTGCAGCCGAGGTGAGCTCGTTCAAGCAGAGCTCATCGAACAGCGCGCACACGTCGAGGTAGCGTGAGGCGACCGATGCGATGTAGTGCTCTTCGTCTTCCTGGGTCTCGCCATCTAGGTTGCGAGGCAGCCGCAGCCTCTGGCGATCCGCTGTGTACTCATCGTCAGAGAAGCTCTCTCCAGGGAGGCTGATGCGGTGTCGAGCGAACTCAGCGAGGAGCTCTTTCATGAGCGCGCGCAGCGCGTCCTCCAAGAAGCTCCTAGCCGCCTCGACCGCCGAAAGGAATCGAGCCTCTTCGTTTGGCGCCGCCGACAAGTGTGTCCCATAAGAGTCAAAGCGTGACTCCATGTGCCTGACAGCGTGGCCAGCGTGGGCGAGTCCACGAGTGGATGCGACAAGCTCTCTCAACCCGCGATAGGTGCGGTTGTGGCTCGCGCCGTGGTCATCTAGGAAAGACTCGAAGACCTCGGACTCCACCGCGAGTTGATAGAAGTGCCTGCGCGTCCAGCCGCGCTTGTCCTTGCCAAGGAGGGCGTTGGACAGCCTCGCGAGGCGCTCTGCCTGATTCGCGGCGAGAGGCCTGAAGTCCTCTTCGCTGAGGATCTCGTCGATAGATGTTTGGCTCATGGGCGGTGGGGAGGCGCGGGGCGAGCGCCCGAGAGCACTAAGGTAACAGGCCCCGCAACCCCCTTGTGGGGCACCAGAAGCAAACTTCTGGTCTGTCTCAAGACCCAGGCCCCTGCGCGTCGATTCGTGTCTATGAGGTCGCCCCCCCGGTGGCCTGACACCCAGTCCATCCCCACACGCGCCACAAAGGAGTCCGCCATTTCTTCCGAACGCTGCCTGGAGACCTACCTCCAAGAGATCAATGAGGTCCCCCTCCTCACACCCGAACAAGAGCGCGAGCTAGGCGCAAAGATCCGACAAGGCGACATGGAGGCGCGAGAGCAGATGATCCGCGCGAACCTCCGCCTGGTCGTGTCGGTCGCCAAGATGTACACAGACCGCGGGCTCTCTCTCCCCGACCTGATCGCTGAAGGGAACGTTGGCCTCTTGAAGGCCGCTGAGAAGTTCGACCCCGCTGCTGGCTGCCGCTTCTCCACCTATGGCACCTGGTGGATCAAGCAGTCGATCCGTCGGGCGCTCACGAACACAGTGAAGGCCGTGCGCGTCCCTAGCTACATGACGGAGATCATCAGCAAGTGGCGCTCGGTGAGCCAAGAGCTCGGCTACCGCCTGGGTCGCCTGCCGAACGTTGAGGAGGTCGCGGAAGAGCTCGGCGTCCCGAAGAAGAACTGGCCGCTCTTGAAGCGCACCATTCAGATCTCAGGCCTCGGCGCACACATCTCTCTCGATGTGCTTTCCACGCACCAAGAGACCGTCGAAGACCCCGACGGGGAGTCCCCCGAAGAGGAGATGATGACGCTCGACCTGCTGCGCCGCCTGAGCGAACTCTTGGACACGATGGACGACCGAGAGGCCGCCATCCTCCGACTTCGGTATGGCTTGGATGACGACACCGAGCCTATGACTCTGCGCTCAATTGGGGAGGTCGTCGGTCTCACCCGCGAGCGCGTAAGACAGATAGAGCGCGAAGCCCTCCGAAAGCTCTACGATGTCATGAGTGGAGACAAGCCGGACAACATCGCGGGAGAGGCAGACTGCGCCTGACATCCAGCGGCCGTGGGAGATCCCCGCGGCCGATGGGACCCCCCTCTATGTCCACGTCCCGTTCTGCGAGGCGAAGTGCCCCTACTGTGACTTCTTCTCTGTCGCGGGCGAGGGCCAGGACATCGAGGGCTCTCTCGAAGCTCTGATCTCAGAGGTGGAGCGGCGCGGGCCGCGCAGCCCACGGACGGTCTTTGTCGGTGGCGGCACCCCGAGCTGGCTCTCCATAGATCAGCTCGAGCGCCTCTTCGGCGCTATGCAGTCGCGGACTGGCTACCGCGACAGCGCCCAAGAGGTCACCGTCGAGTGCAACCCAGAGAGTCTGGACGAAGAGAAGGCCCGTGCTCTCGTCGAGCTTGGCGCGACGAGGCTCTCGATAGGCTTCCAAAGCTTGCGCCCGGAGACCCTAGAGCTCTTTGGCAGGGTCCACGGCGTAGACGACAGCTTCGCCGCCTTTCAGGCGGCTAGGGCCGCTGGGGTGGCCGCGGTCTCCGTGGACCTGATCTTCGGGGCAGAGGGGCAAACCGTGGGAGAGTGGCGTGAAGACCTCACGCGCGTGCTAGACCTGAAGCCAGAGCACCTCTCCTGCTATGGACTCACATTTGAAGAGGGGACTCTGTTCACACGCTGGCTTGAAGAGGGCCGCATTGAGCGCATCCCAGAAGAGGAAGAGCTCGAGCTCTTTCGCGCGACCCGCGAGCTCACCTCCACGCGCGGCTATCACGCCTATGAGGTATCTAACTTCTGTTTATCTGGCCATGAATGTCACCACAACCTCAACTACTGGCGCAACGGCCCCTATGTGGGGATTGGGCCCGGAGCTGCTAGCTATGTCTCAGGTACGCGCTTTGGCAACCCTCGTTCCCTAGAGGCCTGGCGCAGAGGCGCCAAGGGGGGTGAGGCCTCGCTGCCTTGGAGCGAAACACTCAATCCCTCCCACCGGCTTGCAGAGACGTGGTGGCTGGGGCTCCGCCTAGCTGAAGGGCTCGACGCTTCTGCCGCCCGCGAGCACTGTGGAGTCTCAGCCAGCGAAGACCTCTGCCTCCCTGAGGCGAGGCAGCTGGCGGAGGAGGGCCTACTCGTGGAAAGAGGGGGCCGCTGGAGGCTCACCGGGGAAGGGCTTGAGCTCGCCGACGCGGTCTCGGGAAGGCTTCTAGCTACCGGCCTAGCTTAGCCACCCCGTTTAGAGAGAGCCCTGTAGCCCCGAAACCGGGAGGAAAGGGCTCTCAGGGCTCGGGGTGTGGGCCATAGATGGTCGAAAACTCTGTTAATGAATTCCTCCCGTAGAGCCGTCGTGAGCCTCCTTGGAAGCGGGTCCAAGGCCCGAGGCGTCCTCACAAAGATCCGACCAGCGCTCGGGACAGCTGAGGTCCACTTCCGGATCTCCGCAGATCCCCGACTTCAGATTGGCTCTGAGCTTCGCCTCGAGATCCGGCGCACCGCTGACCAGACCGCTCATCAGACCGAGGCTCGCGTCCTCTCTTGCGACTTGAAGCCCGACCGGGCCGTGTACTTCTTCAGGCTCCCCTCCGGCGTCGCGAGCGTCCTCGGCATGCTCTTCAATCAACGAGAGGCTGTGCGCGTCGTGCCCGCCCCAGGCGAGCCTGTTCGCGTGCAGGTGCGCCTCGAAGACGGCGGGCGCACGATCCCTGCCGTCGTCGACGACATCTCTCAGACGGGGCTTGGCGTCCTCTTCGGCGTGAACCAAGAGAACCGGCTCCTGAGCTGCGGCGACCGCCTAAACCTCCTGCTTGAGCTCCCAGACCTAGAGCCCATGGAGGTGGTGGGGGACCCCCGCCACCGCAGGCTCATGGGGGCCTCTATCCGCTACGGCATCCCCTTCATCCCCGAGGCCACTGAGGGCTTCGAGGACAAGCGGCTCGAGATCTACCGCTACGTCCACCGGAGACAGATCGAAATGATCGAGGCGCTCCGGGCGATGCCCGCCTGACCTCGGCTATTATCCTCCTTGCGCGTGCCCGCCGCCCGGGCCCGCGAGAGCTATGGCCGCCAAGGAGAGATCAACCAAGCCCAAGCGCAACTTCTTCCTGCGCGGGATCGTCGCGCTCCTGCCGGCGATGCTCACGATCTTCGTGTTCGTGTTCATCGTCCAGTTCGCTGAGCGCTACGTGACGGGCCCGATCAACTCATTCATTTACTCCGCGCTCGAGCGCAACGCAGCTGGCTGGGCTGTGCTAGAGGCCCTCGACATCAACCCGGAGAGTGACGAGTTCCTCGATATGGACTCGCTGCCGCCAAGGCTCCAAGAGTTACGAGAGCGAGACGGGCTCGAGAGCGCGACCTTCCGCGACGCTTTGACTGAACATCGCGCTGGGGGTTACGGGCTGCTCTACCAGCTCGATGAGCTTGGCATTCACGGAGAGAAGCTCCGAGACGCCGTGAAGGGCGCTGTGCACCCGATCGTCGGCGTCGCCGTCGCGCTCTTGCTGCTCATCGCGCTTGGATACCTAGCCTCTGGCTTCCTCGGTCGACGAGTCGTCGCTGGAGTCGACAGCGTCCTCTCGCAGGTCCCTGTTGTTCGCTCCGTCTATCCCTACGCGAAACAGTTCGTCGAGTACTTCCTCTCGGACTCTGAGCTTGAGTTCGACACGGTGGTGGCTGCCCCGTACCCGGGGCCCGGCGTATGGTGTTTAGCCTTCGTCACGAGCCCTGGACTGAAGACTGTTCATGAGAAGCTCGGCGGGCGCTATGTCGCGTGCTTTGTCCCCACCTCTCCGATGCCCGCGACCGGATACACCGTCTTCATCGAGGCCTCCCGCCTCATCCCGCTCCCCATCACTGTTGACGAGGCGCTCCGCACCACGATCTCTGCGGGAGTTTTGATCCCACAGCACGAGTCTGTGACAGAGCTAACCCAGAGCCTCGCCTCGATCCTTGGCAGACCTCTGGAGGTTGAAGAGTGAACTTCGCTGATCGGCTCGACGCGCAGGTGCGCGAGAAGGGCTCCCCTTGCCTGCTTGGACTAGACCCTCACTTAGCCTTGCTCCCTGAGGAGTTCTCTGTCGCCGCCGACCCCTCCGCTCCGCGCGGAGACCGCGCCGGCGCAGTCGCCGACTTCCTCTGCGAGCTCACGGACCTCTGCGCTGATCGAGTCGCGGTCGTGAAGCCACAGTCCGCCTTCTTCGAGCTCCTCGGCGCAGACGGAGGGATCGCATGGGAGCGCGTGGTCAGCCACGCGCACTCGAGGGGGCTCCTCGTCATCGGAGATGTGAAGAGAGGGGACATCGCGTCCACTGCCGCCGCCTACGCCACGGCCTTCCTCGAAGGATCCGGCGACCCGGAGGACCCTGCGCTCTGCGACGCCATCACGGTCAACCCCTTCTTGGGCTCAGATACCCTAGACCCCTTCCTTGAGGTCGCGCGCCGCACGAACAAGGGGCTCTATGTCCTCGTCCGAACCTCAAACCCTGGCTCGGACGACCTCCAGGAGCACGGCGACCCGCCCCTCGTCCACAAGCTCTGCGAGCACGTCACCCGTTGGGGCGAAGAGACGGTGGGAGAGTGTGGCCTCTCCTCAGTGGGCGCGGTCGTCGGCGCGACACACGCTGAGGCCCTCGCTGAGCTGCGCGGCCGCTTGCCGCATGCCCCCCTGCTCTTGCCCGGCTTTGGGGCCCAAGGCGCCGGCCCTCAAGATGTGAAGCCCGGCTTCACAGACGGCCTCTCTGGCGCTGTCGTTAACTCTTCGCGCGGCATCGCCTTTGCATACCGCAAAGCTGAGATGAGCGATTGGCGCGCGGCGTCCGACAGGGCTATGGACGAGATGCTCGAGGGGCTCCGCGGCGCCCTCACTTGAGCGCGCCTCGAGCCTGAGCGCTCGCCACCGCGAGCTCATACTCCTCCATGAACTCGGCGGTGAGCCGGTCGATGGTGAAGTGCTCCTTGAGGAGTTGATGGCCAGCCTCTCCCATCTCGCTTCGAAGCGCTGGATCCCGCAGCAAGCGCGCGATGCGGTCCGCGAAGCTCTCGACGTCATAGGGGTTCGCGACGAAGCCATTCACCTCGTCCCGAACGACCTCGGGACAGCCGCCAAAGCTCGTCGCAACGACCGGCCTTTTGAACTCCATCGCCTCAAGGTTCATCATCCCGAAGGTCTCGAAGCAGGTGGACGGTGTGAGCATGACGTCGGTCGCGGCCATCGCGCAGAGCAGCTCCTCGCCATCTAGCCAACCCGGCGTGACGATGAGGTCATCTACTCCCGCCGCGCGAGCAGAGGCTTCGAAAGGCGCGTAGGCCTCCTCTTTCCCTAGCGCGAGCATCCGCAGTGCAGGGAACTCTCTACGCAGGATGGCGAGCATCTTAAAGACCTGCCGTACGCCCTTCAGCTCGTGCAGTCGCCCTCCAATGGCGACGATGAGCTTCTCTTCAAGGCCGTGCCGCTCCCGGAATCCCGAGACTTGCTCCTCGCTAGGGATCTCTGCCTGTAAGCGGATCGCGTTGTTCACCGTCCGGTCGACTCGGATGTCGTTGGCCCGGATCGCCACGGCCTGCTCATCAGTGACCACCGTGAAGCGGTCTACCGTCTCGGCCAAGACCTCGCGGATCGCCTTGTTCCTACCTGGCCGATATCGAAGCCGCTGACAGGGGATGCATTTAGACCAGTGCGCCTTGTAGTCACGCCGCTCCCATCCGTGCTCTTCGCCTCCATGGAAGCAGTCGAGCTTCTGGTAGCAGAAGGTCATCGAGTCGTGCGCGGTGAAGACGACCCCCGCGCCAACGCGGCGCGCCTCCCTGAGCGCCTCATATGAGAGGTGCATGTGGATGAGGTGGTTATGCACCACGTCAGGCTTCCAAGCCTCGAGCACCGGGCGAAGCTCTCTGATCACAGGCTGGTTGTTGAGCGAGATCCACGCACGCCACCGCGCGGAGTAGTCGGAGTGAATGAGGAACACCTCGGTGCCCTCAACCTCGCGCCAGCCCGCCTCGCCCTTGTCCGTCGTCGTGGAGACAATCGCCGTCTCATGACCGAGCGCCCGCAAGCTCTCGGCGTGCTGGTACATCTGTCTGATCGAGGACCCGATCCTGGGGTCCCAAAGGTCGATGAGGAAGAGGACTCTCATGTCGCAGGAGTTCTCCTCCATTGTCTGGCTCTGGCAGCCAGCCTCAAGCGTCCCGGCGGGTTCCCTGATCTTGGCTAGCGGATCTCACGCGAGAGAACGACAGACTGTGAGGGCGCTGGGCACGTGCCGCGCTGCGCCGCTTGGATGTAGAGGCGCTGCCCTTGGGCGCCGCCCGCGGGGGTGAAGCTCCCGCTCGCGACCCCTTGGGCGTTAGCGGCGCCGACATAGATGAGGTCGTCCCGAGGGTTGCTGGAGACCTCTAAACCAAGGTCTAGGCACCAACCGAGGCGATAGCCCTGGCTGCCACATGTCCGGCGAGTCCCAGCCAACGATCGGCTGACGCAAAACGCAGACCTTCTCCGCGCGCAGGCGGTAGCCGATCGGGTCCACCACGACGTGGAGGTCGCCCGCTGTGACCAAAAGGAGCGTGAGTGTGCCGAGGAAGATCATGAGGGGCTCTCTCTAATGTATTCCGAGCCGCAGATTTGGGTTTTGAAGGCTCAGTCTTCCCTGCGTTGGAGCCAGTGGCGCTCTCTTGAGCCGCACATGACGAGCTTCGCCTCGCCTGTCGCGAGCATCGCTCCGCAGATCGCCGCCGCGACGTGGCGCTTGCGCAGGTAGCTGTCGCCTCCGTTGTTTCGCTTAGAGCCCAAGTAGTTCGCGGAGAGATCTGGCTGCCGCATGAGGTTCAAGTACCAGCCCCATCCATCCATGTGTCCACGCCAAGCCTGTTCGTCGAAACAGCGCAGCGCGCAGGTCCCGTAGATCATCCCTATAGAGCCGACCGCATGGGCCTCGCGCAGCCTCGTTGAGTGCTTAGCCAGCCAGCCAGCCATACGCGCGCGCAGCTCGGGCTCTTCGTCACGCACAAAGAGCGCGAGCGCCGCAGAGGCTGTGCGCGCCGACGCGTCTGCATATCCAGTCTCGAGCGTCCAATACCTCACACCTCCGCCTTCTCCTGTTGAGAGGCGAATCTCTTTGAGGCTCTTATCCCAGGCCCCCTCATCGATCTCGCACCCCGCTCGCTCGGCTAAGGCCCACGCAAGCTGGGCTTGGGTGTTGATGATGTTTAACCCTTTACCGCCGTAGCCAACCGTGCCTGCGTGCCCGAAGCGACCGTCCTCGGTCATGCGCTTGGTGAGCGCATCAACGCAGCGCTGGATGGACGGGAGATAGCCCTCATCGCCGGTCGCGATGACGTACTCAGAGAGGTATATCGCCGTGACGCAGATAGCCCAGTTGTCGAGGCCGCCCCCGTGCGGCGCGAGCTCATCGTCTAAGAACGCCTTACCGTCTGGCTGCGCTAAGAACTCGGCCGCCTTCTTGAGCGCGTCGAGGTGAGCCGGGTCTCCGCGGCCGAGGATCGCAATCGCGCAAAGAGCGGAGACATAGCGATCCGCCGAGATCCCTGTCGTCGCGCGCCAGCGGCCGTCAGCCGACTGAGAAGCGAGGAGCTGGGCACACACGCCGTCATAGAAGGAGCGCGACTTAACGCAATCCGCAGGGAAGCTCTCCGCATAGGCGCCGATCCTCGGGATGCGGACGGCCAACGTGAGCTCCTCCTCGCCGCGCCGAACACCCAGGCTGAGCGCGCCGTCATCGCTAGACTCCGCACGCTCGATCGCGTCTCCCAGCTCCTCTTCGGGCCCCGCCCCCCCCGCGTCGATGTTCTTCGTGTGCGCCGGGAACTCTTCCCCGTCTACGGCAAAGAGGCGGTCGCCCACTAAGAGCCCAGCGCGCGCTGCAGGGGAGCCCTCTTTGACCGCGGTCACCTCCGCTTCGATCTCCCCGTGCCGCACGCGCGCTGCGCCACCGAGTGGCCCTAAGGGGATGTCCTGAACATTCCCGGCCTTGTCGTCCGCTGAGCAGACCGTGAGAGCCACCAAGAGGAGCGTTGTTTTCATGTGAACGATTCTAAGCGAGCGGGCTCAGCCTTTAAGACAGGCCCAAGTGGAGGGCGCCGTGCGAGGCTCTCTACGCGCCCACCGCTGGGCGCCGCCTTCGCTTCGGATACGATGGGGGTTCATGGGCGCCACTACCCAGCTTGAATTTTTGCCCGCCGACATCGTCGGCCTCTCACCCCTCGCGCGCGCGGCGCTGGGGGGGGAGATCTCTGTGCCCGGAGTGAAGGTAGCACGTGCCGCCGCAGAGGTAGAGCAGCCGGCGGAGCGCTTTGACCCAGAAGCGCGCGCCTCCCTGGCCGAGCGTCTCGAGGAGGCCCTCAGCTGCATCTCGCCTCCGGTCGCCGCTCTCGAGTCTGTCCGCGCCCTGCGGGGGCCTGGCGTGAGCGTCGTCATGACTGGGCAGCAGCCCGGCCTAGCTTGCGGCCCACTTTACTCCCTGTGGAAAGGGCTGCAGGCGGTCGTGACCGCCCGTCGCCTCTCGAGCGAGTGGGGCCTTCCTGTGGTCCCGATGTTTTGGAACCACGCTGACGATCACGACATCGCCGAGGTCCACCACACCTGGCTCGTGAACCGCAATCTCGACCTCCAAAAGGTCGGCCTCGCTGGGATGTCGAGCGGGAGACAGCCCTTCTCGCGCATCGAGCTCAGCGAGGAGAAGAACAAGCTCGCAGCCTTCGCCGGCCTCATGCGAGAGGTTCACGGAGACCACCTCTATATAGAGGAGGCTATAGAGGCTCTGGCGCCTCGCGACGGCGAGAGTCTCGCGCGGGCCTTCACCCGCGGAATGACCGCTCTCCTTGGACATCACGGCCTCGTCGTCTTCGAGCCTGACTGGCTCAGAGAAGACCTCTCCGCAGCCCTCGCGCGGCTCGTCGGCGATGACGCCCCTGGCGCGCTCGCCCTCGGAGAGGCAGACCTCAAGGCCGCCGGGCACGAGGTGCCTCTCCCCTCGGCGGAGGCCGCCTTGGTCTACCGAGTAGATGAGGGCGGTCGCCGGCCCCTGCGCCCAGGGGGCGAGGGATACCAATTCGACGGAGAGAGCGGTTCTCGCACCGCTGCCGAGCTGGCCGCAGAGATCGTCCAAGAGCCAGAGGCTTACTCCGCCGGCGCGCTGCTCCGCCCGCTGGTTCAAGACATCACCTTGCCTGTCTGCGCCTACATCGGAGGCTGGGGTGAGCTCGGCTACCAGGCTCAGCTTGGTCAATTGAGGCTGCAAGCTGGGGCGCCGACGACTGCCTTCTTACCGCGGCTTTCGATCAGCCTCACCAACCCCGAGATCCGCGCCTCCCTAGAGACCCTCGAGTGCGGCGTGGGCGACGTCCTCGCTGCGCAGGGAGAGTGGAGCTCGGCTGAAGAGGAGGCGCCGCAGCCTGAGGTGCTCGAATCTCTTCGCGCTTTAGCGGAGCGCTCCCGAGCCGAACTGCTCGACCAGCGCGGCCCTCTCTCTCAGCTTGATCCTCGACTCGCGGGCGGGCTCGACCGAGCGGCAGGTCAGGTAAAAGACGCGATTGAGAAGGTCGTAAAGAAGGCCGAGCGGGTTCACGCTAACCAAACTGGTCGCGGTCGCCGCCACGAGCGCAGAGTGAACCACGCCCTCTCTCCGCGCGGCATCCCGCAAGAGCGCGCTCTCGGCCCGCTGCCCTTCGTCGCCAAGTTCGGCTTCGAGTGGGTCGGGGCGCTCGCAGAAGAGCTCGACCCCTTCTCTCCGGAGCATATCCACTGTGCCCTGGGAGAGTCTCCTGAGGCCTGATCACCACCACCTCCGCTAGAGCGGTTAGGCTCAAGGTATGAAGCTCGACTGTTTAGTCATCGCGGCCCACCCCGACGACGCCGAGATCTCTGTAGGCGGGACGCTCTTGAAGCTGGCGCAAGCAGGCAAGCAGATCGGGGTCGTCGACGTGACGAGGGGAGAGCTCGGAACTCGCGGTACATCAGAGGACCGCGCGCGAGAAGCCGCTGCAGCGAGCGAGCTGCTCGGGCTGGCCGTGCGCCACAACCTCGACGCGGGAGACGGCCGCGTCGTGGTCACTGCTGCCCTGCGTGAGCGCCTCGCCGCGATCATTCGAGAGCACGCCCCAGAGCTGGTGCTCTGCCACCACACAGATGACCTGCACCCGGATCACGCTGCCTCTGGCCAACTGGCACGGGACGCTTGGTATCTCGCTGGGCTCGGGCGGCTCGCTGAAGAGGTTGGAGGCGCGCCCGCGCACCGCCCCGAGCGGCTCTATGAGTTCCCAGGTCATGTCCCCTTCGACCCAACCTTTGTCGTGGACATCGAGCCCGTCTGGGAACAAAAGGTCGCCCTGGTTCAAGCTTACGCCTCTCAGCTCGCCCCCAGAGACGCCTCTGATGAGGGCGCGCACTTCCTATTCGGTGCCGACATCATCCAGCGTATGGAGACTAAGGCCCGCTTCTTCGGGGAGCGAGCAGGCATGAAGTTGGGGGAGCCCCTCCTCCACAAGGGCCCCCTCCCCGCCTTTGACCCGCTGCTGGGCTGAGCGCCCGGCGCGGAATGAGGGCCGTTCGCGCGACTCTTCTCAGCCTTTCTCGCTAAAATGCTCGCGGCGGCCGGCCCTAATCCCGACCCTTCGCCGGGTCGTGCGCGCGTGCTCCACACACCGTAAAGGCCGGCCCGCCACCTCTCCATGCGCTGCATCGCCGTCATCAACCAGAAAGGGGGGGTCGGAAAGACCACCACCACAGCCAACCTCGGCGCCGCCCTCGCTGAGCAGGGCCGCCGGGTCGTGGTCGTCGACCTAGACGCCCAAGGGAACCTCACAACCCACCTCGGGCTCGAGGCTCCTTGTGGCTCACCCTCCATATACACAGTCCTCTTAGGCCAGAGCTCCTTCGCTGAGGCGCTGCGCGAGACGAGCACACCACGTCTCTCGGTCGTCCCCAGCAACATCGACCTCTCGGGCGCAGAGCTCGAGCTCGCTAGCGCGATTGGGCGCGAGACCCTCCTCCAAGACGCGATCAAGGCGTGGCGTGGCGAGGGCGAAGCTCCCGCCGACTACGTCCTCTTTGACTGTCCCCCCAGCCTCGGACTCTTAAGCATCAACGGCCTCGCGGCCGCGCAAGAGGTCCAGCTTGTCGTACAGACGGAGTTCTTGGCCCTCCAAGGCATGAGCAAGCTCGTAGATGTCGTCCAACTGATCAGGCGGCGCATGAACCCTGAGCTCGCGATCTCTGGGATCATCCCCTGTCTCTATGACTCACGTCTACGCCTCGCTCGCGAGGTCTTGGCTGAGATCCGCCGGTACTTCCCCGGGGAGGTCTTTAAGACAGCGGTCCGCGCGAACGTCAAGTTGGCCGAGTCGCCCAGCTTTGGGCAGCACGTCCTCGAATACGCGCCCAGCTCCAACGGCGCCATGGACTATCGCAAGCTCGCTTGTGAAGTGATCGCGCAAGAGTCCAGAGACTCCGAGCTCTCCGAGCTCCCTCCCGCGAGGTCACTAGAAGAGCTCGCGAAAGAGGCCCGAGCGGCCGCCGCCAAAGAATCCGTCGTTGAATTGACGCCTACGCCCCCTGCCGAGGGCGAAGAGGCTGGCTCCGCTGTTCGAGCGGAAGACCTGCCGCCCCTGCCGACCGAGGCCTTCAAGGCGCCCGCAGAGGCGGAGTGAGCCATGGTGACCCCTGACGGTGAGCTAAACACCGGCTCCCTGGGGATCGGCGTCCTCTGTCACCCCACCTATGGCGGCTCGGGGGTTGTTGCGAGCGAGCTCGCCCTTGCGCTCGCTGACCGTGGACACCGCATCCACCTCTTCAGCTACGCCGTCCCGCCCCGCCTCGCGCGCTCCTCAGGGGCTGTGGAGGTTCACGTCGCGCAAGGCGCGCCCTATCCGCTCTTTGAAGCCCCGCCCCATGACCTCGCGATCACATCCGCGGTCTTGAATGTGCACGAGGCTGAGGGCTTGGACGTTGTCCATGCGCACTACGCCCTCCCGCACGCGATGAGCGCTGTTCTAGCCGGGCACGCGGCGCCCGGGGTTCGGCCAGGGCCCTCCCCGCGAGTGGTCACGACGCTGCACGGGACGGATATCACCCTGGTCGGGCGGCAGCCGAGCTATCGACCCCTCTTGCGCTACGCCCTCGAGGCGAGCCACGCAGTGACCGCCGTCAGCGAAGACCTCGCAATGCGCAGCATGGAAGCCTTCTACCCTCGGCCGGATGGCGGTCGCCCCGAGGTCGTCGTCGTGCCGAACTTCGTGAACTCCGTTGAGTTTTGTCCTGCGACGACAGCCCGCCAAGAAGGGCCTCCGCGGGCGATTCATGTCTCCAACTTCCGCCCTGTGAAACGAGTCCCTTGGCTCGTCGAAGCCTTCATTGAGGCGACCGCGGGGACCGATGCGCGCCTCGTCTTGATCGGCGACGGCCCAGACCGAGACCTCTCTGTTTCCCGCGCGCGTGAGCTCGGGGCCTCAGAGCGAATCTCCTTCCTCGGCCAGCGCGACGTCCTCCCCAGCCTCCTTACGGACGCCGACGTCTTCCTCCTCGCGAGCACGGAAGAGTCCTTCGGGCTCTCCGCGCTCGAGGCCATGTCTTGCGGGGTGCCGGTCGTCGCCCCGCGTGTTGGAGGCATTCCGGAAGTCGTGAGGGATGGAGTCACGGGCTGGCTCTCGCCGCCCGATAGTCGGGGCGCCTACATCGCGGCCATTCAAGAGGCCCTGAACAACCCTGTCGCCCGCGCTAAACGCGGCCAAGCGGCCCGCGAGGACGCCGTAGATCGCTTCTCTCTCGACAGCGTCGTCGCGAGCTACGAAGGCCTCTACGCGCGCCTCCTCGAAGAGGGCGCGGACTCGTGAGCAGGGTTCATCTCGACCACAACGCCACGACCCCTCTGAGGCCAGAGGCTCGGGAAGAGCTCCTGCGCGCTCTGGACGCTCTCGGCGGAAACCCCTCTAGCGTCCACACGTCCGGAAGGGCCGCCCGCGCAGAGCTAGACGAGGCTCGAGAGCGCATAGCGGCCGCCTTAGGAGTTGATGCTGACGAGCTGATCTTCACCTCAGGCGGGACTGAGGCAAACAACGCGGCCCTCTTTGGCACGGCACCCCAGGACGGAGCGATCTTGGTCAGCGCGGCGGAGCACTCGTCTGTCCGAGAGGCCGCTGACGCGCTGGAAGCGTCCGGACGCGAGCTCCGCGTGCTAGGCGTAGACGCTGAAGGGCGCCTCGACGTTGAGGGCCTCGAGATGGCACTCCAAGACGGTCCTGCCGGCCTAGTCTCATGTGTTGGCGCTAATAATGAGGTCGGGTCCGTCGCGCCATTCGCGAAGATCCGCGGAGCGATCGAGGCCCTGCCAAGAGAGCGGCAGCCTGTATGGCACGCAGACTGTGTCCAGATGCTGGGGAAGGTCCCTGTGAGCCCTAGGGGCCTCGGGCTGAGCCTCGCCTCTTTCTCCGCCCACAAAGTGGGCGGACCCTTGGGTGTCGGCATCCTCTGGTGCGCCAAGGAGCAGCCTTTCAGCGCTCGGATGGTGGGGGGCGGGCAAGAGAGCGGCCTCCGCTCTGGCACCGAGAATCTGCCCGCGATCGCCGCGGCGGCGGTCGCAATCGAGCTCGCAGTCGCAGAGCTGCAAGACTATGCAGCCCGCACCCGAACCCTCACTGAGGAGCTCTGGAGGGGGGTTCTCGCCCATGTCCCCGGGGCAGAGCTCGTCGGCCCCGCCCTAGATGAGAGCGAGCGCCTGCCGAACACGCTCTGCGCCCTCCTGCCCGGGGAAGACGGGCGAGTCCTCGTGCCACGCCTAGACCTCGCCGGGCTCGAGGTCAGCGCGGGGAGCGCCTGTTCATCCGGCTCCATCGAGCCCTCCCCTGTCCTTTTGGCCCTCGGGCACGACGAGAAGGCCGCGCGCGCAGCCCTCAGGTTCTCCTTAGGGCGGACGACAACCCCTGAGGAGGTGCGCGCCGCCATCCAGGCCGTGGGGACAACGTGTGGATAGCTGCCCCCCCTGGTTCGATCCCGTAATTTTTCCGGCGCCCATGTGAAGAGTTCTGGCGTCCATCGTTGACGGCGTCCAAGAAGCGGGAATAATGGCGCCCCCGCAAGCCACCCAGCCTCGTCCCCAAAGGCCTGGGAGGGCAGCGCTCCCCACATAGAACAGCTCTCTGGCTTCCCAGAGGCGGCGGGGGCGCCGCTTCGGCGAACGGGGCCAAAGAAGAGAGAAGAGCCGATGCGAGAAGCAGATCAGTCCCCAAACACCGCCGAGCGAGCGCCGCTGCAGGGTGTAGGTCGCGAGGCTGCCGCGGCGGAAGGCGCCACAGAGCCCGCCGACGTATCAGGCCGGCCCCTTCAAAGCGCTGCAGAGCTCGCGCCCACCTGGGACGCGATTTGCGCGGAGATTCGAAGCCGGATTCAGCCCGAGCTCTTCGAGACATGGTTCCGCCGTGCGGCCCTAGCGGAGCTGCGCGAAGACTCGGTCGCTGTCGCGGTCCAGAACGCGTTCGCCCGAGACTGGCTAGAGCGCTACCACCGCAGCGTCATCGAGGAGTCGGTCCGCGCCTCCCTCGGCCGACATGCGAGCGTTGAGCTGCGAGTAGACCCAGAGCTCGCCTTGCCCCCGCGAGAGCCCGAAGAGGAGGAGCCTGTAGCCGAGCGAAGCGCCCCCGCAGAACTCGTTCAGCAGGGCGCGGCCCCGACCGGACGCGGGCCGCTGGACATCTCAAACGCCCTTGTACGAGGGTCTGACGTGGGTTTAAACGCGAAGTACACATTCGATAACTTCGTTGTGGGGCCGTGCAATCGCTTCGCGCACGCAGCCTCCGTCGGGGCCGCGGAGTCCCCTGGGGCGGCTTACAACCCCCTCTTCCTGCACGGGAACGTGGGGCTGGGAAAGACCCATCTGCTCCAGTCCCTCTGCTTCTCACTGCTCGAGAACTGGGAAGGTGTTCGCATCCTCTACCTCTCTTGCGAGACCTTCGTAAACCACTTCATCGGCGCGCTTGAGAACGGAGACCTGCAAGCCTTCCGCAACAAGTACCGGAACGTGGACGTGCTGGTCGTGGACGACATCCACCTCTTGGCAAACAAGGAGCGCACGCAGGAGGAGTTTTTCCACACCTTCAACACGCTCTACAACGCGGGAAAGCAGATCGTGCTCTCGTCGGACTCTCCGCCGAAAGACATTCCAACCCTTCAAGAGCGGCTCGTAAGCCGTTTCAAGTGGGGCCTAGTGACAGAGCTCGAGGCGCCCTGTTACGAGACGCGGGTCGCCATCTTGAAGCGCAAAGCACGCGAACGCGGCCGGGAGCTCCCCGCTGACGTTGCAGGCCTCTTGGCGGAGCGCATCGACAACAACATTCGAGAGCTCGAAGGCGCCGTCACGAAGCTCTTCGGATACGCAGACCTCTCCGGCGAGCCCGTCTCCGCTGAGCTGGCCCACGTCGCCCTCAGAGACATCTTCTCCGTCCGGCGCGGTGGCCCGACCCTCGATGACGTCGTCTCTGTCGTCACCGAAGAGTTCTCCGTGAAGCTCTCCGACCTGCAGTCCCGACGCCGAACTGCCACGATCGCCTTCCCGAGACAGGTCGCGATGTACTTAGCTCGGAGGGTCACCCGACACTCCCTAGAGGAGGTCGGGGGCTTCTTCGGCGGGCGCGACCACTCAACGGTCCTCTACGCAGTGACCAAAATCTCCGGCCTGCTCGAGCGCGACCAGGGGACCGTTGACACTCTCTCCAGGCTCCTAGAGCGCCTTGGCGAGCGCCCCCTCTGAGCCCGCTGCGAGACGCGAGAAGGAGCGCTTAAAAGCGCCTGTTTTTGTGCGTTCCGCGCCGTTTCGCGCGTTTCGCCAGCCCGCGAAATCGCGTAGAATAGGGCCCTCCCATGAGGCGCCTCTAGGGGTGCGCAAGGGAAGGAGGTTCGGCCTCTCCCGGCTCGTCTTTGGGCTGTGGAGGGAGCGTGGAAAGGTGCGGTAAAGCCGTGGGAAAACCCGCGGAGACCCCGTGCTCTAGCGCCCCCTCTTCGTGGAGAACCGTGCAGCTTTCCACGCGCCCCGAGAGCTCACTGATGCCGCTCTGGAGAGCTGTGGACAAGTCCGCGACTCTCCACCCCTCTTCCACAAAGAAATCTCACTTGTCCTCTCTCTGTGAATGAACGCAACCTCCTGCTTGTGAGAGCTTTGCGAAAGTTCACCCCCACGTTCTCCACAAGATCGGCACCCCCTTATTACTGTGAAGATTCTTTCTCTATAGAGAGTTTGAGAGTTCTCCCCATCACGCCAAAGCAACGATCACTTCCGACCACACCCGCGCAACACAACAACTAGGACTCAACAGCATGAAGGTACTCTGCAACCGCGAAAAACTACGTGAAGGCCTCGCCGTGGCGAACGGCGTCATACCGGCCAAGAGCACAAAGCCCGTCCTCGAGAACGTCTGCCTCGTTGCCACGGACTCAGGCCTAGAGCTCCTGGGAACAGACCTCGAGGTGTCTCTCCGCTACACCATCTCAGACGTCGAAGTCTCGGACCCAGGGACCGCGGTCATCCCCGCGCGCGTCGCGCTCGACTTCATCAGGGACCTCTCGAGCGAGACTGTAACGCTCCAGCTTGGTGATGACGAAAACATCACCATCCAAGGTGGAGATGACAGCTGTGAGCTCGTGACGGTAGACCCCGATGAGTACCCGGTCATCAGCCGCTTCGACACAGAGGGAGCCTTCTCAATTCAGGGGGGCAGCCTCACTCGACTTGTCGGACAGACGGCCTTCGCTGCGGCGCGTGAAGGCGGCCGCTATGCGATGCACGGAATCCTCACGGAGGTCCACGGCGGTGAACTGCGCATGGTCGCGACGGATGGCCGTCGCCTGGCCCTCGCCTCGACCCCTGTCGATGTAAAGCAGGACTCAAAAGAGCCCGCGATCATCCCCACCAAAGGGACCCAACTCTTCTGCCGAGTTATCTCAGATCCTCTCGATCAGGTGTCCTTGCAGTTTGGGTCGAACCAGGTCGGCATGAAGACACCTAACGCAGAGGTCTTCGCTCGTCTGATCGATGGGGAGTACCCGCGTTACAGCGCGGTCATTCCTGAAGAGACGAAGAACCACGTCGAAGTGAACGCAGAGATGTTCAGCCGGAAGATCAGGCTTGTCTCGAACGTTACAGGCGACGACGCTCGCGCGGTCCGGCTCAACATCAAGAAGGGTGAAGTTGAGTTCTTTGGGCGGTCTGCAGGCAGGGGCGAAGCTCACGCTCAGATGGAGGCGGCCTTTAAGGGCAGTAAGACAGAGATCGCCTTCAATCCTGACTACGTGCTTGAGGGCCTTAAGAACTGTGAGGCTGATCTCGTGACCCTTGAGTTCAGCGACCGCACGAGCCCGGGCAAGTTCCGCCTAGGAGAGAACTACATCTACGTGGTCATGCCGATCACTGTGGAGGCCTGATCGCGCTCAGAGCGAGCAGGTCAAAGAAGTGAGAGAGAAGCGGCGAAAGGGCGGAGAGGTCTCCATCAAGGACGCGGTGCAGTCATTCATGCGCACAAGCGGACTCGATGCGAGGAAGAGCTCTGGCGCCATCTTCGCAGCGTGGAATGACGCAGCGATCGCCGCGCTCGGGGGCGGCGCGATCGCCGTCCGCTTCCAAGCGGGAGAGTTAGTCGTAGAGACGGCATCCTCAGCGCACCTTCAAGAGCTCAAAGGCTTCCTCGGAGAACAGCTCCGGCAAGAGGCCAACCGAAGACTCGGGGACGAAAAGATCCAACGAGTCACCTTCCGAATTGGAACCCCATCATGACCGAAGAAGAAAAGCCGGCAGATCAGACTGGCGAGTACAGCGCAGACGCCATCACCGTCCTTGAGGGCTTAGAGCCCGTGCGGGTGCGGCCGGCGATGTACATCGGCGACACGGACGTCCGTGGACTGCACCACCTCATCTGGGAGGTGGTGGACAACTCCATCGACGAAGCGCTCGCGGGACACGCGAGTTTGGTTTCAGTCAGGATCCATGAAGACGGCTCTGTCTCTGTCTCAGATGATGGGCGGGGGATCCCGACAGGGGTCATCGAGGGCGAGGGAAAGCCCGCGGTAGAGGTTGTCCTCACGAAGCTGCACGCTGGCGGCAAGTTCGATAGCGACGCCTACAAGGTCTCCGGTGGGCTGCACGGGGTCGGAGTCTCTTGTGTAAACGCGCTCAGCAACAAGCTCGAGGTCGAGGTGCGCCAAAACGGCAAGGTTCACCAGATGACCTTCGCTCGCGGCATCACCGAGAGCCCGCTTGAGGTCGTTGGAGACACGGAGGAAACCGGGACCTCTGTCCGCTATTGGCCAGACGACACGATCTTCAGCACGGTTGAGATCGATTACGAGATCGTCTCGCGTCGCCTGCGAGAGACCGCGTACCTCATGGGCACGCGAGGGGTCTGCATTGACCTCGTGGATGAGCGGACAGACAAGCACGAGCGCTTCGAGTACCCCGATGGGCTGCTCTCTTTCGTCAAACACCTGAACGCCAACAGGACGGCGTTGCACGATGACATCCTTCACTTCACCAAGAAGCTCAACGCTCCGGAGAAGGATGGCGGCGCTGAATATGAAGTGGAGATCGCGCTCCAATACACCGACGCCTACCAAGACAACGTCTTCACCTTCGCCAACAACATCAACACTCACGGCGGCGGTACGCACCTCTCGGGCTTCCGCTCTGCCCTGACTCGCACGCTCAACAACTACGCGAAGTCAGCCAAGCTTGTGAAGGAGAATGACAAGCCCCTTACGGGCGACGACTTCCGTGAAGGCCTGACCGCGATTATCTCCGTCAAACTGCCTAACCCTCAGTTCGAAGGGCAGACCAAGGACAAGCTCGGCAACCGTGAAGCGGACGGCGTCGTCGCGACGATGTTTCATGAGTGCCTGAGCATCTACTTGCAAGAGACCCCCGCGGTGGCGAAGGCTGTCGTCAATAAGGCGGTCCGCGCCATGCAAGCTCGAGAGGCCGCGAGGAAGGCCCGCGAGCTCGTCCGCAGGAAGTCCGCCCTCGCGAGCGGCAACCTACCTGGGAAGCTCGCTGACTGTCAGACCAAAGACCGCGAGCAGTCCGAAGTCTTCCTTGTTGAGGGTGACTCTGCAGGCGGCTCCGCGAAGATGGGTCGTGATCGCGTCTTCCAGGCGATCCTCCCGCTCAAAGGAAAGATCCTCAACGTGGAGAAAGCGCGCCTCGACAAGATGCTCGCGCACTCAGAGATCCAGCTGATCATCTCTGCGCTTGGCTGCGGCATCGCAGACGAGTTCGATGCGGAGGCGCTCCGGTACGGCAAGGTCATCATCATGACGGACGCCGATGTGGACGGATCACACATCAGGACGCTCCTGCTGACGTTCTTCTTCCGTCACATGCGAGAGCTCATCGAGCGCGGGCACCTCTACATCGCCCAGCCGCCGCTCTACAAGGTCAAGCACAAGAAGAAGGAGCGGTACATCACCTCTGACGCAGAGCTGCGCGACATCCTCGTAGATCGAGGGATTGATTCCTTGACGATCACCCAAGGGGGCGACGATGAGCGCGCCTGGACGGGGGCAGATCTCAAGCAACTGTGCGATGGGCTGCGCGGGCTCGAAGAGTCGCTGCAGCGCTCAACCCCCGGCTGGGCCATCGTCCCCTTCGGAGCAATGCTCGAGTCTTGGGACGGCGGCGCGCTTCCGACCCACTGGGCTCAAGCGGCGGGAGAGGATCACTTCTTCGAGAGCAAGGAGGAGCGAGACAACTTCATCGAGCTCCAGCGCGTCGCTCTCGGCGCAGGCAAGAAGCTCCTCATTTATGACGGTCGCGATGAGAGCCTCGATATGGACAAGGCTCACGTCCACACTTGCCGAATAGCGCACGGCGATGAGCTGCGCGCACAGCTTGAGTCACTTGGTGGCGCTGGGCTGCGCTTCCATGGAGGTGGTCGCTGGGCCCTCAGCGGCGGCAAGGAGGAGCTCACGACGACGAACCCCCTCGAGCTCGGCGAGCTCGTACGGCGTGGCGCCCAAGGAGACCTCGACGTACAGCGTTACAAAGGCCTCGGCGAGATGGATGCGGATCAGCTGTGGGAGTCCACGATGGATCCAGCGATCCGCAGCCTCTATCGGGTTCGGATGGAAGACGCGATCTCTGCAGATCAGGTCTTCACCATCTTGATGAGCGATGGTGTCGAGGACCGGCGGCGTTACATCGAGCGCCACGCCCTCGAGGTCACAAACCTCGACGTTTAACCCGTCAAAAGGGGCCCTTCGCCGGAAAATGTCGGACTGCCCTCTTCTTCTGAGGGGGGAGGCGCCGATAGCTATGAGGGCGCAGACAGGGCTGCGCCAGGCCGCGCGGGGGCGCGGCATGCTCCGAACTGTGCGCAGGAAACACACCAAGAAGCTCTCGGACGCTGAGCTCGCGAGGCGGCTCGAAGAGAGCGGGCTCATCGAACAAGCGGTCCTAGACGCGCTCGTCGCCCGCGGGGTCGACGATGGCATGCTCTGCGAGGCGATCGTCGAGTCCGGCTTGGTAGGAGACTGGGAGCTGTCGCGCTGGGCGTGCCGCTGGTTCGGCCGACCCTTCCTCCCAATTGAGGCGTGCACTCCAACGCCGGCTGCGGCCGGCGGCCTTGACGGCGCCCGCCTCATCCGCAGGGGGCTCGTCCCTCTGTGGCGGAGCGCAGGTGGGCTGGTCGTCTCGATGCCAGGCATCACCTCAGAGGGAGCCCTGAGGGAGGTCTCCGAAGACGCGGGCTGTCCTATTTACGCCGTGATCGGGAGCGTGCGCGGAAACAGGCGCTGGCTCGAAGAGAACCTCGCGCCAGCTCCGCTCAGCGAGTCAGACCCACGAGAAGAGGACTCATGGGGGCACCTCTTTGATGTGAGCGACGCGCAGGCAAGAGACGCCTTTGGTCGCGGCCCGCGGAGCTAGCGCTTAGGCGCACTCCATCCACCGCCGACCCGCTTGACCAAGAGGCGGTCGGCGACGCGCGGAGCTATGGCGGAGAGGACGCCAAGCCAGTGCCACTTCTTTCGCAGAGTCAGCTCCGGTTTCGGGGCGCGGTCGAGGGCGAGCACGTGGGCGGCGACCTCCGCGGGAGCCGCTGCGTGGCTCATGTCAGGATCGGGCAACTCTGAGGGGTTGGGCTGCGAGCCAAAGAAGCCTGTCGCGGTGAGCGCGGGACTCAGGGTGCACACCGCGATCTCCTCTTCAGACCACTCAACCCGAAGCGACTCACCGATCGACGTGACAGCTGCTTTGCTCGCACAGTAAGCCGCTTGGCCGGGGACGCCGCGGCGACCGACCACGCTAGAGAGGTTCACGACGACAGGCGAGACGCCCTTGCGCAAGAGGGGAAGCGCGCCCTGGCAGGCTAAGAGGAGGCCGCGAACGTTCGCAGCGAAGACCTGCTCAAGGAGCGAGGGATCAAGCTCTTCGACTCGAGCTCTATAGCCCATGCCCGCGTTGTTCACCAAGAGGTCTAGGCCGCCGAAGGCCTCTTCTAGCTTCAGAAGTGCGGAGGCGATCTCCTCAGCTTGCGTGAGGTCGCAAGGGAGCACGAGGTGACCTTCGCCCTCGAGCTCCGCGCAGAGGGCGTCAAGCCGTTCCCTCCGTCGCGCCAAGAGCCCGACGCGATACCCCTCCGTGGCGAGCAATCGCGCTGTGGCCGCTCCAATACCAGAGGACGCTCCAGTGACGAGGGCTCGGCGAACGACCATCTCTCCTTAGCGACCTGTGGTCTTGTGGAGGGCGATGATCTTCTGCATCCAGCGAGACCGCTCTTTCTTGATCTTCTCCACTTGTCGATCGCGATCCGTGTATTGACCCTCGATCTCCATCTCCCACATAGCGGTGTCTTCAAAGGCTTGGTTGAAGGAGGCGTGCGCCTGCTTGCGCAGGTCACGCGCAGCAGAGGCGTTGCCTTCGGAGTCAGCCTTTCGAGCGGCGACAAGCTGCTGATCCCCTTGGGCAGCGAGCAGGCGAGCAGCGGCAAAGACCGACGAGCTCTCAGCCAATCCCGCCGGAGCGTTGTCTACCCAGCGTAGACCTGAACGCTTTGTTGGGTCGGGCGCCTCCTCTTTGAGGTCTGCGAAGGGGACGTAAGCGGGTGCAGGCTCCGGCTCTGGCGCGGGCTGAACAGAGATGGCCTGGGTGCCAAAGTAGGCGAGGCCTATCAACGCAGCGACCCCGAGGGCCGGGCCCACGGGGAAGCCGGTGTTACTGCTGCGAGAGCTCCGGGGCCGGCGCTCTTCTTGGTCTTCGCTGTGTCGTCTTCTGGCAGGCATCGCCTGCAGAGGATACGGCGCGAGGACGAAGACGCGAAGAGTGGCCCCGTTTCTGCAGCTCAGGCGCTCTTACGCATGGGCGCTTGGCCCAAGGCTTCGATCGCTTCGAGCGCACTGTCCCAAAGCCTGATGCGGCTCTCGATGTGGCCCCTCGCTGCGGCTTCGGCCTCCGCCCACTTCTCCTCGTCGTCACCGCAGAGCAGGTCGATCATCTCGAAGGCCATCGGGCCGTGCTCGTCGGCGTCGACCGCGATGTGCCGGTCGAGGTAGTAGATGAACCGGTCATAGCCTGCGAGGTCTGACTCTTGAACCGTGTCCAGGATCTCTTGGAACATGAGCGGAACTACGTCTTCACGCCCGAAGGTGAACGCCGCAGCGATCGCGGGGATCGATCGAGACGCGAGGATTCCGCAGGTGTCCAAAGAGAAGGCGCGCGCCCCTTCAGGGGGGCCAGCGAGCTCGAGTGCAGCGGCTACGCTCTCTCCGCGTTGCAGGGCTTCAATGAAGGCATGAACGCTCTCCGCGTCCGCTCCGCACTGGTCCATGGCATCAAGGTAGAGCTCAAAGTGTGCCGAGTAGCCTCCTTGCCCGTCCTCGTCTGTCTCCTCTGCCACGACGATCTCATTCACGAGGCGACGGAGCTTTCGGTCACCCTTCGGGTACCAAGGGACCTCAACGCAGCTCAGGTTCACCTGCAGGCCCTTGAGCAGGCACATGAAGTCCCAGACGGCCCAGATGTGGAAGGACATGAACACGTGCATGCTCTCAACGCTGTCTACTCGAGCGTAGACAGGGTGAGAGATGAGCGCTTGTCGGGCGTCTTCGATGTTGTCTTGAAGTTGGCGAACTCGGGGCGGTGTACGATCTTCCGCCTCCGAGCGGTTTCTGTCAGCGAGCCAAAAGCTAGTCATTGTTCTTCTCAGTGCTTGGTGGTTGAAGAGCGCGCCGAGCCTGGCCGGCCCGAACCTACGAACGCTTGAGCAGCGAAGGGCTGAGAGCCGAAGCCCGATGTCGCAAAAAAGAGCAGCGACGCGCTTCTTTGGGCTGAGGGGGCCTCTCCTCGAGAGGAGCTGCACCGATGGACCGACCAGCCGACAGAAAAAGCCGATCAGTTCGCGGGGGCGATCAGGCGCGCCGCATAGCCGCCGTCCACAGGACCCCGCTCTCCGCCGGGAAGAGCGAGGGACTCTTGGTCCAGGCTCCAACCGCTGTGCGTCTCTAGGAATTGAGAGACGCGGCGCTCGTTCTCGCCGGGCTCAAGAGAGCAGGTTGACCAGATGAGGCGGCCCCCTGGGCGGACGGCGAGGGCCGCTCGCTCAATAAGCCCCGCTTGGACCTCTTCCAGTGAGTGTTTTGAGGCCGGTCCCCAGCGCCACCGTGCCCCTGGGCGCGCACCCAAGACCCCCGTGTTGGAGCAGGGGGCGTCCACGAGCACAGCATCGAAGGGCCCGACGGGGGCGGGGCCTTCCGGGTCCAGAAGCACAGTCTCAATTTGGTCGGCGTGGCCTAGGCGTTCAGCGCCCTCTTGAAGGAGCGCGAGGCGTGACTCAGAGACGTCGCAAGCGGTGACCCTTGCCCCGCTCTCTGCGAGGACAGCCGTCTTCCCTCCAGGGGCTGCGCAGAGGTCGAGGATGGACTCTCCCTCAGAGGCGCCGACGAGCAGCGCCGCGCGCAACGCGGCCTCCCCTTGAACGGCGACGCGACCGCTCAAGAAGGCCTCCGAGTTGATGAGCGCGCCGGTCTGATCTGCAGGCAGGAGAATGATCCGATCGTGCTCACCGGGTAGCGGCTCACAGCCCGCGGCCTCGAGCTCTTCGAAGAGGCTAGGCCGGGCGCCCTCAGCGACTCGCACTGAGAGCGGAGGCTCTTGTAAGTACCAGCGCGCAACCCGGAAGGCTTCCTCCTCGCCCCAGCGATCAGCCCAGCCCTTGAGGAGCTTCGCTGGGACGCTGAGGGCGTCCTCGGCCCAGAGGTAGCGATGCTCACCAGGGTCCCGGAAGACTGGCTCACGCAGCCTCCAAGGAGACCCAACGACGTCGTGTCTCGGGAGGCCGACGTGGCCCTCTTGCCGCAAGCGCAGCGCCGAGCGGAGTACGCCATTCGCGTACTTGCCCTTAGAGAGGCCTAGGGTTCTTGAGACCGCATCGACAGTCTCGTTCACCGCAGCGTGGTCAGGGATGCGGTCGAGGAAGAACAGCTGCGCGAGCCCTAGGCGGAGATGGCACGCGAGGTCTGGCTTCGGCTTCCCCTTTGTCAGTCGCGCAAGGATCGCCCGCAAGGTCGCGCGCCTGCGCACCTCTGTGCCGACCAGGCGGCGCAAGAGCCCAGCGTCACGCGGCTCGAGCCCCGCGCGAGCCGCCGCGGCCGAGACCTCGCGCAGCGGCGCGTTACTCCCAGAGCGCAGGACTTGCCAGGCGGTCATTCGAGGCATGACTCTCCCTCGAGGCGCGCCGCGCCCTCTATCCTCGCCCCGCGGAGGAAGTCAGCGACGTCCATCGGTCGTTTGCCCGCGGGCTGAACCTGCAAGAGCTCAGCAGCTCCCCGCGCCAAGGCCAGGAAGAGGCGCTCTCCATTTACGCGCAAGGCCCCAGTCTTGGCGTCCTCCCAGCGCGCGCCGTCCGCGACCTTCGCGGCCTGGAGAGTTAGGGTGAGCGCTGGCTCCCCTTCGCGGCAAAGTTCTGCGCGCGCGCCAGGCCACGGAGTCATCGCCCTCACGTGGCGCACAAACTGGAGTGAGTCCATCTCTCCGAGGCATGGACGCCCATCCTCTTTTTTCATGCGACGGGTCATCGTCACGCGCGACTCATCTTGCGGCGTGAAGACCGGCTCTCCTGATGCGAGCTCATCCACGGCGGCGACCGCAGCCTCACCAGCGAGCCGCGCTAGCCTGTCATGGAGCGCCCCAGCGGTCTCCTCGGCCTCGATGGCGACCTCCCGCTCCAAGAGGACGTCGCCTGCGTCGAGGGTGAGCACCATGCGCTGGACGCTCACCCCGGTCGTCTCGTCGCCGGCGAGGATCGCCGCCTGTATAGGGGAGGAGCCTCGATGGCGGGGGAGGAGAGAGGCGTGGACGTTCAGCGGCGCGATCGCGGGCGTCGCTAAGACCTCCTCATCCAAGAGCTCGCCATAGCTCGCGACCACGAGGACATCAGGCTGAAGCGCTCGGAGTGCAGCAGCGAACTCGCCGCCGCGGGTGGACTCAGGCTGGAGGAGTGGGACCGCGTGCTCATCTGCGAGCAAGGCGACCTCCCCCCGCTCGACAGAGCGCCCCCGCCCGCGAGGGCGATCTGGGCGCGTCACGACAGCGATTAGGTCGTGCTCCGCCTCTACGAGGGCAGAGAGCACTGGGGTGCCGAAGGGCGGCGACCCCAAAAAGACGACGCGGAGGCGTTCGCTCACGTCGTCACCGAGACGCTTAGAGCGCGCCGACGACCTCAGCCTTGAAGGCGTCGTAAGGCTTGGCGCCCATCATCGTGTGGACGACCTCGCCGTTCTTGATGAGCAAGAAGGTCGGGATCGACATGACGCCGTACTTCGCGGCCGTCTCGGTGTTGTTCTGCGTATCGAGTTTTACGACGCGGAGCTCTTCGCCCATCTCTTCAGCGAGCTTGTCGACCGAGGGGCTCATCGCCTTGCAGGGGCCGCACCACTCTGCCCAAAAGTCGACAAGTACGGGCTTGTCGCTCTGGAGGACGGTGGTTTCCCAGGTGGTGTCGGTGACGTCGAGGGCTTGGCTCATGGTGATTCGATCTCGGGGCTCGCGGAAAATTTGTCGGTGAAAACTGAGCGCCCGATGATGGGTAACGCGTCAGCGTTCGTCCACAGAGCGCTCGAGAAATCAGACCTCGTGAGGCAGGTCTTCCACAGGCTCTTCGCCCGCCGGCGAAGCGGCGAGCTCGGGGCTCTCGCCCCCCGCGGGCGCCTCAGCGCCCTCGGCCTCTTCGTCATCAAATCGAACCGCGTCGAGCAGGCTCGAGACGTCCCCTTCCAGGCCCTCGCGCACGCGAACGATAGGGTCGTCGAGGGCGTCTTCAGGCCCTGCCCCTACCGCTACGACGCCGAGCTTGATGAGCTCTAGGAGCGCGCAGAAGGAGCCAACCATCGCCTCCTTGGTGGGCTCTTCGCCACAAAGGGCCCTCACGCAAGCTGAGAGGGGGGAGTCTCCGGACTCTTTGATCCACCCGGCGAGCTCTCGCACGAACCAGCGCATGGGGCGCGGGTCGGAGGTGATCTCATGGGGGCGGTCGGCGAGGGTCTCGCGCAAGAGCCGGCTGAAGGTAGAGAGCAAGTCCCAGGGGGTCAGCTCTCCCAGATCGAGGGTCACCTCAACCTCGCCAGCCTTCTCGCTGACCTCGTCGAAGGAGCCGCGCCCGTGGGCGCGCATGCGCTCCCGGCGGGCGGCGTCGAGGTTGTCGGAGGCCTCCTTGAAGTGCCGGTACTCGATCAGGCGCTGCACGAGCTCGTCGCGCGGGTCTAGTTCGTCCGCGAGGTCTACCTCTTCTCGGGGGAGGAGCGAGCGGGACTTGATCGAGAGGAGGGTGGCAGCCAAGACCAGGAACTCGCCTGCGACCTCGATGTCGAGGTCTTTCAGGTGCTCGAGATACTCCATGTAGCCTTCGACCACAGAGGAGATCTCGACGTCTTGGATCTCAACCTCTTGCTCACGCACGAGGTGCAGCAAGAGATCCATGGGGCCATGGAAGACGCGCTCAAGGCGGACAGTGAAGCGCTCCATAGCGGCTACCAGACGCCCCCGGTGAGGCCATCGATGAAGGTGTACGAGAGATCGATGCCAGCCATGATCGGCCGGCCGAGCACGCCAGAGAGAAGGAGGACAAAGATGAGCAGCATCGAGTAGCGGTCCAGGGCTTGGAAGGAGGTCCGCAAGCTAGAGGGCAAGAGGTAGGCCAAGACACGCGAGCCATCGAGAGGCGGCACCGGGATCATGTTGAAGACTGCGAGCAGCAGGTTGAACTGCACAGACATGATCAGGACTTGCGGCGCCAGCTGCCCCATAGACATGCCGCCGGTGTAGACCAAGATCTTCGTCGCGAGGAGAAGGACGATCGCGATGAGGATGTTTGAGATCGGGCCAGCTAGCGCGACGAGCATCATGTCTCGCGCGGGTTGGCGCAGACGGCTGTAGAGCACCGGAACAGGCTTCGCGCCCCCGAAGATGAAGCCGGAGCCTGAGAGGATGAGGACCGCCGGCAGGAGGATCGTCATCAACGGGTCGATGTGGGGGATGGGGTTGAGCGTCAGTCGCCCCATGTCCTTGGCGGTTGAGTCCCCACAGAGGTTCGCGACCCAGGCGTGGGCGGCCTCATGGATGCCGAGGGAGAGGATCAGGAAGGCGACGACAAAGGCGCCAGTCTGAAAGTCCATCCCAGGCGCCACCAAGGAGGAAGAGATCAAGGAGAGGGTCATGAGTGCCTTATGGGCCGCCCGCTGTCGGCCCGCTAGAGTCGCTTGATAGCAAAGGGGGACGAGAGGGACAACCGCGCGAGGCTTCTAGGCCACGATCGCGCTAGAATCGCGCCATGCGCCCCGCCCCGGCGCGAGGAGTCCAATGAAGACTGAGCCCACCGTGACGAGCCCCCAAGACACTGACCCGAACATGGCCCCGCGCCTCGAGCGCGCGCGCGAGGTCGTGCGCCTTGAGGCGCAAACGATCGCCGGATTGGAGGAGCGCCTAGACGACCGCTTCTCTGCGGCCTGCGAGGAGGTCCTCAAGTGCAAGGGCCACGTCGTCGTCTCTGGGATGGGGAAGGCTGGCCTCGTCGGGCAGAAGATCTCCGCGACCCTGGCCTCCACCGGCACGCCCTCGATCTTCCTCCACCCTGGCGAGGCTCTGCATGGAGACCTCGGTCGCATCCGCTCAGAAGACGTCGTGCTCGCCATGTCGAACTCTGGAGAGACGGACGAGCTGAACGCCCTCGTTCCTGTCGCGAGGCGCATCGGCGCGAAGGTCATCGCGCTCACGGGCAACGGTGAGTCCACCCTCGCTCAGCTCGCCGACGCGGTGCTCGACTACGGCGCGGTGGAGGAGGCCTGCCCGATGAAGCTCGCGCCGACGGCCTCGACCACGGCGATGCTCGCCCTCGGCGACGCCCTCGCGATGGTCGTCCTCTCGGAGCGCGGCTTCGACCGAGAGGACTACGCCCTCTACCACCCCTCCGGCTCTCTCGGCAGACGCCTCATGAAGATCTCTGAGGTGATGCGCTCTGGCGACGAGCTCCCGCTCGTGCGCCCAGACGCAACGGTCTCAGAGGTCCTCATCTCGATGACGCAGACCCCTGGCCGCCCGGGCGCCGCGCTCGTCGTCGAGGAGGGAGAGGTCCTCGTCGGGATCTTCACAGATGGTGATCTACGCCGGCTACTCCAAGAGGGTCAGCGTGAAGTCCTCGACGGACCGGTAGGCGACGTCATGGGGCGTGACCCTAAGAGCGTAGACCCCGAGCAGCTGGTCGAAGAGGCGAAGCGCCTGATGCAAGAGAGCAAGGTCGACCAGGTGCCCGTGGTAGACGAGGCCGGCAGAGCTGTTGGGCTCCTTGATGTCCAAGACCTGCTCGAGATCAGGATTTAACCTGCCCCGAGGGGGGCCCAAGAGATGAGCGAAGCGTCCGAGACAGCAGACGAAGACCTCAGCCGCCGACTCGCGAAGATTCGGTTGGCGGTCTTCGACGTTGACGGGACCCTCACGGACGGACGCGTCATCTACGCGGGCGCAGCAGAGCAGCAGTCTTTCTCTGTGAAGGATGGCTACGCGCTCGCGCGCCTAAAGCACGCCGACATCGCTCAGGTGTGGATCACCGGCAGAGGCTGCGAGGCGACAGAGCGTCGCGCTCGAGAGCTCGGCGTCACCGAGCTGCTCCTTAAGGTTCGCGACAAAACAGCAGCCCTCGCTGAGGTGCAGGCGCGGCTGGGGTTGTCTAAGGAAGAGACCCTGGTGATGGGTGACGACATCCCCGACCTCGAGATGCGAGCGGGGGCAGAGCTGTTCGCCGCGCCGCGAGACGCCGCACCAGAGGTCGTCGAGCGCGCCGACATCCTCTCTGTGTTTGACGGGGGCGTAGGCGCGGCTCGAGAGGTCTGTCGCCTGCTCCTGTTGGCGCAAGGCGCGTGGCCAGGGAGCGAGGGCTAGCTGTGAACCTGCGCAAGCCCCTCCTGTTCACGGCGGTGTTCGGAGTCGGCCTGACGGTCCTTTGGTTCGCCAGGGAGGATCCGAGCGAGCAGGCAGAGAGGTCGCCGCAGCCCGTTGAGCTGCCGCGTCAAGCCCCCTTGGGAGACGGCGCTGAAGCAGCGGTCTCATTTGGTGGTCGGCTGGAGTACACGCAGTTCGCAGCCGAGGAACGGGAGGGCCGCCGGCCCAAGCTCTTTCGCTTGATCGCAGCGAAAGTTGAGGCAGTACAAGGCGACGTCTATGACGTCGAGGGGCTCTTTGTTGAGCTCTTCGAGCCGGACACACAGGCCGTGCGCGCGACGCTCCGCTCGCCGCGATCGCGCATGCCGATACGCCTCCGGGCAGGCCGACAAGAGTTTGGCGAAGAGGATGAGGTGACGCTCACCGCGGTCGACGCTGAGGTTTTTGACGGACTTCCGCTCGTGCCCGCGCGCTTCGAAGCGAGCGCGCTCACGGTCTCTCTGGGCGATGCGCTCTACACAACGCCAGAGCGCGTGACCCTGCGGAGTCCAGACCGTGGCCCGGGCGCGCTCGCCACGGGGAGCGAGTTCACCCTAGACCAGCGAGCCGGGCTCATTCGCTTCGGGCAGAAAGGAGAGATCACCTTCTCGCTAGAGGAGGGCGCGCCGACCTCACTCAAGGCGACAGGCGCCGGAGCGCTGAGCGTGGAACGCGTCTCCGACGATGGGACTGTGCGGGTCCTCGTAGAGGGGGGCGCGCGCCTTGAGACGGACCAAGGTGGGGGCGCGATACTCACCGCCCAGCGGGTGGAGCTTGTGGGGGCTCCGGGGCCGAACGGCGCGATCCTCGCCCGCTCTGCCTCAGCGAGCGGCGACGTGGTCATCGACGGCTGGGGTGGTCGCTTCGGCGGCGCGCGCGCGCGCCTAGAGTTCGATGAGAGGGGTCAGCTCAACGAGACACACTTGGAAGGCGAGCCGAGCGCCCGCGTGCCTCTTGCGGTTGAGGGTGGCGAGGCGGTTGAGGTGACCTTGGAGGCCACGGACTCTGTGCGGCTCCTCGCTGACGCGGGCTTCTCCGTAAGCGGGCCGTGCACCGTCCGGGTCCAAGACAGAGACTTCGTCTTGGAGTGTGACGGGGCGCTCTTAGGAACCGGACGACAGCAGGGCGGCTTCGGGTGGCTCTCTGCATCTGGGGGCGTGCGAGCGCGACTTGGGCAAACGGACTATCAAGGAGAGGATCTCGAGCTCCGCAGCTTTGCGAGCTCGGATGGCGAGGCGGAGTGGACCGCGCGAGCGAGGGATGGAGCCGTCCTGACCGGAGCCCTCGAGGGCCCGGAGGGTCCGGCTTACCGCGCAGAGGTTGGCGGAGCCTTAGAGCTCGCGACACGTGGCGAGGAGCTCTTCATTCGCCGCGCGGAAGACGTAGACCTGAGCGTAGAGGGCCCAGAGGCGCTGCAGCTCTACGCTGGAAGCCTCGAAGACGCCTCGCTCGCTGCGCGGACCTTCCAGGCGGGCGGCGGGGTTCGATACTCAGACGGGCAGCTCCGCGCAGAGGCGGCTGAGGCCTTCTTAGAGGCGGGCGGCCTCTCCACCCTCCGTGGTGATGAGGTTGCCCCGGTGCGCGTGGAGCTCGCAGCGAGCGGCCCGCTCCAAGGCGGGGAGGTCATCGCGCACCTCGTCCGCTTTGGGCCAGGAAACCTGATCGCTGATGGAGATGTCTCCGCGGAGTTCCAGCAGAGCTCGGGGACGCTGAGCCTAGAGGCTGCGCTGCTCGAGGCCTCCTTCCAGGCGAGCGCGGACGGCGCGCCGGTTGAGGGCCCAGTGTTGATGTCCCTGAGAGGGGTAGAGCGCTGCCGCCTCGTCTCGCCGAGCGAGACGACGTCATGGAGCGCGGAGCTCACGAGCCTGTCACTCATCGCTCGCACGCCAGAGGAGGGTGAAGGAGCTAGCCTTGAGCTCAGAGGCGCCCTCGCAGCGGGGGCCGTGCTGCTCGAGCGGCAGACTAAGCGAGCGTCCTTCGCCGCCTCTGGTGAGCGCCTCGAGCTGGGCGCAGATGGGAGCGCGAACCTCGCCGGCTCAGACGAGGGCTTTGTGCGTGTCTCGGGGAGCTCAAGCGACGGCGAGAGCCTCGGACGAGTCGTTGCGAGGGAGGTGCGTCTGAGCGATGAGCGCATGTCGGCGGTCGGCGCGACCCTGACCTATCAAGGCGCCGGGGAGGGTGAGGTCCTCATCAAGGCGATCTCCGCAGAGCGCATGGAGCTCTCCCTGGACCGGGCCAGCCTCGCGGGCGCGGTGCGGGTCGAAGGAGAGACGCGAGGAGAGGGTGCTTGGACCTTGCGCTCCTCACAGGCGCTCCTTGAGGGCGGCAGCGTCACCGCTTGGGACGGCTTTGAGTGGAGGGGTGAAGACGACATGAGGGCGACCGGCGACGCGCTGCATGCTGACGCCGAGCGCGTTGAGCTGAGCGGCGCTCCGGCGAAGCTGCGGCTCGCAGGCCTAGAGTGGGAAGCGAATGAGCTCCGCTTCGACCGTGAGCGCATGCTGCTGGAGGCGGGGAGGGGTCGCGTGCGCTCCGTCAACGAAGACTCGATCGAGTTGACCTACGAAGAGATCCGTCCGATAGAGGGACAAGACGCGTCGATCCTCGCTTTGCATAGGCCGCGCTTCATCAGGGGAGAGACAGAGGCGCGGGCAGAGTGGGCGCTGCTCTGGGTGGATCAGAGCAGCGAACGAGAGGCGCCGCGGGGCGATGGTGAGGGGCCCAACTTGTTCGGCCAGGTTGACGCGCAAGGGCTCTCGACGGCGCTCGATGAGGTCTACATCGAAGGTCGCGTTGAGGTCATGGAGGCAGGCGTGCGGCGCGCGGAGGTCGACGCCGTCTACCTCGACCTCGTCGAGGGCCGCGGCTGGCTCAAGGGCGCGCGCCTGACGCTGCCGGCAGAGGTCGGCGGCGAAGAGACGACCCTCGCTGTGGACGCTGAATGGCTCCGACACACTGCGGACGGCTCGCTCACGGCGAACAGCGCGCGGCTCACCACTTGCGACCACGTGACTCCTCACTACTTCATCCGCACCAAAGACCTGCGCCTGAAGCCCAGCGACGCAGAGGGGGTCCACTGGGACATTTCGATCCGCTCTAATGACCTCGTCTTCGGGGGCGGCCTCTCTCTTCCTTTGCCTGCGATCGAGTACGAGGCGGACAAGGCAGGCAGTCCGCTCATCGACCGCTTGATCCTCGGCGACACAGCGCGCTTCGGCACCTTCCTTGAGGCGACGGTGGATGGCGAGCTTGGGATTATTGAGCGAGCGGCTTCTTTCATCACTCGCACGAGCGCTGAGGACATCTCAGGCGGCATTCAATACCGCGGCTCTTGGTTAGGAGAGCGCGGCCTGATGTTGGGATTGGGCGCGAACATCGAGGCCGAGGACCGCTTCTGGTTCCGCCTCTATGCAGACGGCTTGGATGACGGCTCAAGGGACAAGGGCACGATACGCGTCAACCCGAGCGACCGGCCAGACTTCCGAAGCTGGGTGCGCGCCCGGGGAAGGGCAGAGCTCGGCGAGCGCGAGTGGGTCGACATCGCCTTCAGCCAGCAGAGCGACGCCGGCGTGCAGGCGGAATTCTTTGAGCGCGAGTTCCTCCGCTATGAGGAGCGCGAGAACTACATCCACTGGAGAAAGGTCCAAGACGAAGACTTCACGGAAGCCCAGGTGAAGCTGCGCGCGGGCGACTTCAGAAACGAGGTGGAGGAGCTTCCGTCGCTCGCCTACTCGCACGGCTTGACGCCCCTCTTCGACGTGGGTGAGCGCGCGACCCTCTACCAAGCCAGCGTGGACTTCGGCAGCTACCGGCGGAGAGAGGGGGCCGGCACGATCTCGCCCTTCGACCCTTTCTTTGACGACGCCCTGGGCACCCGAGGTCTCGTGCGCTTCGACACTCGTCACAGGATCGAGCTCCCGATACGCCTCGCGGATGGCGGCGTGACCGCGGTGCCCTTCATGCAGCTCGCAGGCACGCGTTGGAGCGAGGGCGTAGACCCGCTCGACTCGCCACACCGCGGAGCCCTCTCGGCAGGGCTCGCGCTCTCAACCACCCTGTGGAAGAGAACCGCCTCTGGCGGCATACACACCATCGCGCCCTTCATCTCTCTCTCGAGCGACGTTTGGGCTGAGGCGGGAGACGGAGACCCCATCCCCCTCGACGCGATCGAAGACCCTCTCCCTGGAGACCACCTCGACCTTGGCGTTCATAGCCGCTGGAGCGACCAGGCGACCGGTGAGGCCATCGACCTCTCTGTCTTCGGTCGCTACGCGCGGGACACAGAGACCGTCTTGCCCCTAGAGGTGCTGACGGAGTATCTCGGCCGAGCGGGAGACGTCGCCTTCGCCTTGCAGCACGACGGCCGCTACGACCTCGAGGCGGGAGAGACGCTCTACTCGCGCTCAGCGATTGGCTTCGAGCCGATAGAGGATCTCTCGTGGGAGCTCGGCTTCCACCAAGGTAAAGACGCAGCGGGCGAGGAGCTCTTCGAGGCCGCCTCGGTGGGTAGCCGCTGGCGGGTGTCACCGAAGTGGGAGCTGGAGGCGCGCCAGACCATTTCTCTGATCGACTCGGACGAGCTCGCGAGCCGCCTCGTCTTGCGCCGCTTCACGCACGACCTCATCTTGGACCTAGAGCTCTCAGAGCGTCTCGGCGAGGGCGGCTCCTCGGTCTCCTTCTCCCTCTCGCCCGTCGTCGGCTGGTCTAGGGATCGCATCGGGGTGTTGGACCACTGGCTCGCCCCGCGACGCTAAGCTCTCTGTCTCATGTTGGCTTTCATCTCAAACCTCCACTTCGCAGAGCTGCTCCTGATCGCGCTCGTGGGGATCATGGTCTTCGGCCGGAATCTCCCGCGAATCGCGGTGCAGGTCTGGACCCAGCTCACGAAGATGCGCCGCAGCATGAACAAGGTGTGGCGAGAGACGGGCGTCCAAGATGAGATCCGCCGCATGCAGCGCGAGCTCCGCGAGGCAGAGTACGAGGTGCGTGATGCGGCGCGCCGAGCAATGGAAGCAGAGGAGGCGGCTGAGGCTCAGACAGCATCCGCTGAGTCCTTCGAGGGGGCAGAGCACGACGAGCACTATCAGGAAGCCGAGACGCCTGATGGTGTGGAAAGCGAAGAGGCTGTTGACGAGCCGGCGGGCGAGGCCGCCCGACGCGAAGACTCTGCGCCTCACCCAGGCCCGGACCCTTATCCCGGGGACATCGAGAAGGACTGATGTACCGCCTCGGGTACAACACGAACGGGCTGGCACACCATCGCCTAGATGACGCGCTCGCGCTCTTAGCAGACACGGGCTATGAGGGCGTCGCGCTAACGCTGGACGTCCAACACCTCGACCCCTTCACCGCGACAGTGACAGATGTCGAGGCGGTGCGGCGGCGCGCGGAAGAGCTCGGGCTCTCCCTCGCCGTGGAGACCGGCGCACGCTACGTGCTCGACCATAAGGTGAAGCATGCGCCGAACCTCTTGGATGAAGAGGCCGCCGGACGCGAGCGCCGCGTCGACTTCTATGCGCGCGCCGCGAAGACAGCCGCAGGCCTGGGCGCGGGAATCATCTCCATCTGGGCAGGCGCCCCCTCGGACGGCGCGACCGCGGAGTCAGCGGACGGCGAGCGCAAAGAGGTGCTTTGGGGGCGGCTGGTGGAAGGTGTGCGGCAGACCCTCGCGGCCTGCGCCGAGTTCGGTGTGACGCTCTGCTTCGAGCCAGAGCCTGGGATGTTCATCGAGCGCCCTGCTGGCTTCTTCGAGCTCTTGGAGCGGCTGGGCTCCGACGGAGAGGCCCTGGCGATGACCCTCGATGTGGGGCACCTGCTCTGCACTAACGATCTCCCCGCGGGAGACGTGATCCGCTCCTGCGCCGAACACATCCGGCATGTGCACCTCGACGACATCGCAGGTGGCGTGCACGAGCACCGCATGTTTGGCGAGGGCGACCTCGACCTCGCTGAGACCCTCCGGGCCCTCCGTGAGATCGGCTTTGAAGGGATGGCCGCCGTCGAGCTCTCGCGCGACAGCCACCGAGGCGCCGCCGCCGCTGAAGAGGCGATGCGGCACCTGCGAGCGGCGACAGGCTGAGCGTCGGCGCCGCTTATCGCAGACCGGCGCGGCTTTGCGGCTGTTGTTGTAGTGGGAACTCGGAGCGTTCTCTGGGGCTAGCGAGGACGCTCTTGGGGAGGGTCAGCCGAAGAGGATGGTGTGCTTGGGCGGCAGAGCCCCGGCCGACGTCGACCATGCCCGAGACCAAAGACATCCGAGAGTGCCCGACCCGGGCAGATGGGAGCGCGACGCTCCTCGCACACCGGGTCTCCAAGGCCAAGTGCCAGAGCCTCCAGCGAGGCATGTTCCACAAGTGCTTCTCCTGCGCTTGGCTCAACAGCCGCGTGGCCGCAAACGGCCCGCCGGAGTTCACCCCGCCGGCCCCGAAGCCGGTGGAGCGGAGGACTCCTGTGACCCAGCTGCACTAGCGCGGAGGGCTCACCCGTAGAATCTGCGGGTGATGTACACCCTCCTCTTCGCGAGCGCTCTCTCCCTCTGCCCGCCGCAAGCTGACGCCCCCGAAGGCTGGGCTTGGGAGCTCGGCGACCTCAGAAACATCGAGCCTCGTGAGGACTACCACCTGAGCGTGGAGTTTGAGGCGAGCATCCCAACCTCGATCCTCTTGGACGAGCGCTGGGAGGTGGTGATCGGGCCTAGAGGGGGCGAGGGTGAAGAGCTGGCAGGGACTATCAAGGGGGTCAGAGGCCCCCTCCTCGACGCGGCGCTCTCAGCTGGCGAGCCTCAGTCCATAGACATCTCTTACTGGATGGAGGCGGGCGAGGGCCCGCACCTCACGGTTTGGCTCAATGATCGGCTAGTGCAAGACAGGGTTCACCTTGGCGAGGCTTCGGGTGAGGTGGGCCTTGGGCCCGGCGAGGAGGAGGGCCGCGGGGTGTACTTGGCAGAAGAGGGAGAGAGCCGCGCCTGCGACTGGGGCGAGGATTTCACGGCCATCACTACCTTCCGCACGAGGGGCCGCGGAACGATCGTCTCTAAGTGTCCCCCCGCAGGGCCGTGGGTCCCCGACGCGAAAGCGATCTTCGTCCGTGACGGGATGCTCGTCTACGACATCGGCTGGGTCGGCGCAGTCGTCGGCGATGTCCCCGTAGACGACGGGGAGTGGCATACCGCCGTCATCACCTCCGAAGGCGGAGAGGTGAACATGTGGGTGGATGGCGAGCACTGCGGAGACAACGATGACTTCTCAGCGAAGGACCGCGATGAGTTCCGGGTCAAGATCGGCGCAGCCAACACAGACTTCGCGTTCCGCCTTGAGGGAGACGTCGCGTCCGTTCTGTTCTATGACTTCGCCATAGACCACAGCGAGGTCGACGAGCCCATCAAGGAGGAGCCCGTGTTTCGCTGGGCAGGGACCGATGCGCTCAATGAGCCCGCATCTGAAGAGGGAAGGATCCGCCTGCGGACCCAAGGCGGCGCCGCTCGCTTCAGAGAGCTCTCTCTTCTAGAGCTCGGGGCCACCGACCACGCGGGGCTGATCATGACCCTCGACGAGGGGAGCGCCGCGCGCGGCCGCGAGATCTACGAGGGCCTCTGCGCGAACTGCCACGGACTCGACGGTAAGAAGACCACGAACCCCAACGCCCGGCCCTTTGCGGTGGGGACGCTAGAGAACGGGAGCGACCCCTACGCCCTGTGGCGGACCCTCACCGACGGCTACAAGGACATGCCGGTGCAGGACTGGCTGCGGCCGGACCAGCGCTATGACGTCGTCCACTATCTGCGCGAGGAGTTCCTGAAGGACGAGAACCCCAGCCAGTACTACGAGGTTGAAGACGCCTGGCTTAACGCGCTTCCGAAGGGGATGACGCGCCGGCCCCCCGTCGCGGAGGGCGCCGCGCGTGACTATGGGCCAGCGCTCGCGTCACAGCTCGGCGGAGAGGTGGGCGCGGCGCTCACGATCCGCTTGGATGAGGACGCCACGATCTCCTACGACCTGCAGATGGCGGAGTCCTCCGGGGCTTGGACCGGCGGCTTCCTCGACCTCTCGAACACCCAGCACCACAAGCAGCGGGGCGAGGGCAGAGCCACGCCCTCCGGCGAGATGATCCCAGGCCTTGAGGGTTGGGCGTGGGGGCACGACGGGAGCCTGGACTTTGACCGCGGAGAGCGCTGGCCGCGCGGCCCGCTCCCGCGCAAGTGGCTCCACCATCGCGGCCACTATCTCTACGGAGACGACCTCGTGCTCTCGTACGAGATCGATGGGCGCGGCGTGCTCGAGCACCCAAGCGTTGACCGATCCGCTGGCTTCCCTGTGATCACACACCGCCTGCATGTCGAGCCGGGTGAGACAGAGCTCATCCTGAGCTTGGCCGAGACGCCGGGGAGCGGCGCCTCGCTCAGCGAGGCGTCGGGCTTCGACGGTGAGGCTGCGGGCGCGTTCAGCTGGTCGCTCGCGGTAGCTGGGTGGGGCGGCGAAGGAGAAGACCCGGGGCCCTTCACGGCGTGCGCGGCCATTGGGGGAGGCGCGCTTGAGGTGGACGGAGCCGGACGCGTCGTCCTCAAGATCCCCGCAGCGGAGTCGCCTCAAGAGTATTGGCTCCTCCGCGCAGGCGGCCGCGACAAGGGCACCCTCGACGGCCTGCGGCTTCTCTTGACCAACTTTGCCGAGCGCGAACGACCCATCTCTCCTGCGAGCATGACCTCTGGCGGCGAGCTCCGCTGGGGAGAGGTCCTGACGACCAAGGGCCGCCTCGGCGAGGAGGCGCCCTACGCCCTCGACACCATCGAGGTCCCCTTCGAGAACCCCTGGGGGGCGTGGGTCAGAACGAGCGCCGTGGACTTCTTTGAGGATGGCCGCGCCGCGGTCTCGACCCTCGGGGGAGATATCTGGATCGTCTCTGGTCTCGACGCAGGCCTCGAAGAGGTCCAGTGGAAGCGCTACGCCGCGGGGATGTTCGAGCCCCTTGGGCTCGCCGTCGTGGACGGGGAGGTGATCGTCACCTGTCGCGACAGGTTGACCCGATTGCACGACCTCAACGACGACGGAGAGGCGGACTTCTACGAGAGCTTCTACGCCGACACGGACGTCTCGACGACCTTCCACGCCTTCAACTTCGACCTGCAAGAGGACGCGAACGGCGACCTCTTCTTTGTGAAGTCCGGCCAGTACACCGACTCCGACCTCGGCGGCGCGGTGATGCGCGTGACCCCAGCAGGAGAGGCCTTCGTCCACAGCACGGGCTTCCGCACGCCGAACGGGATGGGGATGTCTCCAGACGGGCGCCCGCTCGTCAGCGACAACCAAGGTAACTGGATCCCCGCCTCGAAGGTGAGCCTCACCAAGCGCGGCGGCTTCTATGGCGTGTTCCCCGCGATCAACAATGGTGGCGCAGGTGAGCAGACCAGAGAGGACTTCGATCAGCCTGCGATCTGGATGCCCCAGCGCTTTGACTCCTCTTGTGGCGGACAGCTGTGGGTTGATGACGAGCGCTTCGGGCCGCTCTCAGGCCGCTACCTCCACACGAGCTTCGGCAAAGGCTGGATGTACGGGCTCGAGATCGTGGACGGGGCTGTCCCGCAAGGAGCGGTGTGGCGACTCCCTCTCCAATTTGACGCAGGGATCCAGCGGCTGCGGCTGGGCCCCCATGATGGAGCGGTCTATGCCGTCGGGCTCTCCGGGTGGCAGGGGCCCAGCGGGGGCAAGGACGGCTGCCTCGAGCGCGTGCGCTGGACCGGCGCGGACGAGGTCGTCTTGAAGGGCGCGCAGGTTGTACACGACGGCGTCGTGTTGGAGTTCAGCGGGCCTATCAAAGCAGCGGAGGCAGGGGACTTCACAGCCAAGCGCTGGAACTACAGGTGGTCCCGCGGCTACGGCTCTGCGCACTACTCCCTCATCGAGCCCAACCGCAAAGGCGAAGATTCGCTCGAGGTCCTGTCCGCGACTGCCGAGGGCGTCCGCGTGCATGTGGTCTTTGAAGACATGCGCGTCGCGCACCAGCTCGCGCTCAGCTACGACCTCGGAGACGGGCTGACAGGAGAGGTGCTCTTTACCGTCAACGAGGTACCAGAGCCCGAGGCTGGGCGTTGAGGCTGCTTAGGTAGACGGGAGCGCGCCGGGCGCCTACCCTCATGCGCCGAAACGGAAGAACGAGGAAGACCAATGACCCCCGACGCCCCCACGCAAACGACCGAAGAGCTGCTCAAGATGGACCTCTCCATGGAGGAGGGCGACTGGAAGCCGACCCCTCATGGCCAGTGCCTCGCAGAGGTCCTCGCAGAGAACAACATTGTCAGGGGCAAGACTGTCCTCGAGTTGGGCGCGGGCACGGCCAACCACACGATCCTCTTCGCTCGCCAAGGAGCCGCGCACATCGTCGCGACGGAGATCTCAGGGCCCTTCGCGGAGACCACGCGCGTCAACGTGGAGCGAAACGTCCCGGGCGCGCCCGTCGAGTGCCGCGTGGCCGACTGGCTGTCGACGGAAGGCGAGTACGACGTCGTCGTCACCAACCCTCCGTTCTGCATGAGCGGCAAGCAGAACCGCCGCTACTACATTGACTCGTTGATCTTGGACGCACACAAGCGCCTCAGGCCAGGCGGCGTGCTCGCCTTCGTCCAGTCCTCGATGGCAGATCTCAAGAAGACCCTCCGGCGGCTCGATGAGAACGGCTACGACGCCGAGATCCTCGGCGAGCGCACGGGGCCCTTCCGCGACTACTACTACGAAGTCGAGGGCTTCATGGAGGAGAGCCGCGCAATCGAAGGCGGCTTTGAGACGCGCGACGGCGTCGACTACGAGACCCTCGCCGTGATCAAGGCGACGCTGCGGCCCTACACGCCGCCGGCGAGCGCGCACCTGCCTGAGTAGGCTTGCGCAGCGAGCTCAGCCTCCGGCTGCGGCCGCGACGACCTCGTCCTCAGTCAGGATGCGCGGGCTCTCTTTTGCTTTAGAGATCACGCGTGCGACGGCGTCGTCTGTGACCTCTACGCCGTGCTTTTGCAGGACCCAAGAGACGTTAGAGCGCCCGCTCATCGGGCCGACTTGGATGGACTGTTCAAGCCCAAAGAGATCCGCGGGCACGCCAGAGTAGACGCGGTTCGCGAGCCAGGTGTCTCCCTTCGCGAGAGACTTGATGACGGCGGAGGCGTGGACGCCGGTCGCGGTCTCAAAGGCGTCTGCTCCGAACACGGGGTAGTTGTGGGGCAGCGGGATATCGATCGCCTCTGCGGCGAGACGGCAGTACTCCCCAAGCATGGAGAGGTCATTGTCGATCACGCCTAGGAGCCGCAGGTTGACTAGCAGGAGGTCCATCTCGGTGTTGCCGGTGCGCTCACCGACGCCCAGGGCGGTCGCGTGGAGGCGAGTCGCTCCAGCGTCCATAGCGACGAGCGTGTTGATGAGGCCGAGGCCACGATCGCGGTGACCGTGCCAATCTACACCGACGTCAGCGCCGAGCTCATCGACGAGATCTCGCACGAAAGAGACGACCGCGCGGGTCCCGGCGGGGGTGGAGTGTCCGCACGTGTCACACACGCAGACGCGCTGGGCGCCAGCTTCGATCGCGGTGGTGTAGAGGGCGCGGACTTGGTCGGGGTGTGCACGGGTAGTGTCCTCTGTGACGAACATCGCCGGGAGCCCCTCTTTGACGCAGAACTCGATCGCCTCCTTGGAGAGTCGCAGCATCTCGTTGAAGTCCCAGTTCTCTGCGTACTGTCGGATCGGCGACGAGCCAATGAAGGTGCAGACCTCGACCGGCTGGCCGGTCTCTTGGACGACCTCTGCGACAGGGGCGATGTCGGAGAGCACGGTGCGGCAGGCGACGTTCGCCGTGATGTTGAGCGAGGCCATCTCCTTGACGAGCGTGGTGATGTGCTCTCGAGCCTTCGCGCTAGCGCCAGGGAGGCCGACGTCAGCGGTGTCGATCCCGAGCTCGTCCATTAAGTGGACGAGGCGGACCTTGTCTTCGAGCGAAGGATCTACCGCCGAAGGGCTCTGGAGCCCATCTCGCAAGGTCTCATCATCAAACTGGATCTTCTCCTTCGGACCGTCGGTGGAGTCCGCGGTGTTCCAGTCGTAAATCAGCTCGTCTCTTGAGGGTTGGCTCTCGCTCATGTTGAAGGTCTCCCTGCCCCGCATGGTAACGACCGCGGCCTCCCTAGACAGCGACCGAGAGGGCTACTCCTCAGAAGGCGTGTCGAGCGGGTCACAGCAGGGCTCTTCGGCTCCGAGCGCGAGGACCTTGCAGAGCGGTACCGCCGCGAGGGCGCCAACCACGGGCGCAGCCACGTAGATCCAGAGGTCATCTCGAAGCCAGAGCGCGACGGCAGGGCCGAGGGAGCGCGCAGGGTTCATTGAAGCTCCGGTTATCGGGCCGAAGGCGGCCGCGCAAAGGAAGACCGTCGCGCCGATCGCGAATGCTGCGTGGGCCCCGCGCTCTTTGGATCCGGTCGCGACGCGAAGGATGACGAACATCAGGACGCAGGTCAGGAGCGCCTCGAGGCCAAAGGCGACGGATTGGGGAACAGCAGGCCGGGTCATGGCGGCCTCAAGGGCGCCTTCGGGCGCCCCCTCGAAGAAAGAGAGGACTCGAGCGAGGGTGTAGGCGGCAAGGAGCGCGCCAGCAAGCTGTCCGGCGATGTAGGCCGCGCCATCACGGAGGGTCATGCGTTGCGCGAGGATGAAGCCCGCGGTGACAGCGGGGTTGAGATGCGCGCCCGAGTGGTCGCCAAAGATGAGGATCATCAAGGTCACGACGACGCCGAAGCACAGAGCGGTGACGACGTGGGCGTCGGGGGAACCCGTGATCGCTAGAGATGTCGCTGCTCCGCAGCCAAAGAAGACTAGGCCGAAGGTCCCCGCGCTCTCGGAGAGCGCCCTTGAAAGTAGCGGGTGCATAGACCTTCAGTCTCGCGAGAAGAGGACGTGTCCGCCACCGGATTCGTCTAATGCGTATAGGGCATTCGAGTCTTTGGAGAGCAGGTAGGCGGTTTGGCGGACAGCTGAGGTGGCGACATCTAAGATGTCTGTGATCGGAGGGCCGGAGGAGTTCGCCATGTCGATCAAGGTGGAGGTTGCGCCGGTCGCGAGAGAGACTTGGACAACCGAGAGGGGGTCTGGGAGCGTGATAAGGGCGTGCGCCTCTCCTGGCGGGCAGCTAATTCTGCTCGCTGGTTGGACGGCGAAGCCCGCCTCGCTCAGGTCACAGAGGACAGTCCGGTTGAGCGAGATAGGGTCTACAGCGAGGATCTCTTCGGCTTGGAGGACGATGATGCGTTGACCAGCTTGGTCCCAAGCGATTGAGGTGGGGTTTGCGAGCGGCGTGCCTACACCAACCCCACCGCCAGCGACCCGGAAGCGCCCGCCGTTCGAGAGGCCCACTCGGGTGATCGTCTCGTCGGGACCATCGAGGATGTATGCGGAATCAGTGCCCGGGTCCACCGCGAGGCTGCTGGCCTCGTTGAATGAGACTCCGCCGCCAACGCCTTGGCCGGAGAGGAGGGCGCGATCACCGCTAGCTCTGTCGACAGAGAGGACGCGCGGCTGTCCGGCACCGACGTCTGTAACGATCAAGGTGTCAGCGCCTAAGGCGGACACCGCTTGGGGCTCTAGGAGGCTCGGGCCAGCACCCACGCCTGCTCCGGATACGAGCGCGCGAGAGCCGTCCCTTAGGGAGACGGAGTAGATCGCGTCTCCGTCAGCGCAAGAGAGCAGCAGGACCTCCTCGTCTTCATCGACCTCGATCGCGGTCGGGTTTGACCACGCCGGGCCCTCTCCAGCAGAGAAGTCCAAGGTGCGAGCGGTACTGCCAGACGAGGTGCTCACCGTGTAGAGGGCGCAGCCGGTGTAGTCGGTGACAAAGAGCCCAGTCCCGGGAACGCGTGCGAAGTCGCGAGGGGAGGTCCATGTGTATCCGTCAGCGCTGTAGCTCTCGTTGCCGCTCGTCAGCGTAGAGAAGGTGTTCGCTGCCATGTTGACTTCGAAGACCTTCCTCGCAGCGGGGTCGAGGACCCAAGCCGTGCTTCCGTTCGAGCTCAGCAGGAGCTCGGTGGGGAAGCCGAGGAAGGACCCGTCAGAAGAGTCCTCGTTCGTGATAAGCAGGGCCCGGTCTCCGGTGTCGCGTTCGACAGAGAAGAGGGCGCGTTCGCCAGAGTCTGTGACGAGGAAGCGCGCTTGTGAGTGCTGATAGAGTATCGCCGCAGGAGCACCAAACTCTGGCCCATCACCGGTGCTCAGACTGATGTCGTCTGGGGCGTTCGCGGACAGCGCGGAGCGATCGCCGCTCACCGGTGAGATGGCGACGATGGCGGGGACTCCTTCTGGGCCAAAGGAGGAGTCGATCACGGCGATGAAGGGAGCGTTGTTCGGTGAGCCTTGAACCGCGGTGATTCCGCGCAGGTTTTGGAGTGACGGGCCGTCACCTACACCGAGCCCAGAGACGACAGTGGCCTCTCCGCTGCTCAGATCGAAAGAGAGCACACAGGTGAGCTGATCGTCGATCGCGAAGAGTCCCGGAGGCGAGGACCGGTAGTGGAGGTCTGAGACGCTCCAAGAGAGGTCGTCAGTTGGCTCGGCGAAGACCTCGACGGTGCCATCTGAGGGGTCGTAGCTGAGGAGGGCCTCATACGACTCCGAGTGAAAGATCAGGCGGCCCCTAGAGAGGTCGTAGACGACCGAGCGGGGCTGGATGGGTAGAGGTTGGCCGCCGTGAACAGTCACGTTGTCAGCGCCGGGCTCAAAGTTGCCAGAGACATCGCTCAGTTGGATGGTCAGGCTCGAGGCGGGCCCAGCAGGGAAGGACTCGCGCACCCAAGTCTCGAAGCCGTTGTCTGACGATGCGTGGAGGCCGTTGACCCGCAGGAAGTCGACGCCTACAGCGTCGTATGCTGTGCCACGTACGAGCAGGGAGTCGGCGTCAGTCTTGGCGCCATCCGGCGGGTAGAGGATGGCGGCCGTCGGCGGGACCGAGTCGGTAACGATGACCTTGAAGCTCACGCTCTCGGAGGCGTTCTCCGCGCCGAGGCCGCCCAAGCCGCCGTCGTCTTCAACGCGCAAGGTGATTGTGGCCTCCCCAGCGACCGCCTCTAGGACGTTGAAGTAGAGGTTGCCGCTTGAAGAGTCCACGATCGGGGCGACCTGGAAGAGCTCGGGGTTCGTGTTCGACTCCATCACGATGGAGAGCTCTTGGCTCGCTTCGTTCTCTGGACCCGGAGAGAAGCCAGACGCCCACTGCGGGATGAAGTGCGAGCCGGACCCCGCCTCGACCACGGCGTCAGGCCCAACGACGAAGGAGGGCGGGTCGTTCACCGGCATGATGTCGATCCGCATAGTGATCGGCTCGGTGGACTGGCCGTCAGGCCCACGCAGGATGACCGTGACATCAGTGCTCCCATAGGCGTCTTCAGCGGGGAGGAAAGAGAGCTCTCCGAAGCCGTCCACTGTGGGGCCAGAGGCGAAGAGGGAGGGGTCTGCAGGGGTGAGCTCGAAGGCGATCCCGTTCTGGATCTCTGTCGCCCAAGCCCCCTGGCTGGAAGCGGTGTCCTCTTCGGCTACCACATGGCCGCCTGCGACGAAGGAGGGCGCGGTGCTCGCGCCTCCACCGCTCGAGGCGCCCCCGCCGCCACTACCACCACCGCTGCTGCCTCCGCAGGCAGAGAGGAGACACAGGGCGACAGTGAAAAAGGGTTCTTGGCGGCGCATGGAGAGCTCTGGGCTCGAAATACGGTAACACCACCTATTAAAATGCGACAACCTATTTACACCACGCACCTTAGGGGTGCGAAAACGACAAAGATCAGCCCGGGTGGGGCGCTATCCTTTCCGTCGCGATGCCGAGGGAAGGGGTCTTAGTGATGAAGTTCGGAGGTGCCGCCCTCAAGGATGGTGCTGGGGTTCGAAGGGCTGTCTCAATTGTCGAAGAGCATGGAGGCGACAACCCCGTAGTCGTGGTCAGCGCGCTCGAAGGGGTGACAGATCTCTTGGTGCAGGCGGCCCGGTCGGCGGCTCGGGGTGAGGTTGACGTCGAGGCTGTGCGCGTGCGTCACCGCAGCGTGCTGAGAGAGCTCGGCGCAGACCCCGAGCGGCTCGATAGATATGTGCGAGAGCTGACGCTGCTCTTGAGCTCCATCTCTGCGAGGAGGGACCTGCGAGCTGTTGAGCTCGATCATGTGCTCTCCTTTGGCGAGCGCGCGAGCGCGAGGATCGTGGCTGGGTGCTTTGAGGCAGCGGGAGTGCCAGCGACCCCAGTGGACTCCTACGACCTCGGACTGACAACAGACTCCAACCACGGCAACGCGCGCCCGCTCCCGAGCGAGCACGCGGCAGTGCAGCGAGCGGTCTCAGAGGTCCCCGGCGTACCGGTGGTCACCGGCTTCCTGGCGAAGGACAGCGCAGGGAATCTCACGACGCTCGGGCGCAACGGCTCTGACCTCTCTGCGGCCCTGCTCGCAGAGGCGATCGGGGCAGTGGCAGTCGAATTTTGGAAAGGGGTCCCAGGGATCCTGACGGCCGACCCGCTAGTCGTCCCCGACGCGAGGCCTCTAGAGCGCCTCTCCTTTGCGGACGCAGAAGAGCTCGGCCAGCTCGGCGCGCGCGTCTTGCACCCCGAGGCGATCGCGCCTGCCACCCGCGCCGGAGTGGAGGTGCGCGTGCGGTATGTAGAGGATCCAGCCCACCCGGGCACAACCCTCGCGGAGAGCCAGGATGGGGCCGGGCTCGTCGCGGCAGTCGCCACCACGAAGGGCTCTCTCTCTGCCGTCGCTCTCGTCGGCGCTGCAAGCGGAGAGCATGAGGCCAGTGCGACAAGGGCGCTCGAAGCTGCGGGGATCACCGTCGGATGGACGGAGCTCTCAGAGAGTGGGAGGGCGCTCTATCTGGGGGTCAATTCGAGAGACTCTGTTGGAGCGCTGCGCTGCGTTCACGAAGCCTTGCTCGCGCCGAGGGTCTCAAACGACGGGCCCACGTGAGGGATTCCACACCCTCGCACCTAGACCGTGCGGATATCCTTCCGCGCGAGGTGACATGACCCCCGACACCCCGGAGATCTCAGCTCAGAAAGAGCAACTCTTTGACCGCTTGCGTGGCGGGGGGAGCGAGCTGCAGCCGCTCTTAGAGGGCGTTCACCCCGCCGATCTCGCGGAGTGGCTCCTCGACATCACGCCCGATGAGGGGTGGGAGCTCTTACAGGCGCTCGAGGGTGCAGCGCGCGCAGAGGTCTTGGCTTTGGCCGAGGACGCCGTGAGGGCACCGCTGCTCGAGCGTATGGAGCCAGACCAGCTCACAGAGGTCGTGCGCGAACTCCCGGCGGACGACGTCGTGGATCTCTTCGCCCTCGTCGATGACGAGGTCACCGAGGCGGTCTTGCGTAGCGTCGACCTCGACAGAGCCGCGGGCCTTCGGCGCCTATCTAGCTACGACCCCGAGTCGGCGGGCGGGGTCATGAACAGCGAGCTCGTCACGGTCTCTGCGGACCTTCGCATTGGCGACGCGATCAAGCTCATCAAGATCGAGGGAGAAGAGGCCGAGGAGACCCGCGGGATCTTCGTCGTCGACGAGGCGGGCTGCCCGATCGGCTACCTCTCGGATCGTCAACTCATCACGAACTCGATCCACGACGAGGTTCAGGATGTGATGTCCGCGCCGGTGACGATCACCAGCGACGCAGACCAAGAGGAGGCGGCGAACCTTGTCTTGCACTACCAACTTGAAGAGCTGGCGGTGGTCGACGCTTCGGGCGTGCTCGTCGGCGCGATCGCGGCGGATGACGCCCACACCGTCTGGGAGGAGGAGGCCAGCGAGGACTTCCATAAGCTAGTCGGCGCACCAGCGGACCAGCCAACTCGACAGCCACTCTTGCGCCGGGTCTGGACTCGCCTGCCGCTCCAGGGCGTGACGGTCCTAGGCGGCCTGCTCACCGCGTGGATCTTGGACCGCGCCCTCGGCGAGCACCTCGATGGAGACGCCGACCTCCTACGCTTTATCCCCATCGTGATCGGGTTGGCAGGGAATGTTGGGATCCAGTCCTCGACCATCCTTGTGCGCGCCTTCGCGACAGGGGAGGTGGAGCGTGACCGCGAGCTCTCTGTGTTGCGCGCAGAGGTCGCCGTGGGGCTCATGATTGGCCTCATCTGCGGCGCCGCCACGACCCTCATCTCGACCACCGTAGAAGCGGACACGATGGAGACGACCTTTGCCATCGCTGTCGGTGCGGCGATCGCCGTGGCTGTCACCTGGGCCGCGACCCTGGGCTGCGTGGTCCCGCTCGTGTGCCGACGAATAGGCATCGATCCAGCTGTCGTGGCTGGACCCTTCCTCATTACAGTCAGCGACATCTCGGGGACCGTGCTCTATCTAGGCGTAGCTCACATCCTCCTTCCGACGTGAAGAGTCCCCAGCGATCCTCCGTGACGGCCCGCGCTAAGTGGGTGCCCGTCACGCTCACAGCGGCAGCCCTCCTCTTGCTCCTGAGGCTGTTTGTGATCGGCGTCTATGAAGTCGACAGCCGCTCCATGGTGCCCACTCTGCGCGGAGGGTCTGGTGAGGAGCAGAACGAGCGGGTCCTCGTGCGCTACGGACGAGGAGAGCTCGATCGCTTCGACCTGGTCGTGTTGCGTCGGCCGGGGGTGAAGGTCCCCAGGGTGAAGCGCGTCGTCGGTCTCCCTGGAGAGACCGTCCAGCTCGAGTTTGGTGACCTCATCATCAACGGCGAGAAGCTTCCCCTGAGCGCTCCGCGCCCACCCCTCGTGGAGGTCTTCAACGACACGCGCGACGAGGTGGAGGAGTGGTTCCAGATGGGAGGGACAGAGGTGAACCCTTGGGAGCGCGGAGAGGGTCTCTGGCACTTAGCGGCAGAGGAGGTGCCCTCAGGCGCGGCGGCGGGGACGATGTTCTTCGCGAAGCGCCTCACAGCGGGCCACATCTCAGGAGACCCGGAGGCTGGGCCAGGAGGGGTCTCAGCGGCTGACTGCGTCTTAGGTTGTCAGGTGAGGCTGGGGGAGGAGCCCGCGGAGCTGCACTTCATCTTGAGGGAGCAGGGCGACACCTTCCGCGCTGAGGTGAAGACGGCGCAGGGCTCGCTCAAGCATGTGCGGATCGTTCAACGCTGGCGCGGCGGCGAAGAGCTAGAGCTCCGCAAGAGCCCGCTCTACGCAGACAGTGAGGTCTGGCACACCGTCCGCTTTGGGAACGTGGACGATGAGCTCTTCTTTGAGGTCACCCCTGAGGGAGGAGATCGCTTGCGACTCACAGCGACAGCTAGGAACCACCTTGACCCCTCAGATCGAGTGGCGAAGGGGGAGACATATGGGCACCGGATCGGGCTCGGCGGCGCGGCGGGCACCGCAGACTTTCGAAACATCCAGGTCTGGCGCGACTTCCACTACACAGACAGGGGCAGCCACGGGAAGGGTGAGCCTGTGCGCTTGGGTCCGAACGAGCTCTTCGTGCTAGGCGACAACTCTCCAGTGAGCCGCGACGGGAGGGACTGGGGGCCGATCTCGGCGAGCGACGTTCTAGGTAGGCCGACCCACGTCGCTTACCCCTTTAGCGCGATGAGGCCCTTGGGCGAGGATGTGCGGCCCCTAATACCCTCAAGCGGCCCTTGAGGGCCCCTAGAGGGAGTTAAGTTTGTCGGAACCTCTCGGATGAGCGAGGGTTCAGGTGGGCTTCGGCCTGAGGGAGAGCCCCGCTCGCAAGGCTAAGGCGCCTCACGAACCATGTCTGAAACCTACAGCGACAAAGAGGACTACGGGGGCGACCCCGGGGTGCGCTGGATGTTGGCCTATCAGGCCGGCGACGAGAGCGCCTTCGACAAGATCGTTGAGGAGTACTCCACGATGGTTTGGTCTCTCTTGACGCGCTTCCTGGGCCACCGCGCTGTCCGTGAGGACTTGGTTCAGGACGCCTTCATGCGCGTCGTGCGTGCGCGCGACAGGTACAAGCCCTCCGCGCGCTTCTCCACTTGGCTCTACCGGATCGTCTACAACCTCGCCGTAAACGAGACCCAGCGCCGCCGCAGCCTGGTCTCCCTCGACCAACCCTTAGGCGGTGAGGAGGGCCCCTCTTCACTGGGAGAGCTGCAGGTGAGCGAGGGTGGGGAGCCCTCCGCCGAGCTCGAGCGCGAGGACGTCGTCAGCGCTGTTCGCCTCGCGATCGACGCGCTGCCAGAGGCTCAGCGCATGGCGCTGATTCTCGCCAAGTATCACGACACGCCCTACGCAGAGATCGCGGTCGTCTTGGACTCCTCTGAGAAGGCGATCAAGTCGCTCATCCATCGCGCGCGCGAGAACTTGCGAGAGCAGCTCGCCCCGTTCCTCCAGCGAGAGCGAGGAGGCGCAGCATGAGCGAATCCACCCCGAAGCGTTGCCAAGACTTTCGCGAGCTGCTTGAGCTCGCACTGCGCGACCCCGAAGCAAAGCTTGAGCCCCTCGCTTGGCATGAGCACCTGCGTTCGTGCCCTAAGTGCCAAGCCCTCCTGGAGGAAGAGGAGGCCCTCGAGCAGCTCCTCGCCACCCTCCCTGTCCCCGAGCTCCCCGACACCTTGGTCGGAAAGGTGCTCGAGCGGCTGCGCGAGGAGCGCTCGAAGCCCGACCTAGATGTCCTGCTAGAGCTGGATCAAATCGAAAGGCCCGAAGGGCTCACCGGGCGCGTCTTGGACGAGCTGGAGCTTGACCGCGCCCTAGCCTTAGTCCCCGAGCTACAGGTGCCGCGCGGGCTCAGCGAGCGAGTGTTGGAGGCCCTAGAGCCGCAACGCCGAGCGCCGGAAGCGTCCGTGCTCAGGCTCCGCCGTATCGCGCCACTAGCGGCCTCGCTGCTCGCGCTGCTTGGCCTCGGTCTGTACGCCCTGAGCGGCGACGAGGCGGTCGGGCCTCCCGTGGCCTTCGGGCCTGTCGATGAGCGTCCCTCTGAGGAGATGCTGGCGGTCTTGGACTTGCTCGGCGATGAGTCCCTCTGGGGAGCTGACCCCTACGCCGCCTCTGAGGTCGACATCGCCCTCTCGCTCGACGAGAGCGATGAGCTCCTGCTCGAGTATCTTGCGATGACTGAGGAGGACGACTGATGTCACACCTCCTCCGCGCGCTCGCCGCCACGCTCCTGTTCTTCGCGCCCGCGCTCGCTCAGAGTGGAGAGCCTCACGCTGGCCGTGACATGACTCCGATGGAGCGCTGGGAGCGGCTCAGCTCCGAAGAGCAGGAGCAGATGCGCTCCCGCTTTGAGCGCTGGCAGAACCTCTCTGAAGAGGAGCGCAAAGAGTACAAGCGGCGCTCTGACCAGATGGCGCGCGCGCGCAAAGAGGCCCTCCGGCAGCTGCGCAAGAAGGATCGCGAGCGCTTTGAGACTCTAGACAAGCAAACACAAGGGTCGGTCTTAGACCTGCTCACGCACGTGACCCTCGTAGAGCGCGCAGAGCGTTTGCGCTTCAAGCTCCCCCCGGAGGCGCAAGTTCGCCTCGATGGCGCTGGCCCCGAAGAGCGTAAGGCGATCCTTGAAGAGCTCCGACGAGCAGAGCTGCGAAAGGCGGGCGATCGCGCGATCAAAGAGCTCACGAGAGAGCTCGGGCTCGGTCAGGCCAAGGTCGACGAGCTCCGCAGCCTCCCCCGAAGAGAGCGCAGTGAGCAGCTCTTAGAGTTAAAGAGGCGAGCGATCGAGAGCGGCGTGATCGAGGGTGTTCGACCAGGCGGGATGGACGAAGGCACATGGGAGAGGATGAGAGACCTCTCGCCTCGCGACTTCGCTCGCGACCTCTTCCGTCACCGTGATCGGGCTGACATGTCGCGCTGGGACAAGCGCCGCCGGCAGATCCATGAGATGATCAGGCCGACGCTCGACGAGCTCATCCAAGTCTCCCAAACGCCAGAGAGTGACCGGCGAGCCACGCTAGAGCGCCTGGTGCGGACTCGAATTGAGTCCGGCGAGGCTGTTAGCGACAAGCTCCCTGAGGGCCTCCTAGAGAGCATGCGTTCCGCGAGCGATCGCGAGTTCATCAACCGGCTGCGCCACTACCCGAGGCCGCCTCGTGGCGGAGAGCAGCGTCCTCGCTTCCAAGGGGGGGAGGGGCGCTCGGCCCGACCCGAGCGCCGACCGGGACAACCAGCCTCCCCGAGAGGGCAAGGGCCCCGAAGGCCCGGCCAACCTGGAGAGCTTGAGCGTGCGCGCCCCTCGCTCGACTCCCTTTAGGATTGAATTGTGGCGTGCAGGCGCACAGTCGCCGCTCAGCCGCCTAGACTGACGGCGGAGGAAGCCATCATGATTCAAGTCGTCGAACAAAACGTCTTAGGTGGGCAGCTAGAGCCCTGCTCGAAGGACCCCATGACAGGGTTCTACCGTGACGGCTGCTGCCGCACTGGAGAGGATGACATGGGCTCACACACGGTGTGTGTCCGGGTGACTGCAGAGTTCTTGGAGTTCACGCGCGCTCGAGGGAACGATCTCAGCACGCCGATCCCGGCCTACCATTTTCCTGGCTTAAAGCCGGGCGACCAGTGGTGTCTGTGCGCAGCGAGGTGGCAGGAGGCCTTCATGGCAGGTGTCGCGCCTCAGGTCGTGATGGAGGCGACTCACGCTCGCGCGCTCCAGTACTGTCGACTTGAAGACCTCAAGGCGAACGCCTTCACAGCAGGGGCCTGAGCGAGAGGCAGCGCGCCGCTGAGATGCAGACTGCATCCACGATCCCCTCAATCGACGCCGCCTCCGCGCTAAGGTGTGTGACCGCGCGTACGATCGACCTACGAAGCCCCTCTGAATACGCAGAGGATCATCTCCCTGGCGCGGTGAACCACCCGCTCTTTGGCGACGCCGAGCGCGAGCTCATCGGGACGCTCTACAAGCAGGTCTCCCCAGACGCTGCATACAAACAGGCGGCCTTGCTGGTGGATGAGGGGGTCGGCGATCTTGTGAGCGGCATCGCAGAGGCCGTCGGCAGGCCCAAGCCAGAGGGAGAGGTCGAGGCTGTGGCGCGAGCGATCACTGGAGAGAGCTTCGACGCTATCACCCGCGGCGTCGAAGTCTCTCCAGCGACCACTCTTCCAGAGAGGCCCGTGATCGTTCACTGTTGGCGCGCTGGCTTGCGCTCTCTCTCGATGGCGGTCCTCTTGAGAGCTCTCGGGTGGGAAGAGGTTCTCATCCTTGAGGGGGGATACAAGGCCTATCGAAGACACGTCATCGACTCCCTCGAGGCGGCTTCGCTTCCGGAGGCTTTCGTTTTGCGCGGGCTCACGGGCGTCGGGAAGACGCTCGTGTTGCGTGAGCTGGAAGAGTTACGACCGGGTTGGACCCTCGACCTTGAAGGGCACGCCCGCCATCGCTCGTCCATCCTCGGGATGGTCGGCTTGGAGCCCGTCGGGCAAAAGGCCTTTGAGGGCGACATCGCAGCGCGCCTTCGCGCGGGCTTCCCTTCAGATCTCGTGGTCTATGAGGGAGAGAGCAGGAAAGTCGGCGACCGCATCGTCCCGGCGGAGATTTGGGGGTCGCTCACGAGCGGAACGAATTTGAAGCTCAAGACAAGCGTCGAACGTCGCGTCGAGGCCCTGCGCGAGGATTACCTCGCGAGTGAGGGGTCGCGAGGGGCGCTGCTCGAGCAGCTCCCTTTCATCGAGCAACGCCTCGGCCCCGTGAAATGGAAGGGTGTCCTCACAGGGCTCCTCAATGCAGACCGCATCGACGAGCTCGTCGAGGCGCTCCTTGAGCACTACTACGACCCGCTCTACTCACACTCTGATAAGGGGCGCGAGCACGAGGCGACCTTTGACTCAACTGACCCCGCTGCCTGCGCGGGGGCGATCGCAGCTTGGATCGAAGCCGCTAAGGCGCGAAGGGGATCCGCACCGCGTCGGTCAAGTTGAAGCCCGCTCCACCGCCGGCCGGGTCGCGGAACCAGAACTGGAAGTTCCAAGCGGTCCCAGGCTGAATGTTGGCCGCGTTGCTTGGAGAGGTTGTGTCGAGGAAGTGGATCGCCTCTCCCCAAGGGGCTGAGATGTTGATCGGCGGGTTCAGCCGGGTCACAAAACCGCCGATGCAGCGAGCGCCGTTGCCAAAGGGGACCTCAACCTGGTTGGGCCCATAGTAGAAGAGCCCCGGCTGACCAGCGGGCGCGAAGTTGGCGATGATCTGAAGGTCATTAGCAGAAACAGAGTTCGATCCACCGAAGTTGATCCGGGCCCCTCTGGAGCTGGCGGAGTTAGGCGAGGTTGAGCAGTAGAACTCCGGGAGCGCGCTCGTGATGAGGACGTCGACAGGGTCTGACCATGTAACAGTGGAGCCGTCCCCACCGAAGCGATCGTTGAGGTGGGGGTAGAAGCCGTTCTTCGCGCCGACCCAGAAGCGATAGGTGTGGCCTTGGGAGGGGGGGAAGGGGATGTTCGCTGCGGGGTCCAAGCCGATCGAGATGGAGCTCCCAACTACGAAGTGGTTCTCGATGACCGTCACGCCGGTGGTGAGGTCTTGCATCGTTATGTAGTGGCCCACGACGCCTGAGTCCTCATCGCTAGCAGGGGTCCACAGGAACTCCATCGTGTCGTCGTCGTCAGTGGGGCTTATGACGCCGTTGTCGATAGCGACGGGAGCCTCAGAGAAGACGGGCCCGTCATCATCGGTGAACCAAACCCGCAGAGAGACGGAGAAGTTGTTTGCGTCTCCGATTCCCTCGACGTCATTTCCGCACACGTTTCCAATCGGGTTATCTGCGTAGTAAGGGGCGGCGTTGTTGTTGTTGTACGTCCCAGAGATATAGCCAGAGGCGAAGAACCAGTTGTCTCCGAGTGAGTCGTTCGCGTCGAAGTCGTCGTCCCAAAGCCCTAGGTAGAACCACGCGCCACTGTTCCTAGGGATGACCTTGGAGACCTCCGGGTCGCCGATGTCCCAACCGCCGCAGCCGGTGTTGATGCCGCAGTCATCGAAGGTCACGCCGTCGACGGTGTTCTCGTTGCCGTCGTCCCCGCAGCCATCCGCGCAAGCGTTGAACACGTTGCCGTTGGACTCGTCGAAGATCGCGACGCGGTAGAAGCGGTCTGGGTCACCAGCGCCCCAGGGGCGCTGGCTGTTCACCCAGCAGCCGCCGTCGATAAAGGTCGGCTGAAAGTGGGCGCGAACATCGGGCGCGGCGGGGAGGGCGAGGAGGGCGAAGGTGAGGATAGACATATGGGTTCTCCGTGGGTCACGAGTTAGGTCGTCACCCTGCTTCGATCATAGCCCAGCAGGCCTTTAGCCGCCGAAGAGAGTCTCTCTCCCGCCTCAGGGCGCGCCGGAGACCCCCGAGGAGATCTCCAAGGAGTTCTGCGTCGCCGGCGTGAACACTTGCCGGCCGATACAGGGCTACAAAGACGGTTGCAATTGAGCCTGGGCACAGACGCGCTAGGCTCGGGGCTATGAGTTCAGGGCGAGACAACCCCAAAGACCGAGCTCGGCGCATCTGCGCCGGGCTCGCACTCTTGGTGACCGGCTGTAGCGCGACGCCGGAGCCTGTGACCTCATCCAATGCGGCGGTCATCGCCCATCGAGGAGCGAGCGGCTACCTTCCGGAGCACACCCTCGAGGCCTACACCGTCGGCTTTGAGATGGGGGCGGACTTCTTGGAGCCGGACCTCGTGATGTCCCGGGACGGGCACCTCGTCTGCTCACATGACCTGACCGTCACGTCGCGCTCAAACGTAACCTTCCTCTACCCAGACCTCGTAGATGCAGCGGGAGAGGTTTGGATCAAGGACCTCTTCCTAGCAGAGCTCCGAAAGATCGAGGTCACAGACGAGGACGGGGAGGGCTCGTACCGCTACGCGACCTTCAGTGAGCTGCTTGATCTCACAGGGCTCTTAGGCACACGCAAGGGCGAAAAGGTCGGTCTCATCCCTGAGTTGAAGGCGCCGGCCTGGCATCGTGAGCGCGGGCTGCCGATGGAGGGGGCGTTGATCGATGAGCTCGCGAAGGCTGGCTACCTAACGCGCGGCGACCCGGTCATCGTCCAGGGCTTCGACAGAGACAGTTTGCAGAGGATGCGAAGCGAGCACGGCTGCAGCTTCCCGCTCGTGCTCTGTCTAAGGAAGCAACCCAAGGAAGATGACTTGGAGTGGGCTGCCGAGAACTGTGAGGGCGTCGCGCCCCACCGCGCCTCGATTGAAGACCCGCTTACAGGTGCGACCACAGGCCTGCTCGCGCGCGCGCGTGAGCTTGGGCTCTCGGTCTTCCCTTACACCTTCAAGGACGAGGTGGCCGCCATGCGCCGCTTCCTCCATGTTCATCGCGTCGAGGGGATCTTCACAGACTTTCCCGACAAGGGCGTCGCCGCTCGAGACAAGCCTTAGGCGTTGCGCGCTAAGAGCGCGATACCCTCACGGGCTTGGGCGAAGAGCTCACGCGGTCCGCTCGCGTCACGGAGCCTGCGCCAGAGCCAGCTCGGGCGCAGGTAGAAGCGGCGGACCATGAGCCGCTTGAAGCGCTCGACCTCCTCTCTTGTGAGGGCGTTGGTGGGCATCGCGACTGTCGCGCCAGATTGATCCATCATGAGCTCTTGGGACTCGACCATCCCCGACGCGATCACGTCCGCCCGGAAAGGGGTGCCGAAGCGCGGGACCGCGACGTTGAGGCTCATGAAGTCGAGGTCGAGTGAGAGCGCGAGGTCGAGGGTGCGCTCGAGCGAACCCTCAGTCTCATCTGGGAGTCCGACGACAAAGGTCCCGACGGTGCGCAGTCCATGAGAGCGCGCTCTGGCAAAGGCGCCGCGCACAGAGTTGCTGGCGTAGCCCTTCTTGCAGGCTTCGAGGACTGCGTCATCCGCGCTCTCGACCCCCATGATCAAGGTGTGGCAGCCCCCTGTGTGCATGGCGTTGAGAAGCTCGTCGTCGGCGAGGTCGGGCCTGGTGAACGCGGTCCAAGAGAGGTCGCGCTCAGCGAAGGCCCGCGCGAGCTCGAGCGCTCGCGCGCGATGAACTCCAAAGGTCTGGTCCGCGACAAAAAGCTCCGTGGTGCCGCTCTCGATGAGCGCGTCTACCTCTTCAAGGACGTCTTCGACCGGGCGAGTCGAGTGTCCAAGGGTGCTGATCACGCAGAAGGTGCAAGGCCAAGGGCAGCCGTAGTCTGTGAGGACAGTGGCGAAGGGTTGGCGTCGCGCAAAGGAGAAGCGGTAGCCCTTGGAGGGGAAGAGCTCGTGTAGTGGCCGCGGGAGCCGATGCTCTCGACCTCGACGCGGCTCATCGCGGCTCACCACCTCCCCGTTCGCGCGCCGCCACGTCGCCCTCAGGACCTCTTCTTCTCGCCCCGCTAGGAGGTGGTTCGCGTCAGCCGTCGTGAAGTCGTCGAGAACAACCTCAAGCCAGGGCTCCTCCCGCAGGCGCTCATGTGCGTCCTCGTGCAGGACGTCCCCGATCGCGAAGATTCGCCTCCCGAAGCGAGCCTGGCTTGAGAGGAACTCGCGGTCTTCGTCCCAAGACACAGAACCGACGAGAGAGATGATCGCGTCAGGGGAGTCTCTGTCGATGCGAGCAGAAGCGGCCGCAGGGGAGAGCCCCTCTGCGATGCAATCGAGGACGCTGACCTCGTGCTCTCTCGCGATCGTCCCAGAGAGCGCGAGCAGGTCGACAGGGTGGAAATTGTAGTTGGACTTTGTGGTCTTAGAGCAGAAGTAGTCTCGGACGTAGACCTCGCGCCCGGGAGGGTTCAAGAGGAGGACGCGCATGCAGGCACCTCCTCTTTGCGTTCGCCTTCAGCTGCGATGAGCGCTCTGGCGCCTTTGAGGACGCCCTCGACCTCGATACGCATAAGGCACTCGGGTTGGCCATGGATACAGGAGAGGGCCTTCGCGTCGTGGACGTTGATGCAGGGGCTGCAGAGCGGGGGAGCATAGTGGACCTCTACGCGCTCTCCGATAGGGGCATACATCACCGGCGTCTCTGGCCCAAAGAGACCGAGCGTGGGCGCCCCTTGAGCGGCCGCTAAGTGCATCGGTCCGCTGTCGTTTGTGAGCACAAGGTCCGCGCGCTGGAACAGCGCGTTCAGCGCGCCGATGGAGAGCGCGCCGCCGAGGTCTTGAATTCGCCCGCTGAGGTGAGGGCCCGCGGCGAGTAGGACTGCAGCGGTCTTGTCACGCTCGCTCGATGAGCCCGTGATCACGACGTGCGCGCCGTCTTCGCGAGCGAGCCTTGCTGCGACCGCGCCGAAGCGTTCCGTAGGCCAGCGTCGCTCTGGAGCGAGGTCCCCAGCGTTCGGGTTGATCACGACGAGCGGTCGAGCGCCCTGCTTAAGGACAGCGTCGAGCTCTCGTTCGTGCGCAGCTTGGACGCGGAATCGGCTGAGGTCTCTCGCAGAGACGTCCGCCCCCGTCTCACCTCCAGCGAGAGCGCGGAAGTTCCTCGCGACGTGCCAGTAGCGATTAAAGGGGACAGTGTCGGTGTGCAGCCCGCCCCGGCGCACGCCGGCGTCGGCGAAGCCGAAGGTCCGCGGCGCGCCGGATGCGAGCGATGCGAGAGCGGAGAACCACGTGAAAAACTCAAAGTCATAGACACGGTCATAGCCCGCACCACGGAGTCCCCGGAGCATTTGGTAGAGGCGCAGCGCTAGCGCGCCCCACCCCGCGCCACCTAGGTCTAGGCAGCGCACCTCGTCGAAGACATGGAGGCCCTCTGCGAGCTCGCGGTTGCTGGAGAGGGTGAGCAGCGTGAGCTTGGAGTCAGGGTGCGCCCGGCGCAGGGCGTGGGCCGCTGGCGTCGCTAGCTGGAGGCTGCCCAGACCCCAGAACTTGATCATTAGGATGTTCTGCGGTTCTCCAAGTAGGCGGCGCCTGAGGAGGACGAGGGGTCGTAGGAAGAGGGCAGCTAGGGGCCCTAGGCGCCTGTCGATCGCCTGCAGGACCCTCATCGAGGGCTGGCGCTGTGCTCTCTCCTCCATCGCTGGTGATTCTAACCCGCCCTGCGCGATCGTCAGCGTTGAGGATTCCGAGGCTCGTCCATTCCGGAGCGAATCCCGTATCGAGTAACCTGTCAGACCCTCGGGACGGAAGGCAGCCACAAGAGAGACAACATGTGCGGATTCATCGGGATTTACGGGCCGGAAGGCGTAGACGTAGCAGGGGAGATCTACGAAGGCCTCCTCGCCGTGCAGCACCGCGGACAAGACGCTGCGGGGATCACGACCTTCACCGACTCCTTCCATGTAAAGAAAGGCCTCGGCTTAGTCCTTGAGGTCTTCAACGAGAGCAACATGGCGCGCCTGCGGGGCAACCTCGGGTTGGGACATGTCCGCTATCCCACGATCGGCTCGAACCGAGGTGAGGACGCCCAGCCCTTCCATCTGCCGTTCCCTGTCGGCGTTGCCATGGCGCACAACGGCAACCTCTCGAACTACGAAGAGCTGGTAGATCGCTACTTCAGGAACACTGCGACACGCCTCAACTCGACCTGTGACCTCGAGGTCATCTTGTATGTCTTCGTCCAGGCGCTGCAGGAGCGTATCGGCGCAGGTCGCCAGATCCTCCCTGAGGACGTCTTCTACGCGGTGAGCGTCGTTCACCGCGAGGTCCGTGGCGCATACTCGGTCGTCGCCACGGTGCCGGACGTCGGGCTCGTCTGTTTCCGCGACCCCTACGGGATCAAGCCGATCATCTTCGGCGAGAAAGAGACAGAGGAGGGCAAGTGGTTCGCATGCGCCTCTGAGAGCGTGGTCCTCGACGTCAATGAGTACACGCGCAGCTTCGATGTCGGCCCTGGCGAAGCGGTCCTCGTTGACGAGAACCGCGAGATCCACCGCCGACGCATCACTGAGCGCGACCACCGCCCCTGCATCTTCGAGCTCGTCTACTTCTCCCGGCCGGACTCCTTCCTCGACGACATCTCTGTCTACAAGACTCGCAAACGCTTCGGAGAGGCGCTCGCGCAGCAGTGGGCTGAGGAGGGCGCGCCTACGCCCGATGTGGTCATGCCGATCCCGGACTCTTCGCGTGACGCAGCGCTCGCGATGGCCCTCGGAATGGACCTGCCTTACCGCGAAGGCCTCGTGAAGAACCGATACATCGGCCGGACCTTCATCATGCCCAACCAGAAGAGTCGTAGTAACTCTGTGCGGCGCAAGATGAACCCCATCGGCATCGAGTTCGAAGGCAAGAAGGTGCTGCTAGTCGACGACTCGATTGTCAGGGGCACGACCTCCAAGCGAATCGTTCAGATGGTCCGTGATGCAGGCGCTACAGAGGTCTACCTCGCGTCTACGAGCCCGCCGCTGCTCGCGCCTTGCCCCTACGGGGTCGACATGGCGACCAAGACGGAGTTCGTCGCTACAGGTCGCGAGACCAAAGAGATCGCGGAAGAGCTCGGCGCCGATCACTTGGTTTATCTGGACCTAGAGCGAATGAACGAGTGCGGGAAGGCGGGGAACGAGAAGATCGACGCCTTCTGCAACGCCTGCTTCAACGGGGAGTACCCCACAGGTGACATCACAGCAGAGCGCTTGCGCTCTATCGCGGGGGATCGCTGCTTGAACCGCGGTGAGGCTGTGACGGACGAATCTGCGCCCGCGGGCGTTTGATCCCAGTCTCGCCCCTCCCCAGTACGCTTAAGGGGCGCGAGCTTCAGCGGTGAGCGCTGCGGAGACGATTCCTAGGCGGAGGTGCGCCTAGAGCGCCGATCTCCAATCTGTCTCCATGCGCGTCCTCATCACCTCACCGATCTTCCCGCCGGACCTAGGGGGTCCTTCGGTCTATGTGCCGAGCATCGGTCGCTTTTTGGTCGAGCGGGGCCACCAGGTCAAAGTGATCGCCTTCTGCTCCGACCCCGCGCCCGCCGGGCACCCCTTCGAGGTCGAATCCATCGCACGCGGCCCGCTCCCGCTGCGCTACCTCAAGGCGTTCTGGCGTGTCTTCCGGGAGGCCAAGCGCTTCGACGTCGTGTACGTGCAAGAGCACCTCGCCTTCCTCCACATCCTCGCGGCAAAGCTGCGCGGCGTCCCCTGCGTGATCCGAATCATGGTCGATGGGTCCTGGGAGATCTCTCACCGGAAGGGGTGGTGCGGTGACGACGACATCATGACCTTTCAGGGCAAGAGGTACGGCTGGAAGGTGTCCTTGGTGCAGCGGTTGCAGTGCACCTGGTGGCGCTGGGCGAAACACATCATCACCTGTTCTGACTTCTTGCGCGGGATCCTCGTGAACACTTACGGGGTTGAGGGCGAGAAGGTGCAGACGATCTTCAACGCATATCACGGGCCGCCGGCCGAGAGCGTCAAGGAGACGAGAGAGGAGGCGCGCGAGACCTTAGGGCTGCGCCAGGACCGCCGCTATCTGCTCACCATCTGTAGGCTCATGATCTGGAAGCAGGTGGATCGAATTATCGAGGCGCTCCGTGAGCTGCCGGAGGACGTCGAACTCATCGTCTGTGGAGACGGCCCCGAGCAGGACGCCTGGGAAGAGCTCGCGCGCTCTATGGGCCTTGAAGGGCGCGTCCACTTCCGCGGAAACGTCGCCCATGACCTCGTCCCGCTCTACATCCGAGCGGCCGACATCTTCGTCCTCTACAGCCGCTACGAGGGGCTTTCTCACACCCTCATCGAGGTCCAAACCCTCGGGACGATGGCCGTGGCCTCGGCGGTCTGCGGAAACCCAGAGGTCGTTCAAGACCGCGAGACAGGCCGCTTGGTGCCTGTCGACGACACCCGAGCGCTCGCGAAAGTGCTCCAGGAGGCCTTGCAGGACACCGAGGGCCGGGAGGCCTTGGCGTCCGCGGGGGTGGCCGCTGCGGCGCGCTTCAGCCGTATTCAGACGTTCTCAATGGTCGAAGAGGCCCTCCATAAGGCCGCAGGAGAGCCCTTTCCTGGCTCCTTAGAGGGATAGCGTCCCGTTTTTCAACCCCCGGAAACCTCATCGCTCGGATCAGAGTCGAAAAACGCCGATATACTTGACTCCCTGGAGCTGTGTGCAAAACGCCGAGCAGGGGCGGAAGGGCTGACTCCGCAGGTAAGAAAAGCCACACCCTAGATCAATCCGATGAAAGTCCTCTTCATCCACGAATACCTCCCCCAAGAGATGCTTGGGATCATGTGGTTGTCCCGGAAGCTGAAAGACGCCGGGCACGAGACCAACGTCTTGTTTATCCCCGACTCCAAGTGGTTGGAGCAGGCGGTGGCCTACAACCCTGACGTCGTGGCTTATTCGACGACAACCGGCATGCACCTCTACATCGCAGAGGTGAGCCGCTCTGTGAAGAAGGTCCTCCCCAACGCTCTGAGTGTGGTGGGCGGTCCCCACACGAGCTTCTCCCCGGAGTTCGTCGAAGAGGAGGGCATCGATGCCGTCTGTCGCGGCGAGGGCGAGCTCGCCTTCGTCGAGCTCTGCGACAAGATGGAGGCTGGCGAGGACTACTACGACACGCCCAACTTCTGGTTCAAGCACCCCGAGACCGGCGAGATCATCAAGAACTGCCAGGCGCCCCTCATTGACGACTTGGACGCCCTGGGTATTCCGGACCGCAAGCTCGTCTATGACGTGAGCCCGCTTTATGCGAACGCGGAGCGGAAGGTCTTTGTGACCCAGCGGGGCTGCCCGATGAACTGCTCTTTCTGCTTTCACCACGCGTGGAAGAAGAACATCTACGAGAGCACAAACCGCACATACGTCCGAAAGCGGTCCGTTGACCACATCTTAGAGGAGCTCAAGTGGGTGAAAGACAACTACCCGCTGAAGTTCGTCCACTTCGTTGACGACATCTTCAACCTCAGCAACAAGTGGTTGGACGAGTTCTGTGAGCGCTATCCGAAGGAGATCGGCGTCCCCTTCGATGTCATCTTGATGGCGAACATGACGACGGAGAAGCACATCAAGCAGCTCAGAGAGGCTGGTTGTGTCTACGCTCGGATCGCCATCGAGGCCGCCTCTGACTACGTCCGAAACGCGGTTTTCCGCAAGAACACGACACGTAAGCAGCTCACCGATGCTGCCGGCTGGATCAAGAAGCATGGGATTCGCCTCGGCACGCTGAACATGCTCGGCGGTCCCGGCGGCACCATCGAGGACGAGTGGGACACTGTGAAGCTCAACATCGAGTGCAAGACAGATCACCCCCTCGTGTCGATCATGCAGCCCTACCCAGGCTTCGACATCAACGAGATGACGAAGGACATGGGGTATGCGGTGAGCGGCTATGACGACTTCCCGCACAAATTCAATCGGACCTCCTCAATCCAGTTCGACGACAAGCACCTGATCGAGAACCTGCACAAGTGGTTCCCGCTCGTGATCCGCTACCCCTGGCTCATGCCTGTCGCCAAGAAGGCCATCCACATCAAGGCGTTCGGCCGGCTCTACCTGATCATGTACATGCTCTACAGCGAGTACCTCGTGGCAGAGCAGACGCAAACCTATGCGAGGGCACAGGGCGACAAGGGCATTCGACATTGGGCGCCCTTCGACTTCGTCTATCGCCTCGGCACCAAAGGCGTCTTGCGCGTCTACCAGGCGATCTTCCCGAAGCTCCTCGGCAAGTTCTTCTCTCCCTCGCAGGCTGAGCTGCGCCTGCAGATGGGTGACGAGCGCGTCATCGCGCACATGGACTGAGGGGGGGGCCGTCTCCCCAATCGGGGTGAGCCTTCGAAGGGCAGATCGACGACCCCTTGGTACGCCCGACAGGATTCGAACCTGTGACCTCTTGCTCCGGAGGCAAGCGCTCTATCCAGCTGAGCTACGGGCGCGTTAAGGGCCGGACACTATAAAGACCGTCCCTCTAGGCGAACAGTCGTGAACTTGGAGGCCAGCCTTTACCCCGCTCAGGCATAAGGCCAACGGGAGGCTTTATTGAGCAATAGTGGACGGGCTGGCGACCAGCTCTCTCTAGCGCCCGCTTGACGCTTTCATTGGATTGCCCCTACTATCAGCTCACGGATGGCCCACAAGTGAGTTTGCGCTTCTGCAGCTTCAAGGGTCTCCCGTCGACCCCTTGTGGTCGGCTCCTAGGTCTCCCGTGGAGGGCACCGAATGAAAAATGAGCTCCGTGCACAACCCGCTGTCAGCACATATAGCCCTTCATGGGCTTACAAAGGGCTTGCGCTCATCGCCGGCCTCGGAGCTCTCCTCCTCACCCTCGCGCCAGACGGGGCCGTCCGCGCAAGCCAGATCATCCACACAGACTCGGACGGCGACGGCCTTGTAGACGCCCAAGAGCAAGTGCTCTCGCTGAACCAAAACAGCGCAGACACGGACAACGACGGCTACTCGGACCTTGAAGAGGTCGCTCGCCACAGCGAGCCGACGATGTATCACAGCACTCCCCTGCCGTCTAACATCAACCTCGCTCTCAGCGCTCGGGGAGACTCCGGCCGATTGGTCGTGGTTTTTGCGATCTATCTCGGCGACCGGGAACCCGCAGACATCGAGCTCAGCATGGGCGTCCTGCTCAGAAATCGCATCGGACACATCCCGCCTTGGTACTTCATGCGTGAGGCGTGGATGACGTTGCACCCTGGAAGCGAGCCCGGAACCTCCGTCATGGTTGTGGAGTGTTCACTCCCCCCGAACTTCATTCATGCGATCGGAAACGTGTCCATCTATGGCGTGGTTGAAGACTCTCAAACGGGCGCTGCCCTCGCAGCGGACGTCGTCGACCTCGGCTCGCAAAGCGGTGTCGTATTCATGCGCTCTATGCCGCCGATTCGCACAGCCACTCAAATAGGTGGTGCGATAGGCGGAACTCAACCGCTGTCAGGATCTGTATACCTCCCGATTCCACCCGGAGGAGATGGAGACATCCCGATGTCTTGGGTGCCTGGGGAGGTCTGCTATCAGAAGACCCAGGTTGTCGGCGCGGGAGGCGGCCTCGTAAGCCATGAGGTGGTGGAGGCCGAGTGTCGAGACGGGTGGGACGCCTATTGCAAGATAGATTGCGCGAGCTCGGTGGGGTCCACCTACGACACCCTCGACCCAGCAGTCTTGATCGGCGGCTAAAGGGTTTTTTAGCGTGAGTGAAGTCCCCAAGGCTGCCTCATTCAGACCGGCCGAGGGCGCTACGAGCGCAGCCAATATAGAGGGAGAAGGGAAATCCTTTTATTTGGAACCACCCGAGGGCCTCGCTCGTCTGAGGGCTGTCCACCAGAGGACCGACATGAACTCCCCCAAGAGCACAGACCCTGACCGCGAGCTGGTCTTACGCTGCCAAGCTGCGATGCCCAGCGGGCTAGAGGGCTGCTTTCGGGAGCTCTACGACAGCTACAAAGACCGCGTTTACAACGTCTGTTACAGGATCACGGGCAACGGGAATGACGCCCTGGATGCTGCCCAAGAGACCTTCGGGATCTTGTTCAGAAAGATCGACGGCTTCAGGTTTCAGTCTAAATTCTCCAGCTGGGTCTATCGGATCGCGGTCAACGCGAGCATCGATCTCAAGCGCCGCGCCGCGAACCGCAGGCTGCCGTCCTTGGATCAAATCTCGGAAGCGCGCGGAGAGAACGCCGTACGGATTGAGCCAGTCGACGAGCGGGCTGAGAGCCCTATAGAGGCCGCCGCGACCGTAGAGCTAGAGGCAGAGGTACAGTCCGCGATCACGCGCCTCTCCCCGAAGATGCGCGCTATTACAGTCTTGCGGTACATGCAGGGCCTCTCGTACGAAGAGATCTCCATCTCTCTAGGTATCTCACTCGGAACAGTGAAATCTCGTCTCGCGCGTGCACATCAAGCGCTTGATCGGGAACTGACTCCGCTCCTCGATCGTCATGGTCTCCGATAGCTAACTTCTGAGCACCCCCACCATGAAGCCCTCAAAAGACTCTCTCTTTGAAGCCCTCGCCGAGGCGGCAGAGTCGGGGCGTGGGCTCAGCCCCGAGTGGCTGGAACTCCTTGAGCGAGAGCCAACGTTGCGCGAGGTGGCCGAGCGTTTCGACCAGGTCGGCGCAGTCCTGAGCGGGCTCAACCGCTTGAAGGCGCCGAAGGAGCTAGAGGGGAGGGTTGTGGGCGCGCTGCAAGCGGGCCACCGCGAGGACAGGGCCGCCAAGTCTTTACGAGGGCTCTCTACACACCCCGCCCCCCCTGAGCTTGAGGCTTTAGTCGCAGAGTCTATGCCTGGCGTAACTCAACGTAACGCTCCAGCAGAGCTTGACCGGAGAGTCGAGGCGATCCTTAGGGACTGGGAGGTCGAAGAGGACGGCGATCGCGTAGCAGCAGACCAAAAGCCTCGGCGCCGCAGGTTCGTGCTTGTCGGTCAAGTGGCCGCAGCGGCCAGCGTCCTCTTCCTGGTGGTCTTGGCCGCACCGGGGAAGACGGACCACGAGAAGGAGCGCGACAGGCTCGTGCAGTCCGTAGAGGTCAGTGATCGCAACGGCCCCGCTCAGACAGGGCTTACTCCGGGTGAAGCGGTCTTGAGTGGGATGATCAGCGGACCGGTTGAGCTCGCTGCACCGAAGCGCCGAGCCGCCAAGTCCCCGACCAAACCACAGCAGCCTCGGGGCCTTCGGGGCAACCAGCGACGCAGCGCTGTGAGCTCCAACAGAGGGCCTGGTGGACAGGGGGGGAGCCAGAGCGCAACGGCAGGGACCCCCGCATCAGCACAGAGGGTGAGTGTTGACCTGCTCACGCAGCTCTCAAGCCCCAACGAGATCTCGCATCAAGGGGACCGTTTAGTGCGCCTCCCTGTCGGGCCGGACTCACCTATGGTGCTGGTCTATCGAGAGCACGTCGCGGTGACCAGTGGTGGCCAGTTCTCGATCGAGCCGATCGAGGTCCTTCAGCCTCAGATGGCCCCCCCTACGGAGGAGACATTCCAAGCGCTTCAAAAGAGCAGAGAGTCTTTCTTCCACCGCTACAGGGGATTCAAGATTCGAGATCTCGGACTCTTCATGGAGCACTACACGACCTCGCAGAGCTCTAGCACTGAGGCCGTCTGTGGGATTGATTGTGTCGTGCTTGATATCGATCCGAATGAAGAGGGGGCACACAGTTATCGGCTCTGGATTGACCCTCAGTCAGGTCTCTGCTTGCGCACTCAAGAGCGCGACGAGGCTGGGCGTCTCCTCTGTGATGTGGAGTACGAGAACATCGAGTTTGCGCCGGCGCTCGCTTCAGAGCTGAGCGGCGGGCCCTCTGTATGGGAGCCTGTAGCCAACTCTGCTGTGACCAGGGTGCCTGCGCCGCTGTGGGTGCCGGAGAGCTACGTCTTCCAAGACGCTGAGACATACACCGACGCCTTTGGAGGCGGGTGGACTCGCCTGCGCTATACGAACGGCGTCGAACCGCTGATGATCTTGCTAGGGAACGAGCAAGCGACCGCCCAAGCGCCGACAACCGGACCTGCGAAGTCCGCGCTGACCCGCGTGTTTGTGCATCGCGTCGGTGCCTGGACGGTGGTCGAGGGCTACGCGAAGGATCAGCACTTTGTGGCTATGGGGAAGCGTCCCGAGGCCGACCTCGTCGCTATCCTCGCGAGCCTCGTCTACTAGCGCGCAGACCCCCTTAGGGGGTGCCTGCGACGGAAAAATTGTCCTACCCGCGCGCCTTTCAAGAGGGGAGACTCTCCCGACCCCGGCGCCTGACAGGGGGTACTCTTCTTTTGGCGGCACGACCCGGCCGCGAAGACGATGGAAGACAAAAGCAGGCAGGACCCTTTCTCAGACGAAAACCTCGACTCCCCGGAGTATCGGGCGCGGCTTATGCGCAAGCTAAACTGCCTCGTAGCGCTCCTAGAGGTAGCGATCAGTCGCGTACAACAGACCCTCGCTGGTCCAGACCCCGACGTTGAGCGGCTTGAGCGTATCCGCTCCAACTTACAGAGCACCCTCAGCGTCTGTGTGCGCGCACGCGTCGCCCTGGAAGAGCGGCAAGGGCTCCCCGATGAACTTCCCCAGGTGCTCGGTCGCATAACGTTCGATGCGCGTGACGAGGCAGGAGAGGGTGAAGCGCTCAGCGATTCCGGCCTGCCGCCTGGCGCGATCGTAGAGCTCTCGACCGCGATCGAGCGAGAGAAGTTCGAACGCCTCGGGCCAATATCTAGGGGCGAGATCGATGGGGCAGACCTCGATGACCTCCAGCGACGCTTGATGGGGTCCTGAGGCTTCCGCATCCTGCGGGCACATTGGGAGAATCAGAGGACTCCAAGATCAGCCACCCAGCGGGTGCGCTCGCGACAGGGGAGCGCGTCTATTTGCGCTACCCCGGCTTCGAAGACCAAGCTGAGTACATCAAGCTTGTTGATGTCAGCAGGTCGCTACACAGCCCGTGGGAGCCGCTTCCCCCAGAGGGCGCGGCACCAGCCGCGAGCGAGGCAGCCTTCATGGCTTGGCTCATGGGAGCAGAGAATCCGAGCACAGAGCGGACGCTGCTCTGCAGGTTGAGCGATGGCGCGATCGTCGGGCGCTTTCATCTGAACGAGATCGTCAGGGGAGCCTTCCAATCCGCTTACATGTCGTACTGGGTGGGCGCCCCCTTCGCAGGGCTTGGCTTTATGCGAGAGGGGATACAGCTCGCGCTACACCACGCCTTTGAGGGCGTTGGGCTTCACAGGGTAGAGGCCAATATCCAACCCACGAACGCGCCCTCCATCGCCCTCGCGAGAGGCGCCGGCTTCCGCTTAGAGGGATACAGCGAGCGCTACCTAAAGATCGCAGGGGAGTGGGCCGACCACGAGCGCTGGGCTATGACGCTTGAGGACTGGCGGGCCCGCTAGCGGCCCCAGCTCCGGAGGTAGCGGAAGTCGTGGTTCACGCTCCGTGGCCCGAGCTTGGCGATGATGGGGGGCAGACGCTTGTATTGATTCGCTGCGATCCTGCTCGCTACGAGCTTCACGAAGTCGAGGTCGAAGCCGGCAGCCACGAGCTCGGCCTCAGTCCAACGCTCGTCGATCATCTTCAGGAGGAGCCTGTCGACCTCCTCATAGGAGAAGCCGAGCTCGTCCTCGTCGGTCTGACCCTCGAAGAGGTCTGCGCTCGGAGCCTTGTCGATGACTTCACACGGGAGTTCAAGGTGGGCGGCGAGCTGAAAGACTTGGTGCTTGTACAAGTCTCCTAAGGGGTTCAAAGCGCTAGCCGAGTCTCCCCACTGGGTGGAGTACCCCAGGAGGATCTCTGTCTTGTTGCTCGTGCCAAGGACCAGGCCTCCCCACTCGACGCTCAGGTCATAGAGGACGATCATCCGACAGCGCGCCATGACGTTCCCGCGGCGCATGCGGTCATCGATCTGAGCATCCCCTAGATAGCCGTCTGCCATCGCAGAGATGTCCACCTTGCGGGTCTCGATCCCCAGCGCCTCAGCCACCGCTCGAGCGTCAGCCTCGCTAGAGGGGTTGGAGGTGCGGTAGGGCATCATTACGCCAAGCACGTTCTCTGGCCCGAAGGCCTGCGCCGCTAAGCCAACAGAGACAGCCGAGTCCACGCCACCTGACAGTCCGCAGATCACCCGATCAAAGCCAAACTTCCCTGCTTCTGACCGAAGGAAGCGGACCAAGAGCTCAATAGTCAGCTCTTCTGAGATGTCGAGCTCGCTCATTCTGCGCGGCCTTCCCATCCGCCAGCTTCAGCGCGCTGCGCGAGCTCGCGCGCGAGGATCCAAGCGCGGTCATCTCTGCGGAGGGGGAGGGCGACACGAGCTCGATCAAGCGCAGCTGAGTCCATTCGGGCCGAGAGGGTGCCTGCGTCTAAGCCTTCAAGGGCTGCGGTGGACTCGCCGAAGGGGTCAATCACCCGGGTGCCACCTCCGAAGCCGATGCCATCTTCGAAGCCTACGCGGTTGATGTGACAGACCCACGTCTGGGTCAAGAGCGCCCAAGTAGAGAGCAGCCGCTCCCAAGCTTGGACAGAGCCGAGCCCTGCTCCGTTGGCCTGTACTCCGCGAGCTGGGCTGGCGCTCGGGACGAGGAGTGCATCAACGCCTGAGTGAAAGGCCAGCATGGGCCCCTGCATATGCCAGGCGTCCTCGCATGTCAGAACAGCGAAGCGGCCGTGCCTGCTCTCAATCGTCGCAAACTCACAGCCTGCGCCCATGTCGCGATGCTCTTCGAACATCCCATAGGTGACCAAGTGCACCTTCCGGTGCAGGCCCACGAGCTCACCGTCCTCCCAGAAGCCATAGGCGTTGTAGAGCTGGCCATCTGCTGCGCGCTCAACGAAGCCCGCAGCGATAGAGACGTCTTTGGAGAGCTCCGCGATCCGTGCTAGCGGACCCTCTCCCCGCTTCAGTGCGACCTCAGGTGTCTGGTCTTTCAAGAAGTACCCAGTCAACGAGAGCTCGCTGAAGAGCAGCAAGTCTACACCCTCTTCAACGGCGCGCTCCGCAGTCTCGACGTGCATTGCGAGGTTCGCGTCGAGGTTGCCGAGGGTCGGCTCAAGCTGGGCTAAGTGGAGTTGGCAGTCCATCGAGGTGGAATCCTAACCGGGATGCGCTCGCTGCGGGGCGGGGCTCAGGACTGAGCTCGAGCGTAAGCCTCTTGGGCGAGCTCTCCTGTAGAGACGCCGGCGGCCTCGCCCTCATAGGTCAACATAAGGCGGTGGCGCAGGCAGGGCTGAACGACAGCCTCTAGGTCTTCTTCCCGGACATGCAGCTGTCCAGCTAAGAGGGCACGTGCTCGCGCAGCGCCAAGCAAGGCTTGAGCGCCTCTCGGGCTCGCGCCAAAGCGCACATGCCTGCGGACGAGTTCAGGCGCAGCCTCGTTTTCTGGGTGGGTCGCGATGATGGTCTGAGCGGCGAGGGCGAGGATGTCGGAGCTTGCTGGGATTGAGGCGGTGAGCGCCTGAAGTTCGAGCACCTCGTCTCCGCTCAAGACGGGATCTAGCGGCGTCGAAGCAGCGCGCTCTGTCTCGAGGATCTTGACGATTCCTTCTGCTGTGGGGGACTCAACGTCTACTCGCAAGAGGAAGCGGTCGAGCTGGGCTTCGGGTAGCGGGTACGTCCCCTCCATCTCGATGGGGTTCTGTGTGGCCGCGACGAAGAAGGGTCGGTCTAGGGGGAGCGTCTCACCAAAGACCGTGACCTGCCGCTCTTGCATCGCTTCGAGCAGCGCCGACTGAGTACGAGGCGTCGCGCGATTGATCTCGTCGGTGAGGAGCACCTGTGTGAACACAGGGCCTCGCTCGAAGTGAAAGCGGTGTCCGCCGTTAGGGTCCTCTTCGAGGATACGCATGCCTAGGACGTCTGCTGGCATCAGGTCTGGGGTGCACTGCAGTCGGCGAAAGTCCAAGCCCAAGCAGCTAGCTACAGTCCTAACGAGGGTCGTCTTACCGAGACCGGGCGCGCCCTCTAAGAGCACATGTCCGCCAGCGAGGAGGCCGTGCAACAAGTCATCAGTAGCTGCGCGCTGGTCGACGTAGCGGCTCTCGATGGCGTCGCGCAGCTCGCGCGCCTTGCTCCTCAGAGCAGAGATACGTTCCTCGGTGAGTTCGGTCAAAGCAGGTGCTCGCAGAGTGTCCTTGAGGCCTCGAAGAGATCGCCGACGCAGCGGCGGTTGCCCCCATCATCGGGCCCCAAGAGGAGCGCGTCCATCCCGGCAGCGCGCGCGCCGTCAAAATCTTCGCTCGGGCTGTCTCCAAGGTGTAGCGCGCGCTCTGGCTGGACACCTGCACGAGCTAAAGCTCGCCGGAAGAGCTCAGGGTTTGGCTTCTCGCAGCGCTCCTCTGCGCTCGTGAGGGTGAACTCCAAGCGCCTCTGCAGCCCCAAACCAGCGAGGAGGGCGTGCAGGTCCTCTGACCAGTTTGAGATGACAGCCATGCGTACCCCTGAACGCTCTAGGTCGCGCTGAAGTTCGAGGGCACCTGGAAGAACTTCAAAAGAGGCGGGGTCTCTAAAGGCGCTGAAGAGTCTGTCCTCTAGCGCAGGGAGGTGGTCTGGGCGAAGGCCAAGCTCTCCAATGAAGACGCCCTCGATCATGGAGGAGAACCAGCTCAACTGATACCTCCATGCGCCGTCCACTTCTTCAGGGAGGCGGTCGTGGACAGCTCGCATGAGGTCAACCATCTCTTCATCAGTGATCTCTGCGCCAAGGGCCCGAGCCTCGCGCGCATACATTGCGCCGCGTGAAGAGCGCTCTTTAAGCAGGGTTCCTCCCGCGTCCAGGGTGACCAGTTCAAGAGACCGAGTGCTCACACCTGAATTCTAGCGCGCGGGGCGGCAGACTTGGGGCAGGCGTCGTCCCGTGGGGGCGTTCGACTCACGATGAGAGCCCTCTCACTGACCCTACTGACCCTCTCAGCTTGCGTGACCTCACGTGACGCTGGAGTCGAGGCAAACGAGCGCCTCGCAGCGGCAGCCTCTAGGCGAGGTGACTGGGAGGTGGCAGCTGACCTCTGGCATCGCGTGTACTTAGCAGATGGTCTAGACAACCCACGCGCTTGCCTTGAGACCTCACGCGCCCTCGCTGAACTAGGCGATCCCGCTAGTGCCGAGGCGCTCTTGAGGGACGGCGTCAGGAGGTCTCCAGAGAGCGCGGCGCTACATGAGCTCCATGGTCGAGTTCTAGAAGAGACAGGATGGCGACGCGCGGCAGAGGCAGCGTACGTAAAGGCACTTGAGCTTCAGCCAGGACTCACAACCTCTCTCGCTGGACTGGGGAGAGTCCGACTGCAGTTAGGCCTAGAGACCTCCGCGATCGCGCCCCTCGAGAGGCTCGTCGAACTTGACCCCACTCCGGACTCTGTGCGCTTGCTGACCGAGGCTGCGCGCAGCGCAGGCCAAGACACTGTGGCATACGACGCTTATCTCCACCTCTTTGACCTAACGCAGGGGACACTCTGGGAGCTTGTCGACGCGGGCAGTCTCGGGTTGAAGGCTGGGCTGCGAGAGGAGCGGCGCGCCTCAGGCCCGGTGTGCGATGCTTGGCTCTCGCGCGCCTTGGAGGTTGACCCGCAGTGCGCTCAGGCCCACATCTACCTCGGTCGCTTTCGCGTCCTGGCGGGCGAAGAGGATGAGGCGGCCGCATATCTCATGCGCGCCCGAGAGATAGACCCAGGCGAAGTAGAGACAGTCTTAGAGCTCGCAGAGTTGGAGTTGCGCCGAGGTGAGCGCGCAGCGGCGACAGAGCTCCTAGATCAAGCGGCCGAGCTGGCACGAGACGAGGCTGACCGTGTGCGCCTAGAGCTCCTCTTGTCTAAAGCAGAAGAGCTCACTGAGCAGGCTGGCTAACCCTCAGAGAGGGAGGCTACGAGCTCGTCGAGCTTCGCGGTCACCTCTTCAGCGAACTCGTCGCCAAAGTCCATGGCGAGGACGTCCACCTCTTCGAAGGTGTAGCGGCCGCTTGTGGCGCTGTATGGGATGCCGTACTCCCAGCGGCTGCCGTCAGTGGCATGGATGACGAGTTCAACTTGCTCGTCGCCCTCGACGGGCTTTACTTCGTAGGAGACGACTTCGTACTCGCTCATGGGTGCTTGGGGCTCGGCGTAAATGCGGTCTTAAGGGTCCAGCATGCGCCGGCTCCGCTGTGGTCATACTACCCGCTCTCGGGCCTACTTCGTCGCCCCTCTCTTGGAGACGCTCTCTTGATGCATGCTCTCGAGGACCTCATTGACGGGATCTTTGCGTCGGGGCTGAGGCTTCAGCTCGATGTCGTCGAAGAGCGTCGGCTCCCTGAGGTTCTCCTCTACGCGCTCTTGAGTGAGACGAGAGAGGTTCCTGCGCGAACCGACCTCGTGAGCCCGCTCCCCCTCTGGGCCAGCGGGCCGCTTGGCGAGGTGGCCTAGCTCCTCCTCAAGTCCGTAACACAAGATCTTGTCCCCGGGCTCGAGCCGGGTCATAGGCCTGGGCGCGGCGAGGACGGAGCCAGACTGACGTCGGACGTTGAGCACTAAGATGCCCTCTTGGTTGAGAGCGAGCTCCTTGAGAGGCCCGCCGGTCAACCAAGTGTCAGGCTCCACCTTCAACTGAGCGACCGAGAAGCCCTTCTCCATACGCAGGAGCTCCTCGTAATCCAGGATGCGCAGCTTGCTCGAGCGCGTCAGATACCGAGTCACGAGCGGGATGAAGAGCTTGTCGAGGATCTTCGTCTTGATGGCGGTGATCAGGAGAGCCAGCGAGCCAATCATCCACCAGGTGCGCATCTGGATGTCGTCACCAGCGGTCGAGAACGTGACGACCACGGTCGCGAGGACGGAGCTAAACCCGATGCTCCCGAGGGTGATCATCGTGCTGATGACGCGCCGACGAGCAGGGTGGCTGACGATGTTTTCGGCCTCCGACGTCGTAAACCCTACACCCGTAAAGGCGGACTGGGCTTGAAAGCTCGCCACATCCCATGAGAGGCCTGTGAGCCGCAAGGCGACCGCGCCGCCGCGGACTACGAGGGTGCTGACAAGCAGGACGAGGATGAAAGAGAAGACGGCGATCATGGTGCGGCGACGGGGTGCAGAGACGAGTCTAGTGTCACCGTTGGTGCAGTTGGAGCTTAGAGGGGGTGGATCGGTTGACCGAGCACGCGTGGTGGCAGACCATGACCCTCACGAGCGGAGCCCTAACGGAGAAGAACAGCAGGCATGGAGCGAGACCTCATGAGAGCGAACACAGGTGTTAGAAGCCGTCAGCAGTCCATTTTGCACCTAGCGCGACGTGTGCTGAGTGGGCTCACTCGCAGGGTCGCCCTCGCGCTCTATCTGCTACCCCTCGCCTCCTGCTCAGACTTCTCTTCAGCCTCCCGCTCGTGGTGGCTTCGCTACCACCCGGAAGAGGATCAAGCCGTTTATGTCGAAGTCATGGATGGCTTGACAGCGGAGGCCAGCTCGGCAGAGCCGATCCGAAAGCTTGTAGCGGGGTGGAGGAGGTTCCCGGCTGAGGGCGGCTTATTCACCTTCGACCTAGACGAAGAGCTGGACTGGAGCGACCTCCCTGAGGAGGAGCCAGCAGAGCGTATGAGAGCTATCCTCGCTTCGCTCCGAGAGCAGGTGAAGGTGAGCGAAGCGGGCCTTTTTCGCGTCGGCGCCGAGGGCGTGGGTCTCTACAGGGCGATCGAGATCAAAGACCTCTCGGTCTTCCTGAGCGATATGAATGAGCTCGTCAACACCTTCTTGGATGTCGAGTGGCGCGAGAAGGGGGTCAATGTCTCCTGGAAGCACCTCGATCTGAGCGATGAGACGAAGTCTCGCTGGAGAGCGCGGGCGCGCGCGCGCGAACCCTGGCTGACCCGCACGGGCGCGACCTTCACGCTCGACGTCCCTATGACAGAGGGAGAGGCTGCCGGGATGATCCGTGCAGTGCTCGAGGACGCTGAAGATTTTCCGCCAGGGTCCTGGTTCATGCGCGCATTAAGCGGCGTACGTATCGCTGACGGGAGCTTGACCCTGAGCTTTTCGCCGCGAGATCAGCGCTTTGAGGGCTTAAGCGAGAGCGCCAGTGACAGCTTGGACGCAGAGCACGCCGCACTGTTAAAGACGCTCGAGGGTGACCCTGGCTTTGTCGAGTTTGACCGGGCGAAGCTCTTAGAGCGCGTGAAGTGAGCGCTCAGCTCTGCTGCTTCAAGAGCTGGAGCGCGAGCGGGTACTTGCACAGCTCTCCCTTGTAGCCCTGCATTGCCGCGATAAAGCAGCCCACCCAAAGCAGGAGCACTAAAGGGAGAAAGAGGACCGCGCCAACTCCGCAGGTGATGATGGAGAGAAAGGTGGCGACCAAAGAGCACAAGAGGAGCGAGATCTGAAAGTTGAGCGCTTCCCGTCCGTGTTGATCGATGTACTCGGACTCATCCTTCTTAATGAGCCAGATGACTAGGGGGCCGATGAAGCCTGTGAAGAGAGCCAAGACGTGCATGATGAGTGCGAGGTTGCGCTCTTCTTGGTCCGGGACTCTTAGCGCGCCCGTCACTCGTCCTCTTCGTTTCCCTGCCCGGCATAGCCGAGCGCTTCGAGCTTCTGTTGAGAGATCCGGTCTCCGACGCGTTGGGTGGTCGTGGGGTAACGCTCTATGTGAGCCTTGAGACGTGCGGCCAGGTCAGAGGTGATCTGTGAGCGCTGGTCGGCGAGGTCTCTGCGCTCGCGGGGGTCTGCAGCGAGGTTGTGCAGGGTCGGGCCGCCTAGGCCCTTCTTGGTCCCGAACTCAGTTGGGACGACGAGCTTGAGTTGAGTCTTCTCATCGCGGATGCACGCGCTCTGTCGAATGTACGCGTAGGTCTCTTCTCGCCAGGCCCCCTCGCTCACTTCTCCTGCAAAGAGCGACGTCAGGTCTGCACCGTGCAGATCCCCTGGCCGAGGGAGTCCACACAGAGAGAGCAGGGTGGGGAAAAGATCGACGTTCTCAACAGGCTCGTCGAAGCGAGCACCCTCAGGGACCCCGGGCCCGTTCAATATGAAGGGAGTTCGCAGCGCCTGCTCGGAGAGGTCGTGACCGTGTCCACCAAAGAACAAGTGCTCCGGGGAGAATGACATGAGTCGCTCTTTCGGCGCGAGCGAGAGGTGCTCCCATAACCCCTCTCCATGGTCAGAGACGATGACGACGAGGAGGTCGTCTCCGACTCCACGCTCTTCCAACATCTGCAAAAGGACGCCCACGTGCTCGTCTGTGAAGCGGACCTCTTGGTCATAGAGGGAGCGCTTGCGATCGAGGTCTTTGAGCGCGAGAGCCCACTCCGGGTCCCCATCAGGGGGGACGGGTCCATATGTCGTCAGCATCTCTTGCTGCCAGCCGGGGGGCTCGATCGCCGGCGCGTCCCCCAAGGGGAGGATGTCGTCGTACTTGGGGTGGGCCTGATAGGGCGCGTGTGGATCGAAGGAGTGGAAGTAGAGGAAGAGTGGTTGGCGCTCTTCACCACCCGTAGCCTGATCAAGTGGATCTCTCAGGAGGCTCAAGAGCTGCGGGAAGCTGCGGTCGCTATCAGCTGCGACGATGTAGTCATCAAAGCCGCGCCCGAAGCCGTGCTGTGGTTCTAGCAGGGTGTTGCCGACCACGCCGATCGTGCGGTAACCCCCAGTCTGAAAGCTCTCAGCGATCGTGGGGGTCTCGTCCTCTGGGAAATCCCGGTGCGCTGTGAAATAGCGGCTGGTGATCATCGAGGACATCGAAGGCAGGGTCCAAGGCGCTTGCGCAGAGGTGCGCGTCAACACAGCACCTCCCTCAGCAAGGGAGTCGATCACTGGGCTCGTGGGCCGCTCGTAGCCATAGCAGCCGAGGCGGTCCGCGCGTAGCGTGTCGATAAGCAAGAACAGTACATCTGGCTGTCGACGCTCAGCTCCCGAGCCGCAAGCGGCAGCGAGAGCGAGCAATAGACAAGGGAGGAGTCGTAGTGCGCGGGACATAAGCTGATGGAGTGTACCCCTAGGCGTCGGCGGAGTCGCTCTGTGAGAGCTCTCTCAGGCTAGCTACAAAGCGAGAGACGAAGGTGAACACGCCGCCTATGAGGGCTAGGGCGAGGGCTGCCGAGATCCCGTTCCATCGCAGGGTCTCGCCTAAGAGGGTCGGCCCCTCAAGGTCATGCCAGCCAAGTTGGGCCTGCGCTGCTGTGACAAAGACTCCAACGAGCAGGGCCACGGAGCGGTCTGCACGCCCAAAGCCGCGATAGTTCCTCTTGAGGCCGACGCTCTGCGCGGCGGTTCCCATGTAAGAGCCGAACATCGTCGCGAGCGCTGCTGCCCATCCGAGCACGACCCCGAGCTCGGGGTGGAGCAGCCAGGCAGCGTTAGCGCCGAAAGCGACTAGGAGCATCGCGTCTACGACGCGGTCCAACGTGTGGTCGAGGAGGTCTCCGGCGGGCCCTGCGAGCCCTCGCCTGCGCGCGAGTTGGCCGTCTAAGGCGTCGAAGAGGAAGGCGAGACCGATGAGCAGGCCCACGAGCAACCACTGCCCGGGCTCATCGCGTCCGGCTGATCTTCCGATCCATGCGGCGATGGCCGCCGCGACGAGGCTCGCCCAGGTGAGGTGGTTCGGGCTGAGCCACTCTGTCCGATCTAAGAGTGGTCTGGTGGCGCGCTCCCAACGCCCGCGCAGGCGCTCGAGCGCCAATCAGCCCTCCGCGCTCCAGGTGCTCGTCTCATCGAGGTCTTCGCGGAGGAAGAGGTAGTAGAGCTGTCCCTCTGAGAGGGTCTCTCCTGCCAGCGCCTCAGCGTCGTCTCCGATGCCGAGGTAGATGTCGGCGCGGCCAGCTGTGCGGATCCCGCCGCCAGTGTCTTGGTCCATCAGCGTGTGCCTCACTGAAGCGCCAGAGCTCATATCTGCCCAGCCAGCGGGAGTGTCTACATAAGTCAGACCTCCCCGGGGGAAGATGGACTTGTCTGTCGCGAGGGTCCTGTATGCCGTGACCTCGAAGCCGAGGGAGCCGCTCGGGTTACCGAGGATCTCGCTAAAGAAGACGAAGCGGTCGTTGCGATGGAGGAAGGATGTGACCTTCTCAGGGTTGGCCTCCGCCCAAGCGCGGATCGCGGGAAGGCTCAGGCGCTCCTCACCTAGTTCACCAGCGGCGACGAGCTCCCTCCCAAGTGAAGTGTACTCGTGTCCGTTGTTCGCGCCGTATCCGAAGCGCGCCATGCTCCCGTCGTAGAGTCGGACAAAGGCAGAGCCGTTCACATGTGCGATGAATGCGTCCATCGGCGAGCTGAGCCAGACGAGCTCTAAGCCCCTCCCTTCGAGCAGGCCGCCAGCCTCGATCGCCTGTCGCGTGGGGTAGGGCTCTGTGTGACCTGCCTCAGTCACTTGCCCAAGGATCATGCCTGCGTCGCCCTTCACGAGGTCTTCAGGAGTAGCGTAGAGGGGGTAACTAAACTCTTCGGTTTGCGTCAGGCTCCCGTTGAAGATCGGGGTGCAGTACGCAGTGAAGAGAACACCGCCGCCTCTCCCGTCCCATCCAGCGCTCTTGTAGAGGTCGAACTCGTTCTCGACGCTCCACCGAAAAGAGTAGGCCGAGTGGCACTCGACGAGGAGCTCTCGGAAGCGCGCGAGGCTCGCCTGCGCGTGTGCGTGGGTAACCCCCTCCATGGGGTAGAACTTTTGTGAGCTCGGGTTGGAGAACCACGCGATTGAGCGGTCGAGGGCAGGGAGGAGCTCTTCGCGACGACGCCAGTCTCTCGAGAGGTCAGGCCACTGTGTGGTGCTCTCCACTTTGAGCAGCGCAGGCCAGCCAGGAGGCAGGGGTCGACCGTAGTCGGGCGCAGGGGCCTGACAGCTGGTGGCGAAGAGGAGAGAGCCTAGGAGGAGGGGGAGGAGTCGACGCATGCTTGGAGCATGGCCAGAGCTTGTGGGCCATTCAAGGAAAGCCCGAATTGAGGTCGAGCGACCTCTCAACGCTTGCTGAGCAGCGCCTCTAAGGGGGTCTCTAGGAAGTAGACCTTCGTCTTCCCGTCGTGGCCGGAGTAGTAAGACATCAGGAGGCGCTCTCCTTCGATCAGGAGGCCTGGGTAGCTCGTATCTCCGCCGCTCTCTAGCACGGCGAGCTGCTGCAGCGAGCCGTTCAGCTTGATCAGCGCGAGGGCGGTGCGTTGGCCGTTCGGGCGATAGCGGCGGTAGGCGGCGAGCCACTCTCCGTTGGGGAGCTGGACGAGGTTCGGTCCGCCCATGCGCTCAGGGAGCTCGCGAAAGGACCACTCCTTGAAGGGCTCGGAGGAAGAGCCGAAGTAGGCCGCGGCGTCCTCACCCTCTCTTCGGACAAGCGCGACCATCTCCCCATCCCGACCAAAGCGAAGCGTCACCTCGTTGGGCTCACCAGAGATGGGCAGCGTCGTCACATGCTTGTATCGAAGGCCGTCTAGCGTAGAGACGAGGTGGGCCTTGCTCGCTCCAGCGACCGGTTGATAAACGACCCCATAGCCGAGTCCCCCATGCCAAGTCACCCGCCACAGCCAGTCGACCTTAGTTCGGATGGTCTCGTCTATCTCGACCGCTTGAAGTGGACTGAAGGAGTCGTCTCCTGATCCCAAGAGGGCGATCATGTTCTGTCGGCCTCTCAGCTCTCGGTCGACATAGCGCGATCCACCAAGGAGGAGCATGAGCGTCCCATCGGGCATGACGGAGAGCTTTGGGTCCCTCAGGTCTACTCCTTCACGCTCAAGGAGGGCGAAAGAGCTCCACGAGGAGTCTTCTCCTTGGACGATGACGCGGATCTTGCCGTCTGCGCCCAGCGCGTGGCTGTCGCTCTCTCGGTAGGCACAGAACAAACGACCTCCAGAGCGCGCGATGTCCGTGAAGGCGCTGTGCGGCGCGAAGTCGCCGACGCAGACGGGCTCGAGGTCTGTGGGGGTCAGCGCCCCGAGGGCGAGGGCTAGGGAGAGGTGAAGTGCCATCTCGCCACCCTAGTCAAAGTTAGCAGTTAGACGCGGGCCTTTAGCAGGTACGTCTTCATCTTGCCGCGACCTTCGACCTCCGGTGTCCCGAAGAATTCGAAGTGGAACTCGCCGTGCAGGAGAGAGAAGGTCGTCTCGGTGACCTGTACCTCGCCGGGCAAGCCGTATGCGCGTATGTGCGCTGCCGTGTTCGCGGTGTCCTCCCAGAGGTCATAGGCGAAGCGTCGCTGCCCGACAACCGCGGCGACAGCAGGCCCGGAGTGGATGCCAAGGCGCAGCCCAAAGAACTCGGAGCGACCAGAGCGCAGCTCTTCCATCACGGCCTGCATCTCCAAGCCCATGTCTCCGAGTCGCGCTGCGTGGTCAGGCGCAGGGTTTGAGACGCCCGCGGTCACCATATAGGAATCTCCGAGCGCACGGACTTTGTCGACGCTGTAGCGCTCTGCCAAATCATCGAAGCGAGCGAAGAGCTCGGCGCGCAGCTCTTTGATCTCTTCTTGAGAGTAGATGCTGGTGAGCTCCCCGCCGCCGACTAGGTCCGCATAGAGCACAGAGCAATCTTCGAAGCCGTCTGCGATTGTGCGCCCCTCTTCCTTGAAGGGCTCTGTGATGGAGGCGGGCAGGATACTGTGAAGGAGACTCTCTGAGCGTGACAGCTCTTTCTCAAGGGCGCGGTGTGCCCGCGCCGAAGACCAAGCGTAGTAACCGCAAACGCCAGAGATACCCAGGCAGAAGATGCCGAGGTTCATCGTTGAGACCGCTTGCAAGGTCTCCTCGTCGAGACCGCTTAGCGTTTGCCCATACCCGACATAAATTTGGAGGGTTATGTAAACCGCCGCGGGCACGCAAGCGATCGCGAGCCTAGTGACCCAAGGCAGCCCCGTGATCAGGAACCAGAGCGCGAGTACGGCGAGGATGTGGTAGTGGAAGCTCGCCTCCCATCCAAGTTTGACGGTCGCAATCCACCCGTGGACTAGGACCTCAATCGAGCCGATCGCGAGGGAGGTGAGGACCATCTGGCGCTTCGCGAGCAGGATGGCGCCGATGAGGAAGAGGGCTACGCTTCCAATGTTAAGGAGGGCGAGCTCTTCCAGATCGAGGCTCCAGAACAGGAAGAGAAACAAGATGTGCCCAAAGAGCCCTAAGACCATCCCATAGCTCACCGCGCAGTAGGCGTTGACCTGTTCACCGGTGTAACCCTCAGGTGGCGTCCAGATCCAAGTGACCAGCTTGCTCATGTGTGCGCTTCTCCTTGGTGGCCTAGGCGGCTCAGTCGATGTGCCCCATAAGGCGCAGCCGCTTCTCTCGGTCCGAGGCGAACAGCTTTATACCGCTAGCGAGGCTCTCTGGGTCGAGGTGTGCCTCTGCGACGATCTCGTCAACACTCCCGCCAGTGCGCCAGCGATCATCCCAGTCTGAGCTCATCGCGTAATGCTCCGCGATCTTGTGTGGTAACCACTGGTGCATGAGCTTGCGGGCCCCGTTAGTGATGACGGTTGAGTCGAGCCAGTCAGGCCGAGGGAGCACTGTGTCCTTGTATTCACGGCCGGCCAACTCAAAGAGCTCCCAAGAGACGGCTTGAACGATCTTTACGTTCGGCAAGGAGCCGTCATCGATCTGAGGGAGGAGGGAGTAGACAGAGCGCGTCGTGCTCGTGCCTTGGACGATCAGGCAGCCCTCCTTGGGGCGCTCTGGGTCGTATTCGCGCAACACATACGCTCCCTTGGCGGCGTTCATGTGAGAGGGGAGGCCTAAGGCCTCACGGTCAGGCGTCTCAAAGGCCGGTCGCGTCAGGTGTAGTGCGACGATGGGCGCGTCGCTCTCGAGGGCGGCCGCCAAAGAGGGCGCGACCTCGTTGTGCTCCCAGGGGTGCAGGTTGATCACGTGCCCCTCGGGGAAGAGCTGCGTTACGCCAGGCGCGAAGATGCCGAAGTGAGTGCGGCTGTCCTCAGCGGTCTCCGGGCCAGAGTGACCGACGACCCAAATGATCTTGCCAGTCTTGAGCGGGCAGTCTTGCGCGAGCTGGCTGAAGAGGCGCATAAGGCCATACTTCAGGTAGCTGAACGAGCCGTAGGTCGAGCAAGAGGACCAGTAGCCATCGAACTCCGCCTCAGGGTTGGACGACATGTTCACGGTGGCGATGCCAGCCGAGAGTCCAGCGTTGGTGAACTCGGTGATCTGCTGAGGCAAGAGCGCGCCCGCTGGGTTCGTCTCACGCTCGTACCAACCAAAGCCAGGCGTATCCCCGAAGGCTTTGGCGAAGCCGGAGATGGAGGTCGAGTCGGCGAGATCTGCGGAGCTCGCGAGCACAAGGGGCCTGCCCATGCGCTCTTTGGCGAGCGCATTCATCCAGGCGCCGAATTTAGAGAAGCCGTCCTTGTTGGCTGCCTTGGCTCCCGGTTCGACGAATAGCTCTGCGGGCAGCGCGTCCTGCGCAAGCCAAGAGCGGTCCGAGTGCATATTTCCATCGCCGGCGGGCAGGAAGCTCTCAGGCTCTGTGGGGACCGACTCGCCCAGCTCAACGAGCGTGTCGGAGAGGTACTCCACGAGGGCCTGGTCTGAACGGAGGACGCTCATGACTGTCTCAAGCCAGCCTCGCGTCTGCTCTCGGCAGGCGTCCTCGCCGGGATCGCTCTCGTCACCCTGGCCTTCGAAGTTCACTCCGTGTCGCTCAGCGAACTCCTCACGGCACTTCCAGAAGAGCTCAGAGTTTCGTCCGTGCGCCTTGCCGTGGCTTGGAGCATCAAACTTGTGGTAGCCGCGCCCCTTGCGCGTCTTCACCCAGACCATCCCAGGCAGGCCGCCCGCGTCGTCAGGGTGGCAGATCTCGAGGAGAGCCTTCGTGATCTCGCTGAAGTTCTCACCCTCTTCTGTCCCTGCGACGCGCCAGCCGTAGGGCTCAAACCAGTCACTCGGCGTACCCTTCACTACGGTGGAGTTGGCGAACTCGTCGATCCCATGATCGTTCCAATCCATGAGGTAGATCAGGTTCTCGCAGCCGAGCCCCCACGCGGAGTTCTTGACCTCATGGTGCGCACCCGCCGAGTGCCCACCCTCGCCCTCCATTGCGAAGACTTTCGTGTCTCCTGCGCCGGCATGTTTGAGCGCCACAGCCTCACCGAGGGCAGCGGGCGCGCCGTGCCCAGAGGGGCCAGTGTTGAACTTGAAGAAGAGCGTCTTGCCCTCCATCTCAGCGTGCCCGGGGAGTCCGCCGTTGTGCCGCAGTTGAAGGAGGTCTTCCCAGTAAAGTGCTCGCTCCTCTGCGTCGGGGATGAGGTATCGCTCGTCGCCGGTCTGCTCAAAGCGGATCCGCAGAGCCTCGTTGTAGACAGCGAGCATGGCGTAGGTGCCTGGGTTGCAATGCCCGGCCACAAGGACGAAGCGATCCCCGAAGGCCAACTCAGGCCTCCGAACATCCCAGCGCATACCTGCTCCTAGTGTCGACGCGACGAGGAGCGGGACCTTCGAGCGTGAGCCCCCAGGGTGCCCGCTCTGACGCAGGTTCAACATCAGGTCGATGCACTGGTCGATGAGGTCGCCGGTCTTCTCCCAGTGGTGGAAGTTGTCGGCGAGCGACTCGTATGAGGGCTTATTCAGGGTCTGCATCGTAAATGTCTTATCTCATCAGGCGGCGAGCGCTCAGGTGGGTGACTCGGTCTCTAGGCCTTAGCTTGAGAGTTTGATCAATCACCTAGAACATCGCGATTATAGCCAGGGCAAATCAGCCTCGGCAGAGATGTGGTCAAAGGTGGCACAAAGTTCGCGCCATATGACCCAAAAGAGGGCCTGTCAGGCTTCATTCAGCAGGCGCTGCGCAAGGCCGCGCGTGATCGCTGTTGAGGCTACGGCCCTTGTCTAGAACTCGTTAAGGGGCGAGGGCGGCGGCAGGAGTCGATCTTGGTGACGTCCTCATCTAGGTGCACGCCCTCAATCGACGAGACACGTGCTCACTCACGCCAGAACCTGTCGAGCTTGTCGAAAGAGCTCTGTCGAGTGCGCCAGCCGCCCCAGCGGCGATAGGAGCGATAGAGCTCGCGGGCAGCAACCTGCTCCTCCTCAATGGGGAGCTCGACACGTCGCAGCGCGCGTAAGACCGTCGGCCAGAGCCTGCGTTCGACCTCGCGGGAGGCATCAACGCGTCCGAGGGAGGCTAGCGCGTTGATCGCTAGACAAGCCTTCACCTCACCGTCCTCTTCGCGCTCTAGCTGGTCTAAGAGAAGCATGATGACGTCTTCATCGCCGACCTTCCAAGCGCCGCGCGCCGCAGCGAGCCTGACCGCAGGGTCTTCGTCCTCGACCCTATCGAGCCACGTGAGCATCGTGTCAAGCTCGAGTGTCCGCTCCATCCGAGCGAAGGCCCAAGAGGTGAGGTCTTCTACAGACCGGGACTCCTCCAGCCACCTCTGCCAGTCGAGGTCTCCTGTCTCTCGCATGCAGTCAAAGATGACTGCCCAGCCGACGAAGTGGACGATCACGTTCTCCCGCACGCTGTGGTCTTGCCTAGAGGTGAGCGAGAGCAGTCGATCGAGCTCTGCTTTAGTGGGCCGCTCCTCTTGAAGCTCAACCCAGGGCCAGAAGGAGAATCCATCAACGACCCAGCGCCCCTCTCGTTCGATGCCGTCACCCATGATCGCGGCGACGCCCTCTTCAAACCAGAGCGGTAGAGACAGCCCGAGCTCGGCGACGCGGGCGTGGACGAGCTCGTGGACAGCCGTGCCAGTCGCCGGTGTAGCGACGAAGATCCCGGAGGGTGAGAACAGCCCGCCGCCTCCGCCGGCGTGGAAGGCGGGGACGACAGTGGCGCCGATTCCTTCGACCACCTCTACGACACCTTCTTCACCGGTGATCGTGCCCCGGTTGCCGGATTGCAGGTCAACAGAGCCGCTGATCGCGTGCACATCCACCTTGTCAACAAACGGCCCGAAGACATCTTCGACAGCGATGAAGGCTGCGTCAAAGGCCCCGCAGTAGGCCTCATTGTCGACGGTTGAACCGTCCTCGACGTAGAGAGTCCAGCCCTCGTAATCGCCTGCAGGGACCCAGGAGGTGCAACTCGTAAGGGTCAAAGCGGCGAGGGTCGCGCAGGCGCTCAGGAGCGGCGTGTGCTGGGTGTGTCGTTTACGGGGCATGGATCTAGAACGTGGGCGACGAGCACTCCACGTGTGCCGCTATCATAGCTCTACACCTTCGATGGACCGATGGTCCAAGCAGAACCCATACAAGGCTTAAGGAACAGATACCCCCATGGCAGATTTCCGCCTCGAGCTCGACGCCCCGAACAACATCGTCCTCGTGATGGTCACAGAGGATGACGGTTCGGAGGTCGACTACCAGTTTGACTTTGACCCCAACACCGGGCGTTGGGAGTTCGCCGAGCGCGACCTCCTCGAACGCGACTTCGGCGATGACTGGGTCAATGACTTTGAGGACGCAGTCGAGAAGATGATCCAGGAGGCGGTGCAGGGCTAGCCCTGCGGGACCTCTTGGCACGGGCCTTCGTCCTAGTTCTCGATAGTCTTGGCGTCGGAGCTCTGCCCGACGCCGAGGGCACAGGCGATGAGGGCGCTCACACTCTCGACCACCTCGTTGAGGCGAACGGCGGACTCGACGCGCCGAGGCTCGTCGAGCTGGGCCTAGGGTGTATTGAGGGGGTAGCGAGCCTCCCGCGACCGAACTCTCCGGCCGCTGCTTTTGGGCGCTGCGCAGAGCGCTCCCCAGGGAAGGACACTTCCACCGGCCACTGGGAGATGATGGGCTGCCCACTCGACTTCTCCTTCCCTGTGTTCCCCGACGGCTTCGGGCCGGAGGTGCTCGAGCCCTTCATCGAGCGGGCTGGCTTGGACGGAGTCCTCGGGAACAAGGCCGCCTCAGGGACTGAGATCCTCAAGGAGCTCGGTGAAGCGCACATTGAGACTGGCCACCCGATCGTCTACACGAGCGCTGACAGCGTGTTTCAGGTCGCTTGTCACGAGGAGCACTTCGGGCTGGAGCGCTTGTACGAGATCTGTCGCACTGCGCGAGAGCTGCTCGATCCATTAGGCGTCGGCCGCGTCATCGCGCGCCCCTTCATTGGCTCAGACGGCGACTGGCAGCGCACCTACAACCGGCGAGACTTCTCCCTTCTCCCGCCGAAAGAGACCGTCTTAGATCGGCTCGCTGCAGCCGGCCAGCCGGTCATAGGCGTCGGCAAGATCGAAGACATCTACGCTGGTCGCGGGGTCACAGAGTCCATCCACACAGAGGGCAACCTCGACGGTATGGCGCGCTTCACCGAGCGCGCCGTCGACATGGAGGAGGGGCTCTTGTTCATCAACCTCGTCGACTTCGACATGCTCTATGGGCACCGCCGGGATGCGACCGGTTATGCCCGCGCGCTCGAGGTCTTCGATGAGCAGCTGCGCCGCTTTGAGGAGGGCCTGCGCCCTGGCGACCTCGTGATGCTGACGGCGGATCACGGAAACGACCCAACCTTCTTGGATGGCACGGACCACACGCGAGAGTACGTCCCCGTCCTTGCCTATGGGCCAGGCCTCACGCCGGGCCTAGATCTTGGGACGCGCTCCAGCTTCGCGGACATGGGCGCCACGGTAGAAGAGCACCTAGGCTTAACGCCCGCCGCGCCGGGCTCGTCCTTCCTTAAGGAGCTCAACGGGATCGTCGCCTGAGAGGATCACCATGATCGACCCTAGAGAGCTCTTAGCGATCAAGCGCGACGGCGGCGCGCTCACTGCCGCACAGTCTGCTGAGCTCCTCGACGCTTACACCCGAGGAGACGTGGCCGACTATCACGCCGCGGTGCTCCTCACCTCGATCTTCATACACAGCATGACCGACAAAGAGCTCGCGGGCTGGACGCGAGGGATGATCGGGACAGGTCGCACGCTCTCTTTTGAGACAGACCGACCGAAGGTCGACAAGCACTCTACAGGTGGCGTCGGAGACAAGGTCTCTCTGCCTCTCGCTCCGGCTCTCGCAGCCTGCGGCTGCGCAGTCCCAATGATCTCCGGTCGCGGGCTCGGTCACACGGGCGGAACCCTAGACAAGCTCGAGGCGATCCCTGGCCTGCGCACAGAGTTCGACGCTGAAGAGCTCCAAGGGCTGCTCGACTCCGCCGGCTTCTTCGTAGCAGCGCAGACGGCAGACCTCGTCCCAGCAGACAAGCTGCTCTACGCGCTGCGCGACGTCACAGGCCTCGTGGCTTCACCGCCGCTCATCTCAAGCAGCATCCTCTCGAAGAAGCTCGCCGAAGGCCTCGACGCCCTCGTCCTCGACGTGAAGGTTGGGAGTGGGAGCTTCCTCACCAACCAAGAGATGGCCAACGAGGTCACTAGGCGCATGCATGTCATCGCCTCCGACTTCCAGCTTCCGATGACGATCTTCCGGACCTCGATGAAGGCGCCGCTTGGTTGCGCGGTCGGACACACGCTCGAGGTCGCTGAGAGCCTGGAGTGCCTGCGCGGCGGCGGCCCGGACGACCTCCGCGAGCTGGTCACTCTCTTAGGTGGCGAGCTCCTCCGTCTCTCGGGGGTGGCGAGTAGCGAGGAGGGGGGACGAGCGAAGATCGAGTCTGCCCTAGACAGCGGCCGAGCGCTCGCAGCCTTTGAAGCTGGGGTTCAGGCGCAAGGTGGAGACGTCGCCGCCCTCGAAGCTGAGGGGGGTCTCCCGGCCGCGCCGGACCTCGAACATCTCTGCGCGGACACGGCCGGCTACGTCAACTTCACGGACTGTGCTGCGATCGGTCGCGCCGTCGGGTCCCTCGGCGGCGGTCGCACACACCTTGGGGACGAGATCGACATGGGCGTCGGCCTCGTCCTCACTAAGCGGCAAGGCGACCGTGTGGATGCAGGTGAGCCTCTCTGCGCCATCCACCACAGGGGCGGGGTGGGCTTGGAAGAGGCCTGCTCCCAGCTCTTGGCTGCGATCGAGGTGGTGGACTCCCCAGAAGTCGAGCCGCTCGTCCTCGACGGGTGAGGTGTTGGGAATCTAGGCTGGCCGCATGTTGATCCTCCGCGGACTCATGGGGCTCGCCTTCTTCGTCGCCTTAGCCTGGCTCATGTCGAGCGACCGCAAGCGCTTCCCCACACGGGTCGTCCTCGGCGGCTTGTTGATGCAGCTCATCCTGGCCTGGTTCTGCCTCAAGACGACTGTGGGCGTCAGCGTCTTCGAGGCGATCGCTGGCTTTGTCACCAAGCTCATCTCTATGGCCAAGCCAGGGACAGAGCTCGTCTTTGGAGGCCTCGCCACTCCGGACTTCTCTGAGGGCGGCTGGGGATATGCGTTCGCGTTCGCGAGCGATGGTCTCCCAGTGATCCTCTTCTTCAGCGCGCTTATGGCGATCCTTTACCACGCAGGGATCATGCAGCGACTCATCTACCTCCTCGCGCGCGTCATGAGCTCCTTTATGGGCGTGAGCGGTGCTGAGTCTATGGCGATGGCGGCGAATGTCTTCGTCGGTCAGACCGAGGCGCCATTAGTCGTGAAACCATACATCGCGGGGATGACTCGCTCGGAGCTGAACGCGCTCATGACCGGGGGTTTCTCCACGATCGCTGGGTCTGTCCTCGCGGTGTACCTCGGCCTCCTCGGCGAAGAGTACGGGCCACACCTCTTGACTGCTTCGGTGATGAGTGCGCCGGCCGCCTTCCTCATCGCGAAGGTTATGCTCCCGGAGTCAGAGGTCTCAGCGACGGGGTCTGGGGTCGAGCTGAAGATCGAGCGCACAGCCTCGAATACGATCGAGGCCGCGGCCAACGGCACGAGCGACGGCCTCAAGCTCTGGTTGAACGTCGTCGCGATGCTGATCGCCTTTATGGGTCTCGTGGCCCTCGTCGACTGGCTCCTTGGGGCGGCAGTCGACGGCCTCTCGCTCAACACGATCTTTAGCTGGGTCTTCTCTCCGGTCGCTTGGATGATGGGCGTCGAGAGTTGGAACGACTGCCAGCTAATGGGCTCCCTCCTCGGCACGAAGGTCGCGGTGAACGAGTTCATCGCCTTCAACGGAATGTTGGAGATCTTGGGCGGGACAGCAGAGGGGTCCTTCCAGTCGCCACGCACCGCGAAGATGGCAGCCTACGCCCTCTGCGGCTTCGCGAACTTCGCCTCTATCGGCATCCAAATAGGCGGCATCTCTCCGCTCGCGCCAGAGCGCAAGCCGCTCATCTCCAGCCTCGCGCTGCGCGCGATGCTCGGTGGCGCATTCGCCTCGTGGATGACCGCAACCGTGGCGGGGATGTTCTTAGATTGATGACGGCGAGTCAGGACGAGCGCGCGCGGCTCCTAGAGAGCTTGGGCGGGGCGGGGGCTGGCGAGGCCCGCGTCGCGATCGTCCTCGGCAGCGGGCTGGGACCGCTGGCGGACGAGGTCGTGGGAGCGAAGAGCCTCCCATATGAAGAGCTCACAGGCATGCCAGCGAGCGCGGTCCCAGGTCACGCGGGGCGGCTCGTTCTAGGGGAGCTCTCGGGTGTCCCTGTAGTCTTACAGCAAGGTCGCTGCCACCTCTATGAGGGGCGCACCGCAGAGGAGGCCTCTCGTTGTGTCAGCTGCCTCGCCGAGCTCGGCGTGGGCGTTGTTCTTCTGACGAACGCTGCCGGTGGCCTCCACTCAGAGTGGCCGGTCCCGTCGCTGATGCGCATCACAGACCACATCAACATGCAGGGGGTGACGCCGCTCACAGCTTCAGAGCGCGGCTACGGCTCTCCCTACGACCTCGAGCTCGGCTCCTTGATCGACGCGGCCGCGGCGGACGTGGCGGTCGAGCTGCAGACCGGAGTTTATGCCGCCCTTCCGGGGCCGACCTATGAGACTCACGCCGAGGTCCGCATGCACGGGCGCTTCGGGGCGGACGCGGTGGGCATGAGCACTGCGCAAGAGGCGCTCGCAGCTCACGCAGCGGGCGCGAAGGTCGCAGGGATCAGCTGCATCACGAACTACGCTGCCGGTCTGAGCGACGTAGAGCCGAACCACGAGGAGGTAGTCGAGGCGGGCTTAGAGGCCAGCGCTCGCTTCGCCCTCCTGATCAAGGCCGCGCTCTCGCGCTTGGACAAGGTCTGATCTACCAGGGGAGTGGGGCGCTCGCGCCGAGCCCAGGGCCTAGGACGACCGCGTTCCCAAAGAAGCGTACGGTCCCCCAGTGGAAGCCGCGGAAGCCGGGCATAGAGGTGAAGAGGATGATCTGTCCATCACCGACCGACTCGCGAGTGAGCCAGGCGGAGTCGCCGATGCGCTCGGCGGCCTCTGGCCACAGGAGGCCTGAGAGGCGAACGTCTTCTGCGGGCGCGAAGCGCACAGCGGTCTCTACACTCGCCGGCGTCAGGTAGACAGAGGAGCCCCCAAAGAGAACTGGAACACGCTCACCTGCGCCGGCGCTGAGCCAAGACTCTTGGCGAGCCTCGCCTAAGAGCATCACACCTCGCGGTGAGAAGCGGCGCATCCAAGCGTCGCGAGCCTCTGGGGTCTCTCCAGGGATGTGCGCGACGGAGACGCTCTCTTGCGCCTCATCCTTCGCGCTCGCCTCGACCAGGGCGCCAGACCAGATGACCTCGGCGTCGACCCGCACCGTGCGCGCGCTGCGCTCGCGCGCGGCGACGGCTGCGTAGGCATCGAGGTCTTCGAGGACGTTTCGACGCAGCGCCACCTCAGAGAGCCCGGCGCGATCCGCGGTGAGTGCGGCGGCGGTGTCTCCGCACGCGATGAGGGTGCCGCCAGAGCGAACCCAAGTCTCGAGGTCGTCCTGGTGCTCAGAGACGATCGAGCCTGCGCTCGGAGGGAGGATCAGGACGTTGTAGCGCCGCAGGTCATATCGAGAGAGCGACTGGGCGTCGAGGATCGTATGGGGGACGCCGAGGCGGGTGTCGAGGTAGTGCCAGAGGTGGCCGAAGGTGTCAGGCGCGGTCGGGGAGTTCCCAAGGAGGGCGACGCGAGGTCGCTCTAGGAGTTGGAAGTGCCCGCCGCCTAAGTCGGGCCCGTCGTCGGGCGCGCGCCCAGTCTCGAAGGCGAAGAGTTCGACGCCTGCTGCCTCAGCCGCGTCCGTGACGAGCTCGTCGAAGCGCTCAGCGCTGTTCTCATGTCGGCGCACAAGGAGAGAGCCTCGCGCGAGGGTGTGTGAGCCGTGGACGAAGGGCTTGTCAGAGGCGTGGACCTCTAGGCCAGCGTCCATCGCGCGCACAGCGAAGATGAGCGCTCGATCGTTTGCTGCGTCGACTGCGTACGCGACAGGCGGTTCGGTGAGAGAGGGAATGACGGCCTCTGGGTCGATGGCGCCTCTAACGGCGGAGGTCTCTACCTCTCCACTGAGCACACCCCATACCGCGTCTAGATCGAGCGCGTGGGGGAGAGACCAAGCCATGGTGTCGTAGATCTTCGACTCCCCCTTGCGCTCCAGAGACTCGCGCTCGGCCTGCAGGGCAGCTTGGGAGAGTCGAGTGTCAAACTCGCAGTAAGCCCGCACCGCCCGACCCATGGGCTGGGCGACGCGGATGATCAAGCTCTCTGCGGGAGAGGTGACAGGCTCCTCGAAGGCCTGCCCGAAGCGATCTGTTGTGCCTGTGGTCGTGAAGCTCGCGTTAGCGCGCTCGACCTCTACACCCTGGGAGGTGAGGATGCGCACCAGCTCTGCTGTTCGCGCAGGGTTCTTGCCTGGGCGTACGACGAAGACGCCTTCGTTCTCGGGCGTGTCAGCGACGACCCGGCGCGCGTCGGCGAGGTAGCGCGAGAGGAACCAGTCTGCCTTGCCGCGGAGCGCCTCGAGGCACGCCCACGAGGCGACAGCTTGGTGATGTACCGACTCTCTGTAGGAGAGGACTACGCCAGAGGCTCTGCGCATCGGGTTGCCGATCACGGCGCCCTGCTCATAGAGGATCCCCACAGCGCCGGTGAGGCCAGCCCACGCGTCGGAGTAGAAAGGCGCCCAGCCATCGGCCCACTCTCGCGTGTAGTAGTCCCAGCTGTAGGAGTCGAAGGCGCCGGCGATCGCGTCACCGAAGACCTCTTGGCTCTCGATCAGGTCTCGGGGAACGTGCGGGTTGATCGGGTCGGCTTGAGGGTAGAAGAGGTAGGTGTCGAGACCGCTCATCTCGTGCGCATCGACCATGAGCTGCGGGTGGTACTTCAGGATCGCCGCCCAGCGCCCGACAGTCTCGGGCTGCGACCCTGCGATCCAGTCGCGGTTCATGTCGAAGAGGTAGTGGTTGCCTCGGCCGCGTGGCCAGCGTCCACGCAAGAGGCCGGTGTGGTTGAGGGATTTGGTGTAGCCCGACATCTGCTCTGACTGGGTGAGGATGCGCTGACGCCCGTCGGGGTTCATGTTCGGGTCGATCACGGTCACGACCTCGTCCAGCATCCTGAGCGTCTCTTTATCCGTGCCAGCGACGAGGCGGTGTCCGAGCGCGAGGGCCGCGTCGCTCCCGGAGGTCTCATCCCCGTGGATGGAGTAGCCCATCCAGGCGAAGGGCAGCGCGCGCTCTAAGATCGCTGCGCCCTCTTCCTCAGAGAGGCCGCGGGGATCGAAGAGCCGAGCGTTGTCAGCCATGAGCGCGTCGAGGCGCGCGTGGTTCTGGGCGCTCGTGATGACGACGTGGTACTGCAGTCGCCCCTCATGGCTTGAGCCATGCTCGAAGAGCGCGACCCGATCACTCTCCTCCGCCCAAACCTGAAAGCACGCGAGGAGCTCAGCGTCTGTCGCCATCCTCGTCCCGGTGGCTTGGCCGAGGAGCTTCGCCGGATCGGTGTACCGCTCGCTGTACTGTGCACCCCGAAAGAAGGGCGCGTTATAGGCGCCATGTCCCTTCGGGTCACCGAGGCGGAAGGAGTCGTCAGCGCTCTGAGCGAGCGGGCGAGCGGCCTTTGGTGTGGCGCAGGCGGTGGGTGCGGCGAAGAGGAGTGGAGCGAAAGCGAGGAGGGCGACGAGGTTCTTCATAGGTGGACCAAGCTACCCCCGATGAGGGTGTGATCCAAAGCGCCGCGCGCAACCTCTTTAGACGGCCATCAGTGGGTGGTGAAACTCACGTCTCCCTCGGGGCTGATCCAGAGGACACGGACGGGCGCCCGCCGTGTAGGGCCAAGCGTGAGCGGATTTGCACCAGAGATCGTGAAGGTGAGACGCCATTCACTGCTGGTCTCTCGGTTTGAAACGAGGAATCCAACCTCATCTGTGTTGGCGTCGACGAAGAACGACCCCTCTTCAATGGGAGAGGCGAGGGGGAACTCATCGCCTTCGGCAGAGAGGAAGCCAGGAACAGAGAGGTCAATGTCGCTCGTATCGATGTTGGAGAGCGGCTCAAGGGTGTACTCGATCGAGAACGCCTGGGTGGGTGAGCCGATGAACTTGAACCCGTCGTACTGATCTAAACTAAAGAAGTCGCCAATGTGCCCTTCGATAGTCCAGCGGTCTCCAACAGTTAGGTCGCCAAGGTTTGGGGCCCCGCACGTACAGCCGCCCGGGAAGTCGAGGCCAGTGTCGGTCTCGTGTACGTAGCGGTCATCCCAGGATGTAGGAGCGCCACCTGCGCCTGAGCTGCCGGAGGGAGAGGAGTCGCCTTCGCAGCCAACGAAGATGGGGATTGCGAGAAGGATGGGGAGTGTGCGCTGCATGATCAGGGAGTGTTGTTTCAACCTCTGATCATATGCGGGGGGCAGATTTTTGGGTGTAAAGGCCACGAAACGCTCCTCCTGGCATAGGATCCCGCCCCGTCATGACGCATGAGCTCAAGATCGCGATGTGGTCAGGCCCGCGGAACATCTCCACAGCGCTGATGCGCTCATGGGAGAATCGCAGCGATACGGTCGTCTGCGATGAGCCTCTCTACGCGCACTACCTCAACGAGACTGGGCTAGAGCACGCCATGCGCGATGAGGTGATCGCCTCTCAACCGACAGACTGGCGCGCTGTGGCGGCCTATCTCACCGAGCCGAACCCTGGCGGCGTGCGAGTTCACTACCAAAAGCACATGGCTCACCACCTCCTCGACGGGGTCGGTCGCGGCTGGCTCTCTCGGCTCGTGAACTGCTTCCTGATCCGAGAGCCGAGAGGGATGCTCCCCTCGCTCGATAAAAAGCTCCCGAACCCGAGGTTGGAAGACACTGCCCTCCCACAGCAGGTCGCCCTGTTTGAAGCCGAACGTGAGCGAACAGGCGAGACGCCCCCCGTGATCGACAGTAAGGACGTCCTGCTTGATCCAAGAGGCGTGCTCGGCGCGCTCTGTGACAGGCTGGGCCTCCCCTTCGAGGAGGCGATGCTCTCTTGGCCCAAGGGCCCTCGCTCTACAGACGGTGTCTGGGCCTCGCACTGGTACGGTAACGTCGAAGAGAGCACGGGCTTTGGGCCCTACCGGGCTAGCGAAGCGGCCTTGCCTGCGCACCTCGCCGCGATGTACGACGAGTGCCTCGCCCTCTACGAAAATCTCCACGCCCACCGCATCACCGCCTGAAGGAGCCACCCTTGTTCCAGAAGTTTGACGAACGCAACCGCGACCTGATCGTGAACATCGGTGGTGAGCTCGTGCACCGCGACAAGGCGGGGGTCAGCCCCTTCGACTCCTTGGTCCAAGGCGGCGACGGCGTCTGGGAGGGCCTGCGTCTCTATGAGGGGAAGATCTACGCGCTCTCGGCGCACCTCGATCGCCTAGTTCACTCTGCTAAGGCCATGGCCTTTGAGGAGATCCCGAGCCATGAGGAGATCACGGCGGAGATCAAGCGCACCCTTGAGGCGAATGAGATGACAGACGGGGTGCATGTCCGGCTGACTCTCTCGCGGGGGACGAAGGTCACCTCAGGTATGGACCCGCGGCTGAATCAGTCTGGTCCGACCCTGATCGTCCTCGCAGAGCACAAGCCGCCGGTCTACGACACGAGCGGCCTCACGCTCATCACCTCGAGCGTTCGACGCTTCCCGCCTGACTGCCTCGCCCCCAAGATCCACTCCAACAACCTGATCCAGTCCATCCAGGCGAAGATCGAGGCGAACGCAGCGGGCGCAGATGACGCCTTGATGCTCGATCTTCGAGGTTTCGTAGCCGAGACAAACGCGACCCACGTCTTCTGTGTTCACGGTGGCGAGGTCTTCACCAGCCGGCTCGTGGCATGCCCGGAGGGGGTCACCCGCAGGACTGTCCTCGCGCTGTGCGCTGAGAATGACATCTCAGCTGTCGAGCGAGACTTCACCCAGGCCGAGGTCTACCGGGCGGACGAGATGTTCTGCACCGGGACCATGGGTGAGCTCGCCTGCGTCTCAAAGGTGGATGGGCGCACGATCGGCTCTGGTGAGGTGGGGCCGGTGACGAAGCGGCTCTCTGAGCTCTATCGGGAGCACGTCCTCGCGACGGGCGAGCGGGTAGTAGACGCCTAAGCGATCCATCGAGACCGGGGCTTCCGCTTGTAGAATGCGGGCGTGAGATCGATCTCAAAGGATGAGCTCTCGGGGCTGGTCCACCGCGTGGTGGGCGAGGTCCTCGGACAGCGTGGCCGAGGCGCAGGCGTCCGCTTGGGCGGCGTGCACGTGACGCTCGGCTCCTGCGACGGGCCGGCGAGGCCCGCGGATCCCGACCCAGAGGAGGGTAAGAAGAAGGGGCGCGGGCGGGAGCTCGTCACCTTGCGCTGTCTAGAGGCGGTGCCCGACGGCGGCCGCTTCGTCGTCCCGGGCGGCGCGACCCCCACGCCAGCCGCGCGTGAGGAGGCTTGGCGTCGACGCATCGAGCTCGTGGAGGGGCACACTGCAGCGGTCGGGCAGCGAGCGCAGACGCCAGGTCGCGCGCTACGAGTCGCGGTCGCCTCTGACCACGGGGGCTTCACTATGAAGACTGAGGTGCTCAAGTGGATTGATGAGCTCGGGCACACGGTCTTCGACCTCGGCTGTAAGGACGAGTCCGCCGTCGACTATCCGGACTTCGCCCATGCCGTCGCAGAGGCGGTCACCCACGGGCGCTGCGACCTCGGCGTCGTCGTCGACGGGGCAGGCATCGGCTCAGCTATGGCGGCGAACAAGGTCCCGGGCGTACGGGCCGCGCTCTGCTATGACGAGCAGACAGCGCGTAACGCACGCGAGCATAACTACGCCAACGTCCTCACCCTCGGAGGGAGGATGCAATCAGCCGAGCGCCTCCGCGCAATCGTCGAGGCCTTCCTCGCGACGCCGGAGGGAGCAGCGCGGCACGGCCGAAGGGTCGATAAGATCACCGACATCGAGCGTCGCTATGCATCGAGAGGAGGAGAGGGGAAATGAACGCAGCAGAGCTAGAGCGCGTCCTTGGGGAGATCGCTCATCAAATCTTGGATCACGGCGTGGACTCGCTCGGCCAGTGGGGCTGCACCCAAGTCACCGTAGAGCTCTGCCCTGACCGCGCACGGGGCGTGATCGAAGCGGGCGCTTGCCGCATTGGCGTCTGCACCTCAGAGCCCGCGAGCCTCTCAAACCTCGGCGGGTACATCGACCACACCTTGCTGAAGCCAGAGGCCACAGCAGCGCAGATCGACGCGGTCTGCGACGAGGCGTTGACGCACCGCTTCGCGTCAGTTTGCGTGAACGGGGCATGGACGAAGCGGGTCGCCGAGATCCTCGAGGGGTCATCGGTGAAGACCTGCACCGTTGTGGGCTTCCCCTTGGGCGCGGTCGCGCCCGAGGTCAAGGCGTACGAGGCGCGCAGGGCGATCGAGGACGGAGCCTGTGAGATCGACATGGTCATGAATGTCGGCGCGTTGAAATCGGGCGATGACGAGTTCGTCCGCCGGGACATCGCTGGTATCGCAGAGATCTGCCACAAGCACGGCGCGAGCTTGAAGGTCATCCTCGAGACCTGCCTCTTGGATCGTGACGAGATCGTCCGCGCGAGCACGCTCTCCAAGCTCGCCGGCGCGGACTTCGTGAAGACCTCAACAGGCTTCAACTCGGGGGGCGCGACGGTAGAGGACGTAGCCCTGATGAGGCAGACGGTCGGCGCTGTCATGGGCGTGAAGGCCTCAGGCGGTGTGCGCGACGCGGATGATGTAAAGGACATGATCGAGGCCGGCGCGACTCGGATCGGCGCCTCTGCTTCCGTCGCCATCGTCTCCGGCGGGAGGAGCGGCGGAGGCTACTGATGGGCCGCGCCGGGCTTTTGTCGCTTGCGGCCTGCGCGGCGGTGCTCTCTTCGTGCGCGGAGGAGTTTCAGGCTGGCGTCGAGGGCGGCGTCGAGAACCTGCTGCTCGTCACCTTTGACACGACGCGCGCTGACCGCATCGGCTGCTATGGATATGGGGGCGCGAGCACTCCAGTCCTCGACGCCCTCGCGGCGGAGGGCGCGCTCTTCGAGCGCTGCATCGCGCCGGCGCCGGTCACGCTCCCGTCACACGCGACAGTTCTGACTGGGCTGCAACCTTACTCACACGGCGCCCGGAACAACGGGACGCACAAGCTCGGCGAGGAGATTCCCTCGATAGCCGGCATGCTTCAGGAGCAGGGCTTCGCTACGGGTGCGGTCACCTCGGCCTTTGTGCTGGACTCACGCTTCGGCTTAGACAGCGGCTTCGACTCCTATGACGACGACCTCTCGAGCGGGAGCGGCCAAGGGAACTTTGGCTTCGCCGAGACGATCGCTGTGGACACGTCCAGCCGCGCGTTGAAGTGGCTTGAGCGCCGCGGTGATGAGCGGTGGTTCTTGTGGATCCACTACTTCGACCCGCACGCCGACTACAACCCGCCCGAGCCTTACCGCTCACGCTTCAAGGACGAGCTATACGACGGAGAGATCGCCTACACCGACGCCATGTTCGGCGATGTGATCGAACACCTGCGCAGGGCTGGTGAGCTTGACGAGACGTTGGTCGTCGTCACCTCAGATCACGGCGAGGCCTTAGGTGAGCACGGGGAGACGACCCACGGCTTGTTTATCTATGACGCGACGACCCATGTCCCGCTCATCATGAGTCACCCCCGCTTGCCAGGGGGGGAGCGGATCGAGGGTGTCGTGGGGCTCGTTGATGTCGCGCCTACAGCTCTCGATCTCTTAGGCGTCAGCTACGGCGCCGACTTTGACGGTCGCTCCCTCGCTGGCCGGATGCTCTCTCCAGGAGCCTCGGTCGAGGAGCGGCCGGCTTACTCCGAGTCGATGTTCCCTAAGTTTGGCTTCGGCTGGTCAGAACTGCGCTCTCTGCGGGGAGACAATTGGCGCTATGTGCGCGCGCCTCGGCCTGAGCTTTATGACCTTGAAGTTGATCCTAAGGAGCTCGACGACCTCTCCGAGCGAGAGCCCGCGCTCGTCGAGCTGCGCGCAGGGGAGCTAGGCGCGACGCTGCCCGAGGTCGAGGCCGAGACCTTCACTCGTGATGGCGGTGGGATGGACTCAGAGGTCGAAGAGGCCCTCGCGGCGCTGGGGTACGCGGGCTCCGACCTCGGAGGTGAAGCGGAGGACGGCGACCTCGCAGACCCTAAGGACAAGATCGGTGACCTCACGAAGCTCCGCTTAGCAGAGGAGGCGATCGCCTTCGGCAGGGAGGAGGAGGCGGTCGAGATCTACCGCAGCTTGATCCGAGACAACCCGACGGCTGTCGACGCTCGGAACCCTCTCGCAGACCTCCTCTGGCGGATGGGAGAGCCTGAGCAGGCCCTCGAGGTGCAGCGCGAGATCGTCAAATTACCAGGGGTGAAGTCCGCTAACTTCGCCGCGCTCGCGGCGCTTGAGAAGGTCCTCGGGGTCGGCGATCCAGAGGGACACCTTGAGCTAGCGAAGGCCTGTGACCCGCGAGACCCAGGCCCGTGGGTGACTCAGGGGGACATCTTGCACGGGCCTGCAGATCCGGAGGGCGCGATCGCTGCGTATCGGCGCGCGCTCGAGATTGACCCGCGCTTTGCGAAGGCTTGGGTCGGGATCAGCGAGATTGAGGCGTCACGCCGAGACCCTGTAGCGTCGATTCGAGCCGCTGAGGAGGCCATCAAGTGTGACCCGACGCTGCACTCGCCGTGGTTCACGAAGGGCTCGATGCTGGCCGCCTCGGGTCGTCCACGTGAGGCGGTGCCTTGTCTGAAGCGCGCGGCGGAGATCGACCCTGATCACCTGCAGACCCGTTTCGGTCTCGTCTTTTTGCACAACTCCTTTGGAGAGCGTGTAGAGGCCAAGCGACAGCTCGCAGAGGCGAAGCGCATCGACCCGACGAAGGCTGCCCAGATGGCGAGCGGGAACCCGGCCATCGCCGAGCTCATGCGTCAGCTCCCTTAGTCCGGGAGCTCAAACTCGAGGACGGTCTCGCTCGTCTCGACCTCAGCGAGCTGCTCATCTGTGATCGGGAGCGGCTTGAGCTCACGCTTGGCGAAGAGCTCTGTGCATGCGGTGAGGTAGGGGAGGTCTTCACGGTCCGTCTGCCCAATCGGCGTCACGGTCCAGGACATCGGCGGGTCGGAGAGTTCGTGGAGCGCGACGTAGGCAGAGCCGATGCGGCACGTGAGGTTCATGATGTCGGGCTTCGCAAGGTCGAGGTTTGCGTTCATGAGCGAGATCCCGGGGTACATCCCTGTGGCAACGGGGAAGACCTTGCCGCCCTTGCGCAGCACGTGGACGAGTCCCCAGGGGACCTGGGGCGGAAAGGGTATGAGCTCACGAAGCCGCTTGCGCGCTCCCTTGAAAGCGTCGAACATCGCGAAGGCGTCGTCCTTGCTGAGCTCGCTAGGAGACCTCTCTAAGAGAGAGACGTCAGCCTTTGCGCTCCCGCCGTTCAACTCAAAGAGCCACAAGAGGAAGATCGTCGGCGCGCCGCTCTTTAAGTCGGGAGATCCGTCCCAGCCGAGGACGAGCTCGACATCCGAAGTGATCTTCTCGCGCGCGCCATAGTCAGCTCCAAAGGTGTTCCACACGTGTTGAAGTTGCTCTTTAAGCGGGCCGTGCGGGATCATCGTCCCGTCGGTGAGGAGCGCGATGGCCTCCTCACGAGTGAACTTCCCCTCTTTAGAGAGCTTCTGACGGAGGTACCAAGAGCGGACTGTCTCCGTTCTGCCGCCAGCGACGACGCCGGGCGGCGCGCTGTCAGGCTTAGGGTCTGCTTTTGTGCCTGTCGTTACCTCAGGGCGGTTGTTGCAGTTCTGCACAAAGCCCACCTTGGGGTTCTTGACAGTAGGCAGCTTCTTGAAGGGGATGAAGTCGTCCCAGAGAAGCTTGGGGTCTGAGCCGTCTAGAGGCTTCTTCGCGTCGACAGACTTCGGACGCTTGGGGACTCGCCCTGCGTAGACAAACTCGATATCCCCAGAAGAGTCAGCAGCGATGAGGTTGAAGTGCGCGAACTGCAGGTTGGACATCGCATCCTCGATGTCTCCGAGGTCTTTAGCGCGGAGCATCTCTGCGTATTGGACTGGGCCCTCAGCGAGACCGAAGCAGCTGAACCAATAGGCGACTGCATACCCTTCCTCCAAGTTGACGTGCGTGACCGGTCCGTGGACAGACCACTGCAAGACCTCTTTGAACACGGCCCCATCAGGCAGCTTGTACGAGACCTCTTGAGTCTCGAACTCGAGCTTCTTTCGACCGAAGTAGTACTTAGAGGGGTCGTCCTCTACGAGCTTGAGCTTGTAGACGTCTGTGTGATCAGGGCTATTTGAGGTCCACGTCCAGGCGACGTGCTTGGTGCGCCCGAAGGCCGGGAGCGGGACGCCTATGAAGGCTGCGCCAGCGACCTCAAAGGAGGGCCCGCGTAAGTGCACCTCGTGGAGCCGGAACTCGTGTTTCCATGGGAGGTGCGGGTCGGCTGCGACCATAGCGGTCCCAGTCTCTGTGCGTGAGGGCGCTAGGGCCCAGCCGTTCGAGCCCACGGAGTTGTAGTGCTCGGGCCCAGTTCCAGTGGAAGGGATCGCGATCTTTGGAGCGAGCCCGCGGGCTTGACTGTTCGCGTTCCGGAGCGGGATCCAATAGTCGATCATCCTGCCTAGAGCGAGCGGCCAGGCTGGGTGGATGGGCTCAGCCCAGCCGGGGACCTCCTCCGGGTGCGCGGCCATATAGTCGTTGAAGCCTGCGGCGTAACCCTCAGCCACATCGCGTACAAGCTTGGGGAGCTTGTCGAAGGCTCGCTCTGCGTCTTGCGTGAGGCGCAGGAGCTTGAAGGTCCTGTCGATGTCCATGGCCTCTTCGCCGTCTACCTCCGTCCGTCGACCGAGCACTGTCCAGTAGCCGTTAAGCGCCTCCTCAAGCCGGTCTTCGGCGAGAGCCCAGCCATAGCCATAGCCGACCCCATAGTCCGTCTCTGAGAGGACGTGAGGCACCCCCCAGGGGTCACGGAGGACCCTGACCTGGCCTTCCTCTGTCTGGTTTGAGAGCGCTGCACTGATGACAGCGATGGCTATGAGGGCTTTAGAGATCATGCGTAGAGTGTATCCACCCTCCAGAGACTTCGACTTTCGAGTTGCAGGTCTTCCGGAGGACTTACACTCATCCATCGATGTCCAAGATCACGAAGCTAATCGTCGGTGCGACCCTCGCCTTGGGCGCTGGACTCTCGGTGCTGGCATGGGCTCCGCTAGAGAGCCTCGCTGACCCAGCGCGTGACAGCTCACGGGCTGAACGCGCTGCCGCGGAAGGGACCCACTTCTTCCGGATGCTAGAGGAGGGACGGAGCCTAGACCGGCCGTTCCCTGAGAAGGTCGGCGTCATGGGGGAGTTCGACCCCAACCTCTACGAGCTAGGGAAGGCGCTGTTCTTTGACCCGCTCCTGTCCGGCGACAACAAGACCTCCTGCGCTCATTGCCACCACCCGAACATGGGCTTTGCCGACGGCAGGGAGACCTCGATGGGCTTCGGCGGCGAGGGCGTCGGCCCCGAGCGCGAAGGCGGCGTCGCCCTAGCGCGCAACACGCCGACCTTGTGGAACGCGGTTTACAGTCATCGGCAGTTCTGGGACGGGCGCGCCGCCGACCTCGCTGAGCAAGCCGCAGGACCGATCACGGACCCTAAGGAGATGGGGCAAGATCCAGACGAGCTTGTTGAGGAGCTGTTGGCCATCCCCGAATACAAGAGCTTCTTCGAGCGGGTCTTCGGGGAGGGAGGAGTGAGCTTTGAGAACGTCACACGCGCGATCGCAGCGTTTGAGGAGCAGCTCACGACGCAGAGTTCGCGCTTTGACCTCTATGCGAAGGGGGACAGAGCCGCGCTGAGCGATTCGGAGCGCAGGGGCTTGGCGGTGTTCCGCTCGCTCAAGACTCGCTGCTTTGAGTGCCACAACCTCCCGACCTTCGCGAACCCAGAGTTCAAGGTCATCGGAGTCCCGCCGCGGGAGGGAGAGGAGCCGGACCTCGGGAGAGGCCTAGTCGCGGGTGAGGCCTACAACCACGCCTTTAAGGTCCCGACGCTCCGGAACGTTGAGCTCACCGCGCCCTACATGCACAACGGCACCCTTGAGACCTTGGAGGACGTCATTGATTTCTACGCCGATGGTGGCGGGCGCGGGAGAGACTTCGACCTCCCACAGATCGATGACAAGATCAGACGCTTCGACCTCTCGTGGAGCGAGCGCCAAGACCTCGTCGCTTTCCTACGTGCCCTCACGGATGAGAGCTGGCTCCCGGACCCCCCGATCGGCCTCCTCTCTGGGTTGAAGCCTGTGGCCTATAGCAGGTCCTCCGCCCCGGAGCCAAAGGGCCCGTCGCGCCCTGCTTCAGATAAAGCGGTGGGCGCGCCCGTGATCCATACGGTCCGCCCAGGTGAGAGCATCCAAGCGGCGGTCGATGCGGCCAAGCCTGGGGACACGATCGAGGTCCACGCCGGGGTCTACTCTGAGACAGTCCTCTTCGACATAGATGATGTCACCCTTCGAGGGGTGCCTGATGGCGAGGAGCGACCCCTCTTAGACGGTCTGGGGGAGCTCTCGGACGCGATCATTGGGTCAGGTCGGGGGCTCACGATCGAGGGCTTTGACCTAGCCAACTTCACGGCCAATGGAGTCATGTTGAACCTCTCTCAAGAGCTCACCATGAGAGACTTAAGGGCTTACAACACAGGTCTTTACGGCCTATATCCCGTTGAGTCTATCGGCGTCTTGGTCGAGGGTTGCGAGGTCACAGGCGCTCGCGACGCGGGGATCTATGTGGGCCAGTGCAAAGACGTCGTCGTGCGCAACTGTGTGGCCACGGGGAACGTCACAGGTATCGAGATCGAGAACTGCGTAGACGCCCTCGTTGAAGGAAACCGCGTCTCTGACAACGCGGGCGGCTTGCTCGTCTTCTTGCTTCCGAACAACCCATCTAAGGTCTCCGTTGGCTGCCTCTTGAGGGACAACGTGGTGACTGAGAACAACCACGTGAACTTCGCCGATGAGGGCGCGATGGTCGGGAATGTCCCGTCGGGTACGGGGGTCCTGATCCTTGGTGCTGACGACGTGGAGGTCACCTCGAACGTGATCTCCGGCAACAAGACCTGCGGAGTGGCAGTGCTCTCCCTCAGTCACCTCGTCCGGAAGAAGAAGGCGGGCGGCATCGACGTCGACCCTTGGCCGGACCGCGTATGGGTCCATGACAATGAGCTCTCAGGAAATGGCTTCAACCCAGACCAGCAAGCGCTGGATCTCGGCCTCCCAGGCTCAGATCTCTTATGGGACGTGAGCGGAGAGGGGAACTCTTGGGGTGAGCCAGGGGTCGCCTCTACCCCTCCGCTTCTGCCGGCTCCAGAGTGGGGAGAGGGGAGGCGGCGCTTCTTCAGGCGCGTATGGCGGGCAGTAGGGGCCTGAGCGGGTAGTCGCTCAGACGAGGATCATCGGCTTGAGCTCCTCAGCGATCCTGAGGGCGAGGTGATTGGGCTCAGCCTCTAGGCCGTCGGCCGCGCAGTCCACGTGCTGGACGCCGCGGCGCTCGAGGTTAGCGATCAGGCAAGCCAACCTGAGAACGTCCAGGACTTGGTCTTCAAGACGCCTACCTTGCGGCTCTCGTAGGAAAAAATAAGCGCCCCCAGGCTCGAGGGCGCGTGTCTCAGGGCCGATGTCTGTCGCTGGGTCCACGATACAGATCCTGGTGGGGAGCTCCGGAGTGGGGTATCCAGCGAGCATGCGAACGCCCCATAGTCGGAGCCCGTCATGGGCCCGGAAGCGGAACTCCTCGACCTCGACGAAGGGCGTCGAGAGGTCCTGTCTTGGCAGCATGAGCAGCGAACCCTGGGGTGAATCAGGTCGCTCGATGCGGCTGCGCCAGTAGTCAGGTTGGAGGAGAAAGGGGTGCACTTTGGAGGGTCGCCCAAGGGTGAATACATGGGCGTGCGAGGGGCCTCAGCCAGGAGCCAGCGAATTCCGAACGCGAATAATCAGCGGTTTGGGCAGAAAAATATGTGCTCTGAGAGCACACCCAGCGGACCGCTACGAAGAACACCCCACGCCTGCCTCATAGGCCCCCTCTCTCACGCCCAAACCCCGGAATCACAAGACTTTGCGAGTGACCTAGCCCTAGAACGAGCGCTTGCCGTATCATCTGTGTCGAGTCCTCGGCTCCACCGCAAACTCGGCGCACAGAACGGGGCTCAACACCACACACACCGCGGACCCCACCCTCCGCCGCTGGTCCTGGAGACCCTCCAGGCCGCGCCTCTAAGGAAGATCCATGAGAAAGCTCTCTATTCGGGCCCCCTTCGTCATCTCTGCGCTGCTGGCTAGCGCATGGTCCCCAGTAACAGCTGCTCCCTCCGGCGACGCCGTCGTGATTCGAGCAGGTGAGGTCATCGTCCGTCCTGGCGAGGTCATGAAGGACGTGGACGTGCTCGTAATCGACGGAGTGATCCGCCGCGTCGCCGCTGAGATCGAGGCCCCTGAGGGGGCGCGCGAGCTGAGCGGCGCGGTCGTCTGCGCTGGCTTCCTCGACCCTTGGTCCGTTCTGGGAATCAACGCCACAGACGTCTCGTTTACAAGCGTGACGCCTTCGACCCGGACGGCAGATGCGATCGACCCGTTCGGCCAAGAGTTCCAGAAGAAGCAGGCCCTCGAGGCAGGCGTGACAGCGGTGCGCGTCCAAGCCTCTCATCGCGCGCTCGTGAGCGGGCTCTCTAGCGTGATGAGCCTCGCACCGAACGGCGACGAGGGCCTCATTGCTAGCGACGAGACGGCGCTAGGTGCGTCGATCGGCCTGACTGACCCATCGAGCGGTGGCTCCTCATTCGCCATGGGCGCAGACGGGAGCTTCACCCTCGTCGAGTCTGGCCCGACCCCGATGGACCCCTTCGAGCGCATCAGCCAGGTGGACAAGATCGTCGGGCTGCTCGAAGCGGGGGTCGCTTACAGGGTCTCCCAGAACGCGTATGCGGTAGACCTCAAGGAGTGGGAAGAGGCCATCGCTGAGAAGGTCAAAGAGCTCGAGAAAGACTTCAAGAAGGCCAAGAAGGACCGCGACAAGGAGATCGAAGAGGCCAAGGAGAAGGGCAAAGAGTTCAAAGAGGAGCGCTACAAAGAGGACAAGGCGCCGAAGGCGCCGAAGTACGACGCAGATAAGGAGGTCTTCGCGCGGGTCGCGAACGGCGAGCTCCCCCTGGTCGTAGAGGTCCACCGCACCGCAGAGCTGCGAAACCTCTTGGAGGCCACGGCTAAGTTCAACCGCCTGCGTATGGTGATCGCCGGTGGCACGGAGGCTGCCCCCTTCGCGAAGCAGCTCGCCGCGCGAAACATCTCCGTCATCGTGAACCCGAGCCCGATGGGCGAGGGTGCCTTTGATGAGTTTGACGGCCACGACGTGAGCCTCGCAGCCACGCTCGCAGAGGAAGAGGTCACCGTCTTGATTGGATCGGGGGGTCGCTCAGCCGGCGCCTCTCGAGACCTCTCGCTCCTCGCCGCCCTGGCTATTGGCGGAGGGCTAGAGAGAGAGCACGCCTTGGCCGCGATCACCAGCGGCCCCGCCAAGGTCTTCGGCCTCACCAGCCATGGCGCCGTCGAGTTCGGAAAGCAGGCTGACCTGCTCATTCTCGATGGACAGCCGCTCAGCACAACAACCTCCGTCCAGGCCGTCCTCGTCGACGGGCGCGTCGTCGTGGAACCCAAGAAATGATTCAGATGTTGCACCTAGCACTACTCCTCGCGGCGCCTGTCGCCAGCCCTGACGTCGTCGTCGTCCGCGCTGATCACCTCTTCCTCGGGCACGGCGAGCCTATCGAGGGCGGGGCGCTCATCGTCACCGACGGCAAGGTCACCGCCGCTGGAGCCTCTGTCGCGACCCCCGAGGGCGCGATCGAGATCACTCATGAGGGGTGGATCACTCCGGGCCTCTTCGGCGCGTTCACGATGGACGCTATCGGCAGCGAGCGCCGCGACGACACGCGTCCCCTGATGCCCGAGGCGCGGATCGCCCACTCGCTCCGACCGCACGCAGCTGCCTTGACTCGCAACCTGCGCGCGGGCGTGACGACGATCACGATCAACCCCGATACCGGCCGCCCTTGCACTGGAGCGAGCGCGCTCGTGAAGACTAGCGGCCCCGCGGTCCTCGACCCGGAGCTTCAGCTCTGCCTCGATATGTCCTTTGGCGCGGTGAAGACAGACGAGCACCCCACCAGCCTCGCGAGCCTTCATGAGCTTTTGGACGGCGCGCTGACGGCGGGGGAGGGCTCCTTCGGTGAGGCCGCCGCTGGCAAGCTCCCGGTGATGATTCGGGTGCGCGACAGGCAGAGCGTGCGACGCGCCTCGGTCCTCGCCAAAGACCACGGCCTGAAGGGCGCGCTCTTTGGCTCCTACTGGACGGAAGACCTCGTTGAGGAGGTGTCAGCTTCCGGACTCGGCGTCCTCTGTGACCCTGTAGGAGTCTCCGCTGACGACCGTGCTATGCGCTCAATCAACGCGCTCGTTGCAGGTGGCGTCAAGATCGGCTTCAGCCTCGTCACCCCGGCGAACTCTCCCGAGAGCATGAGGGTGGGCGCGGCCATGTGTGTCCGCGCAGGGCTTGACCCGAACATCGCGCTGAAGGCGATGACTGGTTCCGCTGCAGAAATCTCAGGCGCGGGCGATCATGCCGGCGTCCTCGCTGTCGGCCGAGACGCCGACTTCGTCCTGTGGAGCGGCTCCCCGCTGGAGCTCTCCTCGAGCCTCGATGAGGTCTGGGTGGACGGTCAACGCGTCCACGGAGGTGAAGACAAATGATCGCTGCAGTCACTCTGCTCACGCTCTCGCTCCCTGCCGCAGTTGCTCCCGCTGCTGGAGCTGACAAGCTTGTCGTCTTCGCCGAGCGCGCCTTCACGGCGCCCGGTGAGGTCGTCGAAGACGCTCTCATCACGATCGAGGGCGGCAAGATCGCCTCTGTCAAAGGAGGCGGACGCGCATCTGGCGCTGACCTGAAAGCTGCCTGCGTGACGGCAGGTCTCGTCGATATGAGCTTCCGCTACTCGACGAACCCCAACACCGTCGAGCAATCGAGCGAGGTCACGGCGCACGCGCGCATCTCCTCCTCCCTCGATCTGCACGCCCGCGGCTGGGAGCGCGCCCTGCGTCAAGGCATCACGACCGTCGCCGCCTTCCCTGTGGATCGAAACGTGATCGGCGGAATGGGCGCGGTCTTAAAGACCGGGGGAGAGGCCACGCTTGATGCGCGCCTCGTCCGCGGGGACGCCTTCTTGCGAGGAGCCATGGGCTCTCTCCCAAGCTCAGGCAACCGCCCCTCTGGCAGCAGGCCCGCCAACTTCTATGCGCGCCGACCCACAACCCGGATGGGCGTCGAGTGGGAGTGGCGCAAGGCCTTCTACGACGCTTGGCAAGAGACGCAGCGTGAAGAGGATGATCGCCCTGGCCGAAAGGAGCTCATGAGCGCTCTCTCTGGAGAGACGCCGGTCTTCATTCAAGCGTGGGCGACTCAGGACATCCGCACAGCGGTCTTCCTCGCTGAAGAGATGGCTGCAGAGGGGATGGGGACCATGCGCCTCGTCATCGATGCTGCCGCAGAGGCTTGGCGTGAACCCGCGCTGCTCGTCCGCTCAAAGGCCGCCGTGTGCTTGCCGCCGCTCCCGGCGGCTGGACGCACCACGGACGGCGCCTTCATGAGCATGGACACAGCCGCCAAGCTCCACGAAGAGGGCGTGCCCTTGGCGCTCTCTGCGCACTCAGGCTACGGCAGCGGGGAGACCCTCGCTGAGCAGGCGACCTACGCTCGACGCGGCGGCCTCCCCTTTGACGCTGCGCTCGCCGCTGTGACCACGGTCCCCGCGACCCTGATGGGTGTCTCTGACCGCGTCGGCACGATCGCCAAGGGTCGCGACGCAGACCTCGTGCTTTGGAACGGGACCCCCTTTGAATTCACCACTCGCCCGGTGGGTGTCGTGCTCGAAGGCGCGACCCTCGTCGGAGGAGACACCGACCGATGATCCACCTCACCCGCCGCGCCCTTAGAACCATGAAGAACTCCAGCGCACTCCTCTCTCTCATCCTCTTCGCCGCCGCTCCGCAGGCCAGCGCCGCGGACGGCAAGCTCGTCATCGAAGCCGGCAAGATCGTCACGCTCACCGGTGAGGTGATCGAAGACGGCAAGATCGTGATCGTCGACGGTCGAATCACAGCGGTCGGCAAGGACGTCGACGCGCCGTGGGACGCAGACGTCCTCGACGCGAGCGACCTCGTCGCCTACCCGGGCTTCGTTGAGGCGATCACCTCAGGGGGGATGGACCGTTCGAACGAGAACGTGGACATCGCACCCTTCCTCGATGTTCGAGACTCCATCGACCCGGTCAACGTCACCTTCGAGAACTACCTCCGCTCCGGGATCACGACGATCAACGTCCAGCAGGGCTCTGGCTGTGTGATCGGTGCTCGGGGTCACATCGTGAAGCCTTTCGGACGGACCGTTGAGGAGATGAGCGTCAAGCCGCGTGCTGGGATGGTCCTCTCTGCTTCGCCGAAGCGAGGCAAGTCGCGCGCGACCCAAGCACAGGCGCTGCGCGGCGCCTTCACAGGGCTCAAGCGCTACTTAGAGGACACCGTCGCGGCCGCGAAGGCTGGGGACGACTACGCCAAGCGAGAGGCGATGTACCAAGGCCGTGAGCCTGATGAGGAGACCATGAAGGGTCGCGACCTCGACTGCTCCGCTTGGAAGGTCGAGGGAATGAAGCTCGTCCCCCGCTGGGAGATAGACGAGAAGCAGGCGCCGCTGGTCTCCCTGGTTGAGGGAAAGATCCCCGCTTTCATTTACTGCGGTGGGGCGATGGACGTGCGCGTCGCGATCGAGATCGCCGAGTCGAATGGCTTCCTGCACAAGACCACCCTCGTAGTCTCGGGCGACTGTGACCGCGCGGCCTCTTGGATCGCCGAGCGTGGCATCCCGGTCATCATCACCGGCTCATTGACTCGCTCCGAGATCAACGAAGAGACGGATGAGATGGAAGATGTCTTCATCCCCAAGGCCTATGCGGACGCTGGCGTGCGCTTCGCTTTGCGCTCAGCGAACTCAACGACTCAGAGCCTCGCCTACCAAGCTGCCCGATGTGTCTCTCATGGCATGAGCCGCGAGGACGCCATGCGCGCGATCTCGGTCACGCCCGCTGAGATCCTTGGCGTCGCCAAGCGCGTCGGGACCTTGACCGCAGGTATGGACGGGAACGTCGTCCTCTATAGCGCCGACCCCTTCTCTGTAGACGGCGTCGTCCAGCGCGTCGTCATCGAAGGTGAGGCGGTCTACGACCGCGCCACGGACTCACGCGTCCGTCACCTCGAAGAGGGGATCGCCCCTGACAACACCGAGCAGGTCGACCCGAGAGCTAGAGAGTACGCGGGTGATGGCGAAGGTGACGATGGTGACGCCGGAGAGGAGGACTGAGGTCGATGCAGCTCTTTAGCCTCTTAGCCCCCCTGCTCCTCGCGAGCGGTGACGGCCCGGTCGTCTTGCGTGCCGGGACCGTGCACCTCGTAGAGGACGGGGTCGTGCTTGAAGACGGGGCGGTGTACATGCGCGACGGTAAGATCGTCAGCGCCGGCGCCGACCTCGAGACACCCGCGGGCGCGACCGAGATCGACTACGGCCCCGACGCCGTGATCATCCCTGGAATCGTCGCGGCGGACTCCACCCTCGGAGACACCGACGCCTCGCCGCGCACAGCTGACCTCGGCGTCCGCGCAGAGGACAACTTCAACCCCTTCACGAGCTACGGGTCCTACCTGCGAGCCGGCGTTACGACAGCCTATGTCGCGCCCGCGCGAGGGCGCCTGATCGCCGGACAAAGTGCCGTTGTGAAGCTCTCTGACAAGCGCGGCGAGTCGCGGGTCGTGAAGGCTGGCGCTGCCCTGCACGGAGCCATCACCTCTGAGGCTCGGAGCACGCCGGGCTATTGGGAGCCCCCGATCCCCGCGACCGTTGATGTTGGCATCGGCGTACCGCAGAAGCAGCTCCCTGCCTCAACTATGGGCGCGGTCATCGCGCTCGAGGAGCTGATGGCTTACGCCAAAGGTGGAGCGGGAGCTGATGAGTACGGCGCCGCGGTGGGCCCTGCCCTCGCGGAGTGGATCCAGTCGAGCGGCTCATGGCGTCTCGCCGCCATGAGCGTGGCAGAGATCCAAGCCCTCCTCGACTTCGCGAACTCAAACGAGGTGCCGCTCGTCATTGACGGCGCGTTGGACGCCGGCGAGCTCGCCGATGAGATCGCCGCCTCAGGCGCGCACGTCGTCCTTAAGGTTGATACGGAGGCGAGCCTCGCTGACCGCGGTAAGGGCCCCGATGCTCGCTGGCAGACTATGCCCGACGCGGCCGCTCTAGCTGAAGCAGGCGTCTCATTCGCGATCTCGAATCGGAGCGCTACTCAGACGCTCTTCTCTGCTGCGCTCGCCGCGGAGCGCGGCCTCGCAGAGGCAGACGCGCTGCGTGCGATCACGCTCTCCTCAGCTCACATCCTCGGCGTCGCAGACAGCGTCGGCAGCATCAAGGCAGGCAAGGACGGAGACGTCGTCGTCTTGAACGGCTCACCTGCCGCGGCCACCTCTAGCGTCCTCGCGACTTGGGTTGACGGCGAACTCTCTTGGGAGTCTGGCTCAGAGACCACCTATGTCCTTGAGGTCGACGAGCTGCACATCGGTGATGGTGAGGTCCTCGCCCCTGGTCAGCTCCTCATCTCGGGTGGGAAGATCGCAGAGATCGGCCACGTCGTCGCTCGCCCCGCTGGCTGCCGTGTCGTCCGAGGCGCCGCAGCGATGCCGGGAATGATCGACGCGCGAGGTCACCTCGGACTCGAGGGCTCACAGCGCTCTCCGAACAGCAGCGTCGGGATGACAAGGCTCTTTGAGCCGGGCGACGAGACGGACCGACGGGTGGCAAAGGCCGGCGTGACGACGGTCGCTCTGACCCAGCGCTCGCTCGGAAACCTCGCGCTCGCTACGGCCTATAAGCCCGCGGCCTCGAGCGTCGGGAAGATGCTCGTCAAGGATCCCGCGGTGATCTACCTCAACTGGGCCAGCTCGGATCCTTTCAGCGCCGGTGGCGCAGTGCGCCAGGCCCTTCAAAGGGGCGCTGACTACAAGAAGTCCTGGGATGAGTATGCGAAGGCCGTCGCTGCTTGGCGTCCGGAGCCCCCTAAGGACGAGGAAGAAGAAGAGGAGGAAGAAGAAGAGGCTGAAGAAGAGGAGGAGGAAGAGAAGAAGCCCCGTAAGGCGAAGCCGATCCCGCCCTTCAGCCTCACTGGCGTCTGGGAGGGCGAGTCGGACGGCGCGCGCTTCCGCCTCCAAATCAATCAAGAGGGTGAGTCGATCACCGGTCGCCTGCGCTGTGACTCCATCTCAAAAGAGGTGGTTGACCTCACCGGGGAGCGCGTCGAGCACGGCGTCAAGATGAGCGGCCTCGCTCCCGAGGGAGAGGTCAGCTTTGAGGGCTCCACAGAAGAGAGCAACACGGATGGCATCGCCTTCAAGGCGACCACCAAGCTCGGGGAGTCCTCCCTCGAGGTCAGCCTTGAGCGGACCTCAGAGGAGTACCGAGTCGCGCGTCGTCCGAAGCTAGAGAAGGGTGAGCCCTCTGCGCCCTTGCCTAGGGGGTATCCCAAGCGCCCCAAGTTCGACCCGATACAGGAGCCGATCAAGGCCGCTATGGAAGGTAGCGGTCGACTTATGGTCTCCGTGAATCGGTCGAAGGAGATCCTCGATTGCGTTGCCGCGTGCAACGCCTACGGCATCAAGCCGGTCCTCGTCGACGCGAGCGGCGCTGCGAGCGTTGCGAGCAGCATCAAGGGCAAGGTCACGGGTGTCATGCCGACCTCTCCCAGCGGGGCTGTCTCGCTCTCTCGGAGCGGGATTCCTGTCGCCTTCGGCAGCAAGGCTGAGGAGGGCGCCGCCGGCCTCCATTACTACGTCACCTCAGGTGTCCGCAGCGGGCTCTCCCCGACGGTCGCCGTGCGCTCTCTGACCTCAGACGCCGCCGCGATCCTAGGCATCCACGAGCGCGTGGGTGCGCTCAGGCCCGGCCTCGACGCAGACGTCTTGCTCTTAGACGGGAGTCCGACGTCGCTCGGCTCAAGCGTTGAGCGGGTCTGGGTCGCTGGAGAGGAGATCAAGTGAGGAGCTCAACTATGAGAGACACCATGAAGAAACTCAGCTCACTACTCGCCGCCTTCGCGGTCACGACTGTCGGGGCGCTCGCCTCTGAGGCGAGCTCTTCTTTGCCCGGTGAGCCAGGCGCAGAGAGTGGCCTCGCGATCCTGACGAAGAAGGCGATCTGCGTGCCTCTTGAGGGGCAGCAGGTCGTGAACAACGCGGTGGTCCTCATCCGTGACGGGAAGATCGAGGCCGTCGGACCGAAGTCCAAGACAGAGATTCCTGCGGGTTACGAGGTCTTCGATGCAGGCGAGAACTGGGTCATGCCCGGCATGGTTGATCTGCACTGCCACGTGGCGGGCACCTTCGACCTGAACGACATGGTCTATCTGACCAACCCTGGTATCAGGGCCTCCACCGCGGTCGTCCCGGAGTACGGCGCGCTCAAGCGCGGCGTGGCCGGCGGCGTCACGAGCGTGCTCTTCATCCCCGGCTCCGGTACGAACGTCGGCGGCCAAGGCATCATGGTGAAGACCGCGCTGCCTACATACGAGGAGATGCTGATCAAGAACCCGGGGTCGATGAAGCTCGCACAGGCGGGCAACCCCGAGCGCTTCATGTTTGGTATCGGCCGCTCCTTCATGAACTTCAACACGCGAAACACCTTCAGGCGCGGTGTGGCCTACGCCAAGCGCTGGGAGGCTTACGAGCGTGGTGAGGGAGAGCGCCCTGAGAAGGACATCCAGTTCGAGGTCTTCCGTGACCTCATGCGCGATGAGATCCGCGTCTCGACTCACACTCAGATTTACCAGGTCGTCAATATGACGATCCGGATGATCGCGAAAGAGATGGGCGTCCCGGTCTTCATCGACCACGGCACCTTCGACGGTTGGCGCGCAGGAGACCTCGCCTATGAGGCAGGGGTGAACGCGATCCTCGGCCCTAGAAACATCGACGTTCCCACTGCGAGCTTCATCAACTGGAGTGGCAGCAACCCTGAGCGCATCCAAGGTGTCGCTGCGGGTTACCAGCAGATGGGGCACAAGATGATCGGCTTCAACACGGACTCGCCGGTCATCCCGCAGGAGGAGCTGCAGCTCCAAGCCGGGATCGGCATGCGCTATGGCTTCGACGACACGAACCTCGAGGCGGTGCGTGGGCTCACCATCGTCCCCGCGGTCACCGCACGTATTCACAAGCGGGTTGGAAGCTTGGAGCCTGGCAAGGACGCCGACGTGCTCATCATCACGGGGCACCCCGCGGACCCGCGCTCTTCGGTGGAGACGGTCTTTATCGAGGGCCAGAAGGTCTACGACCCGGCCATTCAGCGGAGGCGTTGGTAATCACGAGCCAAGGCACAGCTCGGATGAGGGGCGCTGCGCGTACAGCGCTGGCGCTGCTCATCTCCGCGTGGACGCTCGCGGCGCCCGCGCAAGAGACCGCGCAGGTCCTCTATGCCCAGAAGGCGCTTATATGCGGCGTCGAGGGTGATGAGACGATCAACCGCGCCGCCTTGGTTTTTCGTGACGGGCGCATCGAGGCGATCGGCCGTCGGGGTGAAGTGGAGGTGCCCGAGGGCGCGGTCGTCCATGACCTTGGGGCACGCTGGATCATGCCGGGCATGATCGATTTGCACTCGCACATCGCAGGCTCTGGTCTCAACGACACGGTCTTTCAGTGCAATCCTGGTCTCCGAGCGAGCTCGAACATCATCCCCCACAACCCGCGCATGAAGCTCGGCATGTTGGCAGGGGTGACGACGATCCTCTTCATCCCGGGCTCAGGCTCAAACATCGGCGGTCAGGGCGTCCTGCTCAAGACGGGCCCAGGCGGCTATGAGGACGCGCTGGTACGCGCTCCGGGCTCCCTAAAGATCGCGCAAGGCGACAACCCGAAGCGTTGGGGCTATGGGATGCAGCGGACGCTGATGAATCATCACATCCGCACCACCCTTAGGAAGGGTAAGGCTTACGCCAAGCGCTGGGAGGCCTATGAGCGGGGAGAAGGAGAGCGGCCCGAGCGCCGCCTGGACCTCGACATCTTTCGTGAACTCGAGGCGAAGCGGACGCAAATCTCGACACACACGCAGTACTACCAGGTCGTCTTAGCCTCTCTGAACATCCTCACGGGTGAGTTTGGTTACGACGCGTACATCGACCACGGCTCCTTTGACAGCTGGCCGCTCTCGTGGCGAGCGGAAGAGCTGGGCGTCGCCGCGATCCTTGGTCCGAGGGAGGTCCTCTGGCCGCGCCTTAACACCTACCCTAAGGATGGGCGGGTCGAGGGCTCGGCGTGGGGGTTCCAGAAGGAGGGTCACCCGCGCATCGGCTTCAACACAGACGCCCCCGTCGTCCCCCAAGAGGAGCTGCCGCTGCAGTCAGCGATGGGCGTCCGCTACGGCTTCGACAACACACACTTCGCCGCAGTGCGCGGCGTAACGATCGTCCCGGCTGAGGTCGCAGGGATCGACCACCGCGTCGGCTCGCTCGCTGCGGGTAAAGACGCAGACATCTTGGTCGTGACTGGTGACCCCTCAGATCCACGCCACGCCGTCGAGGTGGTCTGGGTCGAGGGTGAGATGGTCTCCGACGTGCGCGGAGAGAGGGGCGAGGGGCGTGAGGGGGTGCGGCAGTGGTAGCCCTCGCAGGACTCCTGTGCGCAGTGATCTCTGCCTCTCCCGCCGAGGGGCTCGCGATCCAGTGCGCCAAGATCCTCACGATGAACGCTGAGGACGCTGTGCACGCGCCCGGCATGGTCTGGATAGAAGACGGCGCCATCAGCTATGTCGGTGGGGTCCGTGATGTCCCTGCGGGGTGGACGCTCCTCGAAGAGGACGAGATGTGGGCGATGCCCGGCATGGTCGACCTCCACACGCACATCCACTCTGGCGGGTTTGCAGACACCAACGACATGGTGCACTCCGTAAACCCAGAGCTGCGCGCGCACCCCGCGCTGCGCCCTGCCAACAGGCTGGTCAAGTTGGCCTGCTCCTCTGGGGTCACTTGCCTGCTCGGAATCCCCGGCTCTGGTACGAACATGTCCGGCTTCGGCGTGCTCTATAAGACGAAGACCTCCGGTAGCTTTGAGGAGGTCGTCTGGAAGCGCGTCGGCGGGCTCAAGGTCGCGCAAGACTCCAACCCTGCGCGCCGCGCTGGCACAGAGGGCTGGGGCAACTGCCGCGCCTCGATGGGATGGACGCTCGAGGACGTCGCGGGTAAGGCGCTGGGCGCTCGTCGCGAGGGGCGTAAAGATCCCGCGCTTGAGAGCCTCGAGAAGGTGATGCACCGCGAGCTGCCCGTCTTGATTCACACCGCTGGCTCTGAGGGGGTCGTGAACACCGCGCGTATGTGGAGCCGTAAATACGACACGCAATGCGTCATCAGTCACGGCAGCTTCGACGGCTGGAAGGCTGCCTCCGCGATCGCGGAGTGGGGCGTGCCTGTGAACCATGGCCCTCGCACCATGGACTACTTCTCTAGCCGCAACGGGCGGCTCAACGGCACAGGGGCTGAGTACGACACCGCAGGCGTCCCGCTCTTCTCTCTCAACACAGACTCGAGCGTGATCCCGCAGGAGGAGTTCTTCCTCCAGGGCGCGATGACAGCTCGCTTGGGCGGAGATCCTTATCGGATGCTGCGCGCCCTCACCATCCACCCCGCTGAGTCCTTCGGGCTCGCAGAACGCGTCGGGAGCTTAGAAGTCGGCAAGGACGCCGACGTCGTGCTCTACGACGGAGACCCGCTGGACACTCGGACGCGTGTGATACGCGTTTGGATCGACGGCGAAATGCAATTCGACCGGGAGGCGTCACAGGCCTTCTTCTAGGCCTGACCTCTCGAGTGAGAATAACTATGAAGAAACGAACGACCCACCTGCTCCTGTTTGCGGGCCTCATGGCCCTCCAGCCCACCGCCCAAGCGGACGACCTCTTCGCCGTTCAAGTCGAGCGTGCGGAGACGGTCTCTCACGGGACTATCGAGCACGCTGTCATCCTCATTGAGGGCGACAAGATCGTCATGATCGGTGAGGACCTCCCTATCGACATCGGCATCCCCGTGATCGACAAGGACCCGGGCTGGGTCGCGACCCCTGCGCTCGTGAACCCTTACTCGAGGATGGGCCTCTCGAGCCGCGGTCCGAGCGGGCTGAACCCGCAGCGCAAGGTCTCGGGCGAGCTGTACACCGGCGACATCTCGAAGAGCGTCCTTGAGGCTGGCGTCGGGACAGTGGGCCTCTACCCCGCGGGCACGGGCATCCCCGGCCGCGCGGTCGCTGTCCGCACCTGGGGCTCTGGCGACGCGCGCATCTTGCGTGACGATGTCTATATGAAGGCGATGATGCGCTCCGACTCGTCCTCCAAGAAGACCTGGAGGAAGGGCTTCGAGGAGGCAGACGAGCATAAGGAGAAGGAGGCCAAGAACCGCGAAAAGTGGGAGAAGGACCGGGAGAAGCTTGAGAAGGACGCCAAAGACAAGGACGACGCTGAGAAGGCGAACAAGGCGAAGGAGGAGCTGAAGAAGCCCTACGTTCCGCTCACCCCTAAGCCCGCCGCTGCTGCCTTTATGTCTCTACGAGACGGCGAGCTGACCGCGCTCATCGGGATCAGCAAGTCTTCTGACTACATCCACTTCCTCGACGCCCTCGGTGAAGAAGACGTTCAGTGGTCACTCCACGTCCCCATCTCTAGAGAGTCAGACCTCTTCCACGTGAAGGGCCAGGAGACGCTCAAAGGGAGGCACGTCATCATGACCCCTGCCTTCAGCTATCACCCTGGCACGCTCCGCCGCAGGAGCATGGCAGCTGAGTTCGTGGAGGCTGGGGCTCACGTCGCCTTCGTGCCGACCTCTGATTCGACCAGCGCCCACGAGTCTTGGTTGCGCGATGTTGGGCAGCTCGTGAGAGCTGGGCTCGATCCGCACGCCGCTCTGCGCGGAATGACCCTCAGCGGCGCGGAGGTCCTGCGCGTCGAAGAACACGTGGGCAGCCTCGACGAGGGCAAGCACGCGAACATTCTCTTCTTCGACGGCGACCCTTTCGCCGCGACGACCAGCCTCGAGGCCGTCCTGATGGAGGGCGACTTCATTACCGGTGAGGTGAACCGATGATCCGCTTCCAAGCACGACTTGTCTTGGCCCTCGTGGCCCTCGCCCTCGCTCCCGCGCTGCCCGCCCTCGGCGCCGCGGCTCCCTCCGATGATGCGGGTGCTGCGCCGGAGAAAGAGGAGCCCAAGGATCGATACCTCGTCGTCGTCGGCGCGGACATCCACACGGGAAAGGGAGAGGTCCTGCGCGATGGACGCCTGCTCGCCAAGAATGGGAAGATCGTCGCGATCGGTTACGACGACTTCGAAGTCCCCGGGCTCGATTACGACCGCGAAGTTCCCGCAGAGGAGCGCGGCTATGAGCTCGAGATTATCGACGCCTCTAACGTCCCCAACGGTCGCGTTTATCCGGGCATGGTCGCCTTCTCCACGTCGGGCCTACTCGGCGGCGGTGGTGACTATCGGGACTCCATCGACATGTTCAACCGGAACATGCTCCTCGGTCTCGCGTCAGGGATCACGACTACAGGGCAGTCATCCTCTACCGCCAAGCTGAAGCGCTACGTGCCTAACAGCGCTGCTCGCGACTACGACTTCGACGGCGTCGTGATCGCTGGCAAGACCCTCAGCACAGTGTCTTGGGGAAGCGCTGCCTCGAAGCGCAGTTTGCGAGAGAAGCTCTCCGGAGCGGCCGCTTATCTGCGGGCGTATCGCCAGTGGCAGATCGACGTGAAGAAGGACAAGGAGCTTAAGGAGCCTTCCAAGTCTGGAGTGGACTCGACGATGCTCTCCGTGTTGCGCGGAGAGACCCTGGCGCGCTTCAGCGCCGACTACCAAGACGACCTCTCCGGGATCGCGAAGATCGCGATGGAGTATGGCTTCCGTCCCGTCATCTCTGGGTGTCGCGAGGGTTGGGTGGTCGCAGATGAGCTCGGTCGCGCAGGCGCTATGGCTGTGCTCACACCCAGGACCAGGCGAGCCAAGGATGAGCAGCTCATGGCTGCTGGTGGTTCGAGCATCGAGAACGCTGCGATCCTCCACTCTCATGGTGTGCAGATCGCGATCATCCCGGGATCTCGGGGTATCGACCTCGGCGGTATCGCTGGCCGAGACATCATGCACCTGCCGATCGAGGTGGGCTTTGCGATCCGCGGGGGATTGCCTGAAGACGCAGGCTTAGCCTCTGTCACCACGGTCCCTGCACGGCTCCTCGGCGTGAGCCACCGCGTCGGCACCTTAGAGGTCGGCAAGGACTGCGACCTGATCGTGACGGACGGAGACCTGCTCCACTACCAGACCTTCGTCCAGTACACGGTGGTCGACGGCGACCTCGTCTACGACAAGCAGGACGAGCTCTACTTCGCTCACATCCGCCCTCGTGACGACTCGCTCCTCGCTCCGCTGGTTCCCTTTGACCCGGCAGAGGTGCCCATCGAAGAGGAGGAGAGCGAAGGCGACAGTGAAGAGGAAGAGGCTGAGGAGGAGTGAGCCTCGCCACCTCGGCTCAGATCTCAGCGCCGATCTGAGCGCCAAGCAGACTCGATGCCCTCGATGTCTGTGTTGTAGACCCTCCTGAACACGGCCTCCCAGTAAGCCACTGGGTTCGTCGTGTTGTTGGGCCTACGCAGCTCTCCCAAGAGCTCCGGGAAGCGTCGCTGCCAAGTCCCTGAAGCGAGGAAGCCGACCACTTCACCAGCGAGCGCGTAGCGACCCTCTGCGGAGCCGCCATGGCCAGCGTGCAAGAGGTGAGGGCTCCTGATGATCTCGCGCAGCGTCACAAGGAAGGGCCGGTCAAACTGTCTCCCTCTCCGCTCGAAGTGGACCGCGAGACCTTCATGGAACCACGCGCTGGTGTTCTTGACGCCTAAGCGATGCGTGAGGAGCTGGTGTGCGGCCTCATGTCGTAAGGTCCGCTGTCCTGCGCGATCAGAGCCTCGGTACGTAGCGATATAGTCACCCCATGCGTGCCCTGAGGTGGCCCTAGCCTCCCGTGGGCTCCAGCCGGTCTGACGTGTGGTCCAACGGATGTACTCTTCACGGTCTGCGAGGAGCACGACGGCGAGGGGCCTGTCTGAGGGGGAAGGGGAGAAGGGGAAGAGGCGCTTGAACTCGTTGTAGATGGGCTCTAATTCGCGATCGAGGAAGGTCCTGGCCTCGTCGGAGTTGAGCAAGGTTGTGTAGAGCCTGTAGTTCTTGGACTCAAGGACGTGAACCTTGTGACTCCAAGATAGTGGGAAGTAGCGCCCCGGATCGTTGTGCTTTGCTAGGAGGATGTGCTCCCTGGGGGCAGAGTAGACATACTTCTTGCCTCCCCAAGGGGGACCTATGAGGTAGGCCAAGAGGGTGACCAGACCTAGAAGGCTAGCGGTACGGAGCAGCATGGTGGGGACGGTGAAACGTGGGGGTGAAATACCGTAGACAATAAAGCGGTTTATAGGAAGACTTATTTAGATCCTTCAGGCTTCCATATGTTTGTGAATGACAGGCGGCGTGAGTAAGGTAACCTCGCCTCCCTGCGGGATTTACCTCGCCCGACTCTCATCTATGCAGGGTCACATAGCCCCACAAACGCATCATGAACCTGCGTGACATACTGCGCGTCATCGGCCCTGGCCAAAAGAGCCTTCGCAACCTGACCCTGGAAGAGGCTCAGCGCGCCTTCGAGATCATCCTCTCTGGCGAGGAATCTGGCGCCCGCATGGCAGCCTTCTTGGTGAGCCTGAAGGCCAAGGGGACGACCGTGGAAGAGCTGCGCGGCTTCGCTGCGGCGGCTCGCAGGAGGGCGAAGGTCCCCTGCGTTGGCGTCCCTGGCTTGGTCTCGATGTGCTCTCCCACTGAAGGCCAAGATGGCGTCCCCCCCTTAGACGTCGCAGCCGGTTTAATCGCTGCAGGGGCTGGCGCGCGGGTCCTCTTGCTCACAGACCGCTGTGTACCGCCTAAGCGTGGACTCACAGCAGCCAGCGTCTTGGAGCACCTCGGCTGTGGCATGACATGGGACCCCTCCGAGTGCGAGGAGTGGGTCGTCAAGGCGCGCTTCGGGGCATGTGCTGTGAGCGGAATGCTCCCCGCGCTCGTTCAGCTGCGCGAGCTCAGAGAGGAGATCGGGGTGCGGACTGCGCTCTCGACCACTGAGAAGCTGCTCGCACCGCCAGGCTCGTCTGTGGTTGTTGGTGCGCAACCCGGCCCAGTCCTAGGTACAGCGATCGAGGTCGTCACAGGCCTTCAGCATCCGCGCGCGCTGGCGCTGCAAGGTCCTGAGGGAAGCTTGGTCCCGATGGTCTCGAAGCGGACCCGGGGGATCGAGCTCATCGAAGGTGACCTCGTCGCGATGAATGTCGAGCCGGAAGACTTCGGCCTCTCGCACACTCAAGAGCCGGAGCTCCCTCTCTTCAGCTTGCCCGCTGAGGGTCAGGGTGCAGGCGACACGCCAGGCCTAGTGAAGGCAGCAGGTGAGGTCACTGAGGCTGTGCTCTCCGGCGAACCCTCTGGAGCGCGAAACGCTGCCCTCCTCGGCGCCGGTCTCATCTTGAAGGCATCCGGGCGCAGCCTGACCTTGGCAGACGGTGTCGATGAGGCTGTTCGCTCTCTGGACTCTGGAGCACCCCGAGCCGTCTTGGATCAGCTGCGCGAACTCGCAGAGTGAAAAGTGCTGTTCGACCTCTCTTGGAGATTTGACCGCTGGATCCGCGCGCTGCGTAGCTCTCCAAAAGACGGCGGGAAGATCGAAGGACTCATCGTTCGTCCGGATGGGAGCGTCGCTGGCCAACGTCGACGCGTGGAGCGGGTCGAGGTCGTCCCAGAGAGCGGGATCGAGGGTGACCGCTGGGCCGATAGCCCATACGCCGAACCTGGAAATGAAGTAAGCGTCATCAACGTGAATATGTTGCGGGCGCTTGCAGAGGGGGACACCGATCGGATGGCGCTCAGCGGGGACAACATCCACGTAGATCTAGACCTCTCTCAAGAGAACCTCCCCGTAGGGACGCGCCTACTGATCGGCAGCGCAGTCCTCGAAGTGAGTGACATTGAGCACGTGCCTTGCGGATCCTTTGTAGAGCGCTATGGCCATACTGCGGCGAAGAGGGTGGCGCGCGCGAACAGGCTGGGCCTGAGAGGGCGTGGAGTCCTCTGTCATGTGAGGACGCGCGGAGAGATAAGCGTCGGTGATTCGATCACCGTCGAGCGCCCGGCATAGCGGGCGGCGCGCTCACTTCCGGGAGATCAAGCTCGAGAGGAACAAGTCTCGAACCTCTCCTTCTCGCAGCTCAATCGAGACCGTCGGGTGTCCGGGGACATTGACCCTTAAGTCACCAGCCGGGACGTCAACGAGCACTCGCTTGCCTGTGGATGCGTCTACGTTGAGCGCGCGATCGGGGTGGGCGTTCGAGCGCACAGAGATGACCTCGACCATCCCGTCGACGTCGTCTCGGAAGAGGATGCGGGCCTTGGGCAAGGAGCCCTCAAAGGTCATCGGCTGATAGGAGATACGATAGGCGTCGATCTCTTGCTGTTCGGTGCAAGCCCCGACGATGTCTCTGTAGACCTGACCGGAGATGTAGTCCTGCTCTACGTTCACGAGCGTCCCGTTCACGTGGTACTGCGCGCCGTTGGAGACATAGTGGCCTTGCACCGCGACGCTCGCGCCTCCGGGGTAACCGGTGAGGACAGCGGTGTCTTCGAACTCGCCGTCCCAGTTGTCATCGTAGATGAACATGAGCTGGCCGGTGCCGACCCAGCGGACCTTCACGAAGCGCGTGTCCGAGCTGAAGAGGGTGGGGCAACCGCCTCCGACGACTTGCCAGTCGAAGTCCCAGATGCCCTGCCACTCATCGATGGGCTCATCCACGGTCCCTGAGCTAGAGGAGGAGCCTGCAGGGTCGGACTGCTCCATGGTGCATGCGAAGATGAGGACCACGGCGAGGGTTGTGGTCACAAGTCTGGGGAGGGCGCTCACGCGTAAAACTACCCCGCATCTTTAGAGGGGCAATTCGACCTCAGAAATTCGTCAAAAAAACCCTCAGGCAGGGCTATTCCAGGCGATGCAGCGGCAGGTGACGCCAGCTTCAGCTTTCTGAAGCTCCTTCGTAGGGACGGTCTTGAGGTCGACCCCGTGCTCCGCCAAGAGGTCCGCAGTGCGGGTGAACTCTTCTGGGTAGATGACGCGCCCCGCGAGCAGGAGCGCGTTAGCCGCTGCAGGCTCATGCGGATCTACCTCAAGGAGCTCGACCCCGCCGACCCGCTCGAGGTTTACAAGGGCAGGGTTCGCGAGCAGCAGGTCCGGAGCGACTAAGGTCATCGCCGACTTCAAGTGCAGGCAGCCTGTGACCTCTACGGCCTTCACCCTGTAGCCATGAGGGAGCAAGAGGTGAGCGAGCTCCTTCAAGCCTTGATGGTTCGTGCGACTAGACCAGCCGACATAGACGGTGTCTCCTGCGACGAGCACATCCCCTCCGTCTAAGGTGCAGGGCTCCTCCAGCCGCAGCACTTCACGGTCTGTCGGGAGGTGTGCGGCGATCGCGTCGACCTCACCCCGCCGGGACGCTGCCCCCGGCCGAGTCAGCACTACGCACTCATCGAAAACGAGCGCAGCGTCTTCGACGAAGCATCCATCCGGATGCTCTGGGAGCGCGGCGAGCTCGATGACCTCATCACAGAGGCCGCGCAGCACATCGAGGTAGGCGACGTGCTCTGCTCGAGCAGCCCCAGGATCAATAGGAGTTCGCTGGAAGTGGGTGAGCTCGCACGCAGCGAGCTCTGGCCCGACCCAGCGCGTCAAGGCCGTCAGCTTAGACACAGCCCCTCTCTGAAGCGCTTAGAACCAGGCCTTGCCACCTTCGATGTAGCTCCTGTGTCCTTCTTTCGGTGGGTAAGCAGCGTGGGGATGGCGAGGCGAGTTCACCCTCACTTCCTGAGCCGCACTGTACGCAGAGCTTCGCGCCGCCAGGTCTCATGACCATTACTTGGCCGACGCCGCGTTGGAACCAGCCGAGAACGGACATGAGAGCCTCTTGTACGGGGTGGTGGGGCGGTGGGGGATTAGCGACAGCTCGAGAGCTGCCACCTGAGGTGCTCACAGGATACGCTCGCATTCAGCCCTTCGCGGGAGAAGGAGCGATCAAGGCGTGAGCGGAGGGGAAAAGAGGCGCACAATGGGCCCTAAGGCCTGACCAATTTCTCTGGATCGGGTAGAACACCGCTCACACCTCATGCAGCTCGGCTTCGTCATAGACCACTCTAGGTGCATCGGCTGTCACGCCTGCACCGTCGCTTGTAAGAGCGAGAACGGCGTCCCCGTCGGGGACTTCCGGACCTGGGTCAAGTACACAGAGACAGGGACCTTCCCTACCGTCCGCAGAGACTTCGCGGTCCTGCGCTGTAATCAATGTACAGACGCTCCCTGCGTCACGATCTGCCCTGTGACCGCGCTCGACAAGCGCCCGGATGGGATCGTCGATGTCGACCCGGCGCAGTGCATAGGCTGCAAGGGCTGCATGCACGGCTGCCCTTACGACGCGCTCTACATCAATGAGGCGACGGGGACCGCCGAGAAGTGCCACTTCTGCGCGCACCGTACCGAGCAGGGCCTGGCTCCAGCTTGCGCCGTGGTCTGCCCTACAGAGGCGATCATCCCCGGCGACTTCGATGATCCAGAGAGTCGAGTGAGTCGGATGCGCGACGAGTACTCTCTCTCGGCGCGTAAGACTGAGGCGGGCACTGGGCCGAACGTCCTCTACCGTGAGGTTGATGAGTCAGGGATCGACCCGAGCCTCACAAACCTATCGGAAGGCTTCATCTGGTCAGAGAACCCGACCGGTGACCGCGTTGACGCGCAGCTCTTTGAGGCGATGGAAGAGCGGGCTGACGTGCGCACGGTCTACGACGTCCCGCGTAAGCAGCTCTGGGGCGGGAAGATCACGGGCTACCTCTTCGCCAAGTCCATCGCCGCTGGCGCGTTCCTCGCCGGCTGGGTGAGCCAGCTCCTCACGAGCAACAACGAGTGGCCTCCGCTCACGGCTGGCTACTCAATGGTGGGGCTCACCTTCCTCGTGATCACCGGGGCCCTCCTCGTCGCAGACCTGAAGCGCCCCAGCCGCTTCTGGAAGATCCTGGTGCGCCCGAACTGGAGCTCTTGGCTAGCGCGTGGGACCTACCTCATCGTCGTCTACTCCGCTCTGCTCTCGGCCTGGGTAGCGATGCCCTTCCTCCCCTTCGAGCTGAGCGACGGGGCGTATTACGCCCTCGGATGGACGACCTGCGTGATGGCGGCCCTCACCGCCTGCTATACGGGCTGGCTCTTCGCCCAGGCGAAGGGGCGCGTGCTGTGGATGAAGCGCGGCTACTGGGCTCATCTGATCGCGCAAGCCTTCGTCGCTGGAGCCGCGATGATCATGCTCGGTGTAGGCCTCCTCGGCGCCGTGGGCTCGGAGGAGATGCGCCACCTCGGGAGCGTGCTGGTCGTCTCGCTCGTCGTGCATTACCTCTTCATCAAGAGCGAGGGGCGTATGGCCCCCGCGAGGCGTGAAGAAGAGTACGGCCGCGTCATCAAGCTCATCACCGAGGGCCCGTTCTCCAAGCGGCACCTCGCGAGTCTCGTCCTCGGGGTCGTCCTCCCTGTGGGGCTGATCGCGATGAGTCAGATGCTCGGTCACTACTGGGTCGAGCCTGTCGCCGGGGCCCTCGCTCTCGTCGGCCTATGGATCGAGAAGGACACCTTCGTGAGGGCGGGACAGGCGCTCCCGATCAGCTGATGGCTGAGCAAGGACTGCCTCCCCGTAAAGAGCCTGGGCGCGAGTCGCCCTGGGAGCTCGCCGTCGGCCCCGCTCCCGAGCACTGGGATGACTGGGTCGAGCTGGACCCTCAGGCTTGGCCCGAGCGCAAGGAGAAGCACTACCGCTGCGTCCCGACCATCTGCTTCAACTGCGAGTCGGCCTGTGGGCTCTTGGCCTTTGTGGACAAAGAGAGCGGAGAGATCGAGAAGTTCGAGGGGAACCCGGTGCATCCCGGATCGCGCGGCCGCACCTGCGCGAAGGGCCCGGCGACGATCAACCAGGTGCGCGACCCCGAGCGCATCTTGAAGCCTCTGAAGCGCAAGGGTGAGCGCGGCGGCGGCGAGTGGGAGGAGGTCTCGTGGGACGAGGCTCTCGACGACATCGCGGGGCGCATCAGGGCAGCGATCCAAGAGGATCGGCACGAAGACGTCATGTATCACGTAGGTCGTCCCGGCGAGGACCACTTCGTGATGCGCATGCTCCAGGCTTGGGGCATTGACGGCCACAACAGCCACACGAACGTTTGCAGCGCCTCAGCGCGCTTCGGCTTCACGACTTGGTTCGGAGCCGACCGTCCCTCGCCGGACTACTCCAAGGCAAAGTTCGCGCTCCTTCTCTCCGCGCATCTAGAGACGGGCCACTACTTCAACCCGCATGCTCAGCGCATCATCGAGGCGAAAGAGCGCGGGACGAAGATAGCAGTGGTCGATACGCGACTCTCCAATACGACCGCGCACGCCGACAAGTGGATCTCCTCTTGGCCCGGCAGCGAGGCCGCCCTGCTCTTGGCTGTCGCACGAGAGCTGCTGGTGCGCGACGCCATAGACCACGCATTCGTCGAGCGCTGGACGAATTGGCGCGCCTATCTCGAGATGTGCGACGCGGGCGGGCCTGGGACCTTCGCGCGCTTCCTCGAGCTCCTGCGCGAAGAGTACGCGCGCTTTACGCCTGAGTACGCCGTAGAGGAGTGCAAGATCGAGCCCGGGACCGTTGAGTACCTCGCTGATGAGATCTCCGCGGCGGGCAGCCAGTTCACGAGCCACCTCTGGCGCAACGCCGCCTCCGGGCACCATGGCGGCTGGCAGGTCGCGCGCGCGCTCCTCTTCTTGCATGTGCTCTCAGGCTCGGTTGGGACGCCCGGGGGCCTCAACCCTAACTCGTGGGACAAGTTCGCTCCGAAGCCGCCGCTCTCACCGCCGGCACACTCTCGCTGGAACGAGAAGCTCTTCCCAAAGGAGTACCCGCTCGCTCACTACGAGATGAGCTTCCTCCTTCCGCACCTCTTAGAGCACCAAGACTCGAAGCTCGATGTCTACTTCACGCGGGTCTACAACCCTGTATGGACCAACCCGGACGGCTGCACTTGGATCGAGATGTTGGAGGACTCCGATCGCATCGGCCTCCATGTCGCGCTGACCCCGACCTGGTCTGAGACCGCGCAGTGGGCTGACTATGTGCTGCCCATGGGCCTCGGCCCGGAGCGCCACGACATCATGAGCCAGGAGACTCACGCAGGGACTTGGATCGGATTCCGTCAGCCTGTCGGGCGCGAGCACCATAGGCATGAGACCGGCGAAGCCGCTGACACCCTCGGCACGAACCCCGGAGAGGTCTGGGAAGAGGCTGAGTTTTGGATCGCTCTCACCTGGCGCATCGACCCTGACGGGTCGCTCGGGATCTCCAAGTACTTTGAGTCCAAAGAGCGCCCAGGACAGCCGCAGACGATGGACGAGTACTTCGGAGACATCTTCGAGAACTCCGTACCTGGCCTGCCTGAGGCCGCAGAGAAGGAGGGCGTTACGCCCCTCGAGTACATGCGTCGCTACGGCGCCTTCGCCGTCCCGTACGGTGGGCAAGAGCGCTACGAGAAGGAAGGGAAGGTGGAGCTCGCAGACGGTGAGCGCAAGGCAGGCTTCGGCACGCCGAGCGGACTGCTGGAGTTTTACTCACCGACCATCGCTGAGTGGGGCTTCGAGGAGCACGCGATCCCGAACTACCTCGAGAGCCAGGTGAACTGGCGCGGGCTCGACCTAGAGAAGGGCGAGCGCGCGCTGCTCCCGACCTTCCGCTTGCCCACCCTCATCCACACCCGCAGCGCGAACTCCAAGTGGCTGCAGGAGATCTCCCACACAAACCCGCTCTGGGTCCACCCTGAGGATGCCGAGTCGCTGAAGCTCGAGAACGGCGGCCTCGCTCGGGTGGCGACTGAGATCGGCTATTTCGTGGTGAGGGTCTGGGTGACAGAGGGGATCCACCCAGGCGTGGTCGCCTGCTCACACCACGTAGGTCGTTGGCGCTTGCACCGCGAGGTCGGCGGGGCACAGATCGCCTCGAACCTCGTGGACATCGAGCGTGAGGACGGGACCTTCCTCTTCAGGCAGAAGCAGACGATCAGCCCCTATGAGACGTCTGACCCCGACACCGAGCGAATCCACTGGAAGGAGGCTGGCGTGAACCAGAACCTGACCTTCCCTGTGCAGCCTGACCCGGCGAGCGGCATGCACTGCTGGCACCAGAAGGTCACGGTCTCGGCAGCCGAAGAGGGCGACCGCTACGGCGACGTCTTCGTCGACACGAAGCGCTCTCGCGAGGTCTTCCAAGAGTGGATGACGAAGACCAAGCCTGCTCCGGTTGGCGGCTTGCGCCGACCGCTCTGGATGAACCGGCCGCTGAAGCCGACTGAGGACGCCTATCGGCTCTAGCGCTCTTCCAGCCAGTGGAAGCGCAAGTTGGACCTGATGAACGGCCCTAAGTGGGCTGTGTTGCCCGTCTCTTTGCGCCAGTTCATGTATGCCGCTTGGTGCTCTCGGGTCTCCCACTCTTCGTAGAGCCAGACCGTGCTCTCGTCTCCCTCATCAGTCCACACGGTCACGGCCATGCACCCGTCGTAGGCGCGGGTGTCATGAAGGATCTCATGGAGAGCTGTGATGAACTCATCACGCGTCTCAGGGTGAACCGGGAACTCAACGAGGACCTTCTCGTGCGCGGACGGGGTTGTCGCGCAGGAAAAGAAGACGGCGAGGGCGAAGGTGCAGCAGAGAAGTCTCATGAGAGTGAAGCTATGTGAGGTTGGAGTGGAGAGCAAGGAGGGGACCTCCTCTGCACCGCAAGGTATTCACGGACAGATCAATGTCTTCCCGGCGGTCATGTCGTTTATATAAGCCTCGATCCCATCCACAGCGTCATTCAATGAGACGCGGCGAGCGATCTGCGTCTTGAAGGTGCCGTCTGCGAAGAGGCGTTGCACCTTACGCGCGTCGAGGAGCAGCCGTAGGGGGCCCGCCTGCTCCATCCAGTGGACGAGGTAGAAGCCCTCTACACCAGAGGCGTTGGAGAGGACCGAGCCGAGATCCATAGGCATCTCACGCACTCCAGCGAGCACGCCGTAGACGAGCACCTTGGAGCGCGGCGGCATCGCAGCGAGGAGCTGGGCCGGGCTCTCGCCCGCGATCGCGTCGAAGGCGATCGTTGCACCGAGCTCTCTCGCCTTCGCCGCGAGGTCTTCTTCGAAGTTCGGGGTAGAAGAGTCGAGGACGTGCTCCGCGCCGAGGGAGTAGAGGAGCTCTGCTTGCTCAGGGCGTCGGACCGTGTGGATGATCGGGTAGCCCTCACGCTTCGAGAGCGCGACCATCATGCGCCCGAGCTGACTCGCAGCTGCGGTGGAGATCGCAGCGCGGTGACCGCCACGTCGCGCCTCTCCGTACATGCCCATGACCGACATGGGGTTCACGATGAGATCAGCTGCTTGCTCTGTGCTGACGTCCTTGGAGAGGGGGATGCAGCGGGCGGCCTCAGTGAGGCAGTACTCACCCCAAGACCCATCGGCTGTCTCGAGGCTCCCGAAGGCGACGCGACGGCCGCGCAGGAAGCCGCCGAAGAGCCCCGGCCCAGCAGCGACCACAGTCCCTGCTCCCTCCCAGCCCGGCGCTGTGGGGAGCTCCTTGGGCGTCGCGTAGTTCCCGGTCAGGAAGATGATGTCTGAGGGGTTGCACGCGGCCGCCTCTACGCGCACAAGGACTTGACCCGGACCAGGGGTCGGCACGGGACGCTCTTCCAAGCGGAGTGAGCGGACCGCGGCCATGTGGTCGAGTTGGTAGTCAGGGAGGACGAGCGCCTTGGCAGCGCTGGGGATCATGGGCGCCACAGCTTGCTCCTTAGTAGTTCTTCGCGAACAGTACGCGCTGAGCGCTCGTTGCGCCGGTCTTGACGCACTCACCGGGCTCCGCTGCGGGGCCCTCGCCCTCAAGGGGCAGGCAGCGAATAGTCGCCTTCGTGGCCTCCTTGATGGCCTTCTCCGTCTCATCGGTGCCGTCCCAATGCGCCCACACGAACTTCGACTCTCCGTCTTGGAAGACGTCGGTGAAGTCGTCCCAAGAGTCCACAGAGATAGTGTTGGCCTCTCGACGAGCGAGGGCGTCATTGAAGAGCTTCTCCTGGAACTCATCGAGCAGCCTCCCGATAGAGACGCCGAGGTCAGCCATGGGGAGGGTGAGCTTCTGCGGGCGGCCGCGCTCGTCGGCTTCTGCTAGTCGCATCTTCGCCATGACGGACTGAGACTCGAGGTCTCGGGGGCCGAGCTCGAGCCTGATGGGGACGCCCTTGCGCTCCCACTCGTAGTACTTCGCGCCAGGCTTGAGGCCCTCTCTGTCGTCGACCTTCACGCTGAGCCCGTCCTCTCGGAGCTCTGCGGCGATCTTGTTCGCCGCCTCCATGACGGCGGTCTTCTCTTCGTCTTTCCGGAAGATCGGAACGATGACGACGTGGATGGGCGCGAGGCGCGGGGGGAGCACGAGGCCGTCATCGTCAGAGTGCGACATGATCACTGCGCCGACCAAGCGCGTGGAGACACCCCAAGAGGTCTGCCAGACGTACTCTCGCTCGCCGTTCTCGTTCTGGAACATGACGTCGAAGGCCTTGCCGAAGTTTTGACCGAGGTCGTGGCTGGTGCCGGCTTGTAGCGCCTTGCCGTCTTGCATCATCGCCTCAACGCAGAGCGTCTCGACGGCGCCAGCGAAGCGCTCGTTCGCGGTCTTCTCTCCGCGAATCACCGGGACAGCGAGGACCTCGTGACAGGTGTCGCGATAGATGTCGAGCATACGCCGCACCTCCTCTTGAGCCTCGGCGTGCGTGGAGTGCGCCGTGTGTCCCTCCTGCCAGAGGAACTCGCCCGTGCGCAGGAAGATGCGGGTGCGCAGCTCCCAGCGCATGACGTTCGCCCACTGGTTGATGAGGAGCGGGAGGTCTCGGTGTGAGTCGATCCACTTGGAGAAGAAGTGACCGATGATCGTCTCTGAGGTCGGGCGGATGGCGTAGGGCTCCTCGAGCTCTTTGCCTCCAGCCTGTGTCACGACAGCGAGCTCGGGCGCGAAGCCCTCGACGTGCTCGGCCTCCTTCTCGAGGAAGGACATCGGGATCAAGAGGGGGAAGCACGCGTTCTGGTGTCCGGTCTCTTTGAACCGTCGGTCGAGGTCAGCTTGGATCTTCTCCCACACGGCATAGCCGTGAGGCTTGATCACCATGCAGCCCTTGACGACGCCCGCCGCCTCGGCGAGCTCGGCCTGGGCGATGACGTCTTGGTACCACTGTGCGTAGTCCTCGGCGCGGGGTGTGATCTTCGACTCAGCCATCTCTAGTTCTGTCTCCTTCGGGGTGTTCTGGCGTCGCTGCTCCCGCAGAGGTTAGCGGGGATGGGCCCCAGGCGGCGTCTCTGAGCCAGAATCTGGAGTCATCTGCGGCTTGGGCTGTGCCCGATCGTACGCGCGGGTTAGATTGTCATCAGCACCAGAGCAGACCGAACCCAGAGGAAGACGTGACCGAGATCCAGCTTGATATCCAGCCCGAGATGACCATGGAGTCGATCATGGAGGTCGCTCCCTCAGCCCAGCGCGCCCTCTTTCAGCGCTATCACGTCGGCGGCTGCTCCTCTTGTGGCTTCCAGCCGACCGATACGCTCGCGCAAGTTTGCAAGGATCACAACCTCCTCGACGTGAACGAGGTGGTGAACACGATCGTCCTCTCAGAGCAGGTTGATAAGACGACGCAAATCCAGCCAGCTCAAGTTCGTGAGTGGTTGGCCGCGGGAGAGGAGTTCACCTTCATCGACGTACAGCCTCCGAGCGAAGAAGAGTTAGTGCGCGTAGAGGCTGCTGAATTGCTGGATTACAACAATTCCGCAAAGTACATGGAGCGCGAGAAGGATCACCGCTTTGTGTTCATCTGCGCAGACGGCGACCGCAGCCTCGACGTCGCGAGCTACTTCATAGGTCATGGATTTACCGAGGTGAAGGCTGTGCGTGGCGGAGTGAAGGCCTGGATGGAGTCGGCGGACTCCAACGTGAGCTGATCCGAGGGGTGGACACCCGCGAAGGCGGGCTCATAGAATCCTCGTGCGCGAGTTGCCTCCCCTGCCTTTGGCGACTCGTGCCCAGGAGACGTTGCCCGACGTCTCCAACTCAGGCGCAAGCCTGAGCCCCCTGGAATCACCCCCTGCCAAGATTCCAGGGCCGTCGGGAAAGAACCCCTGCCTCCTTTCCCGACCCGTCGTCTGATGTCTGACCATCAGTAACGGCCTGCGGGGCAGGCTCCTTGGAGCCTGCCCCGCTTTTTTTATTGGCCTAAGGGCCGGCTGACTCCGTGGATCAGTGTCCAGAGTCTCGCCAGGGCTTGGAGAGACCGTCGATCGAGATCCAGCCGCTCTCCTCAGTGATGTGCACGACGACGAGGTCCTCGCCGAGGCTGAGAGTTATCTCTCCGCCCGCGAGGGCGAAGCCGTTCGGGTCGTAGATGAGCGGGCCGCCGCCGCTGAGTGTGACGGACTTCACCTGCACTCCTTGGAAGACTCCGTCTCCGTTGTATCTGCGCCTGAGGGGGAGGCCGTCACGGAAGAGCGCGACGGACTCTCCGTCTCCGTTGAGCGCTCGATAGCCGTCGCCCAGCGGGAGGAAGTCGATGTAGATGTCTTCGCCAGAGATGACCGCGTGGTTCTGGACAGCGCGGAGGTCTCTCGCGAGCAAGGTCGCCGCACGCTCAAGGGTGACGTCGCCGCGCCCGAACCAAGCGGGTATGGCGAGAGCTGCCAAGAGGGTGCTGACGGCAAGGAAGGAGGCGAAGTGCAGCAGGGCGAAGGCGCGGGGCCCTTGGGGCTCTCTGCTCATCTCACTCACTCCCAAGCGCAGAGCTCGCTAGGAGCTCTGACTTCCATGACCAAGACTCCAGGGTCGAGCTATAGAGGCTCGCGAGGGGTAGGGCCTCTGAGAGCTCTTCGACCAGAGCGGTCTCCTCCTCTGCCGGGGCCTCGGAGAGCGGGGGCTGCAGGTCGAAGGACAGCGAGAGCATCCAACAGACTGCGACCGTCACGCTCAGACCAGTCCAGGGGAAGCTGTGCTGCTCTGCGGGGCTGAAGGAGCTAGGGGAGGGGGTGTTCACGGTGGGGTGAGGCCTCGGATTCAGGCCACATCTAGCTTTCGGAGAACGGAGGGTGCTCTCTTGAGCTAGACAGGCATGAACGGCCCGGGAGAGGCCCTCAGATCCCTCAGGAGGGACAAGAACGGCGCTCTCACCGTTCCCAGACGCTGTCCGGGGTAAGAACCGTCACCAGTTCATCCCTCTGCTTTGCTCCGCTGAGAGCCGATGACCTGATGGGAGCGGGCTCAAGTGGCCCCCATCCCCCCAAACCCTCATGTCTAAACCCTTCAACCTGCGCCGTCTGCCCCTCTGGATCGTCCTGTTTGGCTTCGGCCTGGCCGGCTGTGGGGATCCGCCGCCCCCGCCCGTAGAGATCAACATGTCCGAGGACGTGGATGAGGAGGTGCGTGTCCTCATCTCGGGCTTGCTCTCCAAGGTGAAGGCTGCCCCAGAGGAGGCTGCTCTGCGGGTCGACCTAGCCCTGGCTTACGAAGCGAACCAGCTCTGGTATGAGGCAGGCTTGGCTTGGGATCAGGCGCTACAGCTCCAGGCACAAGCGGGGGTCAACCAAGACGCTGCGACGAAGGGGGTGCACATCTATCACCGCGCCTTGTGTGTCCGGCAAGCTGGCGAGATCGCCATGGCGACGACATTCTTCAAGCAGGCGGTCGAGACCTCACCTAGCTTGGCCGCCGCGCACCACGAGCTCGCGGAGGCCTATTTGGAGGAGGGCGAGCTCGATCTCGCAGAGTCTCACTTCAGCAGCGCGTCAAAGTACAACCCGACGAGCTCAGACCCCTTTGTGGGGATGGCGCTCGTGCACCTCGGTCGTGATGAGGTGAGAGAGGCTGAACTCGACGCACGCAAAGCGATCACGATGGAGCCGACCCTCAAGCGGGCGCACTACGCGCTGGGCTTGGCTTTGAGAGGCCAGGGAAAGCTAGAGGAGGCTGAGCGGGAGCTGACTCTCGGCCTCGGTGGTGAGGCGAGGAACCTCCCCGACCCTCTCTCTGTGAAGCTGCAGAGCTTCAAGACTGGCTATCACGCGCGCGTCTCTGAGGCTATCAGCTACGTGAACGGGGGCAACCCCGCTAGGGCTGTACAGCTCTTGAAGCCGCTGCTCGCGCAGCACCCGGACGACGAGGCCGTCTTGAACAACCTCGCTGTCGCCTACACGCACCTGAGACAGCACGCGAAGTCTCGCGAGGTGCTCTTGAAGCTCATCGAGCTCGAGCCGACCTCTTTCCCGGCATACATCAACCTGACCGCCGCAGAGCTTGAGCTCGGGATGGACGCCGAGGCCCTGCAGCACGCGGAGGCAGCGGTCCGTTACGGGCCGGACGTAGCGAAGACGCGTTTCGTTCGCGCGCGGGCCTACATGCGCTACAAGCGCTGGAACGAGGCCTACGCAGACCTCAAGCGGACTGTTCAGATCCAAGGAGAAGACCCGATCCACCACATCTTCCTCGGGGAGGTGTGTCAGGAGCTCGGCCGCCATCAAGAGGCCGTCAGCGCCTTTGAGGCTGCCCTAGCTACAGACGAGAGCGTGCAGTACGTCTGGCGTGAGCTCGGTTTCTCACTCGTCGAGCTCGGCGACTTCAAGAGAGCCGGCGAGGCGTATCAGCGCGCGCGCCAAGGAGCGGGAGCGAGTGACGCACGTGTGCAGGAGCTCGGGCGACTGCTGGGTGGCGGCTGAAGCGCACTCCGCAGAGCGAGTCCCGCGCGAAGAGCGCTGGTCAAACCTGCGGGAGGATCAGACCAGCGCGGGCTCAGGGCTGGATTCCTCAGCGAGCTCTTCAACTGAGGGGCATGAACAGATGAGGTGCTTGTCACCGTACCCGTTGTCCACCCTGCCGACGTAGGGCCAGAACTTGTGGACGAGCGTCCATGGGGCAGGCCAAGCGGCCTCCTCTCGGGAGTAGGGGTGCTCCCACTCATCTGCAGTCACGACGCGCGCGGTGTGCGGCGCGTTGACCAGCGGGTTGTCTTCAGCGGGGAGGCGTCCCTCTTCCACAGCACGGATCTCTTCACGGATGCCGATCATGGCGTCACAGAAGCGATCAAGTTCAGCCTTCGACTCTGACTCCGTAGGCTCGATCATCAAGGTGCCTGCGACCGGGAATGACATCGTCGGAGCGTGGAAGCCGTAGTCGATGAGTCGCTTGGCGATGTCTTCAGCGCCGATGTGAGCGGACTTCTCGAAGGGGCGGATGTCCAAGATGAACTCATGCGCGCAGCGCCCGTTCGCGCCGCGATAGAGGACGGGATAGTGCTCCTCTAGGCGTGTGGCCATGTAGTTGGCGCTAAGAATCGCCACCTCTGTCGCGCGCCTCAGTCCCTCTGCGCCCATCAGCATGATGTAAGCCCATGAGATCGGGAGGATGCTCGCGCTGCCATAGGGGGCCGCTGAGACGGCGCCGGGCTGATGCTCTGCCCTGTCTGTGAGCGGGCTAGCGGGCAAGAACTCCGCGAGGTGCGCCGCCACGCCGATGGGACCCATTCCAGGGCCGCCGCCGCCGTGCGGGATGCAGAAGGTCTTGTGAAGGTTGAGGTGGCAGACGTCCGCGCCGATGTCGCCGGGCCTGCAGAGGCCGACTTGGGCGTTCATGTTCGCGCCATCCATGTACACCTGGCCGCCGTGCGCGTGCACGACCTCGCAGATCCGCCGCACCTCGACCTCGAAGACGCCGTGGGTGGAGGGGTAGGTGATCATGATCGCCGCGAGGCGGTCGGAGTGCTCTGTGGCGCGGACCTCCAGGTCATCGAGGTCGACGTTGCCGTTCTCATCGCACTTCACCGCGACGACTCGCATGCCTGCCATGACGGCGCTGGCAGGGTTCGTGCCGTGCGCAGAGGTCGGGATCAGACAGACGTCGCGCGCTGTGTCTCCGCGCGACTGATGCCAGGCGCGGATCGCGAGCATTCCGGCGTACTCGCCTTGAGAGCCAGCGTTTGGCTGAAGGCTGATAGCGTCGAAGCCAGTGATCTCACACAGCATCGACTCGAGGCTCTGAACGAGCTCCTTGTATCCGGTCGTTTGCTCTGCAGGCGCGTAGGGATGGAGGCCGCCGAACTCTGGCCAGGTGACCGGGATCATCTCGGTGGTCGCGGTGAGCTTAATAGTGCAAGAGCCGAGCGAGATCATCGAGGTGGTGAGCGAGAGGTCGCGAGAGACGAGTCGGTTCAAGAGCCGGAGCATCTCGTGCTCGGAGTGGTAGCTCGTGAAGTTGGGGTGCGTGAGGTAAGCCGACTCACGCGCGAAGGGCGCGGGAGGCCCCTCGGGCGCCTCGTCGCAGAGTTTGTGGAGGTCTGCGTCACCGCCGCCGAAGACGGCGAGGATCGCTGAGAGGTCTTCCTGGCGCGTCGTCTCGTCGAGAGAGATGCAGAGCGCTTCATCGTCGAGCTCTCTGAAGTTCATCCCGCGGCTGCGGGCGAGGGCGTGGACGCTCTCGGTGCCGCCTGCCGGTCGGACGCACAGGGTGTCGAAGACGACGCCGTCGTCGACCTCGTGCCCGAGGGCCCTGAGACCAGCTCGGAGCGCCTCGGTGAGGCGGTTCACGCGGCTCGCGATCGTCCGCAGCCCTTCGGGTCCGTGGTACACGCCGTAGAAGGCGGCCATGATCGCGAGGAGGACTTGAGCGGTGCAGATGTTGCTCGTGGCCTTGTCGCGGCGGATGTGCTGTTCACGAGTCTGGAGCGCCATGCGCAAGGCGGGCTCTCCATTGGAGTCCCGGCTCAGGCCGACGATGCGACCAGGGATCTGGCGCTTGTACTTCTCGCTTGTGCTGAGGAACGCGGCGTGAGGTCCGCCAAAGCCCATCGGCACACCGAAGCGCTGAGCTGAGCCGATCACGATGTCAGCGCCGAACTCGCCCGGCGCGCGCAGCACGCAGAGGGAGAGCAGGTCTGCAGCGACGACAAAGAGCGCGCCGGCTTCATGGGCCTTATCAGCGGTCGCTTGGTGGTCACCACACGCACGCCCGTAGGTGTCGGGGTATTGGACCAAGACGCCAGAGGCGCCCGTGAAGTCAGCCTCGCTGACATCGCAGATCTCGAGCTCAATGCCCAAGGTCTCGGCGCGGGTCGTGAGGACAGCGAGGGTTTGCGGGTGGCAGCGCTCCGAGGCGACGAAGCGCGCCCGCTTGCCCCTCGCGATCAAGTGGCACATGCCCATGGCCTCAGCAGCTGCGGTGGCCTCGTCGAGGAGCGAAGCGTTCGCGAGCTCCATCCCAGTGAGATCAGAGATCATCGTCTGGAAGATAAGCAGCGCCTCGAGGCGACCCTGACTGATCTCAGCCTGGTAAGGCGTGTACTGCGTGTACCAAGCTGGGTTCTCCAACACGTTGCGCAGGATCACCGGCGGGGTGATGCAGGGTGAGTAACCCATCCCGATATAGGAGGTCATCACCTGGTTCTTGTCCGCGAGCTCTTTGAGCTCTTTGAGCAGGCCCTGCTCGCCGCGCTCACGCCCGAGGGCGAGCTCCCGACCGAGTCGGATGTCTGCGGGGAGGGTCTGGTCGACCAGCTCACCGAGGGAGGACGCCCCGACGACCTCGAGCATGGAGGCGACGTCGTCTTGGGTCGGGCCGATGTGCCGGCGGACGAAGGTGTCAGAGGGGGAGACTTTGGGGTGCTGAGACATGATGGGGAGCTCTTCGAACAGCGCAGGCCCTGCCGAGACACGCGCTGTGGGACCTTGCAAGAGACATCAGTATAGGCCCGATCATAAACCGATTCTCGCGGGATGAGGGGAAGAGCGCCGAAGTCCGGCCGCTGACCTCCTCTCTGCTGTGGGGTCAAGGCTGATAACGAGTCTCCTGCATCCTCCCCTTGGCTGCCCGCACACACCCCTGCGGCCGCTCTCAGGCCCTCCCCCTCACCACTTATCGGAGGTGATAGGCTGAACCTGTGGCACGCCTCCTCGCAGCTCTGCTCTTAGCGACCTCTTGTTCGAGCGTGGGACCAGACGTCTGGGTCGACGTTCAGGGGACCCGGGTGCACTCGCGTGTTGTCGGCCCCCGCTTCGCGCCGGTGGTAGTCCTCGATGGGGGAGCGGGGCAGGACCTGCGAGCTTGGAAGGGGGTCGTTGATGAGCTCTCGAAGGAGGCTCGAGTCGTCACGTGGTCGCGGCCTGGCCTCGGGAGCTCCGAGCTCGGGCTCGTGGGGCGCGGCTCTCCGAGGATTGTCGAGGAGCTGCGGATCGTGCTCGAGGCTCTCGAGGTCGAGCCGCCTTATGTGCTCGTCGGTAACGCGGTGGGCGCCTTCCACACGCGGGCCTTCGCTGCCATGCACCGCGACGAGGTCGCCGCGATGGTCCTCATCGATCCGAGCCATGAGGATTGGTTGAGGCGGCTGCGTCTGACGCGCTCGACTGCCGAGTGGCGCGAGATGGGAGACGCCTTCCACAAGGAGGTGAACCTGCTCCCCGAGGGCACTCGCAGAGAGTTCGCTGAGCTTGAGGAGGAAGCGGACCGTATGAAGCGGCTGCCCATCCTCCCTGCGATGCCTGTGTGGATCCTCTCTTGTACCCGCTTCGATGAGCGCGACGAGGCGGCCGGCCGGAGGAGGGAGGACACCGCTCTCTGGGAGGAGTTACACAGCGAGCTCGCATCCTCTATGCACCCTCAGGCGACGGTACAGCACATCACACGCTCCGATCTCGGGAGCGATGTCCTCGAAGTGAGCCCTCAGACTGTGGCAGAGGGCGTCCGCTGGGCGATCGAAGAGCTTCGAGGTCGCTGAGGTCTCCGTGGAACCTGCCCCCTCTGAGGAGTAGGTTGCACGGCATGGTCCTAAAGACAGAGGCGCTAGTGACAGCTCAGCCCTTCGGGCTCGAAGGAGGTGCTGAGGAGGGTGCGGCGGAGCTCGCCGCGCAGGGTGGCGCTCTGAGTCAGCTCATCTCCAAGCAGCTAGGCGACGTCATCGAGAACCCCCTCGCGGGAGCGGTGGTCGTCATCCTCGCGGCGCTCCTCTTTGGCAAGCTCGTGGACTGGGTCTTGCGCGCGACCCTGAGCGTCTGGGTCAAGAACAGCGACACCCCCTTAGACGACCTCGCGCTCAAACACCTCTCAGGCCCGATCGTGAAGACGACGGTGCTCTACGGCTTCTGGGTCGCGACGGTCCACCTCGAGCTGGAGGAACCCAGCGCGCGACTCATGGTCTTGCGGGTGATCCAGACCTTGCTGGTCTTGATCTGGAGCGTCGGAGTGCTGCACTTGGTCGACGGGCTCTTGCGCTACGCGAGCTCGAACAAGGGCAAGTTCAAGATCGTCGAGAGCCGGACCTTCCCGCTCTTCTCGAACCTCTCCAAGCTCCTGCTCTTTGGGGTCGGGATCTACCTCGTGATCCTCGTCTGGGACGTCAACACAGACGCCTGGCTCGCGAGCGCGGGCATCGCCGGCCTCGCGATCAGCTTCGCGGCGAAGGACACCCTCTCAAACCTCTTCGCAGGGGTCTTCATCATCGCTGATGCGCCATACCGGATCGGCGACTACATCGTCTTGGACAGCGCCTCGGGCGGGACCCGCGGAGAGGTGACCAGCATCGGCCTGCGCTCGACGCGCGTCGTGACGCGTGACGAGATCGAGATCACGATCCCCAACGCCGTCATCGGCGCGGCGCAGATCGTGAACCAGACCGCTGGTCCCAGCCCCAAGATGCGCGTTCGCGTGCCGGTTGGCGTCGCATATAGCACAGACGTAGACCGCTTCCGCGAGGTCGTCATGGAGGTCGCTCAGGCAGAGTCGCTCGTCTGCGACACACCGTCGCCGCGCCTTCGCTTCCGAGCCTTTGGACCGTCCAGCCTCGATTTCGAGCTCTTGGTCTGGGCGGAGTCGCCGGAGGCTAGAGGTCTGCTGCTCGACAACCTCCTCTGCTCCATCCTGAACCGGCTGCGCGAAGAGGGGATCCAGATCCCGTTCCCGCAGCGCGACCTGCACATCAAGGAGCAGCCGAGCTCCTGAGCCGCGGTGATCCTCGAGCAGCACTACCTCGCTTGCCTCAGCCAGGCGAGCTATCTGATCGGCGACGCAGAGGCCGGCGTCGCTGCGGTTGTAGATCCAAGGCGTGACGTTGAGGTCTACAAGCAGGCGGCGGCGAAGCACGGCGTAGAGATTCGCCACGTCCTGCTGACTCACTTCCACGCGGACTTCCTCGCTGGACACCTCGAGCTCGCCGCCGAGACCGGCGCGGCCCTTCACCTCGGCGCCGCTGCGAGCGCGGAGTTCGACTTCGAGCCGCTCGAGGACGGAGCTGAGCTGAGGCTAGGCGCTGTGACGATCCAGGCCTTGGCGACGCCAGGCCACACCCCTGAGAGCGTGTCCTACACGGTGCGAGACAACAGCGAGGACGAGCCGCGCGCGGTCCTCACAGGTGACACTCTCTTCATCGGGGACGTGGGCAGGCCTGACCTGATGTCCTCCGTCGGCGTCACGGCTGAAGACCTCGCTGGCGCTCTCTACGACTCAGTCCACCAGAAGCTACTCACGCTCCCAGACGAGACGGTCGTCTATCCGGGGCACGGCGCAGGCTCATCCTGCGGAAAGAACCTCTCAACCGCGCTCTCTTGCACGATCGGCCAGCAGCGCCGGACGAACTATGCGCTGCAAGACATGACCAAGGAGGCCTTCGTCTCCGTCGTCACGGCGGGGCAGCGGCCCGCGCCTCAATACTTTGGGCATGACGCCGCGCTCAACAAGCGCGAGCGGCCGCTGCTCAAGGAGACCCTCGCTCAGGCGCTGCGTCCGCTCTCGATCGAAGAGGCGCTCGCGGCGCAGGCAGAGGGCGCGGTGCTCCTCGACACTCGCGACGGGGACGCCTTCGCCGCGGGCTTCTTGCCTGGCGCGATCTTCGTCGGTCTAGGGGGGCGCTTTGCGAGCTGGGTGGGCACAGTGATCTCTCCAGACGCAGAGCTCGTCCTCATCTCGGAGTCTGGCACGGAGGAGGAGGCGGTGACGCGCCTCGGCCGGATCGGCTACGACAAAGTGCGCGGCTTCTTGGAGGACCCTGCGCAGGCTCTCGCGGGCCGAGGAGACCTCGAGCGTGTCCAGCGCGTGGATGCAGCGAGCCTCGCTGCGATCTTGGGAGAGGACGGAGAGCTCGCCGTCATCGACGTGCGCGCAGAGGGAGAGTTCGAGGCGGGGCGCATCGCGGGCGCTCTGAACTTGCCTCTGCAGCGACCTCAAGAGATGGCAGCAGCCGCGCCTGTAGACGGGCCACATGTCATCCACTGCCAGGGAGGCTACCGCTCGCTGATCGCAGCGAGCCTGATCGCACAGACGAACAAGGCGCCCCTTGTGGACCTCACGGGCGGCTTTGAGGCGTGGGAGCGAGCTGGTCAGGCGGTCGAGCGCTGACTCAGTGCGTGGACCAGTAGGCCTCGAAGTAGGCTAACTCTGAAGTACGCGCATCACCGAGGTCTGCCAAGGCGTCGACGCCCACGTCGCTCAGTAGGCTCATGGCCTGAATCAGCACCGCGTCGTCGACTCCTTCAAAGGCCAAGGGGAGCTTGCTCGTGTTCTTGCCCACGCGCTCGATGAGGCGCATGAGGTTCCTGCGGCCGGGGTTACTTCAAGCGGTAGAGCTCGATCCCGGAGAAGCCAACTCCGTGGACTTCGCTCCCGGGGCTGTACTCGAGGACGCTGACTTTGATCGTGCTGATGCGGAGCGTCTTGCCGAGGTCGACTTGGATCATCTTCATCTCGTCTGAGCCCATGTCGACTTCGATCGGATCCTCATCGTTGATACTGACGGCGGCGCGCTTGATCGCGCCGAAGTGGTTGCGGAGCGAGAGGGCGCTGTTGGCTTGCGCGAGGAGGAGCGTGTTGGCGCGCGCTCTGCGTGAGAGCGAGAGCTGGATCCACGGAGACTTGTCATCCGCGCCGGAGACCCAGCGGGTGAGGTGTGGCTCGTCACAGGCGTTGGCAGGGGCGGTGTCTCCGCTGTGCTGGCTGGAAGCTCTCGCTGTGACCTCTTGGTGGTTCAGGAGGTTCTCAGCGTTGAAGTTGAGGTTGTCCGCCATCCAGTCCTCAGGAGAGTCTTTGGTCTTGATCTTCAGCGAGACCGAGCGGAAGGGCTCTGTCTTGGAAGGGTATTCCGGGTCTCCCTCAGGCTTCACCACGGTCACTCGAGCCTGCAGCACGTGCTCGCCAGGGAGCTCGAAGCTGTGCTGGGCGGCGAATCGCTCGCCACGCCACGACTGTGTCGGATCACCCGTGACCGTCGCGACGACCTGACCGTCGGCGAGGTACTCGACCTTCACTACGCGGACGCCTCTCCAGGGCCGACCTTCTTCATCGAACTCGGAGAGGATGCTCTCGTCAAAGCCCTCGATCCAAAAGGTCATCTTCTTTGTCCCGGTAGCGCGGATGTGAACCTCTCCCGTGGAGTCAGCGAAGACGCTCCCGTCGCGGTTGGCTGCGCTGCCTGACTGACGAGGTGCGGAGGCGCGCCGCAGGAAGAGCAAGGCGAAGCAAGAGTCCTTCGTGTTGCGCCAGACTCCGGGGTCACCTTGCCGCTTGAGGAGCTCTTCAGCGCCGTCTCGGTACCAAGGGTTGTCGCCGATGTACTCGGTGTTGAAGAAGGCGCCGACGCGCTCGAGCCCGTAGATGTAGTAGTAGAAGTTGTCCCCGTTGACTCCCGGCGCGGACTTGTCGACGTCACCTTCTCGCTGGTGGCGGCGGTCTCCCCTCATCACCTCGTCGTAGTAGTGCTCCATCCAGCCAAGGCCCAGCTGGCTGCTCTTCATGAACATCTGGATGTGACGGGCGCCGAGCTTCTTGTCGAGGAGCATCATCGGGATCCCGACCGTGCACAGGCCCGCGGTCGTCATGCAGCCTGACTCGATCCATGGCGCGCGATTGTCGGGGTAGTAGTAGTACCCCGCGATCTTGCGCTTGCCGCTGCGCTGGGCATCCCCGCCCTCCCACTCAACCTCCTCAACATTGCCCTGGTGCTTCTCGTAGGCGGTCTGAACGATGCGCCGCCAGGTCTTGGCAGGGACCTCGACGCCAACCTCTGAGGCTCCCCAGAAGCCGAGGCAGGCGAACTGCGCGTTGGAGAGGTCCGCCTTGCCCGCCGGGTAAGCCCATGAGCCTGGCACCACATCGCTCTCCCAATCCAAGAGCAAGTCCACGAGCTCCTGCGCCCACTCCTGATTGGCTTCATCCTTTGTCGCTCCGATCGCCATCAGCTGGCATCCAGCTGAGTAGGTCTTGACGGGGTCGCGGCGCCGGAGGAACTGCAGGCCGCGGACGACGGACGGGTGGTCAGCGCTGAGCCCGCACTTCAGAAGGGTGTAGACGCAGAGCGAGGTCGTGCCGTTGCGAAAGCCGCTGAAGTGGTAGTCCCAAGAGCCGTCGCGGTGCTGGCTCATGAGGAGGACGTCAACGCCGTCAGTGATCGCCTGGTTGATCGCGGGCTGGAGCTCGTGCAGCGGCGTGCCCTCCTCTTCCGGCAGACCGTTCATGGTCCCGCCGCTCGCAGCGGGGAGCTTGCCAGCGAGCTTCTTGTAGCGGCGCTCGATGTCGCCACCCTTCAAGGCGTCGTCATAGAGCTTCACCTCGTGCGCGGCGCCGACGACTCGGTACTCTTCGTTTTGATCCTTGTAGGAGCAGGTCGCGAGGGTGTGCTGGTCTTCGTAGAGGATCTCTCCGGACTGAGAGTCAGACTCGTTGACCAGCTCACCGTTTTGGTAGAGGCGCATCACCTCGCCGTCGTAGGTCCCGACCACGTGATACCAAGTCCCGAGCTTGAAGGTCTTGTTCGACGAGAGGTAGGTGAGGGTGCCCGTGTCTTTGCTCGCGACCGCGAAGCAGAAGGAGCGGTCTCTGCTGCCGAGGAGGATGCCGCGCTCGTGGCTGCCGTTGTCTTCTAAGGCGGAGAAGATCCCTCCCCAAGCGATGTAGGCGTCGACCGCGACCCAGGCCTCGATCGTCACCTCCTCTCTCGGGAGCGCGCCAGCGGGGAGCTTAGCGCTAGCGCTCATGAGCGGCGCCCCTGGCGGCAAGAGGAGCGACTGCACCTTCTCCTCGCCGAAGAAGCTAGGCGAGGCGTAGGGCATCGCCCACTCTCCCTTGAGCGGCTGGAAGGCGCCGGATGAGTAGTGCTCCGCGCTATAGATCCAGTGTGCGACGACTCCCGATTCGCTCTGAGAAGAGCTAGGGAGCAGCGGCGCTGAGCCGAACAGGGCGAGGGTGAGGAGCCAAGCGTTCACAGCCCAAGGAGTCTAGCAGCGACCCATGCTGAGGTCGGCTACCCCCTGACACATGCCCTCTCTAGGGCGCCCAGGCGATCAAATGATCTGACGGATGGGCTCTGCGCCCTCGACGCCCACGAGGCGCTGCTCGAGCCCGCCGAAGTTGAAGGAGAGCACGTTCGGGTCGAAGCCGAGCTGGGTCAGGATCGTCGCGTGGAGGTTCTTCACGTGGAAGCGGTCTGTGACCGCTGCGCTACCGAGCTCATCCGTCTGTCCGACGCTCGTGCCACCTTTGACCCCGCCGCCCGCGAGCCAGAGCGTGAAGCCATATGAGTTGTGGTCTCGGCCGGTGCCCGTGGCGTACTCGGCGGTGGGCTGACGACCGAACTCACCAGTCCAGACGATCAGGGTCTCATCGAGCATGCCGCGGCGCTTCAGGTCTTTGATCAGGCCCGCGATGGGCTTGTCCGTGCGCCCAGCGTGCCTGTCGTGGTTGATCTTGAGATCGCCGTGGGCGTCCCAGTTGTTGTCGTTGTGGTGACCGCCTGAGTAGATCTGCACGAAGCGCACACCGCGCTCAACTAAGCGCCTCGCGAGGAGGCACTTGCGACCGAACTCGTTGGTCTCTGGGTTGTCGACCCCGTAGAGCTCCTGCGTCTCGACCGGCTCATCACCTAGCTTGAAGGCTTCCGGCGCAGCGGACTGCATGCGGTAACTGAGCTCATAGCTCGCGATGCGCGCGGCGAGGTCAGAGTTGCCGTCGTTGCGGTCGAGGTGCTCCTCGTTCATGCGGCGCAGGTGATCGAGGTGGGCGCGCTGACGTTCGCGGCTCATGCCCTCTACGGGCGCGAGGTCCATGATCGGATTTCCCGTCGCCCGCACGACGCAGCCTTGGAAGGTCGCGGGCATGTAGCCGCTCGACCAGTTCTTCGCGCCGCTGATCGGGCCGCCGGTGTCGTCGAGCATGACGACGAAGCCAGGCATGTCGCGGTTCTGTGAGCCGAGCCCATAAGAGACCCAAGAGCCGACACAGGGCTTGCCGCTGAAGAGATGCCCCGAGTTCATCATGAACATCGCCGAGCCATGGATCGGCGAGTCTGCGTACATCGAGTGGACGAATGCCATGTCGTCTACGCAGGTCGCGAGGTTCGGGAAGAGGGTGGAGACCCACTGACCGCATTCGCCGTACTGCTTGAAGCTCCACTTCGGCCCGACGACGCGCCCCTCGTTCTTCGTACCGCCGCGGCCGCGGGTCTTCACCTTGATGGTCTTGCCGTCGAGGGGATAGAGCTCCGGCTTGTAGTCGAAGGTGTCCATGTGGCTCGGACCGCCATACATGAACAGGAAGATCACGTTCTTCGCCTTGGCGAGGAGCGGCGAGGGGACAGCTGAGAGCGGGTTCGCGAAGCCACCTAGGCCGTCCCCCGCGAAGGGGGCAGAGGCCGCTAAGGCGCCCGTTGAGCGCAGGAATGCGCGGCGGGAGAAGCTGTTCTGCTCTTGGCTCATAGGTCAGTCGAGGTAGATGAACTCATTCAAGTTGTATGTCACGAGGCAGAAATCCACCAGCGCCTGCTCTGCAGAGAGGCCCTGCTCGGCTTGCAGGCGGTTCGTGAAGGAGGCGTGAAGCAGGACCTCTCGCTCTTCGGGCTCGCGCCCTAGGGCGAGGTGCAGGCCACGACGGATCTGGTCTTCGAGCCGGTCGCCAGCGTCTCTCTTGAGCCGCTCAGCGAAGAGGCGCGCTTGCTTGTTAATGAAGTCACCGTTCAGGAGCGCGAGCGCCTGCGCGGGCTGAGTCGTGACGAAGCGCTCGGGGCAGGACTGGTCTGTGTCTGCGACGTCAAATGCGGCGAGGAGCGGGGTCGTGAGGGAGCGCTTGATCTTGATGTAGACGCTGCGCCGCCGCACTTGATCCTCTGGCGACTTGCCCCAGACGCTATCGGGCCTCGAGGAGGTCGCGAGGGCCTCTTCGGGCATCATCGAGTAGATGCTCGGCCCGTACATCTGGGGGTTCAAGGTGCCGTTCGTGGCGAGGATCGCGTCGCGAACCTCTTCTGCGCCGAGGCGACGCAGCTCGAAGCGCGAGAGCAGCTTGTTCTCTGCGTCACGCACGGCGGCGTCCTCGCTGGCGATGCTCGACATGCGGTAGGCGCTCGAGCTCATCATCCGACGATGCATCGCCTTGAGACTCCAGCCGCTCGCGACGAAGTCGTTCGCGAGCCAGTCGAGGAGCTCGGGGTGCGTGGGCCTCTGCCCTAGCTCGCCGAAGTCGCTCGAGGTGCTGACGATGCCTCTCCCAAAGTGGTGCTGCCAGAGGCGGTTCACCATGACGCGGGCTGTGAGAGGGTTCTCTGGGGAGCTAATCCACTCAGCGAGGTGGCGCCGCCTGCCAGAGGACTTGGCATCTTCCGTTGGCTCTGGGACCAAGACGACGCTGTCGTCTACACAGTCGGGGAAGTCGGGCTCCACCTTCTCGCCAGGTGAGGACGCGTTGCCGCGGATGTGGACGTGCAGATCTTGGGGTCGCGGACCGTCAGAGATGATCGCGAAGGCCTTCTCGGCTGGGACTTGGCGGCTGCGGCTCGACTCGAGGCGCTCCGTGGTCTCTTCGTATCGAGTGATCTCCTCTTCGGTCATGACCTCGTGACCGAAGTCCGCCATGAGGTCTTTGGGGTCGACCCCTGCGCCGTTCATCGCTTCACGGGAGAGGGGCATGCGCCCGAAGGCGAGGTCTCGGGGCGTTGAGGTCAAGGCCTCGGTGCGCTTGATGGGGCGCACTTGGACGTAGCGTCCGCCGAAGTCTTGGTTGCAGGAGACGGCGAGGTCGTTCCAGCCGAGCTTCAGCGCGGCTTGACCTTCCGGGGTCGAGGCCGCGACGGCGTAGTCCACGATGTAGCCCTCGCGTGAGAGCGCCAGGGCGCCGTTCACATACACCCGCAGATCGTCATCGTGATAGAAGGCGAAGGCGAGCTCATCGTCCTCTTCGCCGTCCCACCAGAAGCGCTGGCGCAACCAGATCTCAGGGGTGTCCCACTGTGTGCGGATGATGGAGCGCGGCGGGCGCACGTTCTTGTCGCCGAAGCCGCCGAGGCCCGTCTCCCACTCAGAGTCGTCGAAGCCGGGCTGCTCCCAACCCTCGCCCGGGTCTTCAGTGGTGTACTGCCAGCGGAGCGCGTCAGCCGAGGCCCACCAAGCGCGGAGACCCTTGGCGCCGGAGCCTTGGAAGAACTCGAGCTTGATCGGCGAGATCCCAGCCTCGAGGGTCGCGACGGCCTCCCTCACGGTGCCGAGGCCGTGGATCCCGTCGTAGCGCACGACCTCTTCGCCATCGATGAGGACCCTCGACCCGTCGTCTGTGTCGAGCTGGAAGAGGTAGTCACCACCGCGCGGGACGCGGAGGTTGGATTCAAAGACAAAGCCGAAGGAGTTGTTCCGCGTCGCGGGGGAGATGTCGAAGAAGCCGCTCGGCAGCTGACCCTCGTCCTCGTGGAGGTACATCTCGAAGTTGGGGAGCTTGCTCCAGGTCTCGCGATAGAAGCGATAGCGCACGGGCTCCATGCTCGCGAGGTCACCGACGGCGCCCTCCTTCTTCGTGTAGCGATCCCAGAAGATCCCCTCGAGCTCGCGCAGCGACGCGGCCATGTCACGCTCTTCACGGTCCTTCTTCGCGACCGCCTCTTCATAGGCGCGCATCTGCTCGTCGCTCATCGCCATGACGAGGTTGTCTCCGCCGCGGACGATCGGGCGGATGCCGTGGAAGAAGGAGAGGAAGGAGAAGTACTCCTTCTGTGTGATCGGGTCGCCCTTGTGGTCGTGGCAGCGAGCACAGCCCATCGTCATGCCCAAGAAGGCCTCTGAGGCGGTCTTGGCGACGTCGTCGAGGTTGTCGTACTTGTGCTGCAGGAAGCCGGCGCCGGGCTCGTCGTCCCACTGATGCAGGCGCATGAAGCCGGTCGCGATGATCGAGTCTGCATCGGCGTCGTCGAGCTCGTCGCCTGCGAGCTGCTCCTGGATGAAGCGGTCGTAGGGCTTGTCCTCGTTGAAGGCGCGGATGACATAGTCGCGATAGCGCCACATCATCGGCTTGTCGGAGTCTCTCTCGAAGCCGTTTGTCTCGGCGTATCGCACGAGGTCTAGCCAGTGGCGGCCCCACTTCTCTCCGTAGTGGGGTGAGGCGAGGAGACGATCGATGAGCCGCCCCCAAGCGCCGGGCTCTGTGTCTTGGAGGAAGGCCTCGACCTCCTCAGGGGTGGGGGGTAGCCCCGTCAGGTCGTAGCTCGCGCGTCGGATGAGGGCGACTCGTGACGCCTCTGGCGCGGGCGCTAGTGAGGCCTCCTCGAGCTTGGACAGCAGGAAGTTGTCGATAGGGTTGGAGACCCAGTCACTCTGCTCGACCAGCGGGACTGCGGGCTCCGTGCGCGGCTTATAAGACCAGCCCTCCATCCCGTCGTCTCGGCCCTTGTGCTCCTCTGCCTCCTCTAGGCCTGCGTGCGCTGCGTCGCCAGAGTAGGGCGCGCCCATGTGGACCCAGCGCTCGAGGAGGTCTAAGGCTTCCCCCGGGAGCTTGCCCTTGGGGGGCATCTCATGGTCGATGTCTTTGTAGCTCGTCATCGCGAGCAGGAGGCTCCGCTCGGGGCTCCCCTCATCGAGCCCAGGGCCGAGGTCGCCGCCCGCTAAGAGCCCTGCGCGGGTGGTGAGGTTCAAGCCACCTTTGACGCGCCTCCCGCCTCCGTGACAACTGAAGCAGTGCTCCTCGAACAGCGGCTCGATCTCTTCGACGTACAGCCGAGCGCCGTCCTCATCGCCGTGCTGGGCTGAGGCTTGGGGCGCCAAGAGCCCGAAGGCGAGGGTGGCGAGGAGGGTCCTGGTTGCGGTCATGAGAGGGTGTCAAGGGCGCGAGCAGGGTCAAGATTAGTCAAGAGCGTCATATCTGGCTACTAGAGGACACCTTCTCTAACGAGAGCTTGCTCGGAGTCTCACGCGTGCGGATGAGCCTCCCCGTAGGATGTGGGAGCCCAAAGCTAGGAGCGCCCCATGCAACACCTCTCCCTCGCAGCCCTCTCTCTCACCCTCCTCCTCTCGAGCGGCGTCACATCTCCGGAGGCGGAGTGGGTCGAGCTCTTTGATGGCCAGACCTTGGAGGGCTGGACCACCAAGGGTGGCCGCTATGACGGCGGAGCGGAGTGGACGGTCGAGGGCGGGGCGATCGTAGGCCGTGAGGGCGCCGGCGGCGCCGGCGGCTTGATCTACACCGAGAAGGAGTACGAGAGCTTCGAGGTCGAGTTTGAGGCCTGGATCTCCTACCCCTTCGACTCGGGGATCTTCCCGCGCATGACGCCGCGCTCCGAGGGGAACAAGCAGGGCGCTCAGATCACGATCGACTACCGGCCGGGCGGCGAGGTCGGCGCGATCTACTCCGACGGCTTCTACCAGCACAACTGGACCGGGAGCGATCGCTTCAAGCGCGACGAGTGGAACCACTTCAAGCTGCGCTGTGAGGGGACGCCGATGCACTTGGTCTGCTGGATGAACGGGGAGCTCCTCACGGACTACCGCCTCCCCGACTCGAGCGGCAACTTCGCGAAGCGCGGCAAGCTCGGGCTGCAGGTACACGGCTCGGCAGGCGCGCCGGAGGGGAGCAAGGTCATGTTCCGTAAGCTGCGCCTGCGAGAGCTCCCCAGCGGCGAGCCCTTTGAAGCAGTCGAAGGGGCGCGAGGAGAGGCTGGCTTCCTCGAGCTCACTGAGACTGGGGAGGCCGCAGGTTGGCGCTCGCTCTTCAACGGTGAAGACCTCACTGGCTGGAAGGCGCACGGCGGCTACACCGGCTATGAGGCGAGAGACGGCGAGCTCTGCTTCATGAACAAGGGCTCCTCGAGTCACTTAGAGACGACCGAGGACTTCCAAGACTTCCAGCTGCGCTTGGACTTCCAGATCGATCGCGGCGCCAACTCTGGTCTCTTTCTGCGCGGCGCGCGCAACGGAAAGGATCCGGCTTACACAGGCTGCGAGCTCCAGATCCTCGACGACTTTCACTTCGAGGAGGACCACGACACGAAGCTCAGCGCGTATCAGTTCACCGCGGGCCTCTACGGCGTGAAGGCGCCGGACACCAAGGACGCCCTACGTCCGCTCGGAGAGTGGAACACCTACGACGTCTACTACAGCGGGAGCCGTATGACGGTGCGCTTGAACGGGAAGCAGATCCACGACATCGACACGCACAAGGTCGAGGGGGCGCCGCCCTTCAAGGAGCGCGTCGCGACCGGCTTCATCGGGCTCCAGCGTCACGGCGCGGGCAACTCCTCAGGAGACGACTACGCCCGCTTCCGCAACCTCTTCATCCGCCCGCTGAACTGACTAGCTGCGGGTCATCGCGAGGAGGCGCTCGAAGATCTTCGGGCCGTCTACGCGGAGGCCGTTGTGCTCATAGTCGGCTGTGCGCCAGACCGCTGCGCCGCGGATGGCGGCGGCGGTCTCTAGCGAGTACTCGCGCTCGACGTACATGTCGTTCTCATAGACAGCCGCTGCCACGGGGACGTCATTCTCTGCTAGAGCATCTCGGTCATAGAGCATGGGCCAGTCGTCTTTTGCCGCGAGGAGCTCTCCGACCTCCTGCATCGGTTCGAGCGCGGAGAGCTCGCCGAGGGAGCCTGGCCAGGTCATCTCGCCAGTGAGGAAGACGGGCTCTCCTGGCTGGAGGTGGAACTCAGGGAACTCTGCGCGGACGCGCTCCGCCGACCAGCTCGAGGCGAAGCCCTGGGTGTAGCAGGCCTCGTGTAAGAGCGTGAAGATCGGGTTGGTGTCGAAGTTGAGCGAGTTCTCGAACCCGCGCAGGAAGCCGTGGTGAAAGACCGGGTCGGTCGCGCCTGCGGGGAAGGCGCTCTCTAGGAGGTAGTGGATCGCCTCACGACCGTCGCTCATGCCGAGGTGCATGCCGAGCTGTTGGAAGCGGCGCGCGGTGAGCTGGTCGCCAGAGGGCAGGCGGACCTCATCCTCGGACAGGCGCCGAAGGATGGCGCGCGCGCGCTCATCGTCGATGGGGTAGCGCTCGTGCCAGCTGCGGTTCTTGTCTGCGCAGATCGAGTAGGTGCGGCGATAGATGTCGTCAGGGTGCGCCTCTAAGGGGGGCAGTCCGCCCGTGATGAGGGAGGCTCGCAAGCCCTCGGGGTGAGCGGAGAGGTAGCGGACGGTGCAGAAGCCCCCGTAGCTCTGACCGAGGGTCGTCCACGGCCTGCCGCCGGTGAGCTCGTGCCGGATGAGCTCGCAGTCCTCGACGATTGAGTCTGAGCGGAAGAGCGAGAGGAAGTCCGCTTGGGCTTGCGCGTCACCGCGCGCGGTCACGACGTCTGCGTGAAGGGGCGAGCTCTGGCCGGTGCCACGCTGATCCAAGAGGACGACGCGGAAGCGCTCAGCAGCCGAGCCGAGCCAGCCGCTGGCGTCCATCGGGCGGGGCGACGGGAAGCCTGGGCCACCTTGGAGGAAGAGGAGCCAGGGGAGGTCTTCGGACTGCCTCGACTCCGAAACCACCTCGCGCGTGAAGACAGTGATCGACTCGCCGGTGGGCTCAGCGTGATCGAGGGGGACCTGATGTTCGCGGTCGTGCAGGCAGAGCCCGCTCAGCTTGTGGGTGCGCTTCAAAGTCATGGAGTGATCCTGTGCTAGGCGAGGTGCGGATCCAAGAAGAAGGCGCGGAGCCGAGGTGACCTCGACTCCGCGCCGTGACTGAAGAGACAGGTCGAATTACTCGTCGAGCATGTCCTCGAAGAAGGAGCGCAGGCGCTCGTCCTGGGGGTCTTCGCTGTCCTTGACCATGGCGAGCCCGCGCTCAGCCCACTTCACCGCGGCGGCCTCGTCTTCCTTCATGCGTAAGCTCCAGAAAGACATGTTGGCGCAGAGGAACTTGCCCTTATCAGCGGGGACCTCTTTCACGGTGTCGAAGAGCTCAGTGATCGCGGTCATGGCGACCTCGAGGGCTTCGTCAGAGTTGACGTTCTCAGCCATCGCTGCGACAGCGCCGATCCAGGTGCCTGCAGAGCCGTCAGGGTCGATCTCCTTCGCGGCGGCGAGGAGGTCAGCGTCGACACGCCCAGCGTTCACGAGAGCGGCTACGCAGGCCTTGCGGCGCTCACCTTCAGCGGTCGGGTAGACGCGGCTGACGACGTCAGCGAGCTGTCCGATGAAGGGGGACTCAGGGTTCATCTTGGCGAGCTTGCCAATGATCGCGTCGATGGCGCGGTCCTTGTCCTCTTGCTTCTCAGCGCGGTCGAGCGCCTTGGTGAGCTTCTGGACATCAGCGAGGTCCTTCTTTCCCGTCTCGAGCATCTCGTCGAGGTGCTTGACGTAGGGCTCGGCGCCGCCGGGACGATAGCCGGTCTTTCCGAAGACCTCACCGTCCGGGGTCATGACGAGGACCGTGGGGAAACCACGGATCCCGTACTTGTCCTTGAGCTCGTCGTTGCGCTCGGGGTTCGGGACCTTGGCCTTGATCTCAGGGTCTCGCGGGAAGTCCAGCGAGACGAAGATGAGCTTCTTGCCAGCGGCTTCAGCGAACCCTTCTGCTTCCCACACCTCTTCACGGAGGCGTACGCAGTACGGTCACCAGTCGCTGCCGGTGAAGTCGACGAGGAGGTCTTTGCCCTCCTTCTTTGCGAGGGCGGCGGCCTCGTCGAAGTCCTCGATCCAGCCCTCGCCAGCGAAAGCGGCGGGGGCGGCGAGCACGACGAGCGTCGCGGCCAGTGCGGTCCAGAGGGGTTTCATATCAGTCTCCTGGTGTTGTGTACGGCCACTGCGTGAGTAGCGGTGTTCAGAGATCATGTTACGTGAGGGCTGCTGAGGTATGCGCCTTAGACAGGCGAAAGAAGGGTCCTGTTGGTGACGTAGGTCTTGGAGTGTGGCCACGCTGGGTTGGGAGTGGACAAGGGCTTCCTAGGAAGGTGGCCAAGGTTTCATCGGAACCGGTCATGTCAACTCACCGAATAGGCGCGAATCCAAAAAATGCCCGATATGGCCAGAAAAGAACACTTTTTGACTCAAATGATCAAAAAAACGAGCAAAAAAGCGTCAAAGTGCTTCAATGCTTGTGGGTTGCCACACGAGGTCGACGATTTCGAAGTGTGTTCCGGACTAAAAATCAGCCTGCATGATCTTTTAAAGAAAACACGCCGCTTTTTGCCATAAAATGAAGAAAAAGACCCATTTTGTTCACTTTCTAGTGCTTTTTGAACGATTTTACCCCGAGCAGGTCTAGGGCTCATTCTTATCAACGTGTCCTGATATCCTCCGTGCATGACATTGCGTCTTCTCGCATGCCTATGCGCTATTCACCTTCTGGAGGGCCTCTCTAGTGCTCAACAGTGGGGGCCATGGCAGGCTGTAGGGCCTTTTGAGCACCTTCTGGGCTACACAAACCTCGACGAGAGGCATGACCCAGAGCGAGAGCTCAGCGAGATGAAATACGGCCGGCCAGGCCCGGACCTTGAGAAGGTCTACCGTGGAGAGGGGCGGGTCGAGGTTCGTTGGCAGGAGGTCGCGGGTGGAAGCACCGCATTCGACGTGGGCGGGATCCAGTTCGCCGGTGTGCTGCCTGCTGTGCCAGGCAAGGCCAACTGGAGCGACTACTCCGCCGCCTACCTCTACCGGAAGGCGGTGGTGGGCTCTGATCGAGCTGTGCGCGTACATATGGGCAGCGACGACGGGCTCAAGGTCTGGCTCAACGGTGGCCTGGTCTTCGAACGCTCGACGGGCCGCGGCGTTGACCCCTATGACGAGGCCCTCGTGCTGCCTATGCGAGAGGGCGAGAACCACCTGTTGGTGAAGGTCGTCAACGGTGAGGGGGGCTGGGGGTTCCAGATGGCGCCTTGGCGGGCGGTGAACCAGCTCGGGATCAATGAGTCCATCGAGCGGGGGGTGAAGCACTTCCTCGATCGCCAGCTCATCGATGGCTCGTGGGGCTCCTACAGCCACATTGATCCAGGGCACACAGCCTTCCGGATCTACACCCTCCTCAAGTGTGGCGTGCGCATGAGCCATCCCGCCATTCAGCGCGGGCGCGCCTTCATCTTGGCGCACGAGAACGACGCGACCTACCCCGTCGCGGCGAAGATCTTGGCCCTTGCAGAGATGAACGAAGAGGGTGACAAGGAGCGCATCAGCGAGCTCCTTGAGCTGCTCTGGGACAACCAGCGTGAGGATGGGCTCTATCACTACTCCGACGGTGGCTACAACTCACACCTCGACCGCGGCGACCTCTCGAACGCGCTCTTCGCCGCCTTGGCCATGAGGGCTGCGAGTCAGGCAGGAGTGACGATCAAGCCGGCTCGTTGGTCCGCGCTCGCCAAGGGCGCGCTCGCTTGTTGGAAGCCGTCGGATGGCTCGCCCCGGACAGGGAGCCGCGCAGAACCTCGGGGCTTCTCGTACGTGCCGAACTCTGCGGCGACGAGCTCGATGACTGTCGCTGGTGTGAGCATGCTCGCGATCGTTGACGAGCAAGCGGCCGATCGAATCATAGGCAAGCTCCGCAACCCAGTGCAGATGGGCATGCGCACCGGCCTCGCCTGGCTCGATGAGCACTTCGTCTGGAACACGAACTACGGGCAGAGCGGCGGTCATCACAACTTCTTCAGCATCTACGGGATCGAGCGCGTCGGGGGTCTGCTCGATCTCCCCGTCGTATCGAACAAGGACTGGTACTACGAAGGCGCGCGTCAGCTCTTAGCTTGGCAGTCAGATGACGGGACCTGGTCTGAGGCGAGCGGGCACACGGAGACAGAGCTCGCACTGCTCTTCTTGAAGCGCGCCACCGCGAGGACCTCTGGTGGAGACCAGAGCCAAGGGCAGACCGTGTGGTCGACGGCGGATGACCCCTCCGCCGAGGTCGCGCTCCGCGGCAGCGGCGACACCCCCGTCACGGTGTGGATCGAGTCCGTCCACGAGGAGGTCAAAGGCGACCTAGAGTGGGAGGGGGAGGAGGGCCGTGGCCCGCACATCTCTCGCGTCGACTACTTCATCCGCCGAGATGTGCCCGGCGCGGCGGTCGAGCGAGTTGAGCGCATCACGACTGACCCCGGCGCGGCGATGGGGGCAGAGCGCTTCGCGTTTCGCTACCGCTTCCCTGCGAACGGGATCTGGCTGGTCCACGCGCGGGTGATGTGCGTGCGAGAGTCGACCGCGGAGGGTGTCCTCGGCGAAGAGGTGGAGCTGCTCTCCGCTGAGATGGAGGTCGTCGTGCGAGACGTCGTGACACCGGAGCAGCTCGAGTATGCAGCGGTCGCGAAGAACAACCTTCTGCGCGGGATCGAGGTGCACGCCTCGGCCTCTACGCAGATGGACGGAGAGGAGGCGGCGAAGGCGACAGACGGCCAGCACAAGACTCGCTGGCGCTGCGTTGGCGGCGACGCGGCGCCCAAGCTCAAGCTCGCCTTTGCCCGTCCGGTTCGTGGTCGTCGAGTCGTCCTCTCCCACGGTCTCGCCGCCCCCCTCTACAGCGAGCACGCGCGGGTGCTACGAGGCGAGCTCGTCCTGAACGGTCGCGACAGCTTTAGCTTCCAGATGGACCCCGACGTGATGACCAAGACAGAGATCGACCTGGGCCGCTCGCATCGAGTCCGGAGCATCGAGCTCAAGGTCCTCGAGGTGATGGACGGCGCGGTCGGCAGCAGCGCTGTCGGATTCTCTGAGGTCGAGATCTACCGCTAGGCAGACGCGAGTCGCGCGAGCAGCATCCGCCACGACTCGATGCGCGGGGGACCCGCTGCGGGGTCCTTGGCGCGGTCGTCGATTTTTCGCAGGCGGATCGCAGCCTCGTGGTGTGGGCTCTGCTCGAAGCGCTCGAGCTCCTCCGCAGTCATGAGGCCACCTTGGAACTTGAGGCTCTCGACGGAGGCCTCCCCGAGCGCGTCGGCATACGCAGGCGCCTTTGTCAGGAGGTAGCGCTTGGCGTCTGTGTGCAAGCGGATCGGCTCGGTCACCTCCTCGGGGAAGCAGCGCGAGAGCCACGCCGCGCCCACTGCTTCGTGGCGCTCCCCTCCGATTCCCTCGAGCATGTGGCCTACGTCATGCAGGAGGCTGGCCGCGAGCAGCGCGTCAGGGCAGCACTCCTCCCGCGCGAGGGCCGCAGACTGCAGGGCGTGCTCGAGCTGACACACTCCATCGCCGGGGTCGACGAGGTGCCCTCGAGACTCGAAGAGGTCGAACACCCCCTGTAGAGAGGTCTGAGGGGGGGTCGGTTCCATTCTGGGAGCCTAGCACGCTCGGAGCAGGCGATTCCCCTCCCGAGGCCCCAGGTTCCGACCGAAGACCAACGGCAGAGAGCCTGAACATGTTCACAGTCCTCATACCCTTCCATGGAGAGTCCGCCTGGCTCGCGCGCTGCCTCGCTGGGCTCTCGACCCAGGACTTCCACGAGCCCTTCGAGGTCGTGGTCATCGACAACGACACGCCCGGCCCCGCGCCCTCTGGCGTCTTCGAGCGGTACCGGGAGCACCTGCAGCTCTCCGTCGTCCGGCGCAGCGGGCTCTCGAGTCCTCTGGCGATGTCGAGCGCGAGGAACCGCGGCCTCGCCCTCGCTCAGTATGAGTGGATCGTGCACATGGACGCCGACTGCGTCCCTGGCCCCGAACACCTCCACCGCCTCCACGCGCGCATCACCGCTGCGCGCGGTGACAACCTCCTCCTCTTTGGGGTGCGACGCTTCATCAACCCCGAGCACCTCGACGAGAGGTCCATCCTCGACGGCGCTATTGATTGGTCGAGGCTTCCAGAGGTCGCGAGCCCATCGAACTACGGGATCATGGGCGATCGCCGCCTGCCGGAGCTCGTCCAAGTCTCAGGCAGTGAGCAGCCCTGGGCCTACGCGCAGACCTGCAACCTCACCCACCGCCTCGACGCCGCCTGCGGCGTGGGGGGCTTCGACGAGGCCTTCGATGGCGCGTGGGGCTATGAGGACATCGAGTTCGCGCACCGCCTCGTGACGATCGCGGGCGCTCGCCCGACCTTCGTCCCCGGGATCGAGGTGCATCACCACGACTCGGACGACTCCTCGAAGCTCGAGCGCAAAGACAAGACGATGAACCCCAACTGGCACCGAGCCTGCGAGCTCATCCCGGGCTTCAGTGAGTTCAGCCGCGAGCGCTACCGCCGGATCGACCCTTCGATCGCGGTCTAGCGCCGCCTCGCTTCTTCCCGCCGCCTCGAAGCTTGGCGTCAGCGGCGCGCCTTCGCGCGGCGATCGCCTCCTTCGGAGGGTTCGAGGGGATCAAGCACTCACGGCCTGAGCCGATGAGGTCTTCGCGGCCTGCCTCGACGAGCGCGCGTCGTACGGTGAACCAGTTCTCCGGCAGGAAGAACTGCATGAGCGCGCGCTGCACCTTGCGGTCGCTCAAGCGCTGGACTGTCTTCACGGGCTTCATCGTCATCGGGTCGAGGCCGGTGAAGTGCATGCAGGTCGCCACGTCCATCGGCGCGGGGATGAAGTCTTGGACCTGCAGCGGCTTGTAGCCGCGCGCCTTCAAAAAGACGGCGAGGTCGATCATCTCTTCGACGCCGGAGCCGGGGTGGCTCGCGATGAAGTAGGGGACGAGGTACTGCTCCTTACCTGCGCGCGCGGAGGCGGCGAGGAAGCGCTCGGCGAACTCGTCGAAGCTGTCGACCGGGGGCTTCTTCATGTTGTTGAGGACGTCCTCAGAGACGTGCTCCGGCGCGACCTTCAGATGGCCGCTCACGTGGTGAGCGGCCATCTCCTCGAGGTACTCGTCTTCGTTCGCCGCGAGGTCCATGCGGATCCCGGAGGCGACGTGTACGCGCTTCACGCCGTCGACCTCGCGCGCTTCCCGCAAGAGCTCCACCGTCGGCGCGTGGTCCGTGTCGAGGAGCTTGCACACCGTCGGGTGGACGCAAGAGAGCCGCCGGCAGACCTTCTCGACCTCCGGCTTGGAGCAGCGCATGCGATACATGTTCGCGGTAGGCCCGCCGAGGTCTGAGATGTTGCCCTTGAAGTCGGGCTGCGCCGCGAGGGCTTCGACCTCCTTCAAGATGGACTCCTTCGAGCGGCTCTGAATCGCGCGCCCCTGGTGCATCGTGATGGAGCAGAAGGTGCAGCCGCCGAAGCAGCCGCGCATGATCGTCACGGAGTCGCGGATCATCTCCCAGGCCGGGATCGTGTCCGCGTAGGAGGGGTGCGGCCGGCGCGTGAAGGGCTGGTCGTAGGCGGCGTCGAGCTCGGCCTCTTCGAGGGCGAGCGGGGGGGGGTTAATAACGAGCGCGCCGCCGCCGGGATCTTGGGTCAGACGCTTGGCGTTCAGCGGGTTGGTCTCGTGGTGGAGGAGGCGGGTCATCGTCGCGAATGCGACGCCGTCAGACTGCACCTCTTCGAAGCTCGGGAGGGCGACGGTCTCGCCCATCTCGCTGAAGTGATCGGGGAGCTCTTCTTTCCCGCCGAGCAGGTAGGCGACCCCGCGCATATCGCGGAGGTCGCGCGCGCTCTCGCCCGCATCTAGGCGCCTCGCGACCTCACAGATCGTGCGCTCGCCCATGCCGTAGCCCAAGAGGTCAGCCTTGGTGGAGGCGAGCACCGAAGGCCGCACCTTTTCAGACCACCAGTCATAGTGAGCGATCCGTCGCAAGGAGGCCTCGACACCGCCGATCACTATGGGGACCTCCTTGAAGGCCTCGCGGCATCGCTGCGCGTACACGTTGGTCGCGCGGTCGGGCCTGCGCTCGATCGCGCCGCCAGGGGAGTAGGCGTCCTCGTTGCGCCGCTTCCGGTTGGCGGTGTAGTGGTTGATCATCGAGTCCATGTTCCCCGCGGAGACGGCGTAGAAGAGCCGGGGGGGACCCATGGCTCGCCAGGCGTCAGCGCTCTTCCAGTCGGGCTGGGCGAGGACCGCGACCTTGAAGCCCGCGGCCTCGAGGGAGCGACCTAAGAGCGCGGCGGCGAAGGAGGGGTGGTCCACGTAGGCGTCGCCCGAGACGAAGATGACGTCGGGCTGCTCCCAGCCGCGCGCCGCCACCTCGGCGGCGGTGGTGGGCAGGAAGGAGTCTGTGGAGTGGGAGACGGACATGACCTCTATCGAGTCCGCTTCTGAGCGGGCGCGAGGGGTGAATTCTAGTCGAGATCCGAGAATTCGTCCGGCTGAGTTGCAGCGCTGAGCCGCGCGCTGCTCACTCGGGCATGCGCCGCACGTCGGGCTCGTCCACCCAGCCAGCTTCGCGCTGCTCTGAGCCGGCGCGGTCGATGTCACCGAGGGTCGCTCGCGCCTCCTCTGCGAGGGCGGTGAGGCGCGCTACGACCTCGGGGTGAGCCTCGGAGACGTCGGTCTCCTCGGAGACCTCGACCCCCAAGTCGAAGAGCTGCAGCGGCGCAGGCCCTTCAGACTTGCCCCAGTTGCGTCGCTTGTCCGCGAGGGAGAGGTGCAGCTTCCAGCGTCCGCTGCGGACGGCCTGCAGCTGGTTCATCTGATAGAAGTAGAAGGCCTCGTGCGGGCTCGTCGCGCCGGCCTCGCCGCGGAGCAGCGCGCTGATGTCGCGCCCGTCCATCTCCGGCGCGCGCGCGCCGGCGAGCTTGGCGAAGGTGGGGAAGAGGTCGAAGGCGACGGTGAGCTCGTCGCATATAGAGCCCGCAGGGATCTCGCGCGGCCACCACGCGATGCAAGGGACGCGCTGTCCGCCATCCCAGGTCTGGCCCTTGCGACCTCGGAGCGAGCCGTTACTGCCGCCGTTGTCTCCGCGCGCGCCGTTGTCGGAGGTGAAGACGATCACGGTGTCCTCTGCGATGCCCTCTTCACGCAAGGCGGCGACGATCGCGCCCATCGAGGCGTCGAGCTCTTCGACAGCGTCGCCGTAGCGCCCGTTCTGAGATTGGTCGCGGAACTCGTCGCTCGCGTGGAGCGGGACGTGGACCATGGCGTGGGGGATGTAGAGGAAGAAGGGCTCGTCAGCGTGCTCGCGGATGAAGCGCAGAGACTCCTCGGTGAAGCGCTTTGTCAGCGTGTCTTGGACCGCGGGCGCTTCGATCACGACCTCGTCGCGCATCAGAGGGAGCGGCGGCCTGCCGGGGCCGGTGCGAGCGACCATGTCGTTTGAGTAGGGGATGCCGTAGTACTCGTCGAAGCCGTGACGGGTCGGGAGGAACTCGAGCTGATCGCCGAGGTGCCACTTGCCGACACACGCGGTCGCGTAGCCAGCCTCCTTCAAGGACTCGGCGAGGGTCAGCTCGTCAGGGTGGATGCCCTTCTTCCCGCCGGGGAAGAGCACGCAGAGCTCGCGCTCGTCGAGATGCAAGCCGACGCGCTGGGGGTAGTTGCCCGTCATGAGCGCTGCGCGCGAGGGCGTGCATACGCTGCTCGCCACGTAGAAGTCTGTGAGGCGCATCCCCTCGGCGGCGAGGGCGTCGAGGTGTGGTGTGCGGTTCACCTCGGAGCCGAAGCAGCCGAGGTCGCCGTACCCCATGTCGTCGATGTAGACGAGGATGAAGTTCGGCTTGCGAGGGCTCTCCAAGCCGAGGCCGGCGCAGGCCGTGATGAGCAGGGAGGCCAAGCAGAGGCACTTCAGGGACTTCGACATGGGCAGGATTCTAGGCGAGAGGGCGAAAGGAGGCGCGCTGTGCTGCGAAAGGAGGGAACGGCGGCGGAGGTGGGCTCTCGCTGCCGATGGTGAGAGGTGAGATGTCAAAGCTCTTGAATGTCATGGCGTTGGTGGTGCTCGGCGGTCTCGTCGGGGTGGTCGGCTGGTGGACGAATCACTATCGCGAGTCGCTCGCAGAGCACGAGCGGGACATCGAGGCCCGCGAAGAGCGCATTTCGGCCCTAAACCAAGAGCTCGAGGCGCAGGTCCTCGAGTTGCGCGCAGTCGAGGAGAAGCTCAGCGTGCTCAGCGAAGAGAACGAGGAGCTGGAGCTGAGGAACAGGCTCTTACGCCTCGACCACCGGCTCGCGCGGGTCGAGGTCTTGGAGCAGCGTGAGAGCGAGGGCGAGGTCACCACGAGCGTGCGCTTCACGGAGCTCGGTCCGGGCGGCAAGCCGGCGGGCGAGGCGAAGGAGGTCGAGGTGCGCGGGCGCTTCCTCTACCTCGAGTCGCAGGTCGTGAAGTTCTCGGACGAGTACGTCGAGTCAGCCGACCCGCTGCGCGGGACCTCCATCTGCCTCTTCCGCCGCGTCTTCGGCGAGCAGCAGAAGCCCATGGACGGGCCGGAGCTCGACCCCGTCGGCGCGAGCCCTGGCGTCGTCAGAGGCGACAACGTCCGCGCGGCGGAGCACGCCGAGCTGTGGCAGCGCTTCTGGGACTACGCCAATGATCCCAAGCTCGCGCGCGAGGCCGGCGTGCGCGCGGTGCACGGCGAGGCGCCCTTCACCGAGCTCCGTCCTGGCAAGAGCTACCGCGTCGAGCTGCGCGCCTCAGGCGGGCTCTCGATTCAGCCCGAGTGAGCGAGGCCTCACAGCCGGCGCAGCTTGAGGGCCTTGAGGCCTGCGCGCGTCTGGAAGGCGGCGAAGCCTAGCGGCCGAGAGGGGAGCACCTCTGTGCGCAGCTCGATGCGCTTGCCCTTGAGCGCCACATCATGGAGGGGCTCGCCGTCGAGCCAGGTCTTGATGTGCGTCGGCGTCACGCGGACGCGCGCTGTGTAGTCGCGGCCGAGCTCGTAGGAGAGGAAGCGCGCCGTCTCGTTGGTTGAGGCGTCGTCACCGTCGATGCATGAGATGCCGGTGAGCGAGCCGCCCCAGCCGCCGAGGATGAGGGTCGCGTGGCTCTGGTCTACGGGGAAGGTGAGGCCGCAGAAGAAGTCCGTGCCCATGAGGCGCGCTGCGGTGACCTCGAGCTCGTAGCTCGTCATGGGGAGCTCGTCCCCGGTCCAGTGCATGCCCGTCAAGGGCGTGCCCATCTCGAAGACGAGGTGCTCACCCTCCGCTTGGATCTCTCCCTCGCCGCCGAAGGGCGTAGAGCTCCAACCCTCGGTGTGGGTCGCGTCGAGGAGGAGGGTCCAATGAGGTGCGCTCTCCTCGAGGCCCGCGCACGCGCCTGAGGTCATGCTGAGCAGGATGGCGGTGAGGTGGCGCGGGCTCATGAGCTGCTCCGGTCGAGGACGATGGGGAAGAAGGCGCCCTCGACGAGCGCGCCAGCTTGGAGGAGGGGGCAGCCCTTCAGGAGGGGCGCGCCTGCGTCGGCGCAGCGCGTGTTAGGTCCCATGAAGTTCAGCACGACGCCACGCCGCGGCCTCTCAGAGCGGTTGGCGAAGGAGCCGTGCACGGTGCTGGAGTGATGGATGGAGGCTTGTCCTGCCTTGAGGGGCACGGCGACAGGCTGGAAGGCGGCGCGCTGTTCCTCGTCGAGGTGGGCCTTAAGTTGGTCCATGTCGCCGCCGAAGGAGGCTGCGGGGAGCGGGCCCCAGCGATGTGAGCCAGGGACAAAGTGCAGGCAGCCGCTCTCCTCGTCGGAGTCGTCGAGGGAGATGTGGATGGTGATGTGGTTCTCGGGTTGGGTGCGCTGCCAGTAGGACCAGTCCTGATGCCAGGGGACGACGCCGGGGTGCTGCGCGGGCTTCCAGAAGACCTGGTCGTGCCAGAGGCGCAGGCGCTCGACGCCGAGGAGCGCGGCCAAGGGGACCGTCACGCCGGGGTGGAAGGCGAGGTCGTGGAAGAGCGCGTCGACGCGCCAGGCGCCGAGGAAGTGGAGCACGACCTCATCAGGCCGCTCCACCCAGGCCTCTTCGACCTCGTAGAGCAGGGGCCTGTGTCGCTCGAGGTTTGCGCCGAGCTCTTCGAGGCGGGCTCGTAGCGCCTCGACTTCGTCTCCGTCTAGCAGCTCGAGCGGCGCGAGGAAGCCGCGCTCATGGAAGGCCTCACGCGCTTCGCTCGAGAGCTCCCACGCGCGGAGGTCTCCGCCTGCCGACGGGTAGGCGTCGGCGATAGGGGCGTGGTGTCTCTCGAGTCCGCTCGTGGTGGAGGTCATGGCTCACCCGCCTGAGGCGGGGCGCCCAGCCTACACCGTGGGGTAGGGGTCGATCTCAGAGAGGACGCGGGAAGCTCCCGCGGCGAGGTCGCCAGGGCGAGGCGTCGGGGCCTTTTCCTGGAGGGCGATGTCTTCCTCCGCCTCCTCTGCGGGGGAGATGGATCCGGCAATCACGCCACCGGGGATCTCCTCGCGCTCCCCTTGAGCGGCGGGGTCGTTCTGCCAGCCGAGCAGGCGCAGCATCCAGAAGGGCGTCACGAGCAGCACGCCGAGGTCGCGCTGGAGGCTGAGGTCATTGATGTAGACCAGGTCTGCCTCGAGCTTGCGCCGATAGGCGTAGATGTCGTTGCCGGCGTAGCCTTGGGTGATCTGCGCGAAGCCGGTGATGCCGGGCCGAACAGCGAGGCGCTGATAGAAGGTGGGTAGATCGGACTGGATCTGCTCGTTGACCTCCACCATCTCGGGGCGCGGCCCGATGAAGGCCATGTCGCCGCGCAGGATGTTGAAGATCTGCGGGAGCTCGTCGAGGTGAGAGCGGCGCAGGAAGCTCCCGAACTTGGTGACGCGGGCGGCCTCGTTGCCATCTCTCCAGGAGTCGTAGTGACTCTGGGAGGTGTCGCGCATCGTGCGGAACTTCAAGAGCTCGAACTCTTCGCCGCGGTAGCCGACCCGGGTCTGCTTGAAGAAGACCTTTGAGCGATCTCGAAGAGCGGCCCAGTTGCACAGGGCGATCACTCCGACGAGCAGCGTCACAGGGGCGAGGAGGAGGCCCAAGAGGACGCCGCCCAAGATGGGGCGGAAGAGGCGCGCGTACAGGCTTTTAGGGCTGATCCTGCGCCAAGCCTCATCGTCAAAGAGCTCTTGGGTCTCAAACGCAGGCTCGAAGGTGGAGCGCTCCTCTTGAGGCTCCGTGATGAGCTCTGGGGTCGCGCTCGTTTCGAGCGGGGGGGCGGTGATCGCCGGGCCGCGAGCGGGGGCCTCGGCTTGCATCTCGTCAGCGGGGGCGTCGTTTGCTTCAGGCGCGAGCTCTTTGCCTGGGTGCACCCCCGACCCAGCGCCGCCGTCGGCGGGGTCGAAGGGAGCCTGGGGACGCTCCGGCTTTTTTGACGGCGGGAATTCCGTCATCTCTACTCCTGTCTTGGGGACCACCAGCGGGGAAGGAGCTGGCGTATGTGGGGACTTCCTCCTCCCAAGGGGGATTTGGGGCAGGAATTGGACAGGAATTTATCCGACTGCCAATCCGGATAACAACCCTTCCTATTAATGAGAAAAGCGTCCCTCTAGGCACCGAGGGGCCTGAAAAATGCGAACTGCTTGGAGGTGTTTTCCTGCGAGGGACTTGCGCCCATCTAGGCTCAATCTCGCTACCCTCTGCGCCATGGCGACATGGATCTTGGGAGACATCCACGGCTGCCCGGACGAGCTCTCCGAGCTCTTGGCGCGGCTAGACCTGGGGCCGGAGGACACGCTCCTCTCGGTCGGAGATCTCTTCCATCGCGGCCCCGACCCGATCGGCGTGCTCGACATCTTTCGCGAGGTCGGCGGCCTCTTCCTCCTAGGCAACCACGAGCTGCGCGTCCTCGCCCGCTTCGACCTCGCCCCGAGCCGCTCCGACGCCTCGGACCGCCCCGACTATCGCGACGAGTTCCCAGCGCTCGAGCCAGAAGACTTGGCCGGCGACGGGCGGCGCCCGTGCGATGTGGAGCCTAGTCGCCGTGCGGATGTCCTCCGCTTCCTCCAAGGCCACTCAGGCTTCTTCCTAGAGCACACGAGTGTCCCCAAGGCAGGCCCCACCAAGGACGGCCGCGCCTGGTGCGCCGTTCACGCCGGCCTCGTCCCCGGCCGCCACCCGGCAGACACCGAGCCTGAAGACCTCGTCTCTCTGCGGCGCCTCCAAACCCGCGGTCGACCCTACTGGTATGAGGTCTACACCGGACCGAACCTCATCCTCTTCGGCCACACGCCCTCCAAGATCCCCCGCACGCGCCGCATCGGCTCCCAGACCGTCGCGCTCGGCTTGGACACCGGCTGCGTCTACGGCGGCAAGCTCACGGCCTACTCGCCGGAGCTCGACGAGTTCGTCCAGGTCGACGCGAAGAAGAGCTACGCCAAGCCCTAAAGCTAGGGCCTCAAAAGCCCCAGGTGATGTGCCAATTGAACTGAGGCACAAAGTCGAAGCTGCTCGACTTCTCTCTCAAGGCGAGCATGAGTGAGAGCTCCGGACCCATGGTGATCGACTCCGTGAGGTGCGTCTCGAAGCCGAAGCCAGCGTAGAGGGCCTCATAGTCTCCAGGCTCTTGAACGATGTTCGGCTCCCCCCTGGCTCGGAACCAGGCGACGCCATAGCGCTGAGTCCAGTGCCTCCAATCCATAGGGTCGGAGCTGCGCTTGACGCCCATCTGAATCTGGGTGATGTCGCCAGCGGCGGGGTTCCCGTCATCCGAGAGGTCCTCGTCATCCCAAGGCTGGTGTGTGCCCTCAAGTTCAAAGGCCCAGGTCCGCTCCGGGCTACGGTCGTAGACCTGCCCAAGCGCCAAGGATGCTCCAATGTTTGGTAGCGCGCTGAAGGAGGTGCCGACAGAGAGGTCTTCCCCCCCAGGAATGCCCTCTAAGGCGGCGCAACTCGACATCGCCATCATCAGCAGAGCGGCACGAAGAGAGCCGCTCCAACGAGAAATAGATCTGCGCCTATACAGCCTCTTGCCTTGGGACCTCATATCTTCAGAAAATGCCAACTGGGCGCCCTCTAGGCAGCACATTCTGCGGAATACAAGGGCAACCACTCTTCCCCAGCTTTTACGTCCTCGTGAAAAACACCGTAATCACAGGGCTCGTCCTCACGGTCGCGCTCGCCGCATGCGCAGCTCCCCCGCTGCCCCAGTCCACAACGACTGAGACCACAGCCTCCATGGCTGTGGATTGGTCTGA
>JAKVCD010000010.1 GCA_022446815.1 Planctomycetota bacterium
CTCTCCTGGCGGTGTCAGCGGGAAAGGCCTAGGGATCGCTGAAGTCGGCGCAGGAAGGGCCGAAAACAATAACAGCAGGGCGGGAATCCGGCTACTAGGAAACGGCTCTGGCGACCTATTGGAGGGGGGAGGGGGCCATTCAGGGCTTCTCAGGCAGGAATCTGGGCATCTCTCCTTCGGTCCACTCTCCCTTTTCCGCTTGGAGTGAATATGGGCGCAATCGACGCCCAAAAGTGAAGGACAACAACGATGAACAAATCCTACAGCTACCAGGGAGCCGACGAGCTCATCCCCCTCCTGCGTTCCATTCAGCGTGAGGTCCGCGAGCGCCGCGACGAGATCCTGCGCCTTGAGAACACCACGCGTGTCTTCAAGCGCCGCGCCAAAGATCATCCCCGCCTCGCCTCCATTCAGGCTGAGCTGATGACCCACCGCCGCGAGCTGCGTATGTCCGAGCGGGAGCTCGACCGCCTCGGCTGCGCGCTGGACGGTGAGAGGCCCTTCCGGGTCCTCATCCCCGGTGACGACGGCGTGATCGAGAACGGCTTCGCATGGGACCTCGGCGACACTCGCGGCCACGCGATCGTCGAAGACCCGGCTGCCTGAGGCCCGCACAACCTTCTTCGCGCTCTGTCGGGGCCGAGCCTGAAACGGGCTCGGCCCCGATGTTTATGGCGCGCGTCTATGCGGAGCCTACACAGGAAGACTCGAGGCTAAAGAGAGACGGCGCGCCAGGCTGAAGCCCGGCGCGCCGTCTCGTCGTTTGAGCTGCTGCTCAGCGTGCGCCGAGGAGCGATGAGTAGCGGAAGTAGACCTCGAGGCAGAGGACGCCGAGCGCGGTCGAGTAGACGCGGCCGCCGGAGTAGCCCCACGGGCCAATCGGATCCCAAGAGCCCTTAGAGGAGCCGTCTTTACGCTGTGAGTCGAGCACGGCCTTCTTCATTGCTTTGTTCCAGTTCTCCCAGTGGTGCTTGCCCATCTGGAACATCGCGTAGGAGCCGTAGTACCAGTAGTACATGTCGTTGGAGAGACCGTCCGGGTCCCACTCGGGGAGGGACTTCAGGAGCAGGTCCGCGTGCTTCTCCATGATCGGGTGCTCCTTAGGGTCCTGCCCCAGGAAGAAGCGGCTCAGAAGGCCTACAGCGGTCATGCACTCGGTGCGGTCAGTGGGGAAGTGGTCGTTGGTCCCCGTGACCCGCGATGAGGGGGTCCCCTCCGCGTCGTAACCGACACGCCCGGTGGCTGTCTCGGTCGCCTCGTCCAACCAGAGGGCAGCGCCCTCATAGGAGGCTGAGTCGATCTTCAGGCCGCCATCCTCGGCTGCCTTTGTCGCGAACACCATCCATCCTGTGACAGACGTGTCTTGCTCGCCGTTCGGGGGTGACTCGTAGCGCCAAGCTCCGTATGGGTTGCGGGCCCGGGAGATAAAGTTGACGGCCTTCTGGGTGGTGCCCTTCAGGATCGGGTTCTTCGAGAAGTAGTAGGCCTCACACATCGCTAGAGAGGCGATGGAGTGGCTGTACATATAGGTGTGACCGAGCTTCTCGCCGAAGAGGCCCGTCTCATAGTCCTGCTGCTGCCGGAGCCACTGGATTCCAGCTGAGACCTTCTCCTTGTACTGGCCATGGCGTGTGGTGTGTCCGTCACCAAGGAAGGCTAGGAGGGAGAGTCCTGTGACGCCGACATCGTGTTCACCTTGCCCCGGCCCGTCGCACTTGTCAGAGGCCGGATCGTGCTTCATGAAATCGTCGGTGTCCCACTTCCCGTCTTGGTCTTGGTGGTTGGCGAGCCACTCAAGGCCATCTTTCAGGGCCTGCTCGGTCCCGCGTCCACCAGCGCGCAGGTTGCGGTTACCGCCGAAGCGCCCGCCAAACTTGCCGCCAGCGCCGCCGCCGATACCGATGACGCTGTTGAAGTTCTTGTCGTCGAAGGGGGAGTCACTCAGGAAGTCCGGATCACCCTCAGAGGACTCGAAGGGCTGATCATCGTCCGTCTCGTTGTGGTCGGAGACCTCAGCGTCCTTGAGGATGGGCTCTTCAATGGGCTCCTCCTCTTCGATCTCCTCGATCTCTTCCTCCGGCGGGTCCTCGAACACCTCCTCAGGAGCCTGGGCGATCTCAGCCTCAATCACCTTCTCCTCCTCACCGCCGAAGAGGTGCCAGGGGATCAGGATCATGACGAGGACCGCGATGCCGTGGATGGCGATCGAGAGGATGAACCAAGGGGATCGCTCCATCCACTCGTAGAGCATGTCGTTGAAGGTGACTTCCTCTTCCCAGGACTTGGGCAGAGTGGTCTCAATTTGGATGTTTGAGAAGTCTTCGCTCATGGAGATGGATGTGGCTGGCGACTGTTCGCTGTATGAATGGATCGCCCAGAAGAGGCGCTCACAGAGTGTGAGGGCTGGCTTCGGGGCCCCGCTGAGGGCCGCAGAAGGGGCCGTAGAGACCTCAACGCGCCGACTACGGGCAGGTTCAGAGTATATCCGCCCTCAGCGACCTACCTACCCACGGATTGCCAGGATCACCCCTGCGGAGCCCCTGTGAACCAGATATATGCCCCCTGATTGAGCCCCTTGAGGCCCTCGCTGCGCAGATAGTCGTCCTTTTCGGACTGAATCTTGCCCCGGAGCAGGGCCTGGGTCTTGGGCAACTCGAAGAGCGGCAGCAGGGGAGCGTCCGTGTCTAGGAGCTTCATGATGCGCCACCCTAAGAGGTTGCGGCCTCTGAGGATGGGCATAGGGCGGGAGATATCGCCCACCTTAGCGGTGATGGCAAACGCGGCAGCCTCTGGGCCTCCGTTGCGTGAGAGCTGCTCAACTGTGAGGGGAGGTAGCATGCCGTCGTTCTCAGGCTGAGTTGAAGAGCCACGGACGGCAGCGGTGAACTCTAGACCCTCTAGGAGGGTCCGGCGGACCTCTTCTGCTCGCAGCCTGGTGCTCTCACCCTCGGCTTCTCCTTGGGGGATAGGGAAGAGCAGCTCTTGTAAGTGGTACTTCGCTGACGATCCTTGGATCGCCTCTGCCCCAGGCTGGCCCTCCTCAAAGAGCTCATAGCGGAGCTTGAGCTGTCCCGGCCTGACGTAGCGGTCTCTGTATGTGCGGCCCGCGACTCCGACGTTCACGCCTGTGATCGCGCGCTCCCAGCTGAAGCTGTACAGCTTGCGCCTGAGGTCGCTCTCCTGCTCTGTGAGAGAGAGTCCGCTGCCATCAAGCTCATCTGCCATCTCAACGACGCCTCCAGCGCTGCTCACCCTGCGCAAGGTGTTGCTGGTCACGATCCGCTGAACGGCCTCCTCCTCGAAGCCCATGTCGATCCCACCTTGGACCTTCAAGCGCTCGTCGATGAGGTCCTTCCCAACCTGCCGATGCAGCTCGGCGGGCTGGGTGGGGGTCGGCTTGATGCCGTCGGGGATCCTGCGTACAGCGCTCACCATGACCTGCCTATACGTCAGAATCTCATCGTTGACGATGACCTCTACACGGTCGACGAGCTCCAGCTGCCCGTCTTGGGTCATGGGAACAATGGGCGCAAACGAGAGGACGAGGGAGACGATTTGCATGCCGTGATTCTAGCTCCCCGCACCAGTCAATTGGCGCCTTCATCGGGCACAGTTGCTCTTCTCAAAGTAAGGACTCGAGCCAGCTCAGAGCCTCTGTAGGTCCCGAGACGTAGTCCGGCAGCATCAGGTGCGCGAGCCCATGCCGGATCGGCCTGAGCTCAGCCTCTGAGTGACCGATCCAGGCCTCGATACTGACCCGATCGCGGTACTCGAGTTGGTAGCGATCCTCCTTCCAAGAGAGCCCTGTGACTCCGTGGCTCTCAAGACGCGCGCGCAACTCATAGGTCCGCAGGATGTTGATCACCTCGCTAGGGATTCGCCCGAAACGGTCAGAGAGCATGGCCTCAGCGGCCTCCCTGTCTGCGCTGTCTTGGACTGAGGAGAGCTCCCGCAAGAGCTCAAGCCTGCGCTCCGCGTCAGGCTCCCACTCTTCTGGGAGGTACGCGTCGAGCCCCAGGAGCAGGTCGACGCCCGGGTCGAGGAGCTCTGTCTTGGCGAGATCTTCGAGGTTGACTCCCTCTTGGATGCGGTCGATCGTCCCGCGCAGCAGTCGGCAATAGAGGTCGTAGCCGACCGCGGAGATGTGCCCTGACTGCTCTGGCCCGAGGATGTTGCCCGCGCCACGGATCTCGAGGTCTTTCATGCTGATCGCAAACCCTGCGCCGAGCTGGGAGAGCTCCTCGAGCGCTTTCAAGCGATCACGCGCTGCCTCTCTTAAGGGCTTGTGCTTGTCGACGAGGAGGAGGCAGTAGCCGCTCTGCCCGGCACGGGCGACGCGTCCTCGGAGCTGGTGCAGCTCGCTGAGGCCGAACATGTTCGCGCTCTGGACGATGATCGTGCCCGCTGCAGGGATATCGATGCCGCTCTCGATGATCGTGGTTGCGACGAGGACATCGACTTCACCGCGCATGAAGGTCTCCATGACCTCGCGCAGCTCACGGCCGCTCATTTGCCCATGACCGATCGCGAATGAGCACTCAGGCACGAGCGCTGCGAGCTCTCGCGCGGCGGCCTCGATCGTCTTCACGCGGTTGTGCAGGACGAAGATCTGCCCGCCGCGGTTGCGCTCTCTGAGGATCGCTTCGCGCACGGCGTCGGTGTCTTGGAGGTAGCCCAGCTTCGTAGAGATCTCCTTCCGCCCGGTGGGGGGAGCGGTCAGAGCAGAGATGTCGCGGACTCCTGAGATCGACATGTGCAGGGTGCGGGGGATGGGCGTCGCAGTGAGCGTGAGCACGTCTACCTTTGCCCTGAGCGCCTTAAAGTGCTCCTTGTGGGTGACCCCGAAGCGTTGCTCCTCGTCAATGATGAGCAGGCCGAGCTTGGGTAGATCGACGTCCTTCGAGAGCAGCCTGTGTGTCCCGATGAGTACATCCACTTTGGCTTCACCTGCGAGCTTGAGCGTCTCTCTCGCGTCCGCTGGCTTTGAGTAGCGAGAGATCACCCCGACCTTCACGGGGAAGTCGGCGTAGCGCTCACTGAAGGTCTCGAAGTGTTGCTGCGCGAGCACCGTCGTCGGGACGAGGATCGCGACTTGCCCGCCTCCGCTCACGACCCGAAAGGCCGCGCGCACAGCGAGCTCGGTCTTTCCGAAGCCGACGTCTCCACAGAGCAAGCGATCCATGACCTTGTCCGAGGAGAGGTCCTTGGCGAGCTCAGCGTCGGTCTTGGCTTGATCAGGAGTGTCCTCGTACGGGAAGGAGCCGAGGAGGTCTCCCAAGAGCTCGGGATCTGTCTTCCATGGGCTACGGCGCTCAGTCTCTCGGCGGGCTTGAACCTCCAGCAGATCGGTCGCGAGGTCTACGAGCGCCTTCTGCACGCGCTCCTTTCGCTTACGGAAGGTCTGCCCACCGATTTTGTCGAGGGTCGGCGCAGCGCCAGAGCCGATGTAGCGCTGGACCACGTCGATGCGCGCGGCGGGGACGTAGAGGCTGACCTCGTCCGCGAAGATGAGGTGCAAGTGCTCCTCCTCTCCGCCGCCTCGCTCGAGCCTCGCGAGACCCTCGAAGCGCGCGAGCCCATGGACGGCGTGCACGACGAGGTCACCGATCTTCAGCTCAAAGAAGGATCGCAGCGCACGCGTCCCGTGGGTGCGCTTGTGAGCCTTAGATCGCTGCCTACCCACGAGCCCAACGAGCTCCCTGTGATTGACGACGAGGAGTCCGTCCGAAGGCGCCGGCAGCCTGAACCCGCGCCCGAGGCTGCCGACCCCTAGCTCCAGCCCAGGGACACCGCCCGACTCCTCGAGGACCTTGGCGAAACGGTGCCTCTCGGCTTCGTTTTGACATAGGACGACGACTCGCCCGCCGCGCTCGAGCTCCTCGGCGAGCGCGCCAGGCGCTGCCTTCGTCCCAACAGAGAGCCCTTGGACAGAGAAGGTCTGGAGGGTGTGGTGATCTCCTGGGAGGCTCTGCAAGGCGACGCGAGGCCTCGACCCAGCCCAGGCCTCTAGCTGCATGTGTGCCTTCCCGTAGTCGGGCGTCTGCACGCTCAAGGTCTGGATGTGATCTTCGAGCCGCAAAGGCTCGACCTCGACCAAGCAAGTGTCCTTCTTCGTGAGCTTGAAGGGGAGCACGCCGTCATCCTCCCCGGAGGCCGCGTCGGTCATGCAAAGCTCGATCTCTGCATGGGTCTGAGTGCTGCGCTGGTTCTCGGGGTCGAAAGAGCGCAAGGACTCGATCTCTTCATCGAAGAGCTCAATCCGAAGCGGTTCGGCGCTGGCGTGTAGCCAGAGGTCGAGGACGTCGCCGCGGACGCTGAACTCTCCTGGACGCTCGACGAGAGGCTGTCGCGCGTGGCCGCGCCCAGCGAGCCGCTCTTGCAGGCGCGCGAGGTCGAGCTCATCTCCGACCTTGAGAGAGAGGAGGTCGCGCTCCATCTGCTCTATGGAGGCCAGCGGGGTGAAGACCCCCTGGAGTGACGCGACGATGATCTTCGGTGCGTCACCCTGAGCGAGCCTTCGACCGATCTCCATCCGCTTGCGCAGCGCTTCGACCTCAGGCCGCTTCGGGTCGCTCCCCGCCGAGGGCAGGAGCGCTCGGTCTGCGCCGAACAACGCGAGGTCATCCGAGAAGATCCGAGCCTCCGCATCTGTAGAGACCAGGGCGATCCAAGTGCGCTCGCTGCGAGCCGCGAGCCGTGCGAGCGCCAAGGCCTGCGCAGAGCCCCAGAGCCCGCCGATGGAGACCTCGCTCTTTGGGAGAAGAGAGGTCATGAGCTCGTCGAAGAGGTCTAAGCCTCCGACGCTCTCTGCCAGGACCCGGAGTTCTTCAGCTCCCTCCGTAGCTTCAACGACCCTGCTCAATCATCCTCTCCAGGCGTGGGGTCTACTACGAGCAGGGCTTCGTGTGCGGCCCACTGCTCCGCTTCCTTTAAGGTCCGGCCCCACGCCGCGGCGTAGCGTTCACCGCCAAACTCCGCGGCCACTAGGAACGCGCGCGCGTGCGCGCTACCGCGGTCTTCGATCAACACATACTCCGGAGGCGTCCCGTAAAGGCGTTGGGTGTAAATCTGCAAGGTCTGCTTTGGGTTGTGCGCCCTGGGCCTCTCGCGCGCGCGCTTCAGCTCCCCGCTGAGGGTCTCTTGGACAAAGCTGCGAGCGGCCTCAAGGCCAGCGTCTAAATACACCGCCCCCAAGACCGCCTCGTAGAGGTTGGCGAGGACCGAGCGTGGCAGAGTCTCAGCCTTCAGCCCTTGCCCGAGGTGCGCGCGCGTGTGCAAGCCCAGCTCGCTCGCGGCCTCAGCGAGGCTACGCCTTGAGACGACAGCAGACTTCATCTCCGTCATGGGCCCCTCCGCGTAGCGCGCCTCGTCAGCGTAGAGGGCCTCCACGATCACTAGGTCTAAGACCGCGTCCCCGAGGAACTCTAAGCGCTCATTGTCCTCGCCCCTCCGGGTTGAAGAGTGGGTGAGGGCGAGCTCAAGGAGGCTGTCGTCGCGGAACTCGTATGAGAGGCTCATCAGCGAGGAGTATACGGCGAGAGCGCTTGAGTCTTGGATGGCCTGCTCAGTGCTGTGATCATGTGTTCATGAGCTCGGAGGAGAGGACCCAAGAGCAGAGGCAGAGAGACGCGCTCGTTGAGCCGCTGTTTGGAGGTCTCGAGGGAGCCGGTGAAGAAACAGAGCGTGCCCCGGAGCCCGCCTCGGGGCCTAGAAGCGCGCCTCCTCTCATGTGGCTTACGTTGCTATTTACGCTCGCCGTGCTCTTGGCATGGTGGCTCTTAGCTTAGGTGGCCCCGGTGATCTCCGAGTCGTCGCTCAAGTCGAGCAGCGTACCGGAGGCGCTCATGTTTGAGTCGTAGCCTCAGCCTTGGGGGAGCTCTACTTCCGGGCCTCGTCTAAAGGCGTTTTTTTTGTGAGTTCAACTCATGCAACGTTTGGAGCTCTCTGGGCTCTGACGGAAATAAGGCGCGCGGGGATCAGTGGCGCGAGCCTTCCCTTTGGACTCTGCGCCTCCTGGGCTTACCCTCAAGCATGCGCCGCCTTGTCTGTCTCGCGCTCTGCGCGCTCCTTGCCAGCTGCTCCTCCTTAGGGAGCTCGTACACAGGCCTCTCTGGCTCGCTCGTCATCGCAGGCGGCGGGATGTCTTCGCGCTCGCTGGAGGTGAGGGAGGCCTTTCTAGCTAGGAGAGTCTCCGGAGATGTCGGCGTGATCGGCGCGGCGAGCTCTGAGCCTGAGGCGAGCGCAGCCCGGGGCGTGCGCGCGATGAACGAGGCGGCAGGGGCTGAGGTGGCAGTCGTGCTCCCCTTCAACGCGGGCGAACCAGAGCTCGCAGATGACGCCGCGCTCGCCGCAAAGATCGATGACTGCGGCGCGCTCTGGTTCACCGGCGGGAGCCAATCACGGATCGTCGAGGCGGTGCGCCCTGGCGGGAGAGAGACCTTGGCCTGGCGCGCTTGTGTCAGACTCCTCGAGCGCGGCGGCGTCATCGGCGGATCCAGCGCGGGCGCAGCCATGATGTGCGATCCCATGATTCGTAGAGGTCGCAGTGCGAGCGCCATGCGAGAGGGCGTCGGCCCGGGAGGCGTCGACGTCGGAGCGGGGATGGGCTTCTTTCCCTGGGGCCTCATCGATCAACACTTCTTGGAGCGCGGTCGCTTCGGTCGCTTGGTCGTCGCGCTTGGGGAGACGGGCATCGGCCTCGGATGGGGGATCTCGGAGGACAGCGCCATCCTCGTGGACCGCACGACTGGGTGGGCTGAGGTGATCGGTTCGAGCGGCTTGGCGCTCTTTGACATGCGTGAGTCCCAAGTGAGCGAGGGCCGCTGGGGAGGAGTGGGCCTCTCGCTCTTGAGCTCTGGTGACCGCGTGAACGCGCTGACTGGAGAGGTCGTAGCGACCTCGGGCTCTACAGCGCGCGCTCCTTTGGGAGAGTCAGAGAGGGCGCTCGTTATGGAAGGGCTCTTCAACGCCGAGGCTCTGAAGCAGGCTGTGCATCAGCTGGTCGATACGCACCGCGAGAGGGCACTCCTGCGAGATGGCGCGGAGGGCGCGCTCTTGCGTCGAGGTGCGAACGCGCGGGCGTGGGTTTGCCAGGAGGCCTCAGGTACCGAGCAGGTGAGCGCAGCCGGGCTGCGGCTTGAGCTCTATCGCATCAACGAATGAGGCCTGCCGCTCAGTCGGCCAAGCGCTCGTGCTCCGACTCGGCGAAACGATCCGTCATGCCTGCGATGTAGTCGCAAGCTGCGCGCGCCGTGCCCACCTCATCAGCCCAGACCTGGAACCACGGGCGCATCTCGGATGGCGCTCCCGTGTAGGCCTCGAAGAGATGGCCGAGGACCTCGCGGGCGTAGGCCGAGAACTCTGTGAGCTCAGGGTGCTTGTAGAAGTGCTCGTAGAGGAAGGCGTGCAGCTCTGCGACTTGCTCGCGCAGCGGTTGGGAGTGCCTGATGAGGAGCCCATCAGCATCGCGCGCCTCGTCTGCAGAGGCGATACCGGCATCTCGGATGGCCGCTGCGCTAGCCGTCGTGAGGTCTTGGATGCACGCGCCGATGACCTCATTGGCGATGCGCTCCACGCGCAGGTTCTTATCGTCGGTTGAGGCGAGGAAGCCGGGGTGATCCCGCTCGACGCGCTCTGCGGCCGTACGCCAGAGGGCGCAGCCGTCGTGCAGGATCTCCTCTGTGAACATGTCGGCGGTGAGTCCGTCCACGAGGTCATGCTTGTGATACGCGGTGGAGTCGGCGAGGTCAGCTACCTGCGCCTCGAGGAGCGGGTGGCGCCGCCTGGGTTGGAACTCCTCGGGCCAGACCTCTGCGCCCTCATGCTTCAAGAGCGATTCTCGGATCTCACGGGTGAGGTTGAGCCCCGGATGCTCAGGGCTGCGCCGCTCGAGGAGGTCGACGACGCGCAGGACTTGGTTGTTGTGACGGAAGCCGCCGTGCTCTGCCATGAGCTCTTGCAGCGCGACCTCTCCTCGGTGCCCAAAGGGCGGATGACCGATGTCATGGGCGAGCGCGACGGCCTCGCAGAGGGGCTCGTTGAGGCGCAGGGTGGAGCCGACGGAGCGCGCGACCTGACACACCTCGAGGCTGTGCGAGAGTCGCGTGCGCTGGTGGTCGCCGCGGCGGTTCACGAAGACCTGCGTCTTGTACATCAGGCGACGGAACGCGGTGCAGTGGGTGAGGCGGTCGCGGTCGCGCTCGAAGCAGGTGCGGAAGTGGGAGTGCTCTTCCTGGAAGGCGCGACCGAGCGAGTCCGCGCTCTTCATTGCCCAGGGGGCGAGCTCGCGCGCCTCGCGCTCTTCGCGCGCGGCGCGGTCTAGGAGTCCGGGTGTCTCGCTCATCAGCACTAGAGAGCCTAGCCGCTCAGGCCGCGCTCGTGGGGGTCAAGGTCTGCCCTCTGAGAGCCACAGGCCGATCCAGAGATATTGAGGGAGCCAGTGTGAGCACGCGTCGAAGTCGCCAGCCCACAGGTCTTCTCGCGCGAGGAAGTGACTCAGATGTTCGTAGTAGCGCTTTTGCGCCTCCTTGCTGCCTCCTCCAGCGTCGTATGCGTCAGGCCAAGAGCGGCTGATCACGACGCCGAGGGGGTGAACGGTCGGGACAGTGACGGCCTCGGGGAGCTCGGGGAGCGGGCCGGGGTCATAGGATGCCGCCTCTCCAGAGTGGCTCCGCACTGCGAGCGCGTGGATGGCCGGCAACCATAAGAAGTCATAGCTGTGTGCGCTTGAGAGGGCGGCGAGCCTGTCGTTGTGTTGGGCGAGCTTCGTCTCATACAAGGTGCGGAGACGCTCCTTCGTGTCCTCTGATGCAGGCTCCGACCACGTGACGAGCAGGAGCGCCATCAACCAGGACCTGTAGTCGCCGGTGAACCCGCGCTCGCCGCGCTCGGGGAAGGGGCTCTCTTCCAGGCGGCTGATGAGGTGTGAGCCGAGCTCATCGCGCCAGGTCTCGATGGCCTCCGGCGCACCGGGATGCCTCTCAAGCTCCGAGAGGAGCATGAGGAGCCAGCCCTCGTCGTAGGGCGCCGTCCTTTGGTGATCGGATGCCCGCGACAAGAGGAGCTGCACCTCGTTAGCGAGACCTTCTCCTGTGAGCCGCGCGCCGAGCCAAGCGCCGAGCGCGTCGTCCCCGGCTGTGCGCGCGTGGAGGAGGAGACACCAGTGCGCGATGACGCAGGAGTGCCAGTCGTAAGAGCCGGTGAAGAGGCTCTCGCGCTCGGTCTCCTCACCCCAGGGGTAGAGGCTGTGGTTGGGCGCACGCGTCTCAATCCCATCTCGCATGAGCTGGACGAGGCGAGGCCTGAGCTCTACCAAGTTAGGCTCATGGCTAGCTATCTGTCCGGTTGTCATGGCGAAGAGGAGCGGGAGGGTAGAGAGTCTCATCGTAGGGCGTGTTGGGCATAGGTCTCTTAGGCTGCTTACACAGTATGCTGTCATCCCACCTTGAGCGACGGACCGCAGCGTTTGAGAGCCGACACGTCTAGAACTACGACGAGAAGCTCTCAAATCGTGCTGGGTCGGATCCCCCTAGGAGCCTCGAAATGACGACAAATCCAGAGACTAAAGCGGTCCGCTATCACGACATGGACGCGCTGCGCGCGACAGCGATGCTCCTCGGTATCGGCTTACACGGCGCGCTCTCATTCGTGGCCTTCCCTTGGACGGTGCAAGACAGCCAACAGCACGAGGCCTTCGGCACCTTCTTCTTTGCCGTTCACGGCTTCCGGATGCCGGTCTTCTTCGTGATGAGCGGCTTCTTTACGGCGATGCTCTGGCGCAGGCGCGGGCTCGGTTCGCTCCTGAAGCAGCGCTTCCTGCGGGTCTTTCTCCCCTGCATGGTGGGGATCTGGACGGTCTGCCCTATACAGGACTGGGTCGGCGCCTATGTTTACACGGAGACACCGCCTGAGTGGCCCTTCGAGGTGGAGGAGTCTCCCGCTCAAGAGCGCGAGCCTGCTGACTCTCTCCCGCTCGCGGCCAAGCTGGGTCAGCGCGCCGTAGTCGAAGAGTTCCTCGCTCGCGGGGACGACGTGGACACCCAGGATGACTGGGGCGCGACGGCGCTGCACTGGGCGGCGGTGACGAGCGAGGAGGACATCGTCCGGATGCTCCTGGGGGAGGGCGCTGACGTGAACGCGAAGACGGGAGATGGTTCACGCCCGCTGCATTGGGCGGCCTTCCTCGGTGAGCCTGTCATTGTGGAGCTCCTTCTGGAGGCCGGCGCAGACCCGAGCCTCCGAAATCAGAAGCGAGAGACCCCGCTCGATACGATCCGCGCGCCGTGGTCGGAGGAGATGGCCGGGGTCGTCAAGTGGGTCGCAGGCTTCATGGAGGTCGAAGTCGAGGTCGACCGCGTCCAAGAGGTCCGTCCGGAGATCGTCGCGCTCCTCGAGGCCGCTGACTTAGGTCTCGACCTCCCGAATGCTGCTAGGCGCGGTGACCTCGACGCAGTGCGGGCGCTCCTTGAGGAGGGCGCCGACACTGAGGAGCGTATGGAGGACCAGAGCTCTGCACTGCACTGGGCTGCCGTCCAGGGGCACTACGAGATCGTAGAGGTCTTGCTCGCGGCGGGCGCGGACCCAAACGTCAGGCACGAGGACGGGGGCACCCCGCTGCACTGGGCGACGTTCCTTGGAGAGTCAGAGATGGTCGAGCTGCTGCTTGAGGAGGGGGCAGACCCGAGCATCGAGAACTACAACGGACAGACAGCCCTCGACACGATCAGCGCCTCTTGGGAGGAGCTCGAGGGGGTCACTCAGTGGATCGCGGGGGTCATGCAGCTCGAGGTAGACCTTGAGTTACTCAAGGAGGATCGACCCGCGGTCATCGCCGCGCTCAAGGCCGGCGGCGCAGAGGGCGGCGGCGGTGACGGCGACTTCGATCGCTGGATCTGGGGCCTGTTCACCGTGAACGTATTCCACCACCTGTGGTTCCTCTGGTTCCTGTGCTTCTTCGTGGTGGCCTTCGCGGGCTATGCCTTCTTCGCGAACATCGTCGGCTTGAAGCGCCTCCCGCGGGTGCTCATCAACTCGCCGCTGCGCTACCTGTGGCTCTTGCCCCTGACGCTCATCCCGCAGCTCATGATGCGTGACGGCCAGGTCGGCGGCTTCGGCCCGGACACGTCGGTGGGCTGGCTCCCGTTCCCTCACCTGCTCCTCTACTACTGGGTCTTCTTCTTCTTCGGTGTCCTCTACTACGACACCAAGGAGCAGGACGACAAGGTCGGGAGCTGGTGGTGGCTCACCTTGCCCCTCGCCCTCTTTGTGGTCTTCCCGATCGGCACAGGCTTCTCTCTCGGTAGCACTTGGTCAGAGGAGGAGGGCTTCTTCAAGGAGTCACAGCACCTCATCGCCTGCTCCTTAGAGGTGCTCTTTGTCTGGTTGATGATCTTTGGCTCGATGGGCTTCTTCAGGAGGTTCTTCAGCGGTGAGAGCCGCATGATGCGTTACGTCTCGGACTCCTCTTACTGGCTCTACATAGCCCACATGCCGCCGATCGTGCTCGGACAGTGGCTCGTGCGTGACTGGCCCATCTCACCCTTCATCAAGTTTCCGCTCGTGTGCGGTGTCGTGACCGGGCTACTCCTCCTGAGCTATCAGCTCTTCGTTCGCTACACGCCCATAGGGACCTTCCTGAACGGCAGGCGCGAGCGAACGGCTCATGCGTCCGTCGCGGCGGACTGACTGATCGAGCGGTAAGCGTCTCGGAAGGCCTCGCCATTGGCTGCGCGCTCGAGCGCTTCCTTAGTCGCCTGCAATGCAGGGTCGCTCACCGCCTCCTCGAGCGCGGCCTCGTCGAAGGCGAGGGCGTCGAGGAAGCGGGCGAGGAGCGGGAGGAGCTCGGTCGCTGTGTCATGGGCGCGGAAGAGCGGCGGCTTCACGAGCTGGAAGTCCCGGTGGTAGCCGCTCGGCAGGTCCTTGAGCGTCTCCATGAGGGCGGCGCGGTCTGCGATCATCCCGCGGGCTCTACCGCGCATGAGCTCGATTAGGTCTGGGTTGCGCTTCTGCGGCATCAGCGAGCTCCCGGTCGTGAAGGCGACGGGCAGCTTCAAGAAGCCGAACTCGCTCGTGGAGAAGAGCCAGAGATCAGCGCAGAGCTTGCCGAGGTCCAAGGCGACGGCCTCGAGCGCCGTGAGGTAGGCGAGCTCGGCGCGGCCGCGGCTGTGCTGGGTGAGGGTGACAGGCTCCTCCGGCGCGTCGAAGCCGAGGCGCTCGGCGACGAAGGCGCGCTCCAAGGGGAGCGGGATGCCATAGCCCGAGCCTGAGCCCAGGGGACACTTGGAGATGCGCGCTTCGCATGCTGTGAGCTCGGCCGCGTCTGCGGCGAGGGCGGCGGCGTGAGCGCCGGCCCAGTCGGCGACCGTGGAGGGCATCGCGCGCTGGAGGTGGGTGTAGCCGGGGAGCGGCAGCGCGCCCGCGCGCCGGGCGAGCTCGGTGAACTCAGCGGCGAGCCCTTCGAGGTGAGCGCGCGTCTCCTTGACGGCGTCCCGGAGCCAGAGGCGCATATCGACGGCGACCTGATCGTTCCGTGAACGACCCGTGTGGAGGCGCTTGCCGTCCTCACCGATGGCATCAATTAAGCGGCGCTCCACAGCGGAGTGGACGTCCTCGTCTTCGGGGCCAACGGTCCACTCGCCTGCGGTCCAAGCTGCGAGGAGGCCTTCTAGTCCCGCGCTGATGTTGGCGTGGGCGGCCTCGTCGATGAGCCCCGCCTCGAGGAGTCCCGCCGCGTGTGCGAGGGAGCCCGTGATGTCGTGGCCGACCAGGCGTTGGTCCATGCGCCAGTCCTCACCGATGGTGAAGGCGAGCATGCCCTCGTCGATCGGCTCGCCACGGTCCCAAACAGGAGGGTGGAAGCTGCGCTCTGTCATGAGGTGGCCCCTTCGAGCTGGAGCGACTCTAGGGATGCTCCGATGACCTGGGTATAGAAGGCGCAGCCGGCCTCGACCTCGCTGCGCAGACAGAACTCGTCCGGGACGTGCGAGCGCGCGGTCTCGCCGGGCCCGCACTTCACGGCGGGGACTCCGGCGAGGAGCGCCATGTCACTCATGGTGGCGGAGCCCGTCGCCGCCTCTGCGCCTGCGGCCTTCATGCAGGCCTGCACGAAGGGGTGCTCGTCTCCTGTCTCGACCGGGCGCAGGCGCTCGGAGCGGATGGTGATCTTTGCTTGAGGGAGGCGCTCCTCCAAGAGCGCGACGCACTCGCTGGCTGTGTGCGGCGGCGCGAGGCGGCAGTCGAAGACAGCCTGGGCAGCGTCCGGCACGCGGTTGTGGCGGTCGCCCGCGTTGAGCTGGGTGCAGGTGACGGTGCTCGCGCCGAGGAGCGGGTGCTCCTCCTCGAGGGTCACGCACTGGGGGAAGCCGGCGAGGTCATTCGTCGCGAGGAGCAAGGCGTTTGTGTGCTCGACCCGCCCCGCGTGGGCGGCGTGACAAGAGCTCCCTTCCCAGTCGGCCAAGAGGACGGCGAGGCCGGCCTGTGCGCGGACGACACTGAGGCCCGTGGGCTCGCCGGTGATCGCGCCGTCAGGGAGGCCTGTGTGGGCGAGGATATCTTCCATCCCGCGGTTCGTCGTCTCTTCACACGCTGTGATCGCGAGCTGCAGCGTGCCTGACGCGCCGCCCTGCTTCGCGAAGGCGAGCGCGCCTCCGATCATCCCGACGACTGCCGCGCCAGCGTCGTTGGCGCCGAGGCCGACGAGCTTCCCGCCCTGCCAGATCCCGGCGTAGGGGTCGGCGGTCCAGGAGGGGCCAGCGGGCACCGTGTCCATGTGGGAGTTGAGGAGCAGGGTGGGGCCCGGGCCGCGCTCGATCGTGACTAAGAGCGAGTCACCGACGCGCTCGACGTCGAGGCCGCGCTCTTGGAAGAAGCTCCAGAGGTGATCGCGGACCCGCGCCTCGGAGCCTGAGGGGCTGGGGATGCGGACGAGCTCCGCGAGGAGCGCGCAGGGGTCGTAGCTCACGCCGTCACCTCCTCGGCTTCGCTGAGGATCAGGGTCCCCGCGCCTTGGTTTGTGTAGAGCTCGACGAGGAGGGAGTCCTCGTCCATCCCGCTCACGACGTGGACGCGCTCCACGCCGCCAGCCATGGCGGCCTCGATGGCCGAGGTCTTGACGTGCATGCCNCCAGCNACGGTGCCGCCCTCGCGCTGCTCGAGGAGCTCGGCGAGGGAGAGGACGCTGATCGCGGAGTGCGGGTCTGCGGGATCAGCGAGGACGCCAGCCGCTGAGGTCAGGAGCACGAGCTTCGCCGCGCCGAGCCCGATCGCGAGCTCGGAGGCCAAGAGGTCGGCGTTCACGTTCAGGTGTCCGCCCGCGCCGTCTGCGACCGGCGGCGCGACGAGGGGGATCACGCCCTCATCGAGCGCAGCCTTCACGGCGCCCGAGTCGACGCTCTGGATGTCACCGACGAGTCCGAAGTCGACCTCGCCCTCGGAGGTCTGCATGGGCGGGCGCTTCGTCGCGAGCGCCGCGCTCATGGACGAACTCGCGATAGATCCGCGTGCAGCGAGAGCTTCGGAGAGCGCCTGCGAGAGTTCCTGCGTGCTCTTCGTGAGCGCCTCGAGCGCGGCCGGAGTGGTCACGCGCCTGCCGTCAATGAAGACCGGCTCTTCGCCGAGCGCGCGCTGGCACTCGTTGGCTTGCGGCCCCGCTCCGTGGACGACAACGAGCCGCGCGCCCAGCGCATGGACGCAGGCGAGCTGCTCTGCGACGCGGCGCACGTGGCGCGGCTTCGCGAGGCAGGCGCCGCCCACCTTGACGACGAAGGTCTTGCCGCGGTGCTCGCGTACGTGCGCGGAGGCGCGGATGAGGTCGAGACTCATGCGCCCACCTCCGCTGAGAGCTGGAGAGGGCTCTCGCACCCAGCTGGCCCGCTCAGCATGTGCTCGAGGAGCGCGGTCTGGGCGTGCAGGCGGTTCTCAGCTTGACGCTGCACGAGGCTCGCGGGTCCGTCGAGCACGGCGTCCGAGACGACGACGTTACGACGCACGGGGAGGCAGTGCATGAAGCGCGCGCCGGCGCCGAGTGATTCCGGTGTCACCTGCCAGTCGCGCAGTTCGAGCTTCTTGAAGCTCTCGCCAGCTGTGTCGCCCCAGGATCCGAGGCTGCACCAGGACTTGGCGTAGACGATGTCCGCGCCCTTTGTGACGTTTGGGTCGTTCGTGATCTCGAAGCTCCCGCCGCTCGCGTCCGCGAGCAGCTTGGCTTGCGCGATGACCTCCTCGTGAAGCTCCCAGCCTTTGGGGCAAGCGAGGACGACGTCCATCCCGCGCTGCGCTGCCATGCAGACGGTGGAGTTGGCGACGGCGTGTGGGAGGGAGCGTGGATGCCAGGTCCAGGTGAGGACGAGCTTGGCGCGCGTCGAGACCTTGAGTTGGTCGAGGGTCGCGCGGTCGGCCATGGCTTGGAGCGGGTGCCAGAGCGCGCTCTCCATGCTGACGACCGGCACGCTCGAGTGCTGGGCGAAGCCTTGGAAGACGTCATCGGCGAGGTCGGAGGCGAGATCCTCGAAGCGCGCGAAGGAGCGCACGCACAGGGCGTCGACATAGCTCGATAGGACCGGCGCCGCCTCGCGCACGTGCTCGGCTGCGTCTGAGTCCATGACGACGCCGTCGCCTGTCTCGAGCTTCCACATGCTCGAGCCTGTGAGCTGAACGAGGTCGAGACCTAGGAGCCCAGCGGCGCGCTGCATGGAGGCTTGGGTACGGAGCGAGGGCGCGAGGAAGAGGAGCCCGAGGGCGAGGCCCTCATAGCGCGCGGGCGTCGCGCCGCGGCGGAGCTCCGTCGCGCGGTTGGAGAGCGCATCGACGAGGTTGGCGTCGAGGTCGGAGAGCTTGTAGAGACCGTTCATGCGGAGACCTCCAGGTTGGCGAGCGCTCCCTTGAGGCGCTCGGCGTGGGCGGGGGTGACGGTGAGAGAGGGGGAGAGGCGGACGACATTCGGGTCCCAGCAGGTCCCGACGAGGACGCCTTGCGCGAGGAGCGCGTCGCGCACCTCCTTCGCTGTGACGCCGTCAGTGAGCTCGAGCCCGAGGAGGAGCCCCGCGCCGCGCACGGCCTTCACTGGGCCGACGCCTAGGCACTCTTGGAAGGCCGCGCTCGCGGCGCGGACGCCCTCCAAGAAGCCGGGCTCGCTGAGGCGCTTGGCGGTCTCGGTGGCAGCGACCATCGCGAGCGGACCGCCCCCGAAGGTGGAGCCGAAGAGGTTCGTGGGCGCGCGCTCTGCGGCGGCCTCTTGCGCGAGGGTGAGTCCGAGGGGGAAGCCGGAGGCCGCGCCCTTGGCCGTGGTGATGATGTCCGGGAGGATACCGAAGTGCTGTGCAGCGAAGGGGACGCCCAGACGTCCGTTCGCGGTCTGCACCTCGTCAAAGAGGAGCATCGCGCCGGTCTCGTCGCACCTGGTGCGCAGCGCCTCGAGGAAACCTGCGGGCGGCTCGACCACGCCGGCGAGAGACTGGATCGGCTCAAGGATGCAGGCTGCCGTGGACTCGTCGATCCCATCGAGCGAGCCCCACGCGCTGCGGGTCACCTCGAAAGGGGCGCTAGGGAATCCAGGGGTGCGCGGGTCCGTGACAGCAGCGGCTGCTGCGGTGCGACCGTGGAAGGCGCCATCGAAGCAGACGACGCCTTCGCGTCCGGTCGCAGCGAGGGCGAGCTTGAGCGCGTTCTCGTTGGCTTCGGCGCCACTGTTCGAGCAGAAGATCTGCCAGTCACCCTCAGGGAGGAGTGGCGCGAGCGCGTCGTTGAAGGCGTCGCGTGACTCAGTGTCGAGGAGGTTCGTGGTGAAGGAGAGCGCACCCCACTGTCGGCTGAGCGCCGCGCCGAGGGCCTCGTCACCAGCTCCGAGGGTGTTCACACAGTGCCCGCCGTAGAGGTCGAGCACACGACCGCCGTCCGCGAGCAAGAGCTCGCAGCCCTCTGCTCCGACGACGTCGAGCGGGACGCGCGCGTAGGCCGGCAGCTCCTTGAGGCTCATCAGCACACCCCCAGGCCCGCGGTGGGTAGTCCGGTCGTCTCGGGGAGGCCGTGCATCAGGTTCAGGGCTTGGACGGCCTGACCAGAGCCGCCCTTCAGGACGTTGTCGATGCAGCAGGTCACGTGCAGCCAGCCGTCGCGCTCGACGAGGCTCAAGGCGGCGCGGTTTGAGCCGACGATGGCTCGCAGCTCAGGGGCTGTCTCTGCGTCGAAGGAGGCGAAGGCGCAGTCGTCGTAGGCGCGTGAGTACGCTTCGGACGCGTCGGCCTGGGTGACGCCCTCGCTGAGGGGCATGCTCGCCGTGAGGTGGATGCCGCGCGCGAAGGGGCCCGAGTGGGGCATGAGCTGCACGCTCGCCTCGGGGCAGGCCTGCAAGAGCTCCGCTTCGTGGCGATGACCCGTGCGCGCATAGGCCTTGAAGTTGCCGTGCCGGTGCGGGTGATGTGTCGTGGCCTTGGCGGTCGCGCCGCTCCCCGAGGAGCCCGTCACCGCGTTGCAGAGCCACGCGGAGTCCGTTGAGACGAGCCCGCCCTCGAAAGCTGGGACGCAGGCGAGCTGCATCGCGGTCGCGAAGCAGCCGGGCGCTGCGACGCGCTTTGAGGAGGCGACCGCTTCACGGTCATGCTCGACGAGGCCGTAGGTCCATTCATCGAGCGTCGACGGTGCGGGGTGCTCCGCGCCGTAGACCGAAGCGTAGGTGTCCGAGTCCGCGAGGCGGAAGTCTGCGGAGAGGTCGACGACCATGAGCTCACTGGCTACGTCGCCGAGTGCGGCTTCCAGCTCGAGCCAAGCCGTCGCCGATTGGCCGTGGGGGAGGCCGAGTACGAGCGCGCAAGGTCCGCTCTGGAGCGCTTTAGAGATCGCTTCCGCGGCGCTCTCTTTGTTGAGGAGCGGCGCCGCGTGAGTGAGGTTCGGATGGAGGTCGCAGACCGTGCCCTCTCCGCTTCGAGTGACCGCGCCCGCTAGCTCGAACTCGGGGTGAGTCTCGATGAGACGCATGAGCTCTCCGGCGAGGAGGCCGCTGGCGCCGTATACGAACAAGGGAGTTGTCATGAGAGGGCTCCTTCGGCCATGGCGGCGAGAGAGACAGCTGGAGCGACAGCGGCGGCGAGAGAGCGCGCGTCTAAGAGCGCGTTGTGTGCAGGCACACCGAGGCTCTCGGTGCAATAACGACGGCCGACGGGGGTGTCGGTGACGGGACCGCTGATCACGGTGGGGGAGAGCGCGAAGCGCTGGCCGAGGATCTCGGCGGCGCCCCACGCGCCGACGGGGTCCGAGGCGCAGAGGACGATCGCAGAGAGCGCTGCGCGGAGGCCGCGGTCTGCGAGGAGGGTGTGGACCCCGTAGGTGCCGAGCAATCCATCACCCATCTCCAAGACGATCACATCAGGCTCGCTCTCGACTAGGTTGGCGAGGAGAGAGTGAGCCGCGGGGATGGCGTTCTGCTCATCGGTCGTGACCACGCCGAAGTCTGTAAAGATCATCGCCGGTGAGGCGCCGCAGTCAGCCATCGCCAGGACGTCACGCCTTAATGAGACGCCGGTGAGCTTGCCAGCGGCGACCTTCAGCCCGCTGTGGACTAGGCTCGTAATCAGCACGCTGGCGGCGGTCGTCTTCCCCGAGTCCATCGAGGTGCCGAGCAGGCATACGACGGGAGGCAGCTCACCGGGGAGTGGCGCAGCGGGGAGCGCAGCCTTTGTCACGTCGGCTGGCTCGCCTTTTCTGCGGTCTGCGTCGGCGTAGTGGACGACCGAGCCAAGGACTTCGAGCTCGAAGGGGTCGCCGACTCCGGGCACGGTCTCTGCGCCTGCGCCGATCACGCCGCCCTTGTTGAGGAGCTGGAGGTGGTCGCCGACCTTTACGGCTTCAGGGACCCGACCGGAGAATCCGTGCAGCGCGTCGCGGTGGCCCAGGGCTCCAGCTATCACATCGCCAGGGTGCAAGCGCACGAAGCGTCCGTGGACATCCTCGAGCGTGTCGTAGGAGGACTTTGCGTTCAGGACGCGCGCAGCGATCACGGTCCCAGCTCGAGCTGGAATCTCTGCAGAGAGGACTGCGTTGCGCGTCAGCTCCGTGTGCTTCGTGACGGAGGCGACCTTGTCGAGGACACAGCGCCTCATGCGTGCACCTCTTCTTTCTTCTTCTGGCCAGCGAGGCGGTACAGCCTGCCGGGCTCCGCGAGGATGCGCGCGAGGCCGACGGCGCCGCGCGGGTCTGCGCCGGTAGCCGCGCGCTCGCCGTACTTAGCGTCGCTGGCAGCCATCATGGAGTGGGGCGACTCGAGGCCTGTCACAGTGACGCCGCGGTCAGCGATAGAGAGGTAGACGGTCCCTGTGACCTGCGCCTGCGTTGAAGCGAAGAGCGCCTCGAAGTCACGTAAGCTGGGGTCATGGAAGAGCCCTTGGTGGAGCTTGCGGCCATACACGTCAGCCAAGTGGTCTTTCCAGAAGCGCTGCTCTTCAGTGAGGACGAGCTTCTCGAGCTCTCTGTGCGCGGTCAGTAAGAGCTCTGCGCCTGGCGCCTCGTAAGCGATGCGCCCCTTGATGCCTAGGACAGTGTCTCCGAGGTGGTAGCCGCGCCCCACTCCGAGCGAGCCTCCGGTCTGGTTGAGGGACTCGACGAGGTTCACAGGATCCATCTCTGCTCCGTCAACCGAGACGGGGACTCCTCCCTCGAAGTGGATCTCAAGCTTCGCGTGACCCGCGCCACCCTTGGTCCAGCACCAGCCCTCCTCTGGGAGAGGCTCGGAGCTTGAGAGGAGGGCGCCCCCACCGATCGTGAGTCCCCACAGGCCAGCGTTCACCGAGTACTCACCCCCAGCCGGCGGGAGCTCATGCCCACGCTCTCGCAGCCAGGCGCGCTGCTCGTCGCGGCTGGGCATTTCGTCCCGAACAGGCGCTAGGATCTCTAGGCCAGGGGCGCAGATGGCGAGCGCCGCCTCGAAGCGGACCTGGTCATTACCGGCGGCAGTGCATCCATGCGCGAGCGCGTCGAAGCCTCCCTCGATAGCGAGGTCTGCGAGGAGCTCCGCTTGAAGGCTGCGCTCGGCGGCGACGGAGAGGGGGTATGTACCCCCGCGGCGGACGTTCCCTGCGATCAACCAGCGCAGGACGCTTTCGAACAGCTGGAGACGCGCGTCGATGAAGCGATGCTCAGTCGCGCCGAGCGCTACCGCGCGCGTAGCGATGGCCGCGCGCTCTTCGGCATCGAAGCCTCCGCAGTCCACCGTCACGCAGACGACGTCGTGCCCGTCGCTCGAGAGGCGGGCGGTGAGGTATGAGGTGTCAAGACCTCCAGAGTAGGCGAGGAGCGTGCGCATGACTTGCAAGGGGTGGGTGGCGGAGCGGGGTGGTGAGAGCGGGGGTAGCGGCGGATCAGAGCAGTTCGTGGACCAGCTTGATCACCGCCTTTCCACGTCGCTCGCTCTCGACTGCGACGAAGATGGTGTCGTCACCGGCGACGGTGCCGACGAGTCCGTCGAACTCTTCCTCTTCGAGCGCGCGCGCGATGGAGCTCGCCGCCCCGGGCTCTGAGGACAAGACAACGAGGTTTGGGCCTGCGGCTTCAGCGCCGCGCAGGAGCGGCCGCAGCGCCTCAAGGCGCGTGACGCGCTCGGCGCTCAAGACGACATATCTGCCGCCCCGCTTGACCGCGCCGAGGGCGCGGAGGTCCCGAGAGAGCACGGGCTGAGTGCTCTCGACCCCGGCCTCGGCCAAGAGCGTGAGGAGCTCTTGTTGGCTTGAGACTGCTTTCTCGGTGAGCAGGGCGAGGACCTGCTCTCTGCGCTCTTTTACGGCGACCATAGTCCGTCATAGTATGCATTTTTATTCGCTACGCAAGAATAAATATGCACTAAATAGACCCTCTGGGAGCACAGCGGTTTGTGATGGCCTGGCTTATTCGTACATTGGAGGCTGGAGATGGAGCAGAACCCTGAGCCTTGGTATGTCGCGGCATTCCGCGACGAGTACCTCACTGTTTACCCACACCGAGACCTCAAGAGCGCTCGGGATGAGGTCGCTTGGGCCCACAGCGTGGGGCTCGACGGGCGGGTGCTCGATCTCTGCTGCGGCTTTGGGCGGCACACCCTGGCGCTGCGTGAGCTTGGCGTGGAGGTCGTCGGCATGGATCTCTCGCCGGAGCTCTTGAGGGCCTCTGCGAATTTAGAGGCAGCGCCACCGATCACAGAGCGACTCCTCCGAGGAGATGCCCGCGCCCTCCCCTTTGAGGACGCGAGCTTCGATGGGCTCGTGAACCTCTTCAGCTCATTCGGGTACTTCGGAGATGAAGGTGATCGCGGCGTCCTTGCGGAGGTCGTCCGCGTGGTCCGAGCCGGCGGGCTTTGCCTCTTCGATCTGATGCTCCCTTCCACGATCAAGGCAGGCCTGGTCCCTGAGTCCAAGCGGGAGACCGCAGCAGGCCTACTCATCGAGCAGCGCAGCTTGGAGGACGGCGGTAGCAGAGTGGTGAAGCGGGTGCGGCTTGAGGCGCCGAGCGGTGAGGTCAGGGAGTGGCGTGAGGACGTCAGGCTCTATGAGCCCGGCGAGCTAGATGAGCTCTTTGAGAGCGCGGGGCTTGAGCTGCTAGGCCGCTACGGCGGTCTCGGCGGTGAGCTCTTCGGCGAAGGTGCGAGCCGGCAAGTCCTCCTCGCCAAGCGGCGCTGAGGGCTGCTCGCCCTTCTCTGATCAGGGCGAGGCGCCGAGTGGCGAAGCGGGGAATGCTGAGGGGCGCAGGTCACTAAGGGCCAATAGCTTGCGCTGAGACATGCTGAAGGCGAGGCGCCGCTCCTTGGTGCTGTAGCGCCGGTTTACGCGCGATCAGTACAGGTTTTGCTCGGAAGGAAGAGACTCTCAGCGCTCGAGAAACGTCACCTAAATGCACAGCTCCAACCAGAATTGAATTCGCACATTCGAATGTAATCCCGATGGCATTCCCTGCGCGATCGCCTAGGGCCTCGTTCGATTCAAACCGACATCGGTGTCTACGCGGCCACAGAGAAAAGGAGATCTATGTGAGTTCTGGCTCACCCATCATCTCAGCAGTCGTCTTCGGGCTCTCGCTCTTCCTAGTGCTTGTTTTTGGTGGCGCTTCTATGCCTCTTTCGTTGGAGGTGTCTGAAGTGACTGATGCCGTAGGAGTCGGGGCATCACTTTCGAAGGAAGCGGAGCTGCCGGAGACCCCACCTTCCGTTCGCTCCAAGTATCGCGGGCTCCGGCTCGATTCCCCTAAGCTTCCGGACTCTCTCTGTCGCGACGACGCCCGGCGAGTTGTGGGGGTTAGAAGTACCGGTCAGGTCAGCTTTGTCGTCTTCGACGCGCAAGGTCAGCCTGCGCAAGGTGTGGAGGTTGAGCTGAGCCAGGCAGTCCTAAGTTCCACACTCCAAGCCTATGTAGCGCAGGGAGTCACGGATGGAAGCTCTCTTGTTACGGATGATAAAGGGCGCATTCTGCTGCCTCCGTTGCCGACCGGGAGCTGGGCATGGAGCGCAATCTCAGCCGATGGAAGCGTCGATTTTGGTGTCTTCGAAGTTTTTGGAGGAGCGCTCGTCGAGGTGGTCGGCGTCCTTCCATAGGGGGCAGCGGGACGGGAGGGCTTAGAGCGCCTATAATCTCCGCCCCGCTCGTCAGGCGAGCTCGCCTGACAGGCTCGGACCCAACCAAAGAGGAGCCCCCATGCCCCACGACATCGTCTTCAGCGAACAGGCCCATGAGCTCGCCGCCATAGCGCGCGAGATCGCCGACAAGTATGTGCGGCCCCTCGCGGCAAAGTATGACAAGGCCCAGGAGTACAACCATGAGGCCGCTAAGGCCGTCGCAGAGGCCGGGCTGTTCAAGACCTTTGTCCCCAAGGAGTACGGCGGGCACGGCGCTGGAGTCCTCGCCCTCGCGCGCGTAACTGAGGAGCTCGCGCGTGCAGACTCTGGCTTCGGCGTGGCCTTCGCGGTGAACGCGCTCGGGTCCTTCCCGATCATCCTCGGAGGCACAGAGGAGCAGAAGCAGGAGTGGCTCCCGCAGATAGCCCGTGGAGAGAAGTTCGTCGCCTTCTGCCTCTCGGAGAAGTTCGCGGGCTCTGACGCCCAAGGGCTCTCGGTTACGGCCGTGGAGGATGGCGACGAGTACGTCATCTGTGGCGAGAAGAAGTGGACTACGAACGGCGGCGTCGCTGACTTCTACAGTGTCTTCTGTGTCACGGACCCCACCTCTAAGTCGCGGCGTATCAGCGCGATCGTTGTGGAGAAGGGGACCCCCGGCTTCGAGGTCAAGAAGGTCGAGGACAAGATGGGGATCCGATGCGTCCCCGTAGTCGAGACCCACTTCGACAACGTACGGGTTCCCAAGTCCAACTTGATCGGGGGACGTCCCGGCATGGGCTTCAAGCACGCGATGATGACCCTCGACTATGCCCGCCCTGGCGTCGCCGCTCAGGCGATGGGTGCGGCGCAGGGGGCCTTGGATCTCGCGAATGTCTATGCCAACAGGCGTAAGCAGTTTGGCGCGCCGATCTCGAGTCATCAGATGGTCCAACAGATGCTCGCTGACATGGCGATCGAGACGAACGCGGCGCGTTGGCTGGTCTACTCCGCTGCAGCCCAGATCGACGGTCAAGGTCCTGGCCCTGAGGCCAGTAAGGTCGCCGCCATGGCCAAGTGCTACGCCTCTGACGTGGCTATGAAGGTCGCCACGGACGCGGTCCAGGTCTTCGGGGGCTATGGCTTCATGGAGGACTATCCCATCGCGAAGTTCTTCAGAGACGCAAAGATCCTGCAGATCTACGAGGGGACAAACCAAGTCCAGCGGCTGGTCATCGCGCGTCACCTCATCAGAGAGGCGGCGGAGCTCGAGCACCTCGGGGAGTACATCCCCCAGGAGAGCCAACTGACCTACGGGGCGGCCGAGGAGGCCGACCTGGTGGTCAACCAAAACACCCCGTCCTGAGCAGGGCGCCGCCCGGGTTTTTTTTTCGTCAAGCGGCGTTCGGTCAAGGGGTGAGTTCCGGCCATGGAGGTGGGCCAGGGTTCTGTAGTCACAGAGCGGCCTTTTCACTCCAAACCGAGACCTCGAATGACCAAGAAGTTGCTCCTCGCCGAGCTTGACGCACGCCTTACAGAGGCTGCACAGACACCTGACACATATGACCGCGTGATGGGGGAGTACGCAGTGCAATGTGATTGTAAGGAGCTCGACCTCGAGCTCTTGGACCCAATTCAGTGGAGACGCTCTGCAGACAGGGTGACGCTCTCCCGCAGTAACTCACTGGAGCAGCTCTTTCGAGCTGACGTGGCTGCCATCTTGCCGCTCGATAAGGAGGAGGAGACGGCCCTCGCTCGCAGGATTGAGTTCGCCAGGGTGCGTCTAGAGAGCGCCCTAGAGCGCGCCGGGGTCGACTTTGAAGAGCTGAGCCCGGACAACGTGGACGTCGAGTCGATCCCGCTCCCGAGCGAGGCGCTCACGCGCTGGAGAGAGTGGCACGCGCTCCGAAAAGAGATGGTGGAGCGAAACCTCTTCTTGGTCTTGTTGAACCTAGAGCGTTATGCGCACACCCGGGCGAGCAGGATGGACCTCATCCAAGAGGGCGCCAGCGCGCTCTTCCGCGCGGCTGACGGCTTCGATTGGCGGCGTGGTCTGCTCTTTAGGACCTATGCGGTCCACTGGCTGCACCAGGCCTTCAGGAGCCACCTCTACAACTTTGGGCACACGGTGAGGCTGCCCGTCTATTTGCAGAAGGCGATGAAGCACGTGAACGACGCAGCCAATCGCCTAGGGACGGACGACCCCGAAAAGATCGCTAAGGAGACCGGCCTCGGGGAGAACTTGGTCTCCAACGCGCAGAGCGCGCGAAGAGGTATGGTCTCCGTAGACACGGGCTTTACCGACTCGGAAGGTGAGGGCAAGTTCGCTGATGTCCTCGCGGAAGATGAGGACCTAGAGACTCGAGACCTCTATCGCCCGGACATGGAGGATGTCTCTCTGGGAGACGGGTTGCGGATGGCGCTGGGCCGACTAGAGGAGCGGGAGCGCAAAGTGATCGAGAAGCGCTTCGGCCTCTTCGGCGAGCGCGAGCACACCCTGAGCGAGCTCTCTGAGTCACTGCAGGTGAGTCTAGAGCGGGTCCGCCAGATCCAGATTAGGGCGCTTCAGAAGATGAACGCCCCGGCGGTCAGGCGCGCCGTAGACCCCTTCTTGCTGTAGCTCGCGTCAGAATCTTGAGGGTGAGGCAGCCGCTTCAGCGGCTGCCTAGCCTTGTGTCTTCTCTGCTTCTCCCGGCGGACCCAGAGCGGGTCTTCGAGACTTAAGGGGTCGGTGCGTCGTCCGAAGGCGCTCATGGCGGAGGCACGATCCAGGGCTGCAAGCTCCTCGCAGGCGGCTTGAGGCACGCTGGGGTGAGAGCCGTCGGATGTCCGCACAGAGGCCAAAGAGTTGGGGCTGCCGGCGTGGATGGAGCCCAGGCTCCTCGAATCGAAGAGATCGGGCCGCAACGGCCTACCCTTGGGAGATGAGAAGGCCTGTTTTTGTTAGTCTGACGGTCCTAGAAGCAGCTTGAGCATGTCCCTCCCTAACCTCACCCTCCACCCCTCTCAGGGGGGCTCCGAGGCCTCCCCCGGGGGCGCCGAAGGGCGCGAGAGCAAGGACCGAAAGCCGTCGTGGCTCAAGGTCCCTTTGCCTGGGGGGGAGGGCTACGCGCGGCTCAAGCGCATGACCCGAGAGCTCGGGCTGAACACTGTCTGCGAAGAGGCGCGCTGCCCGAATGTCGGCGAGTGTTGGAGTGGCGACGCAGCCACGATGACCATCATGGTCTTAGGTGATGAGTGCACTCGTCGTTGTCGCTTCTGCGCGGTGAAGACCGTCGACGAGGCTGCAGCTCCGGACCCTCAAGAGCCTGTGAATGTCGGCCGGGCTATCGCAGAGCTGAATCCCGGCTACGTAGTCATCACGAGCGTGGACCGAGACGACCTCCCCGACGGTGGGGCGGCCCACTACGCCGCTTGCGTTCGGGAGGTACACGAGCGCGCGCCACGGACGATCGTTGAGACCCTCATCCCTGATTACACGGGCGCTCCCCTCGCCTCCCTCTTGAGCGCAGCGCCTGAGGTCCTCGCGCACAATGTGGAGGTCGTGCCGCGTCTGCAGCGGAAGATCCGCGACCCGCGCTGCTCCTTCGAGCGCTCCCTCGAGACCCTGTCAGGTGCGAAGGAGCTCAGCGCTGAGGTCGTCACGAAGTCCTCTCTGATGCTCGGCCTCGGCGAGTCACACGACGAGGTTGTCGATGCGATGGAGCGCCTTCGAGGCGCCGGCTGTGAGCTCCTCACCCTCGGCCAATACCTCCGGCCGACAAAGAACCATGCGCCGGTGAAGGAGTATGTCACGCCGGAGCGCTTCGATGAGTATCGCACGCTTGGAGAGGAGCTCGGCTTCCTCCATGTCGCCGCGGGGCCGCTCGTCCGCTCGAGCTATAAAGCTGGAGAGCTCTTCGCTGAGCGCTTCATCCGGGAGCGTCGCGCGGCCGAAGCGAGCGAGGAGGTCACTCCGTGAGCGCCTACGAAGAGTTCAAGGTGCTGAGCGCTGACGGCAGCGCAGGCGATCACGACCCCGGTCTCAGCGACGAGGGACTTCTCCACTGCTATCGCACCATGCTTATGGTGCGCGCCTTCGACGACACAGCGATGAAGCTCCAGCGCTCTGGGCGTATTGGCTTCTCTATCCCGAACCACGGCATCGAGGCTACCCAGGTTGGCGCGGCGAGCGCGCTCAAGCCCTCAGATTGGATCTTCCCCAGCTACAGAGACTTCGGCATGCCCATCTATCACGGCGTCGAGGTCGTGGAGATGATGCACAACATGTTCGGCAACGCGATGGACTCTGCGAAGGGCCGGCAGATGCCCGTCCACTTCTCCTTTGAGGATCCGATCCGCTTCGTCTCGATCTCTTCGCCTATCGGCACTCACATCCCGCAAGGCGTCGGCGCTGCGCACGCGATGAAGCTCAAAGGCGAGGACTCTGTCGCCCTCATCAGCTTCGGTGACGGTGGGACCTCGAGCCTCGGCTTCCACTCTGGCCTCAACTTCGCTGGTGTCTGGAAGTCACCTGCGGTCTTCCTCTGCCAAAACAACGGCTACGCGATCTCGATGCCTACTGAGAAGCAGACGGCCTCCGACGGCTTCGCCGTAAAGGGTGAGGCTTACGGTGTCCCCGGTGTCGTCGTCGATGGGAACGACCTCCTCGCCGTGCGAGAGGTGACCCGAGAGGCGGTCGAGCGCGCGCGCGCTGGGGAGGGGCCGACGCTCATTGAAGCGCTGACCTTCCGTATGGGGGGGCACTCGACCTCCGACGATCCGACCCGTTACGTCCCCGAGGCGCTCGTTGCTGAGTGGGAGAAGAAGGATCCCGTGCCCCGCTTCGAGGCATACCTTGCGAGCCGCGGCCTCTGGAAGGAGGGCGATCGTGAGGTCCTCTACGAAGAGTGCATGGCCGAGGTGAAGGAGGCCGCAGACGTTGCACAGGCGACAGAGGCTCCTAGCCTGGAGACGATCTTCTCAGACGTCTATGAGGAGGTTCCCGACCACATTCGCGCCCAGGGCGAGGCCGCCTTCGACCTCCTGCGGCGAAAGGGCGACGCGGCAGCAGGAGACGGCGAGTTCCCGCTCTAGAATCCACCGACAGGACATCCAACCCCAGACCACCAGATGGCAAACCTCACCCTCCTACAGGCCGTGAACGACGGCCTAAAGATCGCCATGCGCGAGGACCCTAGCGTCCTCGTGTTCGGAGAGGACGTCGGGCCGAAGGGCGGCGTGTTCCTCGCGACGGAGGGGCTCACTGCGGAGTTCGGGGAGGAGCGCTGCTTCGACACGCCGCTCTCCGAAGACGGCATCATCGGTGCCGCCATAGGCATGGCGATGAACGGCCTGCGTCCGGTGGCGGAGATCCAGTTCCAAGACTTCATCTTCCCCGCCTTCGACCAGATCGTCTCTGAGGCCGCGAAGCTGCGCTATCGCTCCGGCGGTCAGTACACCGCGCCGATGGTCATCCGCACGCCGTACGGGGGCGGCATCCGAGGCGGGCTCTACCACAGCCAGTCAGGTGAGGCTTACTTCTGCCACACGCCTGGGCTGAAGGTCGTCATCCCCTCTACCCCGCACGACGCGAAGGGTCTGCTGATCGCTTCAATCCAAGATCCAGACCCGGTCCTCTTCTTGGAGCCCAAGGCGCTCTACCGCTCCGTGAAGGGTGAGGTCCCGGAGGGCTCTTACAGCGTCGAGCTCTCGACGATGCGTACAGCTAGGGAAGGTGATGACGTCACGGTCTTCTGCTACGGGGCTATGGTCCCTGTCTGTGAGCAAGCGGCGGAGAGCGCCGCAGCCTCAGGCATCTCTGTTGAGGTCATCGACCTGCGCACCCTCTACCCGCTGGATGAAGAGGGCGTGCTCGCTGCTGCACGTAAGACCGGCCGTGTGGTCAACGTCCATGAGGCGCCGCGCTTCTGCGGCTACGGCGCAGAGCTGAGCGCGATCATCGCAGAGCACGCTATCGAACACATGGAGGCGCCCATTATGCGCGTCACGGGCTTCGACACCCCGTTCCCGAACACTCTCGAACACAACTACCTGCCGGACCACCGGCGTGTCTTGGACGCGATCGAGCGCGTCCACGCTTTCTGAGGAGCCGCGTAGATGACGATCCAATTCAAATTACCTGACATCGGTGAAGGTGTCGCTGAGGGCGAGATCGTCCGCTGGCTCGTAGCGGCCGGGGACGCGGTGGATGAGCACCAGCCGGTCGTAGAGGTGATGACTGACAAGGCGACGGTCGAGATCCCAGCGCCGGCAGGAGGCGTCGTCTCCGAGCTGTTGGCTAACCCCGGTGACGTCGTCCCTGTGGGAGACATCATCTTCCTACTCGACTCCGCTGGCGGAGCCGCCCCCGCTCCTGCTGCCGAGTCGGCACCCGCCGAAGCTCCTGCGCCTGCGCCTGCGGCTCAGCCCAGCGGCGAGGTGATGGACTTCAAGCTCCCTGACATCGGTGAGGGAGTCGCTGAGGGAGAGATCGTGCGCTGGATCGCCGCCCCCGGGGCTACGGTGGCTGAGCATGAGCCGGTCGTCGAAGTCATGACAGACAAGGCGACTGTGGAGATCCCCGCGCCCGCACCTGGAGTGGTCACGGAGCACCTCGTGAGCGAGGGCGACACGGTCCCTGTCGGCACGGTCATCTTCAAGCTTGCGCAATCCGGCGGAGCGTCTGCGCCTGCAGCGCCATCCGCACCTACCCCTGCCCCTGCCCCTGCCCCGACTGCCCCTGCACCGACTCCCGCTGCAACACCGGCGCCCACGCCTGCTGCACCTGCTCGTCCTGCCGACGCTAAGGTCCTCGCGGTCCCCAGCGCGCGGCGCGTAGCTAGGGAGCTTGGCGTGGACCTCCACATGGTCCCCGGGACGGGGAACAACGGGGTGGTCCGCAGGGCGGACGTAGAGGCCTTTGCGCGAGGCGCAGAGGCCGCTGTCCCTGCCTCTGCCCCGCAACAGACAGCCGCTGCTTCTGCGCCGGCTGCTGCGCCTGCGCCCGCGCCCGCTGCGCGGCCTGAGGCTGAGACCCGCGTCCCCTTCCGTGGAGTCCGCAGGAAGATCGCCGAAGCCATGGTGCGCTCTAAGTTCACCGCTCCTCACTTCACCGTCGTCGAAGAGGTGGACGTCACTGATCTCGTCCGCATTCGCGCACAGGCGAAGAAGATCGGAGAGGCGAACGGCGTCAAGGTCACCTACATGCCCTTCATCATGAAGGCTGTCGCGCTCTGCCTAGAGCGCTTCCCGATGTTGAACGGGCGTTTGGATGAGGCGACTGAAGAGATCGTCCAGTGCACCTACTCAAACCTCGGGATCGCGACCGATACTCCGAACGGCTTGATCGTTCCGGTGATTCGGGATGTCCAAGCAAAGAGCGTCATGCAGCTCGCCGAAGAGCTAGGTGAGCTCGCGCAGCGAACGCGCGAAGGCAAGGTGAACCGTGAGGAGCTCACAGGGAGCACCTTCACGATCACAAACGCGGGGAACATCGGCGGCACCCTCGCCACCCCGATCATCAATCACCCCGACATTGCGATCCTTGGCGTACACCGTCTCCGCAAGGCGCCTGGCGTCGTGGAGGCCCCGGACGGCGACCGCATCGAGGTGCGCCAGTTCATGAACTTCTCGATCAGCGTGGATCACCGCCTCGCTGACGGCGCGGACGGCGCGCGGATGCTCGCCTATCTCCGGACCCTCCTCGAGAACCCCGGCCTCCTCGCTCTCTGAGCGAGCGTGCATGGTTCAGACCCCCGAAGAGCTCCTGCAGATCCTCGGGCCCGAAGGAGGCCTAGAGGGAGAGCTGCCCGAGCTGGACGATGAGGCGCTGCGCGACCTCTTCGTCCACATGATGAGGGTGCGCTGTGTGGATCAGCGCATGCTCAAGCTCCAGCGGGCAGGGCGGGTCGGCTTCGTGGGCACGGCGCGCGGTCTCGAGGGAGCCATGATCGGCTCCGCGGCGGTGCTTCGCCCTACGGATTGGCTCTGGTCGGGCCTGCGCGAGGGGGGCGCGGCGGTCATGCGCGGACTGCCGCTCGCGGAGTACGTCGCGCAGATGTACTGCAACTCGAACGACACCGCGAAGGGTAGGCAGATGTGCAATCACTTTCAGCACCAGGGGACGAACTATCCCTCCTGGTCGAGCGTCATCGGGACGCAGGTCGTGCACGGCGTCGGCGCGGCCTATGCGAGCAAGCAGCGCGGAGAGGAAGCCGTGCACGCGGTCTACTTCGGTGACGGCGCGACCAGCTCAAACGGCTTCCACAGCGGGTTGAACTTTGCGGCAGTGTGGGACGCGCCGGTGGTCTTTGTCTGCGTCGACAACGGCTGGGCGATCAGCGTGCCCTCGAGCGCGCAGACCGCAGCTGAGTCCTACGCGGCGAAGGCGCGCGCTTACGGCATCCCCGGCGTCGCGGTAGACGGCAACGATGTGCTCGCCTGCTATCAGGCAGCCCAAGACGCTGTCGAGCGCGTGCGCGCCGGAGAGGGACCGAGCCTGATCGTCCTCCATACGTACCGGATGCTCGGACATTCGAGCTCCGATGACCCGAGCAAGTATCGGGATGACGAGGAGGTCGCGGAGTGGGAGCGCCTCGATCCCATCGACCGCTATGAAGCCTTCCTGATCTCGAAGGGGGTCCTCAATGAGGGCGAACGGGAGACGATCGAGGCTGACCTGTACACAGAGATCGACGCCGTGATCCACGAGCAGGAGGCGGCAGACCCGATGCCCCTCGCGACGCTCGTAGAGGACGTCTACGAGTCTGTGCCGAGGCACCTTAAAGAGCAGTACAACGCCTTCCTCTCTGTAGCGAAGCGCTACGGGGAGGCGGAGCGTGGCGAGGGTGAGTTCCCTCTCTAGGAGTCCATGGAGACAAGATGAGCACGAAGCGAGTCACAGTTATCGGAGCCGGTCCCGCCGGCTATGTCTGCGCCATCCGCCTCGCCCAGCTGGGCCAACAGGTCACAGTCATCGAGCGCGAGAACCTCGGCGGCACCTGTCTGAACGTCGGATGCATCCCCTCCAAGGCGCTCATCGCTGCGGGCAGCTTGGTCGACAAGATCAGCAAGGCGAGCGCGATGGGGATCACCGTCGAAGGCGTCAACGTCGACGTCGAAGAGCTGGTCTCTTGGAAGGCAGCGATCGTGAAGCGCCTCACCGGCGGGATCGGGACTCTGCTCGAGAAGAACGGCGTGCAGGTCGTCTATGGCGCGGCCAAGTTCAAGTCTGCGACCACGGTCGAGGTGACGGGCGAAGCGGGGACGCAGATCGTCGAGGCTGACGACGTCGTGATCGCGACGGGCTCTACCCCGATCGAGCTGCCGGGCTTCGGCTTCGACGAGGGTGACGTCTGGTCTTCGACCGGGGCGCTCAAGCCTGATCGAGTGCCGGATCACATCGTGGTTATCGGCGGGGGCTATATCGGCCTCGAGCTCGGCTGCATGTACCGCAAGCTCGGATCAGAGGTCACGGTCCTCGAGGCCACTGGCGGCGCGCTCCCAGGGCAAGACCCTGACTGCGTCAAGGTGATCGAGCGCTCCCTCAAGAAGTCAAAGATCAAGCTCCTGACTGAGACATTCGCCAAGGGCTATGAGCGTGACGGCGACGTCCTCAAGGTGAGCATCGAGCGCAAGGGCGCGCTCGAGGTCGTCGAGTGTGACCAGATCATCTCTACCGTGGGGCGCAGGCCGCACCCCGAGGGCCTCAACCTCGAGGCGATCGGCCTCGCGACGGACGAGCGCGGCTTCCTCACAGTCGATGCGCGCATGCAGACGAGGGTGCCGCACGTGTACGCGATCGGCGACGTCGCGGGCCAGCCGATGCTCGCGCACAAGGGCTCTAAGGAGGGCCTCGTTGCCGCTGGGGTCATCGCAGGGCAGGCGGAGGAGTACGACGCGAAGTGTGTCCCCGCGGTGATCTTCACCTCTCCGGAGATGGCCTCGGTCGGTCTCTCGGAGGCGGCGGCTAAAGAGCAAGGGCTGGCGGTAAAGAGCGGCTCCTTCCCCTTCGCGGCTTCGGGCCGAGCGATGAGTCTGATGGAGACGGATGGCTTCGTGAAGATCGTCGCTGACGCGACGACCGATGAGGTACTCGGCGTCCACATGGTCGGGCCTGAGGTGACGGAGCTCATCGCTGAGGCTGCCCTCGCCATCGAACTCGGCGCCACCGCCGAGGACATCGGGCGTACGATCCACGCGCACCCGACCCTGCCCGAGGCGATGATGGAGGCCGCAGAGTCTGTGCACGGCGCAGCGGTCCACATCTTCCAGGCGAAGTGAGCGCGAGCCCCTACCTAGAGGTCCGACGCCTCGGCAGGACCGACTACGCCGACACCCTCGCGCTCCAAGAGGAGCTCGTGGAGACGCGCGCGAAGGGGGAGATCGGTGACGTCCTGGTCCTCACAGAACATGAGCCTGTCCTGACGGTCGGTCGCGGCGGCGCGAACCAAGACCTCTCAGCGCTAGAGACCCCGGTGCATGAGGTGGGGAGAGGCGGCGAGGCTACATGGCACGGGCCTGGTCAGGTCGTGGCGTACCCCATCCTCCACCTCGGCGAAGAGCGCAGGGACTTGCACCGCTATCTGCGCGACCTCGAGGAGGTCGTGATCAGAATCCTCGACGAGTTCCAGCTCGAGGGGATCCGTCGCGAGGAGGGGACAGGTGTCTGGATCGGAGAGCACAAGATCTGCTCCGTCGGCGTCGGCGTGCGCCACTGGGTGACCTTTCACGGCGTGGCCATCAACGTGCACACCGACCTCGAGGTCTTCAGCGGCTTCCGTCCCTGCGGTCTCGATCCAGAGGTGATGACCAGGCTCGCAGACCACGCGGACCTCCCCGAAGGGAATCTGCTCGTCGAGGTCCTCTTCGTGAAGCACCTCTGCGAGGTCTTCGGGCTCGAGCTGCCCCCTGTCCCTGAGCCTGAGGTGCCTGATGACGGCTTCCCAGGGCTCCCGCTGCATCCCAGCTCTCAGTGAAGAGATGTCGGGCGTAAGTCCTTTTTTAATAGGGGTATAGGGTTTTCCGGGTTCGAGCAGGCCCCGGGGATGTCCTGCCAAGAGGACGATTCTGAGCCCCTCTGTACAAGTTCGAGGGCCCATAGACCCGAAGAAGGAGAGGTGATCCTGAGCTCCGCGCGCTCGCTCACCTCTCCACCATGCCGTCTGATCCTAAGAACTTCGAAGAGCTCCGCGTCTCGGGCCGGCTCCCGTCTCCCTCAGGCGTGGGCCTCCAGATCCTGAAGCTGACGCAGGACGACGGGCACTCAGCGCGTGAGATCGGGCAAGCGATCCTCGGTGACCCGGCTCTCACAGGCCGGCTGTTGAAGCTCGCGAACTCCGCGCGCTCCGGCTTCGTGCAGCCTATCTCTACGGTCTCCGAAGCGATCATCAGGCTTGGGATCCGAACAGTTCGAAACGTCGCCCTCGGCTTCTCCCTCGTGACAGAGAACCGGCACGGCTTCTGCGCAGGCTTCGACTACGACCGCTTTTGGGCACGCTCCCTCGCGCGAGCCTCTGCTTGCCAAGGCCTGAGCCGCCAGACAGGTGTCGGCGTCCCGGCAGAGATGTATGTCCTTGGACTCTTGAGCAACGTCGGACACCTCGCCCTCGCGAGCGTTCACCCTGAGCGATACTCAAAGCTGCTCAGCAAGTATGATCCTGACGCTGGCGCGGAATTCGCGCGCTATGAGCGCAGGGAGTTCGAGCTGGATCACGCGGAGGTCGCCGCCTTCATGCTTCAAGATTGGGGTCTCCCCGAGACCTTCCAGAGCGCTGTCCTGACGCACGAGCGACCCCAGAAGTCAGACGCCCCTCGTGGCCGTCCTATCGAAGACATCCCTGAGCTCTTGCGCGCTAGCACCCTCCTATCTGAGGTGATCCTCGCGCGCGGTAACGAGTCAGCTGTGGTTTGGAATCGCTGGGCTGTCGGAGTGGAGAAGCTCTGCCGCAGGCTCCGCCTTGAGCCCGAGGCCTTCCACTCCCTCACGGATCAGATGCTCTCAGAGTGGGCCGAGTGGGGTGAGGTCTTTGGGATCCCGACTCAAGGAGCCCCTGACTTCCGCAAGCTCCGTAAGCGCGCCCGCGAGGCCCGCAAGCGCGCTGGAGCTCCCACGGGGCACGCGAGCAGCGCCCCTGAGCAGCCCGCTGAAGAGCGGCCGCAGCGCAGCTCGCCACTGCGGGGCATCCTCGTCGTCGACAGTGACCTCGCCGCTCGCGACTCACTCGCAGAGAGCTTGCAGTCAGAGGAGCACGCCGTGTTCACGGCTGCCGAGCCTGAGGTGGCGGCAGAGCTCGCCCTCCGCGAGCTCCCGCGCATCATCGTCCTCGACTGCGACCTCCCTGACGGACAGGGCCTGAAGCTGCTGAAGTCCTTGCGTGAGAGCAAGGAGGGGCAGCGCATGTACTTCGTGACGACCTCCGCGAGCGAAGACCCCGACGTCGAGTGCGCGGCCTTCGACGCTGGCGCGAACGATCACCTCACGAAGCCGTTCAATCCGAGGGTGCTCCTAGCTCGGATTCAGGCCGCGAACACAGTCATCCAGCTACAAGATCAAGAGGAGCGTGAGCGCGCTGAGGTGGAGGAGGCGCACGCCGAGCTCACCATCCAGCGACGTCGCGTCGCGCGTATGGCGCGCACGGACCCGTTGACGGGCGTCCATAACCGCCAAGCGATGATGGAGTCCATCGGTCGCTGCTGGAACACATGGGTCCGCAAGGAGATCCCCTTCTCCGTGATCCTCATCGACATCGACCACTTCAAAAAGGTCAACGACCAGAACGGTCACGACGTGGGAGACGTCGTGCTGCGCGAGACCGCGCATGCGATGAAGCACACCCTCCGAGAGGAGGAGGACCTGTGCCGCATCGGCGGCGAAGAGTTCCTCGTAGTCTGCCCCGCGACGACTTTGGAGGAGGCGACCGCCTGCGCTGAGCGCCTGCGCGAGACGATCGCTACCAATGTGATCCGTTGTAAGGGCTTCCACGGTCACGTCACCTTGAGCTTAGGTGTCGCTAGCGCCGGGCGATGGATGCAGACCTTTGACCACCTCCTGAAGGCCGCAGACAAGGCCGCCTACGCGGCGAAGGCCGCCGGCAGAAACTGCGTCTTCGTCGCGCCTGAGGGCGGGGCAGCGGTCCCAGCGAGCGCTTAGTCCGCCGCGATAAACCAGGGACTGGTCCAGGCTAAGCCGCCGTCGAGCTGCTGGATCCGCACGTAGACGTACTCTCCACCCTCGAGACCGCTCAGGCTGAACTCGTGCTCGAGGTCCCAGGCAAAGCTCTCCGGGCTGAAGACGTCGACCACCTCTCCAGAGCGTATGAGCTCTAATGAGCGCACCGGCGCGCTCGCGTGGACGCTGAGCTGAAGCGTCGCGTCTCCGCGAAGTGAGCTCGAGCGCGCCCCCATCGGCTCACCGCCGAGGGTCGCATAGAGCAAGGCGCGCGGCCCGCTGGTGGCGTAAGTCGCGCGATCACGCATCGCCCTGAGGAGCGCCTGACGGCTGAGCTCCTCTGTGTAGACCGCGGCGAGGCCGCCAGTGCCGACCTGCGCGGCGCGGGTCTCCGTTGGGAAGCGGTAGTTGTAGTAGGGGGAGATGTGAGGGAGCCCCGGGTGGCCATCGTGCGAGTCACCGCTTGCGATGAAGCCAAACTCATAACCGCGGTCGAGCACATCACGGATGAAGTTCCCCCGCAGGGGAGAGTAGATCAGAGAGGGAGAGTCCATCGCTTCGCTCGAGCCATGGACGTTCATCACCTCGGTCAGTGGCTCAAGGACGGGGTCAGGAGGAAACTCCCAGTTGGTCGCGATGGGGCCGCCCGCCGAGTGGTGCGCGATTGTCATCGAGGGGGTCCCTTCGAGCGCGCTCCAGAGCTCAGCTGGATCGTCCGTTTCTTCCGAGAGAGTGGAGAACATGGTCGCAGAGTCGCTGAAGGACAGGACATGTCGGTGCCCATGGATCCAACTCGTCCACTCGTAGCCGACGATCGTGACGAACACACCCGGGTCGTTGTGAGCGTTTGTGACAGCCTGTAGGCCTTCCCACAGCTCTTGGTGCTGATCAACGAAGCGCATCCCCCAGTGGTCGTGATCGGTGAGCGCAGAGAAGTCGAGCATCGCGACTTCCCGTGCGTAGGTGTAGAAGGCATCTGGGGTCCCAGTGCCATCTGTCAGCTGGCTGTGTCCGTGGAGGTCTCCCCAGCGGATGCGCTCCTTTACAGGGTCACAAAGGAGTGGATTGCTTGTCGCACGCAAGGGCTTATCGCCAAGGGTGATCTCTCCGATCGCTCGCCAAACACCAAGCGGGAGAGGGTCTAGCTCGATCGTCCTGCGACCCTCACCTGTTCCGTCAAAGGCGACAGTGATGATCGGGCCGACCGCGCCATCTGCGGATTGCAGTTGCACCTCCAAGCGGCCCTTTGCCTGTACCCCCGTACACGCAGTCCCATCGAGGAGCGCTGCGGTGAGACGTGGTCGCTCATCTGGGCGGACCACGCTGGAGAGTGTGAGGACTAGGTGACGCGGCGGGCCAGCATGTATGTCTACCTTGGGGCAGTTCTCAAGGAGCTTCCTGACGCCGTCCCCATCGCCGTCGACGGCGAACCAGAAGGTCGAGCCCTCCTCGGCGTGTCGGTCGCCGCGGGCGAGGCTCTCGCCTGCGCCGAAGATCACCTCGAGGACCTCGCCTTCTTTCAGCGCCCGACCTCCGATCTGTACCGACATCAGGTTCGGACCGAGGGACATGGGCTCAAGGTTCAGCTCATCATCCTCGGCTTGTCCGACGAGGCTGACGGTGGTGTAGCCGGGCTGGAAGGGGCGGATCGTCTGCGGAGTGCTCCAGCCCCAGAAGGGGGAGGTCTGAAAGTACATCGCGCCGCCAGGCTGGATTCCCTCAGGGCCAGCGGTGAAGTGAAAGGTCCAGCGGCGCAGGCCGCTAGCCACCACGGAGCCGTCGTCTCCTTCTTCGAGGACGAGCGCCACGGTACCTCCTCCGTCCGAGGGGTGACGCTCAGCCTCCATGTCAGCGCGGAAGTGAGCGACGGTGTCTGGGCGCGCGGTGGGGGGGTACTGGCTCTTCGGGCGCGGAGCAGGTTGAGGGGTGGACGGCTCCTCGCTCGTGCAGCTCGTGTAGGCGAAGACCGCTCCGAGCATGAGGGCTAAGGAGATGGCTCGATTGTGGGTGCGTTCCACGCACGCATCCTAGCGAGCGGGAGTATCCTCCACCTCTGGAGAATCTTTGATGATGACCGAGACAGACCGAACGCTCGTGGAGTGCATCCGCGACTTCTGCAAAGTCCTCGCGCTCACTATCCCCCCTCTGTCCCTCGCGTGCGCTCAACACGCGCCGCACTCACCAGCTCCTCACATGTCACAGGATCAACAGACTCGCGAGACTAATCACCTCCAAGGCGAGACCTCTCCCTACCTCCTCCAGCATCTCTACAACCCTGTGGATTGGTATCCCTGGGGTCCTGAGGCTTTGCAGCGCGCTAAGGACGAGGACAAGCCCATCCTCGTCTCCATTGGCTACTCCGCGTGCCACTGGTGTCACGTGATGGAGCACGAGTCCTTCGAGGATCCGGAGGTCGCTGCTCTTATGAATGAGCACTTCGTTTGCATCAAGGTCGACCGCGAGGAGAGACCGGACATCGACCAGATCTATATGGCGGCGGTGCAGCGCATGACGGGGAGCGGTGGTTGGCCTCTCAACTGCTTCCTCACTCCGGATCTAGAGCCCTTCTTTGGCGGCACTTATTTTCCGCCGCGCTCGGGGTACGGGAGGTCGAGTTGGACGGAGGTTCTGAATCAGCTGCAGACCATGTGGGTGGGCCAGCGCGACTCCATCACGAGCGCCAGCGAGCGCCTCACGGCTGACCTCGAGCGACAGAACCGCCCCCGCGTTGGGTCTCTGCCAGGCGCTGACTTGCTGCCCCAGGCCCTCGAGGCCTCGCGCATGAGCTTCGACCCGATCTATGGCGGCTTCTCCCAGCCGGACCTCTACGCGCCGAAGTTCCCGCACTCGACCGAGCTGACCTATCTCTTGCGCTACGGCGAGCGCGCCGGGGATCCGCGGGCGACCGCGATGGTGGAGCAGTCCTTAGAGAAGATGGCGCGCGGCGGGATCCACGATCAGATCGCTGGTGGCTTCGCGCGCTACTCGGTAGACCGCGAGTGGCTCGTTCCGCACTTCGAGAAGATGCTCTACGACAACGCGCAGCTCGCCCGGGTGTACATCGAGGCCTGGCAGGCGACGGGCAAAGAGTACTGGCGAGAGGTCGGGGTGAAGATCCTCGAGTACGTCTTGCGTGAGATGACCAGCCCAGAGGGCGCCTTCTACTCAGCGACCGACGCGGACAGCGAAGGCGAGGAGGGCAAGTTCTTCGTCTGGAGCTTGGACGAGGTGAAGGAGGTCTGCGGCGCGGACGCTGACATCGCCATCGCGTGGTATGGCGTGACGAAGGCGGGGAACTTCGAGGGGCACAACATCTTCACCCAAGAGAAGTCTCTGGTGGACTTTTGCCAAGAGCGAAAGCTGGATCCGATCGAGACGGCCGCGGCGATCGAGCGCTCACGAGCCGCTCTCTACGCGCGCCGTGAGACGCGCGTTCACCCGCTCTTGGACGACAAGATCTTGTCAGCGTGGAACGGGTTGATGCTCTCGGCCTTCGCGCGCGCTGGGACGGCCCTTGGCGAGGAGCGCTACCTTGAGGCCGCACGTGCTAACGCCCGCTTCCTTCTGGAGCACATGCGGGCCGAGGACGGCCGCCTGATGCGGACCCGCCGCGAGGGCGTCACCCACCTCGCTGGCTACCTTGAGGACCACTCCTTCGTCGCTGAGGGGTTGCTCGACCTCTATGAGGGGACCTTTGAGGCGGAGTGGTTAGAGGCGGCGATCACCCTCGCTGACCTCACGGACGAGCACTTCCTCGATGGGGAGAACGGCGGCTACTACAAGACCGCCCATGACCATGAGGATCTCCTCGTGCGCTTCAGCACGGCGACGGAGTCCAGTCTCCCGAGCGGCACAGGAGTCGCCGCCCTCAACTCTGCGCGCCTCGGCTACCTCTTGGGAGATCCGGAGCGAATCAACCGCGCGCGCGACGCGATGAAGCGTCATGGTCAGGCTCTCTCCTCCTATCCCACAGCCTTCTGCCAGATCCTCATCCTGCACGACTTCTTCGAGTCGAAGCCCGCGGAGCTCTACTTCGTCGGCGATAAGTCAGACCCCGTTCTGCAGCGAGAGCTCGACCGTTGGCAGACCTTCTGGCCGCCTTATCGAGTTCTCACCGTCGTGGATGAGTCCGAGCGTGAGCGCTTGGAGGCGCTCATCCCCGCCGTGGAGGGGAAGGCGCCGCTCGAGGGAAAGCCCACGCTCTACATCTGTCATGAGGGGATCTGTGAGGCGCCGGAGGTGCTCTCCGAGTGAGCGACGTGGGGAAGATCGCGGTCCTGATCACCGGTGACCCCGTCCCCGCTGTGCTCGAGTCGCACGGTGACTTTGAGGTCATCTTTGGAGCGGCCTTAGAGGCCTGCTGGCGAGGTGAGGTCGTCGGCTACGACCTGCGCCAGGGGGAGTTCCCGCCGCTCGATGAGGACTTGAAGGCGCTCATCATCACAGGCTCTGCCGCGAACGTCCCGGACCAAGAGCCGTGGATGGTCGTCGCGCAGGAGTGGCTGCGCGTCGTCGTCCCCACAGGCTTGCCCGTCTTCGGCGTGTGCTTCGGACATCAGCTCCTCGCGCAAGCTCTCGGCGGAGAGGTGCAGCGGAACCCGCGCGGCCGGGAGATGAGCACGGTCTTCGTCGAGCGCAGCGGAGAGAGCCCGATCTTTGAAGGGATCGACGAGCGCTTCCAAGCGAACGCCTGCCACGTCGACACGGTCGTGAGGCTCCCGGATGGCGCAGAAGCGCTCGCGCGCTCGCCGCTCGATGACCACCAGTGCATCCGTTTCTCGGACACCTGCTACAGCGTCCAGTTCCATCCGGAGTTCGATCGAGCGGTGATGCGCGGCTATGTGGAGTCCCGCGCAGAGCAAATGAGCTCAGAGGGGCTCGATGTCGACGCGATGAGGGCCTACGCGAGCGACACTCCTATGAGCGCTGCGATCTTGGGGAACTTCTTGCGTCAGCAGATAGACGTCTCGAACCCTGAAACCTGACTCCTAGGTAGTGAGAGTCCTACCGCGGGACCGATCGGTCGTTCTCGGTTACATTCCATGCTCCTTAAGGAGCCACACATGAAGAAAGCCGCGCTGACTGCCCTCCTCGCCCTCGCCTCGATCACCCTGACGGCTGCGCCTAAGGTAGAGGAGGGCCCGCTCAAGGTCCTCTTCCTGACTCACTCTGCGGGCTTTCGCCACTCAGTCGTCACGAGGCCTGACCCAGACACCCTCGCTCATGCGGAGCGGATCCTCGTCGAGGCCTCGAAGGGTCGCTTGGAGGTCGACTGCACCCAGGATTGCTCTGTGATCAATGCAGAGAACCTCAAGAACTATGACGCTGTGCTCTTCTACACGACGGGCGAGCTGCCCATCTCCCCTGAGAATCAGGCGGCGTTCATCGACTGGGTGCGCGCGGGGAATGCTTTCTGCGGGGTGCACTGCGCCTCGGACACCTTCTACAAGTTCGCCGACTACATGGAGATGGTGGGCGGCGCCTTCGACGGCCATCCCTGGCACGAAGAGGTGACCATGAAGGTCGAGGACATGAACCACCCCTCGACGAAGCACCTCGGTGAAGAGTGGGTGATGAACGACGAGATCTATCAGTTCAAGTGGTACCGCAGGTACCCGAACCACGTCCTCGTCTCACTCGACACTGACGCCTTCGACGTGAGCCGCGGTAAGCGGGTCGACAAGGACTACGCCAACTCGTGGTGCAAGGAGCAGGGGAGGGGCAAGATGTTCTACACCGCCCTCGGTCATCGTGAGGACGTCTGGACGAACCCGCTCTTCCAAGAGCACCTCATCTCCGGCATAGAGTGGGCCGTCAACGGCCCGACGCTCTCGACCCCTGCCCCCGAAGGCGCGACGGTGCTCTTCGACGGCACGAGCCTCGACGGCTGGCAGCACCAGAGCGGCAAGGCCGCACAGTGGAAGCTCACGGACGGCGCGATGCAGGTGACCCGCGGGAACGGCAACCTCGTCTCCAAGGCCCAGCTTGAGGGCGACTTCCTCCTGCACGTCGAGTTCAAGGTGCCCGAGACCCCGGCGACGAACGGCTGGCAGAACCGCGGCAACTCCGGCGTCTACGTCCAAGGCCGCTACGAGGTCCAGGTCCTGGACTCACTCGGCCTAGAGCTGAAGAGCGGTGACTGCGGCGGCATCTACGGCAAGCACGTCGCGGACGTGAACGCCTGCAAGCCGGCGGGGGAGTGGCAGAGCTATGACATCGAGTTCCGCTCACCGCGCTTGGACGCGGACGGCAAGAAGACCGAGCACGTGCGCATGTCTGTCTGGCACAACGGCCTCAAGATCCACGACGAAGTGGAGGTTGACGGTACGACGACGGCGGCTATGGCGAGCGACGAGCCCGGCTCAGGCCCCATCCTCCTACAGGACCACGGGCACGCTGTGGAGTACCGCAACATCTGGGTCCTCCAGCGCTAGTCGAGTGAGGTCTCTCATCGCCCGGGCGTCTCTCGTCGGCGCCCTCGTATCCTGCGCCGCGACCCCACAAGAGGTCCCCGTGGAGCTGCCCGAGCCGCCCGGGACGATCCTCTTCGTAGGGAACAGCTTCACCTTCTGGAACCGCGGCCTCTGGCGGCACATGGAGGAGCTCACGGAGGCGCGCGGCGAGGACCTGGGGGCGAAGACCTCGCGGGTCATCCGCGGCGGCGCTCCCTTGCGCGTCCTCTGGGAGCGGACGAAGGCCAAGGAGGAGATCGCCGCGGGCGGCTACGACGTCGTCGTCCTGCAGGGGGACATCCCCGAGACGACGGTCGAGGATTTCCACGAGCACGCGGCGATCTTCGATGCGCACACCAGCGAGGCGGGCTCGCGGCTCATCTTCTTCATGACCTGGAGCTACGAGCGCCTCAACTGGATCTCCATGGACGAGATCATCGCTGAGCACAAGCGCATGGCTCGGGCCCTCGACGCCGAGGTCGCGCCTTGCGGGTATGCGTGGCAGCGCGCCATGGCGGAGCGCCCTGAGGTCGACTTCTACAGCCGTGACCGCGAGCACCAGAGCTGGTACGGCACGATCCTCAACCTCTACGTCATCTACTCGACGGTCTACGGAGAGCGGCCGGAGGCGCTGGAGTACGCTCCCCCGGAGAGGTCCGAGATCACGGCCGAGGAGGACGCCTGGCTGCGCCGGGTCGCCTGGGACTCGTACCAGTCCTGGCAGGATGAGATGAAGGAGGGCGTTGAGTGATGCTACGAACGTCTCCGCACTGACACCGGGTCACTCACCCTGCACCAGTCCACGGGTCCTTACGAAGTGCCCCGCTAGAGCTCATTGGTGTGGGGGCAACCCACGCTGCGCCCCTCGCCCAGATCCACCCACTCCGGGGCCTCCTCGGCGCAGGAGTCCTTCGCGATGGGGCAGCGGGTGCGAAAGCCGCAGCCTGAGGGCTTCGCGAGGGGTGAGGGGATGTCTCCCTCCAAGCGGATGCGGCCGCTCGTGTCTCGGCGCGGGTCCGGGTGCGGGACGGCAGAGAGCAGCGCGCGGGTGTAGGGGTGTCGAGGGTCGTTGTAGACCTGCTCCGCAGGGCCGAGCTCTACGACGTCGCCGAGGTACATCACCGCGATGCGGTCGGCGATGTGGTAGACGACCGCGAGGTCGTGGGCGACGAAGATGTAGGTCAGACCGAACTCCTCGCGCAGCTCCTCCATCAGGTTGATGACCTGCGCCTG
>JAKVCD010000011.1 GCA_022446815.1 Planctomycetota bacterium
AGACGCGGGTCGGGCGTGGGACCCGACCCGCGTCCGAGTCGATTCCCTGGGGATCGCTAGGCGATGAACCAGGGCAGGAAGACGAGGCTCACGACCGTCATCAGCTTGATGAGGATGTTGATCGAGGGCCCGGAGGTGTCCTTGAAGGGGTCACCGACGGTGTCGCCGACGACAGCGGCCTTGTGGGCCTCTGAGCCCTTGCCACCCTCAGCGCCGCCCTCGATGAACTTCTTGGCGTTGTCCCAGGCACCGCCCGCGTTCGCCATGAAGATCGCCATCATCACGCCGGAGACCAGCGCGCCAGCGAGGAGGCCGCCGAGCGCAGCGACGCCCATGACCTTACCGATCACGATGGGGACGAGGACAGCCATCGCGCCGGGCAGGACCATCTGACGCAGGGAGCCCTGCGTGGAGATGTCGACGCAGCGCGCGGCGTCCGGCTTGCCAGTGCCCTCGAGGATCCCAGGGATCTCGCGGAACTGGCGGCGGATCTCTTCGACCATCTCGTTGGCGGCCTTACCGACCGCGCGCATGGTCATAGCGCTGAAGAGGAAGGGGAGCAGACCGCCGACCAGGAGGCCGATCATGACCTTGGTGTTGTTGATGTCGAGGACCAAGGACTCACCGTTCGTGCCAGCCTTGGTGCAGTAGGCGCTGAAGAGCGCGAGGGCTGTGAGCGCAGCGGAGCCGATCGCGAAGCCCTTACCGATCGCGGCAGTGGTGTTGCCGACGGCGTCTAGGGCGTCTGTGCGGTTGCGTACCTCCGGAGGCAGCTCGGACATCTCGGCCATGCCACCAGCGTTGTCAGCCACCGGGCCGTAGGCGTCAACGCCCAGGGAAATCCCGAGGGTGGAGAGCATGCCGACCGCCGAGATGGCGACGCCGTAGACGCCAGCCATGTCGTAAGAGATCCAGATCGCGACGCAGATCATGAGGACCGGGAGCGCGACCGACTCCATGCCGGTTGCGAGTCCGTGGATGATGTTGGTCGCGGGGCCAGTCGCTGATTGCTTCGCGATGTACTGCGCGGGCTTGGTCTCCATCGCCGTGTAGTACTCGGTGATCTTGCCGATCAGGACGCCGACCACGAGGCCAGCCACGACAGACCAGAAGAGATTCATGCCAGCGACGCCCTCAGGGAAGCTGAGACCCAAGCCGCCGTTCGTCAGCCACCAGGTGGCCGCGATGACGATCAGGGAGGCGATGACGAGGCCGCGGAAGAGCGCAGAGTGGAGGCTGTGCTCGTCCTTTGCGGAGACGAAGAAGGTTCCGATCGCGGAAGCGATGATGCCGCAAGCTGCGACGGCGAGGGGCAGCATGATCATGCTCTCCATGCCTTCGACGCCTGCGTAGAGGGCTGCGCCGAGGGTCATGGCGGCGATCAGGGAGCCAACATAGGACTCGAAGAGGTCAGCGCCCATGCCTGCGACGTCACCGACGTTGTCCCCGACGTTGTCCGCGATGGTGCCCGGGTTCCGGGGGTCGTCCTCGGGGATGCCCGCCTCGACCTTGCCGACGAGGTCCGCGCCGACGTCAGCGGCCTTGGTGAAGATCCCGCCGCCGACGCGAGCGAAGAGGGCGATCGAAGAGGCGCCGAAGCTGAAGCCGAGGACCTCCTCGAGGACGCTCTCATTCAGCCCACCGTCTCCCGAGTAGAGCATGGAGAAGATCGTGACGCCGATGAGGCCGAGGCCGACGACGCACATGCCCATGACCGTTCCAGAGCCGAAGGCGACGTTGAGGGCTGCCTGGAGGCTGCCCTGAGCGGCTTCGGTGGTGCGGACGGCGGCGCGGGTCGCGGTGTGCATCCCGAAGTAGCCGGCGAGTCCAGAGGCGAGGGCGCCGCAGACGAAGGCGATGGCCGTGTTCTGACCGAGCCCTTCTTGGCCTGAGAGACCGATCGCGGCTGCGACGACGATCACGAAGACCGTGAGCCAGCGGTACTCAGCCTTGAGGAAGGCGGCGGCGCCGTCCTGGATGGCCTTGGAGATCTCCTGCATTTTCTCGGAGCCTGCGCTGCGCTTCATGATGGCGCTGTACTTGGCGAAGGCGAACAAGAGGGCCAAGGCGCTCGCGCCTATGGCGATCTGGAGGATGTCGGGCATCGGATTTGGGATGGGGTAACGGTGTGTCGTTTGAAGGTCGCCGCGGGGCTACATTTAGAGTCTGGCTCCGCCGCAAAATTGGCCGGAGATTCTATCCGATCGGCGCTAGGGCACCAAGGTGGCCAGGAATCCTGCTGCGAGGGGCTGACTAAGGGGGAATCGGGCCCCAAAGGGCCGAAAACGGGCCCGGGAGGGTCTCTAAGGGGCCTCTTCGCCCTCAGAGGACCGTGCCAAATTCGCAGAGTTTTTTAGGCGCTGCTGGCGCTCCTCCTTGAGGAGCTCCAGGCGGGCGCGTCGCCTAGAGCGTGAGCGGGCTCCGATGATGATGATGACCGAGAGCAGCGTGAAGGCCAGGATGAGGCTCAGATCGCCTAGGCGCTCCTCTAAGAGCTCGATCTGCCCGGCGAAGAGCTTGCCGAGGTAGATGGAGATCGGGACAGAGACCAAGACTCCGAGCGCGTCCAGAAGCAGGAAGCGCAGATAACGGACGCGCATCATCCCGACGGTGAAGTACCCGCCGACGCGGATCCCCGGGAGGAAGCGCAGGGTGAAGATGACCCAGTTCCCGTGGTCGTTGAAGCGTCGCCGTAGCCTGAGCATACGCTCGGGGTGCAGCACCCAGCGGATCCAAGGGAGTCTGAGAGCCGCCTCTCCGTAGTGCTTTCCTAGGAAGTAGGGAATGGAGTCGCCGATCAAGATCGCTGCGGCGCAGACGAAGGAGATCTCCTCGAACTCAACGAGCCCCTCGTGCAGCAGTAGACCGCAGCCGATGAGCGTGACCTCCTCAGGGATGGGCAAGCCTACGCCGCAGAGGACGAGGACGATGAAGGGGCCGAGGTAGTGGAAGTTGCCGATGAAGGACGTGACCCAACCCGAGAGCTCTGAGCTGAGCGCGGTGGCGGTGACGGCGGCGAGTTCCATGTCTTCGGATGCTAGATCAGACGACGGCTCTCAGGGGAGGGGATTCAGTCTCCGAGCACGTCGTAATCGTGGGTGTGGTCTATGTGGATCGGCCCGCTAGGGCCACCTTCGCCTGATGATCCGCCCTCAACCTCTGGGCTGGGCCAGTGCAACTCTCTGAGCGCTGACTGACTAGCCGCGTCTGCGCGAGGGTGTCCTAGGCTCTTGGCCCTCTCAAAGTGGTCAGATGCAGCGAGCCAGATCGCTCTCTCTCCGCCTGGCCACTCATAGACCTCCAGAGGCAAGGAGCCAATGAAAGCCAGGATGAGCCCGGCGTGAAAGGCGAGCTCTTGAGGCTCGCTAGTCTTTGATTCGCCTCTGGCCAAGACAGCGAGCCCCGCCTCGGCCCAAGCGCGGCGACCTTCGGCGGTCTCTTCGAACTCTGGTGCGCCGAAGCGATGCACTAGGACACTCGCGAGCCAAGACCAACCCTCCGGTGGCTCAGGGTCTAGCTTGAGCGCCTGCTCAGCTCTCGCGAGGCCGACCTCGAGCCGCCCCTCATCAAATGCGGCGTCGGCTCTGGCCCAATAGATCGTGGCGACGAAGGAGGCGATCGGGGACATAGGACCTTCTCGCCCCGCGGTGGACGCAGGCAGGAGCGCGATCCCAATGAAGAGGCTGATGCTCGCAAGGAGGTGTAGGGTGCCTTTGGTCATCCGCGCCCCCCCTTGCGGAGTCCCCACCATCCCATGAGGGTCCCTGTCGCCCACGCTGCGAGAGAGGTGAAGGCGCCAGAGAGGGTGGGAGGGCCGGGGACGTCGCCGTTTGAGAGGTTTTCCATCAACGCCCCCCAGCCACCAAGCGGACCCTCAGAGACCCACAGGCCAAAGCTGATTGAGAGCACAAGCCCCGCCGCTGCAGCAGGTCGTAGCCAGACCCCGAGCGACATAGCCCAAGCGATCATGGCGCAGGCTAGGAGGATGCCTTGATAGCTGAGGAGCAAGGACGCGACAGCAGGCTCCTCCGTAATCTTCCAGAGCTCAGCCTGCTTCGAGGGCACGAGCACGATGGCTCCCTCTCCTACGCGTTCTAGTTGGAGCGTGAGCGGGCCGTCTCCTTCGGGGAGCTCAATCTCGATCGGGCGGGTCGTCGCGAGCTGCTGCTCCCGCTCAGTGAGGGCGCCGCTCTCAGAGCGGATGAGGCGGACGAGCACTCTGGCGCTGGGCCCATCGACTCCGATGAGACCCACAGGGATCCGAAGGACGAGATCGCGCGCGATCGAGTTCGCCTCGAGCTGCCAAGAGGCGACGTAGCCCCTATCGTCTTCAAGCGGCGTGAGGGCTACGCTCCCGAGGGGCTGGAGCGAGCGCTCTTCCTGCTCTCCGGCGCTGAGCTCCGCAGCAGCTGCTACGAGGAGGAGCCAGATGCAGGCAGCTAGGCAGTAGCCAGCCCATGAAGAGAGCAGGATGGAGAGCCTGGATGCAGGTCGACTAGCGGTCCAGGCCGCGTCTTCTCGAGCGAGCCTGTGCCCGGTCTGCGCTGCACCCATGATGAGGAGGGGCCCAGCAACGCACACCCCCGCCATCCACACCGAGTACCGCAAGAGGCCAGGCGTGACAGCGCCCGTCACGAGCTCTCTCCCCTGTGAGCTCCAGAGCGTCCACGCGACCACGGCTCCGCCTAAGAGGAGCGTCGGTAAGAGGCTGCGCCGTAGCGAGAGCTTGATGAGGGGGAGGTGCACGCCTTCATACCTCAGGTGGGGGGGCGGTAGAGGTCAGAGAGATCGCGTCCCGTGGCGCGGATCTCAGACCTCGTCGCGCCCGCGCGCTCAAGCCACTCGGTGAGCTCTCGGACCGGCGCCTCATCTAGGCCCTCGATCTCAACGCTCCAGCGACCAGGCTCTCCGAGGAGCTCGTCAGGTGAGCCGGAGCGGATGATCTCCCCTCGGAGCATGACAGCGATTCGATCGCAGCCAGCGCCGAAGTCACCGGGGATGTGGCTCGAGAGGCAGACGGTCGTCCCCGCCTCACGCGCTTCGCTCAAGAGCCCGCGCAGGACCTCATGCCCCTCGGCGTCGAGTCCTGCGGTGGGCTCATCGAGGAGGATGAGCTCGGGTGAGTGCAACCAAGCCTGCGCGAGGCCAAAGCGGCGCAGCATCCCCCGCGAGAACTTGCCGAGCGATGTGTCTGCTTCGGCGTAGAGGCCCACCCGCTTGAGCAGCGCGTCGCCTCGCGAGAGCGCCTCTTCGCGCTCCATCCCGGAGAGCGCGCCGAGCAGCTCTAGGCAGGCGCGCGCACCGAGCTCCTTGGGAAAAGGTGCGTCCTCCGGCAGGAAGCCGATGCCTCGCCTCACGGCGGTCTCAGCGGTGCTGCCTCCTAAGACCAAGAGCTCCCCGCTGCTTTGGGCTTCGACTCCGGCGACCAGTCGCATCCAGGTGCTCTTCCCGCTGCCGTTGGGGCCCGCGAGGCCGAGCAGCTCTCCTCGCTGCACTTCGAGGTCTACACCTCTTAGGGCTTCACGCCGCCCGAAGAGGCCGACGCGGTATCGCTTAGCGATCCCTATAGAGCGGATCGCCGGCGCTGCTCTCTGGGGCTCCGCCATCAGCGACCACGCTAGGTAGGAAGGGGGATCCGCGCAAGCGCGGCAGTCTGAGAGCTAGAATCCTTACATGTCCTGGCTGGACCGATTTCGACCCAAGCGCGAGCTCCCGACCCTGACCCTTTACACGGGGCCCGGGTGCAGCCTCTGTGAGGTCCTGAAGGGAGAGCTCAAGAAGATGGGGGCGCACCGCCGCTTCAAGATACGAGAGGTCGACATCACCACAGATCGAGCGCTCAAGAAGCGTTACGGTCTCTCTATCCCCGTCCTAGAGCTCGACGGCGAGCCGCTCCTCTCAGGGAGGATCGAAATCGCTGAGCTCCACCAAGCGCTCCAGACCGCTCTTAGCTGATCATGCCCCGCCTCTTTGTTCTCTCCGGCCCTGACCTCGGCAAGACCTACTCCGTGGATGGTGACGTGCGTCTCGGGCGCGTCTCCGACTGCGAGGTCGTCGTTCGCGACGCCTCTGTCAGTCGCGTGCACGCGAAGCTCAGCCTTGAGGGAGACGCGTGGGTCCTTGAAGACCTAGGCAGCAGCAACGGCATCCACCTCGGCAGCGTCCGGGCGAAGCGCTTCGAGCTCTCGGATGGCGACGTCTTCAAGCTAGGCAAGGTCGAGCTGCGCTTCCGCGCTGATGAGCTCTCTGCGCCACAAGCTGCGCCCGTCGAGTTGACGCCTGAGCCAGCGCCTGTTGAGCCTGCTCCCGCCTCCGCGCCGACCCCTCTTGAGGAGGAGCCTCAGCCTGATTCGGAAGTCCTCGACCCTGATTTTGAAGACGAGGAAGAGCTCTTCTTGGAGGAAGAGATCGACCTCGGGATCAGCGATGAGCCCTCCCCTGAGCCTGCCTCGTCGCCAGCTCCTCCGCCGGCCCCCGCGCCTGAGCTGAAGCTCGGCGTCGGCGGGGCCGCGCCCCGCTCCGAGGCTAAGCCAAAGCCGAAGCTCAGTGAGGAGCGTCGCAGCGAGCTTCGATCCGCAGCGCGGGGGCGAACAGCGGAGGTCTCTGATCGGCGTGAGCGTGAGATCCTTCAGTTCTCGACACATCGCAGCGACGCCACCGCGATGACGAGTGACCTCTCACAGCATCCGCTCTGGGTCCGCGCGCTCGTCTTCCTCCTCGTCCTCGGCGTCTCGGCAGCCCTGTTCTGGTTCGCTTTCAAGGGGACCTCCTCCCTCACGGGCTCCGATGAGGTCGAGCTCGACCCGAGCTTTGAGCTCGAGGGTGAGTACTAGGCCGGAGCGCCGGCGGCCACCAGCCATGTGTCGACCAAGAGCCGCGCGCTCGCGTCCCAAGAGAACGCGCTCGATCGCTCTCGCGCGGCTTTGAGGGCTTTGGGGGTCATAGCGAGCGCGCTGTGGAGCGCGCGCGCGCAGTCAGCAGGATCCTCTGGATCAAACTCGACGCAGCACTCAGCGGCGACCTCATCCATAGCTGTTCCGCGGGCGATCGCGACAGGCGCGCCGGCGCGCATCGCCTCTGCGACGCCGATCCCAAAGCCTTCGAGCTTTGACGGGAAGACGCAGGCGGAGCAACGCGAGTAGAGCTCAGAGAGCTCGGCGTCGCTCACGACGCCAGCGAAGCGCACGCGCCCCTTGACGCCTAGCTTTAGCGCTAAGGCCTCCATGAGCTCGCGCTCTCTACCCTTGGGCGCGCCAACGAGGATGAGCTCACCTAGCGCATCATCCTGAGCGAGGGCCTCGAGGAGGAGCTTCACGTTCTTCCTAGGTTCGAGGTGACCGACGCTGAGGATGAAGCCGCCTTCCTCGGCTCGGTCGAGCACCGGTAGGTGATCGCAGCCGTTGGGGACGACGCAGACTGCGTCCTCTGCTGCGCCGAACTCTTCGACGAGCGCGCGCTTTACGAACTCACTCACTGTGATGACCCGGGCGGCCTTCGTGACAGCGGACCCGATGACGTGGCGAGAGACGAGTCGCCGCGACATGGGTGTGTGCTCTCCGGTGAGCATGCGCAGGTCGTGGATCGTGTGTGTGTGGGGGACCGGGAGCGAGCGCGGCGCTGGGAGATGCCCAAGATGGACGAGGTCGACGGGGCGCTCTGCGGCCTCTTCCATCTCTAGCGCGCTCCTGAGCGCGCGACCTTCAAAGCTCGCACGGACAGGCGCCGGACTCGAGGGGACGTCGCTCTTCAAGACGCGCACCTTGTCTGGGAGCTTAAAGGCGATGGGAGACTTTCCCTCCATGAGGACTAGCTCGCCACCAGCGTCGGAGAGGAGCTCTGCAGCGCGTGGCAGGAGCTCGGCGTTGTGTCTTCTCACCCCGCCCATGGGCTGGTCGAGGACGACGCCCGAGACGAGGACGCGCAGCGCGCCACTCATGCGAGCTCTCCCCAGACCTCTTCGATCTGCTCCGCGCTCCGCTCCCATGTGAACTCTGCGCCGCGCGCGAGCGCCGCGCTGCGCAGCGCTCTGCCGCGCTCGAGAGCGTCGCGTAGGCCGCGCGCCACAGAGTCAGGGTCACTTGCATCGACCTGAATGCCGACGTCGCCGCTGACCTCCGCCGCTGAGCCGCCGCGAGCGACGACGACGGGCGCGCCGCATGCCAGAGACTCGGCCACGGGGAGCGCGAAGCCCTCGGAGCTTGAGAGGACGCAGGTGCCGGCTGCGAGGCGGTAGAGCGAGGCCAGGTCTGCGTCCGAGAGTTCGCCAGGTGTGCTGACCCAGCGAGCGAGGCCTAGCCTAGAGACGAGGCCGAGGTCACGCCGCAGGTCCGCGGTCTCTGGCCCGGTGACGACGAGCTGGGCGCGGACGCCCTCTGCGTGGAGGCGGGCGAAGCCTTCGAGGAGCGCGCTCAGGTTCTTCTTGGCGCGGACGGCGCCGGGCGCGAGGAAGAAGGGGTCCTCGGGGAGCCGCAGCTGACCGGGCACGACCTCGTCGATGACCCCGCTCGGCGGCTCTTCACCGAAGGGCGCTCCGACGCCCCAGGGGGTGACGCGCAGCTTCTCCTCAGTGACGAGCCAGCTTGACGCGAGCTCATCACGAACCACAGCCGTCGCAGAGAGGGTGCAGTCGGCGCGTCGGGCGCCGAAGCTCGCCCAGAAGCGGTGCCGCCAGTCAGCGTTCTCGCTGACGCCGTGCCGCCAAGGGAGCTCGTGCACGGTGTGGACGCGCAGACCGCCCCCGCGCCAAGGGAAGGCGGAGACGAAGGAGTGGATGCCTGCGAGGCCGTCACCCTCAATCGAGCGCGGGAGCTCCTGCTGCCGCCAGGCGCGGAGGTCGGCTCCGGCCGCTGGCTTGAGCTCGACGAAATCGAAGCGCTCGCTCGCGAGGAGTCGCTGGGAGAGCTCTCTCACCACCCGCGCGACACCGGGGGGGTGCGGATGAGAGAGGGGTGAGAGATCGAGGCCGATGCGCATAGAATGAGAAGGTACATCCTTCGCACCCTCCTCACCTCACCATGCGCGTCCTCTTCCTCTGTACTGGTAACTCTTGTCGCAGCCAGATGGCTGAAGGGTGGCTCCGGCAGCTCGGGCTAGGCGGCTTTGAAGCGCTCTCTGCAGGCACACACCCTGTAGGCGTGAATCCACGCGCTGTGCGATCCATGGCTGCCGTCGGCGTCGATATCAGCACTCAGACCTCAGACTCGATCACGGACTTCCTCGAGTGCCCGCCGGAGCTCGTCATCACGGTTTGTGATCGCGCGGCTGAGACCTGTCCGACCTTCCCTGGCGAGACGGAGGTGCTGCGCTGGAGCTTTGAGGATCCCGCCGACGCTGTGGGGAGCGAAGATGAGGTGATGGGGGAGTTCGCGCGGATCCGTGACCAGATCCGTGAAGCGATCGAGGGCTGGCTCGCGTCGCGCTAGCAGCCGAGCTTCGCTGCCGCGGCATCGTCGATGAAGAGCGCTGCGTCGGGGTGACGCCGGAGCGCGTTGAGGGGGATCGACTCGTCGTCCTCACCTCGAAGCACCTTGCTGAGCACCTCAGCCTTGGTGGGACCAAAGGCGAGGACGCGGAGGCGCTCCGCCTCAAGGATCGTCCCAATCCCCATGGTCACGGCCTCAGTTGGGACCTCCTCTCTTGCTTCAAAGAAGCGCGCGTTGGCCTCGCGCGTAGACTCCGCGAGCTCGACCTTGCGGGTGCGCGAGTCGAAGGCGCTGCCGGGCTCGTTGAAGCCTATGTGTCCGTTGCGACCGACCCCGAGGAGCTGCCAGTCGACGCCGCCGGCAGCGCGGAGCTCTTCCTCCCATGCCGCGCATGCTTCGTTGAGGTCCTCCGGGGCTGTCGGAGGGAGGTGCGTGTTGCGAGGGCCGAGGTTGACCTTGGAGAAGAGGTGTTCCGCCATGAAGGTGCGGTAGCTCGTGGGGTGACCTGCTGGAAGGCCACGGTACTCATCCAAGTTGAACGTCCGCACGAAGGAGAAGTCGATCCACTCGTCTTGGAAGCGCCGCGCGAGCTCTTCGTAGAGGCCAACGGGAGAGCTCCCCGTGGCGAGTCCTAAGACTAGATTCCTAGGGCGCTCCTTGAGGAGCGCGTCGAGCTCGTCAGCGAGGTGTGTGTTGGCGCTCGCTTGCGTCTCCACGAGGTAGGTGGGGATGGGGGTGTCGGGGAGGCGTCGCATGAACGGAGGAACCAAGATCCTAGCCGCTCAAGGCCGAATTTGTGGTGCAGGTTTATGGAGGCCCCTCGGACGAGAGCTTGCGCGTTCTTCCTCACGCAGAGATGCGCTAGTCTGGTCAGCATGATTCGCTCCATCGCCGTCCTCTGCCTGTGTCTCTTCTCCACGGGGTGCTTCGTCACTCGCACCTCAGTCAATCAGAAGCTCTCGCCGGAGGCGGCGGGGCAGGTCGCCCCCGGCACCTCTGCGGCGGAGGTCGTCGAGCTCCTCGGCGCTCCCACAGACGTCGTCCAGCTCGGCCATCGCGTCGCGTATCTCTACGAGTTTGAGCAGGCCAAGATGACAGGCCTCCTCGCCGCAGTCGTCGGGTTCATGAACAAGGACACTCGCTCGGATCGCATCTGGGTCTTTATGGGCCCAGGCGGGACAGAGGTCTCGCACATCGCGACCTCTTTCGACGCTGACAAGGTCGAGAACAGGATGCCGTGGTCGGACCGCGACAAAGAGTAGCTCTCGCGGCCGCTGCGCTGCTCATGACGAGCTGCGTGAGCGTGGTCTGGGAGCGAGAGACCTGGCACCGCCCCCCGGCGGCGCAGGTGGTGAGCTCGCTCAGCGAGGGAGAGGCTGATCTCACAGCTTGCCTCGCCGCCTTAGGCGCCCCTTTGAAGGTCTGGCAGGTGGGGGATGGCGTCGCACTCACGTGGGCGTGGTATGAGTCAGAGGAGCTCAGCTATCGGCTGCAGGTCCCCATGTCTCAGACCTTCAACGCCTCCTTTGACTACGCGACGGTAGATCGCGAGACGCAGGGGCTGCTCCTCGTCTTCGACGGCGCAGATCGCTTGGTCTTGATGAGGGAGGGCTCTCTCAGAGATCTCCTAGCTGAGGACGAGAGGCGCTCGCCCGCGTTGCCTTCGAGCTTGAAGGGCGAGGTCTGAAGTCTTATTCGAAGAGATGGAGCGCAGAGATCCCTTCTTGGAGGCGGAGTGGAGACACCTCGCGCTCTTCAACTACGAGATCGACCCCGAGCTGCTCGAGCCGCTCGTACCCGAGGGGACCACGCTAGACCTCTGGGGGGGGAGGGCCCTCGTCAGCATCGTCGGCTTCATGTTTCTGGACACGCGGCTCCTCGGGGTTCCGATCCCGCTCCACGCCTCCTTTGAGGAGGTCAACCTGCGCTACTACGTGAAGCGTGAGGTCGGCGATGAGGTGCGGCGGGGGGCTTGCTTCATCAAGGAGTTCGTCCCGAAGCCAGCGGTCTCTGTGGTCGCGCGGCTCCTCTACAACGAGCCCTACTCCAACGCTCGCATGGACCACTCTCACATGGTTATGGATGAGGACGCCGCGGCGTCGCGCTCGCTCATGTACTCCTGGCGCAAGCGCGGCTGGGAGAGCCGCATGGAGCTCAGCTTTGATGGGCCCCTGAATGAGATGACCCCGGGGAGCGAAGAGGAGTTCGTGGCGGAGCACTACTGGGGCTACACGCGGCAGCGTGACGGCGGGACCGTTGAGTATGCGGTCGAGCACCCCCGCTGGGAGGTCGCGTCAGTGCGCGACGCGCGCCTCGTCTGCGATGTCGCCAAGGTCTACGGAGAGCAATACGTAGACGCCCTCACTCAGGCGCCCTCCTCTGTCTTCTATGCAGAGGGCTCCGCCGTAAAGCTCTATCCAGGCGTGAGGATCACCTCGTGAGCGAGGCCCCCAACGACATGAGGGGCTGGCTCCTCTACGACGGCTCCTGTGGCTTCTGCAGCAAGTGGGTCCCTTTCTGGTCGTCCACCCTCGCTCGCCAAGGCCTCGGCTTCGCCCCACTCCAAGCAGACTGGGTCAAAGAGCGCATCGACATGACCGATGAAGAGCTCCTCGAAGACCTCAGGCTGCTCCTCTCCACCGGTGAAGTCATCTCCGGCCCGCAGGTCTACCGCCACGTCATGCGCCGCACCTGGTGGATGACCCCCTTCTACCTCTTGTCCATCGCCCCCGGTCTCTCCCATCTCTTCGACTGGTCCTACCGCACCTTCGCCGACCACCGCTACGAGGTCTCCGCCGCCTGTCGTCTGCCGGCAGAGCTCACGAAGAGCGATGACCAAAGTTGATCTCCCTATTGGAGCGCGCGGAGCAGTGAGGGCTCTTCGTTCTTGGCGGCGCCCTCTTGGGCGGCGCGGTAGGCGAGGAGAGTCGACTTGGCGCACTCGGCCCAGGTGAACTTGCGGGCGCGCTGGCGGCCGACGACGGAGAAGCTCTCAGCGAGGTCGGGCTCGGTGAGGAGGCGGCGGGTGGCCTCGAAGATGCGCTCGGAGTCGGTGGGTTCGACGAGGAAGGCCGCGTCACCGCAGACCTCCGGGAGGCTCGTGACGGCGGAGGAGACGACGGGAGTCCCGCAAGCCATCGCCTCCAAGGGCGGCAGGCCGAAGCCCTCGTTGAGGCTCGCGAAGAGGAAAGCCGTGGCTTGGGAGTAGAGCTTCGGGAGCTCCTCGTCCGGGACGCTCTCGCGCCACTCGACGCGGTCGCGCGCGGGAGAGTTCGCGAGGGCNTCGCGGAAGAGNTCNGCGCCGTGACCCGGTGGGCCGGCGATGATCCAGCGGTGGGGGAGGCCCTCCTTCACGATCATCTCGAAGGCCTCGAGCATGCGCAGGTGGTTCTTGCGCGCGTCGACGCGACTCACCGTGAAGATGTACGGGTCGCGGGGCTCGCCGAAGCCCTCTGGCGGGAGGTCGCGGGCGATGTGGTCGCAGCCCAAGTGCGTGACCGTGACCTTCGAGGGGTGCGCGCCGAGCGCCATCACGAGCTCCGCGCCGACGTACTCCGAGGGGACGAGGATGCGCTCCGAACACTCGACGAGCTCCTTCGCCTTCGCCGTCATGTGCGCCGCCGCCTCCGGCGCGAGGTAGCCCGCGTCCAAGGTGTAGATCGCGTCGAAGATCGTGGAGACCTGCACCGCTTGGCGCACCTCGAGCCGGTGCGGGAGGATGTGGTGGAACACCTCGCAGCCGCCGACGAGGTCGTCCACGCCCTTCCTCAGGAAGCGCAGCAAGCCAGGCGTGTAGCGCGCCGGGAAGCGCAGGCGGCAGAGCTCAGCGCGGGAGCCCTTGATCCCGAGCTCCTCCTGGGAGTACCTCGCTCCCGTCAGTGTGTAGCCGAAGAGGCCGAGATGCTCGTCGAAGCCCATCTCCACCATCGCGTGCACGAGCTCGCGCACGTAGCGGCCGATGCCCTCGGAGTTGATGAGGGCTGAGCGGTAGTCGATTCCGATTCTCATGGGCTGGTGAGCGAGAGGTTATCCGACCGCGAGCGCTGGAGGGAGTCGCCCTTGGGTCGATGTCAGCCTTATAGGGCGCAGCTCAGGACTCTCTAGACACTGCCTCGAAGAGGGGCTCAAGGGGGAGGTGGGCTGAGAGCGCCGAACCCAAGAGGAAGAGGAGGGCTGCGCCGCCCACGCAGGTGAGCGCTGATGTCGGGCGCAGGGGGACGCCGCAGCGCGTCAGGGCGAGCCGCGCGCCCCCTGCGACGAGAAGCTCTGTACTCGCGCGTGCGATCGCCGCTCCATCGATCCCATGGGCGGGCAAGAGCCAGAGGTTGAGCCCGAGGTCGACGATGAGCGCGGCTCCAGCGATCCCGAAGAGGAGCTTGGTCTCACCGCAGGCCACGAGGCTGGTCATGTGCAGGGCGCCGAAGTGGATCGCGACGCAGGAGAGCAGCATCCATCGCATCGCTCCCTCGGCCGCGGTGAACTCCGGCCCGAAGACGCTGAGGGCCTCACCACACCAAGGGAAGGCGAGCCCGCACCCGAGGCCCGCGCCGAAGGCTAGGGGTCGGGCGTAGCGCGCGTGCTCTCTGGCGAGCGCGCCGCTCCGCTTGGCGCCAGCTAACAAGGGGAGCGCGGCTGTGGTGGCGAACAGCGCCACCATGATCCCGACGGAGAGGAAGCGGAAGGCGATGCTGTAGAGCCCGAGGGCCTCGTCGGAGATGAGCCAGCGGATGAGGAAGTGATCCGCGTGGTGGTAGGCCTGCTGGCAGAGACCAGCCACGCCGAGGGGGAGCGCGACCTTCAAGAGCGGACGCCATGGAGTCGGGCCGCTTGGGCGAGGCTGGAGGTGGCGTCGAGCCGCGAGGTGCAGGCCCAAGTTGGCGATGAGGTGGCAGCCGACTTGCGCAGCGAGGAAGGCCGCCGGCCGATCGACGCCCGCGCGACCCAGAGACCAGACGCTGAGCAAGACCAGGCTGCTCGCGAGCACGCGCGCGCCGACGGGCACACCCCACGCGATGCGGTTCTTGTAGACAGTGGAGCTGAGCTCGAGGAGGTATGTCAGCGGGTGCAGCGCGGCGAGCGCCAGCCACAGGGGGTCTCCCTCACCGCTGAGCCAGAAGTAGAGGGCGACCGCGCTCGCGGCGAGGCCGCTCGTCACGCCCCGCACCACGCGCGCAGCGCTGAGCTCGAGTGGGATGGATGACTCGTCGTGTGAAGTCCGCTGGACGAGGACTTGGCCAGTGCCGAGATCGCCGACGCTCTTCGCGATCGCGAGGACCGCGATGTAGAAGGTGAAGCGACCGAGGTCCGCGAGGGAGAGGAACTCGGTGAGGAGCCAGAGGGTCAGGAGCGCGCAGAGCGCGGCCCAGATACGGCCAGCTACGAGCCAGGCCGTCGCCCGGGCGACGCGCTGGCCCGGACCCTGTGTCTGGGGCGGCGCGCTATTCAACCGGCGGAGAGGGCGGAGGAGAGGCGCTCGCGCACCACGGCGGTGAAGGCGCGCGTACCGAGCTCGCCGCCGATGTCGTGGGTCTTTTGACCGTCAGCGATGGCGCCGAAGAGCGCGCCGCGCAGGGCCTCGCCGCTGCCTTCTTCTCCGATGTGCCTGAGCAAGTTGGAGAAGGCGAGGAGTGCGGCCGTCGGGTTGGCGAGGTCTCGGCCGGCGATGTCGGGCGCGGTGCCGCCCGAGGGGTCGAACATCGCGAGGGTGACGCGCCCCTCATCGTTGAAAGCGTAGGAGGAGCTGTCGCCGAGCCCGATCGATCCGATCAAGCCGCAGGCCGTGTCCGAGAGGAAGTCTCCGTACTCGTTCGGGCAGACGATCACGCCGTAGCGCTCCGGGTTCATGATGATCCCAGCCAAGAGAGCGTCGAAGAGCTCGCGGCGGTACTCCACGCCGGGGTAGTCCTCGGAGACGTTCCCACAGATCTCCTCGAAGAAGCCGTCCGTGACCTTTTGGATCGTCCACTTGCTCGTCGAGACGACGTTGGTCTTGCGCTGCATCGCGAGCTTGAAGGCGAAGCGAGAGGCGTGGCGGCAGGGGTTGCGGCTGATGACTCGGATGCTGACCGCCGTGTCGGGGCCGAGGCGCTGGCCCGCGTCGTCATAGGTGCCACCCGTGGCGACGCGCACCACGTCGATATCTAGGGGCTGGGTGAAGTTCGTTTCGATCCCTGGGATCGAGCACACCGGTCGGTGGATGACCGAGAACTGGCAGCGCTCGCGCAGGATCTTGTTGGGGGAGGTGCCTGTGGTGGCGGTGGGGTACTTCATGGCCACGCCATGACGGGTCATGACCTCGACGGCCTCGTCATAGAGGGCGTCCCCACGGGTCTCTCTGTTTTCTTGGGAGAGGTCGATGGCCTTGAAGGTGAGCTCGCTCGGGAGGGCGTCTGCGATGGTGTGGACGCTCTCTGAGAGCTCGGGAGAGATCCCGTCTCCGTGCAACTCGACGATGGTGTGTTGACTCATGGTGCTCGCGCTCTTCAGTCGTGAGGGTTCCTGCGGCCCCCTGAAGCTGCCAGAATGAGGCTGCCGGGGGCGACCCTCCGGCGTAATTTGGCGAACAAGGATACCGCCACCACCCGATGCAAGCACGGACACTCGCCGCTTCACTCGCTCTCACCGCTTGTGGCTCTCTCGCTCACGCAGCGACGGGGCCTCTCGAGGACGTGCTCGTGTTGCAGCTCTTGGACAACCCCTCCTTCGAGGAGGCTCCGCCGGAGGTCGCTGAGGGAGCGACCGCACAGATCCCGTGGTGGCGCAGCACCCAAGGTGAGGAGCAGCTCCTCAAGCGTGAGCTCGAGGACGGCACGGTGGAGACTTGGCTCTTGGTGCGCGAGGGCGTCTCTGCAGAGCAGCCCTTGGCAGCGTACGGGCCGACCGCTGGCGGGATCGTGATCACTGCCGAGGTGGCGGGCACGGGGCAGCTCGTCGTCGTCGACGGCGCTGGGCGTGAGCACGTCGAATCCTTCGAGCTCCCAGAAGACGAACAGGAGGTAATCACGATCGGCCCGCTGAGCGAGCTGGAGGCCTTCGCTGAGGGCGTCAGGCCGAGGCTGCTCGTTAAGCTCGTTAGTGGGCGGGAGCTGACCGCTTACTTCGGATCAGTCCGCGCCGAGGTCCCGCTCCCGAGCCCCAGCGCCCTGGAGCTGCGCGCAGAGATCATCGCCCTCTTGGAGCAGGTCGTCTCGCTCTGGGCCGAGCGGGGACTCGACCGCGAGGGCCCGCGCGCTACTGGCTTCGCGAGCTACCGCTGGGATGTGCTCACAGGAGAGCGCTTGCTCACCATGCACGGTCGCGCGCACCCGCTCTATCACCTCCTCGCAGATGCCCTTGAGGCTGAGGAGCGGACGGACTGGCGTGAGCTGCATGACGCCTTCCAACGCGACTGGTTAGAGCTCTGCTTTGATCCAGACAGCGGCCTGCCGCGGCGCTGGCTGCCCTTGGAGGATGAGCCCTTCTATCCGCGCTCGGTTGAGATGGCGGGACCGATGGGTGACCTCGTCGACACGATCGAGCGCGGGAGACAGCCCTTCGCTAGCCTCGCGCAGGCGCGGGCCTTGAAGATCGCGGAGCTCGTGAAGGCGCGCGGGACGCTGCCTGATGGGAACGTCGCCGCAGGCTACTCCTCAGAGGACGGCACGCCGCGCCTCGATTACATCCCGCTCAGGCGCCTGGGTCTCCCGGCAGAGCTCGTACGGCTCGGCGCGTTGGTGGAGGACCCCTCTCTCACGGCGCTCGCGAGGGACGCCCTAGCGACGATGGAGTTCACGCACTCATGGCCTGGGACTTGGGAGCGCATCGACCCGGGCTGGGATGACCGCTACGGGCACTACGGCCAACACGCTGTGAAGATGTGGGCGGCGGCGCCGGATGAGCGCACCTTCAAGCGCTTCGCCCTCGATGGCTGGGACTTCTTCGCCCCGCTCTGGAAAGACAGCCTGCGGCTCGGCGGCTTCATCGCTGCCGACCAGGTCCGCTGCTGGGAGATCTTGGTGCGCATCGTCGCGCTAGATGAGAGCCAGCGCCCGCTCGTCCGAGAGCGACTGCGGGCCGCGGTGCGCTCGCACTTCAAGGGGGAGCAGTATGAGACGGGCGCTTGGGGTGACGTGACCTTCTACCGCTTCGACCCGAAGACGAACCTCGAGATCGGAGACCTTCCCGGTCTGCCCCTCAACCTCCTGCTCGGCCTCGCCATCCTCTATGGCGAAGACCTCGGTCACTCAGATGAGGAGCTGCGCGCCCTCTTCGCGAGCGTCCTGCGCTCGAGCGTCGAGCACTATCGTCGAGAGTATGGCTACCTGGTGTCCCGCACGCAGAGCGCAGGGGCGAACCCTAGCGGTGGTTCGATTCGCTTGGGGGTCGCCCTCGCAGAGATGTTGCGGGGCCTCTCGGGGGTCAAGTGACGGGCTACGGCCGCGCGCGACTTGAGCGCGCCTCGGTGATCAGTGAGCGCATACATCTCAGGCCCATCATTGCTGACGACGCCTCCGCTGCCTTCGCGCTGATCCATGAGCAGCCCGCGATCACAGACTGGATCGAGTGGGACGGACCAGAGCGTGTCGAAGAGCTGGAAGAGAGCTACGCCGCTTGGCCGACAGACACTGATGAGATGACCGGTTACATGTTCGCCGTCATCGAGCGCGCCTCCGGTGACTGGGCTGGCAGCGTCGACATTCGACATCTGAAAGAGCACCCCGTCGCCACCCTCGGCTACCTGATCGGATCGCCGTTCCAAGGGCGCGGTCTCGCGACCGAAGCTGTCGGGCACTTGGTGCAGCTGGCCTTCGAAGAGCTCTCGGTCCTCTTAGTGCGAGCGGAGGTCTTCGAAGGGAACCAAGCCTCGATCCGCGTCCTCGAGAAGTCAGGGCTACGGCGCGAAGAGGGGCGAGAGATCACTTGTGAGAAGCGGGGCTTGCAGGTGACCAAGCACATCTACTCGATCTCTAGAGTCGAGTGGGAGCTCTCTGCTCCTGCTAGAGCAGCGTGGCAGGTGAGCGCGTCACGCGCCGACTGAGCGCTCAGCGCGTGACCGTTGAGAGGTCGTTGCTGAAGCCGTTTGCGCTGGCGATGTCGAGCGTGCCGTCCCCGTCGAGGTCGGCAAGGGCGACGTCGAGCGGTCCAGTGCCGACGCCAATGTCAGCGCAGCGCGTGAGCCCTCCCTCTTCTGCAGAGAGGCAGAGCCACAAGACCAAGTAGTGCGAGTTCTGCGCGGTCCCGACGACGTCGCTGCGACCGTCCCCGTTCAGGTCTCCTGTCGCGAGGCGGTGCATGCGCTGGCCGCCCTTGGAGCGCACGAGCTCGTTCCAGCTCCCAGCGCGATCTCGAACGAAGAGGAGCAGCTCAGCGACGCCATCCGCGCGGCCTTCGCCGCCGAGGAGAGAGATGTCGTCGACACCGTCACCGTCGAAGTCTCCGCCGGCGACGTCGATGGCGACGAGCCCGGTCTGGATGGAGGTGATGAGCTCGAGGGACTCGCCGGTCCACTGGACGAGGTGGATGACTCCGTCCCCAGCGCACGCGATCACGCGTCCTTCAGGTAGCGAGAGGATTGTGAGGTGGTGGGGAGTCGGAGCGAGCTTGAGCTCACTGAGGGGCGCGTTCGGACCTAAGGCGGGCGTGGTCCAAGCGATCCCGCCACCTGCGGGGTCTGCGACGAGAGCTTCAGGGGAGCCGTCGCCGTCGAGGTCTTCTAGGAGCAGGTCTGTGACGTCACGCCCGACGGTCTTTGAGCTCTCCTCACCGACCGCGGTCAGGCCGCCCGCTCCGTCCCCAGCGGCGAGGCGCAGGAGGCTCCCTTCGGGGCCGCGTGAGATCCAGGCGGCGTCTAAGTCACCGTCTCCCTCTAGGTCGCTGAGCCGCACCAGGCGCGAGCCGCTACCAGCAGGCGCGCGCGCGCTCACCTCGAGGCCGCCGTCCTGGTTCCTAAGTACGACGAAGTGATCGTCCAGAGAGTGCAGAGCGACGCTGTCTGAGAGGCCGTCTCCCGTGAGGTCACCGAGGGCGATGGAGTGGGGCATCGGGCCACCCTCGATCCGCCTAGCCTGGCGTAGCCCATAAGGTTCGGCAGACCAGACCACGCTGACGCGCCGCGCAGCCTGGTTGGCGAAGGCGAGCTCTGGGCGACCGTCGCCGTCAATGTCACATGCGGCGCCGTCCCAAGGGAGCTGCCCGGCGTACTCATCGAAGCGCACGCCTCGCTCACCTCCCAGCCCCGCGCTCAAGATCGTGTACGAGTCTCCGGCGCCGGTGGTGAAGAGCTCCTCTTTCCCGTCTCCGTCAAAGTCAATCGCCTCGAGGTCAATAGGCAGTCGGCCTACGCGGACGGTCAAGACCTCCGCCTCAAGAGAGAACCAAGACCGCGCGTCGCCCTCGACGCCTACGCCGAGGATGCGCACGCTGTGGTCGCCCATCGCTACGGCGAGCTCTGGCTCGGGGTCTCCGTCGACCTCGATCTCGACGAGAGCGCGAGGGATCTCGCCGAGCTCGATGGACTCGGACGGGCTCAAGTCTTCGCCGGGCGCTTGGCTGCGAAAGAGTCGCAGGCTGCGCGAGGACTGCTGGCCGACGACGACGCCGCTGGAGTCGGAGGCTGTCAAGACGCAGGTTGGGAGGAGACCGTCCTCCGGGTCGCCTTCGAAGCGCTCGGTGAGCTCGCCCGGCCTCCACACGATGAGCGCGCCGCTCGCGTCTGCACAGACCACCTCGCTGACGCGGTCTGCGTCAGGGTCCCCGACAGAGAGAGCGCGTGGTCGATAGTCGAGTCCGATACGCGCTGTGCGCTCCCCACTCCTTGGGTCGATGACGAGCAGCCCGGGCTCGCTTCGGTCGGCGAGGGCGATCGAGGGGACGACCCCTCCAGGGAGGAGGGCAGGGCCTAGGCACCAGTCAGGGATTGCGACCTTGCGTGGCTCGGTTGAGAGGGACCAGCCCGTCGGCAGCTCCTCCCAGAAGAGGAGCTCGCCAGGGTCGTGAGTGACCGCCACGAGCGGTCCGACTCCTAATGAGGGATCCAGGAGGAGCACTCCGTCCGGTTTTCCGCTGCAGGGGAGCTCTAGGCGCGCCTTGAGAGCGGGCGCTGCGACGGTCCTCTGGGTGGCCATAGGGACCCCTCCGGGTGTCGAGAGGGCCTCTTCCTGCACCAAAGGAGCCTCCTCGGCACAGGCCGTGAGGAGGCAATAGAGGAGTGAGAGGCGGAGCGTTGAGCTCATGGGAACATTCTGGAGCGTCCGAATGGGAGGAGCAACTGAGTGACCCGGGCACGGGTCCGTCCTATGGTCTCGGCTCGGACGCGCGTATTCGGGATCCTCTCTGGGGACGAATCTCCATCGCGGGTCGTCTAGAGAAGGAACATGGGCTCTCAACGAAAGATCCTGCTCATCTTTGCCGCTTGCCTCGCGCTCGGGGCCGGTCTGCTCGTAGCCCTCTCGGGGGGAGACGAGGAGCCGGTCGTCCCTGTCGAGGTGGTGACACCGGGTGGGGTCGGCTCTGAGATCGACCTCTTGGACCGGGTGACGAGGGATGAGCAAGAGCTCCCCACGCGCCAGTCAGAGGGAGAGGAGCCGACAGAGATCTTCTTCCCGCTCGAGTTGAGCCTCTCGCTGGTCGAGCCTGCGAAGCGCCTCATGGCCGACGGTGTCGGCGCGCACGGCTCAGGGGCGAGGGCCCGACTGGAGGGGCACCTCTACGGCACGGACTCGAAAGGGGTAGCAGGGGAGGTTCGCTTCACCTCAGGTGCCAACATGGGCCGCGTCTTGAAGTGTGACGCTGGCGGCGGCTTCGGCGCGCACGACCTCTACCCGGGCCTCTCGATCGTGAAGGTGAGCGGGCCCCTGATCGCTGGCGCGGAGCGTGAGGTCCTCCTGCGGAACGACCGCAAGAGCGTCTTGAACATTGGCTTCGGACGGCCGGCGGTCGTGCATGGTCGTGTGCAAGACGAAGCCGGCGAGCCGATCGTCGGCGCGCGCATCACGATGGATGGGCAAGAGACCTACACCGATCAAGAGGGGACCTTCTACTACCCTCGTATGACTTCAGGGCAGGTGCTGCTCATCGTTGAGAAGGACGGCTACGCGGCGTGGCGAGAGAAGTACAACGTGAAGGCCGGCGCGAACCTCTCAGGTGACAAGCTCGTCTACACCTTGCGCCCCGGCGCGCGGCTCGAGCTGCATATCGCTGAGAGCATCGGCGCGCGGCAGCCAGCGCAGGTCTTCCTGCTCCCGGCCGCGGGCGCTCGTACTAGCAGAGACTTTCCCTGGCACCGCTACAACCCGGTCAGCGTCTATCCGGGGGGGACCAGCACGGTTGAAGGGTTGCCGCCTGGCAACCTCCAGCTCTACCTCTTCCACGCAGGGGCGCGCGCTAAGCCGCGGGTCTCGTCGGTGTCTCTGAAGGCGGGACGTCTCACGAAGACAGTGCTGCATCTCGAGCCTGCGCCCATGCTGAAGGGGCGCGTCATCAAGGACGGGGAGCCGGTTTCGCGCGCACTGGTCAGGCTGGAGGCGCCTGACCAGGTGCAGACAACGCTCTCGACCTTCGGACAGCCGGCGGGCTTCCTCGAGGTGGGCGTCTTTCCGAACCTCCCTACAAGCGTGCAGTCGACCTGGTCGGACCCAGCGGGCCGCTTCACCTTCTCTTCCAATGAGCAGGCTACGCCGACCCGCTATCTCACGGCAGAGGGTCCGGAGGGTAAGACCTGGGCCGGAGAGGTTGTCCGGCGCGGCCAGACTGAGGTGGACCTGGTGCTCAAAGAGATCCCTCCTGACGACTCCGTGATCGAGTTTCAGATGGAGGGGCGGGAGCTCGCGCTCCCGATTCAAGTGAGCGTGGAGGGCCAGCCTCGGATGGCGGTCTCCCTGCCAGCGGATCAAGATTTCCGGGTAGAGGAGCTCGCGAAGGGGCGCTGGCGAGTGAACGCGCGCTGGAACTCGCAGCCCCTCCTGCGGGACGTGGTCATCGACCTTAAGGATGAGACCGCGCTCCTCATCCCGCTGCCTGAGGCGGCGAAAAGCGGCGGCTCTGCCCTCTTCAATCCCGCGAGGCGCTAGAGAGGTTTCGTTCGAGGGGTCGGGCTCCTTTAGAATCCTCGACCCATGGCGAAGCGAAAGACGACGCGTCGAAAATCCTCCCGCCGCAAGCGGACGCGCAGCAAGAAGGTCAAGGCAGCCGCCCCGAGGGTCAAGCGCCTGCGCCTCGACGGAGCCTCTCTTACGATCGAAAGGCTCAGCCCCTTGGTGCGTGGGGAAGACCTTCACCTGAGCGTGTCAGCCGGCGCGAAGGCGCGCGTCAAGGAGGCGCGCGCGCTCGTGGACGAGCTGGTCGAGGACGGCGAAGTCGTCTACGGAGTCACGACCGGGTTTGGAAAGCTCAAGGACGTCGCGGTGCCGAGCGAAGACCTCGTCGAGCTCCAGGAGAACCTCGTGCTCTCGCACTGCTGTGGAGTCGGTGAGCCTATGCCCATTGAGGAGGTGCGAATCGCCCAGGTCTTACGGCTCAATGGGCTCCTGCGCGGGCACTCTGGCGTCCGCTCCCAGACCATCGACAAGCTCGTCCGTCTCTTCAACGCAGGCTTCGTCCCTGAGGTACCTCGCCAAGGCTCAGTTGGAGCGAGCGGTGACCTCGCGCCCCTCTCTCATATGGCGGCGGCGTACATGGGGCATGGGCGCGCGACGCTCGGCGGGCGGTCGATGACGGCTAAGGCCGCGCTGAAGAAGCTCGGTGAGGAGCCCCTCGTCCTCCACGCCAAGGAGGGCCTCGCGCTTATCAACGGCACTGAGATCATGAAGGCAGTGGGTGTTGTGGTGTGCGAGCGCGCGCGCGCACTCTCAAAGCTCTCTGATGCGATCGCTTCCCTCTCTATCGAGGCGCTCTTCGGGAGCGCGACCCCCTTTGATAAGCGCCTCGCCGACCTCAAGGGAGACCCCGGACATGAGCGGACCGCCAGCAATGTGCGCGCCTGCCTGAAGAGCTCAGAGGTGTTGAAGAGTCACACCGATTGTGACCGAGTTCAGGACCCTTACTCCCTTCGTTGTGTCCCTCAAATCCACGGCGCGTCTAAGAACTCGATCGAGCACGTGAGCGCCGTGATCGAGCGTGAGCTGAACGGAGTCACCGACAACCCGATCCTCTTCCCTGAGACCGGAGAGGTCGTCTCCGCCGGGATGTTCCACGGGCAGCCGATCTCCGTGGTGATGGACTACATCGGCCTCGCGCTCGCCACCCTCGCCAACGTCAGCGAGCGCAGGGTCGAGCAGCTGGTGAACCCAGACCTCTCTGACCTGCCCGCGTTCCTCGCCCCGAAGCCGGGGCTTCACTCCGGCTACATGATCGCGCAGGTCGCCGCGGCGGCGCTCGCGAGCGAGAACAAGGTGCACGCCCACCCGGCCTCTGTGGACACGGTCCCCACGAGCGCGAATCAGGAGGATCACGTCTCGATGGGGGTGACAGCGGCGCGCAAGGCGCGGGTGATCCTTGAGAACACTGAGCAGGTGCTGGCTATCGAGCTCCTCTGCGCAGGCCAAGCGCGCGAGTTCCATCCAGAGCTCCGAGCGGGGAAGGGAGCGCAAGCGCTCCACGAGCACCTCCGCGAGCACGTCGCGCCGCTCTTCCGTGACCGCTACGCACACGCTGACTTGCAGGCCGCCTGCGCCATCGTGCGCGATGGGAGCGCGCTCGCAGCGGTCGAGGGCAAGGCAGGGCGGCTGAAGGCCTGATACCGGGCCTGGCTGGCATGGTGGACCTCAGAGGCACCGGGTAGACTGCGCTGCGGTCAGACCGTTGACCGACAACTGAGCTGCCATGATCCAGATCTTCAGAGCAAAGCTGCACGGCCTCCTCGTGACCGGAGCAGACGTCGACTACCACGGGTCTATCACCCTCGACCCAGCGCACTGCCGCCTCGCAGGGATCCACCCGCTTGAGTTCGTGGACGTGTGGAACAAGTCCAACGGTTCGCGCCTGAGGACCTATGTGATCCATGGAGAAGAGGGCTCTCGCTGCTGTGTCTTGAATGGGGCCGCCGCGCGCCTTTGCCAGCCGGGCGACGAGGTCATCATCTGTGCCTCGCAGTACTGCGCTCCAGACGAGCTCTATGACATCGATGCGCGCGTCGTCACCTTCAAGAAGGGCACGAACGACGTGGACAAGGTGTTGCGCTATGACGTGAGCAAGGGATTGGAGAACGACTTCGAGTTTCAGGTGGTCGACGCGACCAGTAACGAGGTTCATCCCATCCAGAACATCCCACCCGTAGATGTGAATTCGCTCAGGCGTGACCTTGCACAGCGCGGTTGGGATCCTATAGAGATCGATCGGTTCTGCGATTCACACTTCGGTTAGCGAGGTAGCTAGGCATGTCTGATCTCTCCAATATCCCCACCGGTCCGCAGCGCGCGCCTCGCGGCGCGGAGCTCTCCTGCAAGAACTGGGGCGCGGAGGGGGCGATGCGGATGCTCATGAACAACCTCGATCCCGAGGTCGCAGAGGACCCTGAGCGTCTCATCGTGTATGGCGGCAGCGGTAAGGCGGCCCGTGACTGGCCGAGCTTCCAAGCCATCATCGCGACGCTCAAGCGGTTGGAGGCAGATGAGACCCTCTTGGTGCAGTCCGGGAAGCCCGTCGGCGTGATGAAGACACACGCCGGCGCGCCGAGAGTTTTGATCGCGAACTCGAATCTCGTCGGCGAGTGGGCGAACTGGGAGCACTTCCGTCACCTCGAGGCAGAGGGGAAGATGATGTACGGGCAGATGACCGCTGGCTCGTGGATCTACATCGGCACGCAGGGGATCTTGCAGGGCACCTACGAGACCTTCTCTGCTGCAGCAGAACGGCACTTTGGCGGCACACTCAAGAACCGGCTCGTCGTCACGGCCGGACTCGGGGGCATGGGCGGCGCCCAGCCGCTAGCAGCGACCATGAACGAGGGGACATGCCTCTGCGCAGAGGTGGACCCCTCCCGTATCCAGAAGCGTCTCGACACCCGCTACCTCGATGAGCGCATCGATGACCTCGATGAGGCTATCGACAGGGCGCTCGAGTGGAAGGAGGCTGGGGTCGCAAAGTCCATTGGCGTCGAGGTGAACGCGACCGAACTTCTTGCGCGTCTCATCGAGCGTGACATCACGCCTGACATCCTTACGGATCAGACCAGCGCTCACGACCCACTCGCGGGTTACGTCCCTGATGGCATGAGCCTCACCCAGGCGCTGGAGCTGCGCGAGGCGGAACCGGACAAGTACCAGGCGGAGTCCTTTCGCACGATGGTCCGTCACTGCGAGCAGATGATCGAGCTGCAGTCCCGCGGCGCAGACACCTTTGACTACGGGAACAACCTCCGCGGACACGCGAAGGAGGCTGGCCTCGAGAACGCCTTCGACTTCGAAGGCTTCGTGCCTAAGTACGTGCGCCCCCTCTTCTGCGAGGGCAAGGGACCCTTCAGGTGGGCAGCCCTCTCGGGAGACCCCGCGGACATCGCCGTCACAGACCGGATCATTCAGGAGCTCTTCCCTGAGGATGAGGCGCTCTGTCGCTGGATCCGTATGGCGGGTGAGCGGGTCCAGTATCAAGGTCTCCCGGCTCGCATCTGCTGGCTCGGATATGGCGAGCGCGCCAAAGCCGGGCTCGCGATCAACGAGGCTGTGCGCTCTGGTGAGATCAGCGCGCCCATCGTCATCGGGCGTGATCACCTCGACTGCGGCTCGGTCGCCTCACCGAACCGCGAGACTGAAGACATGCTGGACGGCACAGACGCTGTCGCCGACTGGCCGCTCTTGAACGCGATGCTGAACGTCGCCTCTGGCGCGACCTGGGTCTCCTTCCACCACGGCGGCGGAGTCGGGATCGGTTACTCGCTGCACGCCGGGCAGGTGACCGTCGCTGACGGCACAGACGAGGCTGCCGCCGCTCTTGAGCGCGTCTTAACGAACGACCCGGGGATGGGCGTCTTGCGTCACGTCGACGCCGGCTACAGCGAAGCCGAAGAGTGCGCTCGCGAACGCGGCGTGGACATCCCGCTCTTGGACTAGAGCGCATCAGCCTGCGCGCACGACCCGAGCGCGCTGCGCCTGTGCTCGCAAGACTAGGCTCTCTGAACGATCTGTCGCGACAGCAGCCATACGTGCTACGAGCTTGTTCGCGTGATGAGTGATGTCGTTCACTGACTCAAAAGACACTGAGCCGCCTACATACCAGGTGCCGCGCTGACCCTGTAGCGCCTCAATACGCCAGGGGAGGCCAGCCTCTAGTCCGCGCTGGTCAAAACGAGGAGCGTATGAGAACACGCGCTGCTCGATAGCTCTTACACCTTCGAAGCCGTAGATGCCGAGGTCGGTGAGGGCGCGGTCAAGCAGGTCCTCCTTGCTCTGGGCTGTAGGACAGTATTGATGTGCTACGAAAGTGCGGTCGTCGATAGTGTGCCCGAGCGCTTGTGCAGAGTTTCGGATGCCGTAAACGTGACCTTGTGAGCTCCCTTCGATCGCTCCGGGGTAGTACCTGATGCAGTGGCCTTGAGGCGCGCGCGCTGCCTCAAAGAGAAGGGTGCTCATCTGCGATGGCTTCAGCGAGCGAAAGACCTCGCTCTCTTCGACGCTTGTCTCCTCAAAGAGCTCAACCCCGCGTTGCATGGGAGTGGCCATGATCACATGGTCGAAGCTCTCGCTCTCTCTGCGCCCGTCAGAGGACCAGTAGACCTGTGCAGGGCCGCTCTCTGGCCGCTCTATCTTTGAGATGCGAGCGTTGAGGATGATGTCCATGTCGTGGAGGTGGGCCAACCGCTGCCAGACCTCTGCCCATCCTTGAGGCAAGATGAGCAGCGATGGGCGTCCGAGCGTTGACTGCATGATCGCGCTCACCAGCGCAGGGGTGATCCAGGAGAGACCGTAGAAGGTGGGGGTGGTCTTCAGGTCTCCATAGCCCTGCGCAAACATCGTGATCCAGAAGAGGGGGATCAGGTTCTCGAGCTTGTGCTTCCGAAGGAAGCTCTCGAAGGTCATGTCCAAGCCCTCCCATCGCTCGGGTTGAGGAGGTAAGCCCGGGTGGAAGTCAGGCCAGACCTCACGGTGGAGCTCTATGTAGCGCCTGAGGCTGGCGAGCAGGCGAGCGCCAGGGAGGATGTTTGAGAGTCCTCTTCCTCCGAGCATCCACTCTTGCATGCTGGTGCTTGAGCCAGGGAAGTGGATCTCCCCACCTCGTGGAGAGGCTGGGCGCATAGCGTTCTCCATGCCTAACTCCTCAAGGAGAGGAAAGACCAAGTCATAGCCGGGATGCAAGAAGCAGGTCCCTAGCTCATGGCGGACCCCGTCACGTTGGACCGTGACGCTCTTTCCGCCGATGCTCCCGCTCCCTTCGAGCAGGGTCACTTGAGTGAAGCCCCGCTTAGCCAAGAGGTGTGCGGTGTAAATGCCAGCCGGTCCCGCTCCGATGATTCCGATCCTGTCGGACTTGCTGAGTGACTTTGCGTTCATCACGCCGCCTCCCCGCACTTGTCGAGAGAGAATGAGACCACCCGCCCGATCGTCTCCTGATCTGTGAGGACGCCAGCGTGGTCAAGGCCTGCTGTCTTATGGAGGCTGATGCGCGCTCCCTTCTCCTCTGCTTCTGCGGACAAACGCTCGAACTCTTGGATCGGGATGACCCTGTCACCTTGGTCATGGACTAAGAGGGCTGCGGCTTTGAGGGCCCCGAGCTGTTCGCCGGTGGTCTGCAGGGTCTCTCGCGCTCCATAGCGTCTATCGAAAGCATCCGTGAGACCGGCTGCAGTGCGGGTTGAGAGCCCGAGCTTCTCTGAGAAGACCTTGGTGTAGATGCTCGGACTGTTGGGGGAAGAGAGAAGCACTACCGCGCCGACCTCTCTCTTGGGGCCCAGCCCGTGCGAGCCGCAGAGCGTCCCAGGAATGCTCGCTGCACCGAGCGAATGGCCGATCAAGACATCTACTTCGCCGATGTGGTCGAGGGCTGAGTGAAGCCCTCGGATGAAGCTCGGGAGGTCAGAGCTCCGGCCGCTCGAGGCGCCATGTGCGGGGGCATCCAGAGACCAGACCTCGAAGCCTGCCTGCAAGAGCGCGCTGACGTATGCCAACCAGCAGCGTGAGTTGGTCGTCCATCCATGGATGAGTAAGACCCTGCCCCGGGCTGCACCTGTTGGACTCCAGCGCCATAGGGTGAGTTGTCCCTCTCCATGCGTAAGATCCTGACGCGTGGCCAAGCTCCAGAGCGCTTCACCCTCTGCGGGCAGTCGAACTGGAATCCGAGGGGGCGTTAGAAAGCAGCGGAGGGCTAGCTCTCTCCCTAGCCACGGGATGTAAGCCGTGGTGTTTAGCATGGAGCTGAGCGCTTTGATCGCTGTCGCTGCGCGCTGCCTCGGCGGGGTCGCCTTTGTGGGGTCTAGTTGGGTGCTCATCCTCTCTCGCTCTCTCTTTTGAGAGCGGCTACCCCCTTCAAAGGAGAGCACGGGCCGACTACGAAGCCGCCCCTGGCGAAAAACTTGAGCAGCGCGTCTCGAGACCCTCCTGTGGAGGGCTAGCTCATGTTCACATCGAGCAGGCGCCGGGCCCTGCGGGGTCTCCGCAAGTGCCGCATGGCCCAGGGCCGCGCTCGGGCTGAGGGCTGCCCATGGCGGAGAAGCTTGAGAGCTGCTTCTCGGCGTTCGGGCTCTCGCACTTAGGGCAGAGGGGCTGCTCGTCGGAGAGGATGAGCTCTTCGAAGCGGTGTCCGCAGTCTGTGCAGGCGTACTCGTAGATGGGCATACATAGAGTCTAACCCTGAGCCGCTTGGACTCATAGATATGGGCTCAGGAGGCACAGAGGCCACTTTTAGGGCAGGAGATGACGGCTCTCCCGCGGCTGGAAATCAACCGCCAGATTTCTGTCCGCAGAGGGTGTGGTTGGCGCAACTGGGTAGGTCGGAGGCGAAGTGCCTCCTTGAGATAGACCAGGAAACCAGCATGAATCAGATGAAGAACACCCAACTACTCGCAGCACTGTTCACTCTCTCCCTCCTCCCTTCCTCCGTCGAGGCTCAGAGCTTCCAGGCTCGGCGCGCTGGCGGCAACTTTCAAGCCGCTGGACGAGTTGATCCGGTGATCAAGGTCGACTTCAACCTCGCTGCTCGCCAGCACCAGTTTGTAGAGTCAGGAAACAACACAGGCGTCCGAGTTCGTGAGGTCTCCGGCCCGCAGAAGGAGGGGAGCTTCTTCGCGCCGCGGATCGGCTTGCCAGACCTCGGGATGCGGCTCACTAAGGTTCTCTTGCCTTACGAGGCCGCGGCCGAAGACATGAAGTTAGAGATCCTCTCCGAGGATCTCGTAGACATAGGCGTCTTTGACATGGCCCCTGCCGCCGATGCGGTCGCAGACGTCTTAGGAGAGAACGGGGAGATCCGTCAGTACAGAGAGCTGCCTCAAGGGCTGCGACTCGATCAGATGGGTCGAGACGTCATGGCCTATGGGGCGCAAGGGATGCTGCCGCAGGAGTCGCTACGTTTGGTCAGCATGGGCGGTCGCCGTGGGTACCGCTACGCGCGTATCTCCTTCAGCCCCTTCCGTTGGAATCCGCAGACGCGGGTGCTCTCGAAGGTCGCATCTGTGCAGGCAAGAATTGTCTGCAAGCGTCGGCTCGATATCACGCCGGCGTTGCGGGAGCGAGAGTTGGGCGACCCCGTCATGGGGAGGATCGAAGTCAGCGAGGATTTTCTCCTGCCTCCCGGGTCTCTCTCGAGCTACTTCGCTCCTTGGCGAGACACGGAAGGTGATTACCTCATCATCACCACGAACCTCATTCGGACAACCTCCGCGCAGCTAGGCCCCTTCATTACGATGAAGGAGGCGCAGGGCCACGATGTCTTCGTGAAGACAGTAGAAGAGATCGAGGCTGAGTACCCCCGCAGCTCAAGGGCAGACAGCATGCGCAGCTTCCTTCGCGCGGAGTATCAGGACCTGGGGATCGAGTACCTGCTCCTCTTGGGTGATCCCGACCCTGACGATCAAGGTGACGCGACGGACTCCGTCGGAGAGGTCCCGATGTTTATGACTTGGCCTGGAGGCGCCTTCATCGCAGATCCGAGCGACTCGGACTCGGTCTTCACTCACCTCTGCAAGACCACGCCGACCGACATGTACTACACCGAACTGACAGCGTCATGCTGGGACCAAGATGGCGACGGCTTCCCCGGTGAGTTTGAGGATGACTTCGAGCACTCCTACTACAGCCTCTATGGCTTTGGATTCCATGTGTTCAGCTATCCGATCGACTTCGATGAGGAGCTCTCCGCTGCACGGATTCCTTTTAGCGATGTCCAAAAGGTGGACGAAAACCTCGCTGCCCAGATCGAGTATCAGACGAATACCCTCGACCTCTTCGAGTCTCTCGTTCGCCGCAGCGTCATCTTGGCGATGGCTGAGTTCGCTGATGGCACCCGCATGGACAACCTTGGCCGCCAGATCGAGGATGACCTTGAGGCCTACGGGACCGGCATCTTTGGCGAGACTGAGATCTATGAGACCCCCACATACGACGAGCACATGGACAAGGACGCGCTCAAGGATGAATGGGGCGGCACCTGGGGCGCCGGACTCGTGATCTGGTCTGGGCACGGTAACCAGTCCGCGACCGTCGTGAATGACGGGACCTGGTCAGCGATCGACTACAGGAACTTCATCCACAGGTCGAACTCTGCCTCGCTCACGACGACCTTCACGCGCTCGATCGTGATCTCCTTGTCTTGCCTCAACGCGTTCCCCTCTGCGTCAACCAACTTGACTCATGAGCTCATGGAGGACGCTGCAGTGGGAATGTTCTCCCACACGGGCGTGATGTTCTACATCAACCCCCGCTCTGTCGCTTGGGGGGATGAGAGCTGGGGGTCCGATTTGGGCTACCTCATCACTCAACGCCTGACCAATGGAGAGGGGATGGCCGACTCCCTGAGCCGCACCCGTAGGACTCGCTCTGCCTCATCTCGTCAGCGAGCTAAGGGAATGCTCGTGATCACTGCTTATGGAGACCCCACCTGCAAGTATCTCTATCAGTGAGATGTCCCTCTCCCTCGTGATCAGTGATGGGGAGTGAGAGAAGAATGGGGCGCGTGACTCTAGCGGTCGCGCGCCTCTCTCTATGAGCGCGTCTCTGCGGGCCGGTCAGGGGGTCCAGGTGAGCTCGTAACCGTTCGAGAGGTTGAAGAGCGCGCCGCAAGGGGAGGTCTGAGGGTCACGGTACCAGAGCTGGTAGCGCTTGAGATCCCCAGCGGAGACGCCGCCTGCTGAGGCGATAGACGTCGTCGTCTGGGAGGAACCTGCAGTGGAGAAGCGGACTTCGAGGCGGATGACTTGACCCCCAGCGCAGCGGAGGCCGTCTCCAAAGGTGTTTCCGTTCCCTTGATTGATCGCGTTGTTCCCTTGGAAGTAGAGGCCCGGGCCCGTGGGTAGGCCCTCTGCAGACAGCACGAGGTCATCAGCCGAGACGCTGCTCGATCCAGCGGCGTCCAAGCTCACTCCACCGCCAGTCGAGTTAGCGCATCCCTCGCCGACGCCTCCAAAGTTGCTGCAGGGGCAAGGGGTGCCGAAGCCATCTCCAAAGCAGAAGCGGCTGGAGTTGGGCGCGCCGCAGACGTCGTTGAAGAGGCAGTCGACCCACTCGGGGTGGTCAATGAAGGGGTTTCTGTTTCCTTGGTAGGAGAAGACGACCTCGTTGCGATTGCGCTCGAAGTCATCGACAGGGTCCTCGAGGTGCCACTGGAGCAGGTCCGTCAGGATGCCCATGTACGCGACGGGCTCATTGCTCCCCGTATTCGAGGCCGCGATCAGCGACTCATCATCTACGAGGATCAGGTCGGGCTCAGCGTGCCCTGTGATGCCGTGAGTCCCGCCCTCATATCGGAGATCTAGGTAGAGCATGGCGCGCGCGATGTCGCCGCGACTTCCGATCCAGGTCTCCCACGCGCCTTGCGTGAACTGTCCAGAGGTCCAGTTCGAGTTGCCAGGATAGACGCCGCTCCCGCCTCCTTGGCCGTTCGTAAAGATGGTGGTCCTCTCTGTGCACGAGGGGGCGCAGTAGCGGTAGGGCTTGTTGCTCCTCGCGCTGTTGTAGCTCGAGTTGCAGAGGAAGAGGACGTGGCAGTCCGTGAAGGGATAGTTGTCGCTGCCGTCGTCGGGGAATCCGTAAGAGTTCGGCCAGGGGTGCTCTCGGTTGTAGAGGCTGTTTCCGCCGCCTTGCTTCGTGTAGCTCGTATTCCTGTAGATGTCGATGATCTGGGAGGGGATCCCAGGGTTCTCTTGGGCCTCTTCCAAGATGTCCCAGGTGTCAGTGCTCGACGATGTGTAGGGGAAGCGCTGGTGATCATCGATCACCTGATGGAGGCTCGCTCGGAGGGCGCTCGCGCTGCTCGAGTCCACAGAGTCGTAGTAGCCGGGGGGAGCTCCTTGAGCTGTTGCGGTCGCCGCGGCGAAGACCCATACGAGCAGGGGCGCTAGGGCGAGGCGGAGCAACATGCCAGCTGTGTGGCAGGGGCTGAGATCTCTTGTGTGCTTCATGGGGCTGCCTGGAATCAAGAAAACGAATCTTGGAGTGATTGAGTTCCAGGGATCTAAGGTCTTCGCGGTTATAGCCGCGCTTAAGGCCTCTCTCGTGGGTAGTCATGATGAGAGGGGCCGCCCATGAATTGTATTTTGAAAGATCAAAATATGGCTGTTTATTCAGCCTTCAGTAAGAGGGCGGAAAGAGTTTCGGCGACCTCACGCGTCTAGGATTGACGAAGAGTCGCGGCGATCCGCGCGCGGCAGCGACATGTGGGCTAGGTGCTTGCCGCGGGGCGCACTTCAGCTCATCGGATCCACCAGACGAAGTCAGCGCTCGACGAGACCTCGCTAGACAGCGGGGCGTTGAGGTCATCCGTCGTCTCCATGCTGACGGTCATGATCTTGAGGTCAGGGCGGCGCATCGCCAGACGTGAGACAGCGCCGAGGCGGTAGTCGGAGTGGAAGCGACCGCACCAGTGGATGACGAGCGGAGCGTCTGCGTCGCTGCCCCTTAAGTGGTGGGCGATAGACTCGGCCATACGGTCGTCCTTCACGCACTGCGCGGCAAACCAGTCGTCGAGCTCTTGATTCTCGGTGCCGCTGTGGTTCCCCATCGCCACCTCGAAGCGCGCACGGTACTGAGGCTCATCTACGTTGAGCGCCCAAGGTGAGTGCTCGTTGCCGATCACGCCTAGCTCTTCCCAGCGGCCGCGGGAGACCCTGCGCGCGAGCGGCCTTGGGATGTTCGCAGCGATCACCGGGACGCCGGCGCCGCGCGCCCACTCTAGGGTGGGGCGGTAGTCAGCTTCATAGTTTGGCCACGGGCGGCTCTCGGCCAAGAAGGTTGCCTCGCTGATCTCGCCTTGGAGGTAAGCGTCTAGTGTCCCTTGTACGTCGGCCTCAAACTGCTCAAGGGAGAGCGTGACGGGTCGGCGCTTCGCTAGCGCGAGGGTCGTCCAGTGCTGGAGCTCATGGCACGTCGTGTTGTCGTGCTGTTCACCTAGGAAGAGGACGTCTGCGCTCGTGACGCGGTCAACGAAGGTGTCGAACTCGACTCGCTCATTTGTGGCGGTGTCGACGATGACGTATGAGGCTCCACGGATGCCAGCGGCGGAACAGGCAGCGGAGCCTGCCGCGAGCGCGAGCGCGAGGAGCCTAGTGCTGCGGACTTGGTGCATTCAGAGAGGCTACCATCCTCGCTCTGGACGGCAGAGGTGCTAGGCTCCTGCCCTTGGACAAGCTCCTTTGGATCGCTGCTCTCTGGCCCCTGCTCGCGTGCGCTGTGCATGCTTGGGAGCTCTGTGCTGCGCGGCGGCGCGTGGGAAAGGTTCTGCACGCCACGCCTGGGGTTCGAGGGGCTCCTACCCTCTACGCCTTAGTAGCAGCGGTGGGGTGCTATGCAGCTTCCGAATTCCTCCCTGCGCTCCCTAGCTGTGTGCTCCTCGGGCTCTCTTGCCTAGCAGGCCTCTTGGCGAGTACTCAGCGTGGGCAGGCGTGCGGAGCGACCGGAGTGCAGTGCCGCTGCTTCTCCTACGCCTACGAAGAGCTGGCTGAGTGGCGCCTGACGGGAGACCATCTCCGCTTCAGGGTCGGCGAAGTCTGGCGCGCTGTGGCCCTCCCCGGGGAACTACATTCAGAGGTGCGGCGTCAGCTAGAGAAGCTCGCAGGGGGTCGGGAGAGCCGCTTTTCGAGGTAAAGAGCCTCATGTAAGGAGGCTGGCCCCAGATTCTCGAAACATTGCACCGTCCGTGGTCGTATTAGACTGCGTTATGATGTTTCGCGCCGCAGGCTGCGGCCTCCATCCATCACCAGCCAACTAACTATGAGACGTCTACTCTTCGCCGCTGCGCCCGTCCTCGCGGTCGCGGCCTTCGCGTCCAGCAACTTGCCGGAGGGCCCCGAGATCGGTGCCCCCGCGCCCGAGTTCACCAGCGGAACTTGGTTCAACAACATAGGCCAGACCCCCTCGATCGCCTCCCTGAAAGGGAAGACGGTCCTCCTTGAGTTCTGGGCCACTTGGTGAGGACCCTGTAGTGGGGCGTGGCCTCACCTACAGGAGCTTCAAGATGAGTTCGGCAAGGACGGCCTCGTGGTCCTAGCGCTCTCGAGCGAGGACGAAGGCACGGTCTCTAAGTACGTCGACAAGCACGGCTTGAACATCCGCGTCGGTTCGGGTTCGAACGCCAGCGGTGAGTATGGGGTCCGCGGGATCCCGGCCTCGGCGCTGATCAGCCCGGAGGGCGAGGTTGTCTGGTTCGGGCACCCCTCCAGCCTCTCAGACTCAAAGGTAAAGGCGGCCCTCAAGGGCGCGAAGAAGGCGGGCAAGGGCGGCTTCCTGAGCTTGAACCTTCAGGCCGAGTACGGCGGCAAGCTCAAGAAAGCAGCAGAGAGCGCTGAGGACGGCGACCTCGGAAAGGCGCTCTCATCGGTGCGTGCTCTCATCCTTGACGAAGCCTTCACTGAGAAGGAGCAAGCAGAGGCTCTCGAGACCGAGATCACTGCCTACGTGGGACTGTTGCAGTCACAAGCTGACAGCTTCCTTGAGAACCGTGAGGTGCTCACGGCGCTCTCGATCTATGAGGCCCTCCACGGCAGCCTGAAAGGCCACGACGAGGCTGGACCCTCTAAGGCCGCGATCGAAAAGATCGAGTCAGACGACGGGCTCCAGGAAGAGCTCAAAGCGGCTGAGCTCTTGATCAAGGCCAACGCAGAGATCGCTCGCCGTGGCAAGAAGAAGGCGGCGAAGAAGTTCGAGTCCATCGTCAAGAAGTACCCGAACACGAAGGCCGGCGAGAAGGCCGAGAAGTTCCTCGAATCCCTCTAGGACACGGGACCGACAGGATTCGGAATATCAGCCCCGGGCGCTAGCGCTCGGGGCTGAGTCGTTCATGAGATGCGCTGCTGGAGTGTCGCCTCAGACAAGCTAGAATCGTCGCCGCTATGGGCGAGGCAGGAGAGCAACACGAGCTGTGGGAGGGGGTCGGAGCTGCGAGCGCGCCCCCTGCGAGGGTAGATCTGCTGAGCGAGCTGAACGAGGAACAGCGCGCAGCCGTGACTCATACAGACGGCCCGCTCCTCATCCTCGCTGGACCTGGCTCAGGGAAGACCCGGGTCATCACCACGCGCATCGCCCACCTGGTCTTAGACCACGGCGTGCCAGCGGAGTCTGTGCTGGCTATCACCTTCACCAACAAGGCAGCGCGAGAGATGCGCGAGCGCACCGCGCGCTTGATCGGGGAGGGCGGCGCTTGGATCTCGACCTTCCACTCGATGTGTGCCCGAATTCTGCGCCGTGAGATCGAAGGCCTCGGGGGAGGATGGACCCGCGACTACTCGATCTATGACACCGCTGACAGGAACCAGCTCCTGCGCAAGCTCATCAAGGAGACCGGCTACGACACGACGCGCTTCAAGCCCGCGACCTTGGGTGCTTGGATCAGCGAGGTGAAGTCGGCGCGCGCGACCGGCGAGCCCGGCGGCGAGCTAGAGGGTGGCGGTATCGAGGAGGAGGTCCTGCGCAAGGTCTACACGCGCTACGTGGCCTCCCTCGAGGAGAACAACGCCCTCGACTTCGACGACTTGCAGCTGAAGACGCTAGAGCTCTTCGAGCGTCACCCTGCCGTCCGTGACGCTTACGCAAGGCGCTTCCGCTACGTCATGGTTGATGAGTACCAGGACACGAACAGAGTCCAGTATCTGCTCGCGCGACACCTCTCGAGCGCGCACGGAAACCTCGCGGTCTGTGGAGACCCTGATCAGTCCATCTACAGCTGGCGCGGCGCGGACATCCGGAACATCCTCGACTTCGAGCAGGACTACCCGGACCCGGCGGTCGTGAAGCTGGAGCGGAACTACCGCTCCTCGGGGAACATCCTCCGCGTGGCTCAGGCGGTCATCTCAAACAACACAGCCCGCAAGCCCAAGGAGCTCATAACGGATCGCGACGACGGCGAGCCGGTGCGCGTCTTCTTGTGCGGAGATGAGAACGACGAGGCGACAGAGATCGGTCACCGAATTCAGTCACACCTCGCGCGCGGACGCCGCGCCTCGGAGATCGCGGTCTTCTACCGCCTCAACTTCATGCAGCGCGCGCTGGAGACGACCTTCACGCGGCAGCGGATCTCTTATCAGGTCTTGGGTGGGGTTGAGTTCTTCCAGCGGAAGGAGATCCGCGACCTGATCGCCTACCTCAAGCTCCTGATGAATCCGAATGATCAGGTAGCCTTTGCGCGCATCGCCAATGTGCCTGCGAGAGGGGTGGGAGCGAAGAGCCTAGAGAAGATCCTGGGGTGGTCCTCCGATCGACGTGTCGGGATCCTCGAGGCGTCGCAGAGCGGCGAGGCCTTAGAGGCGATCCGCGGTCGGGCCAAGAAGGGCTTGGCGGAGGTGGGCGCGCTCTTTGAAGACTTGGCGCCTTATCGTGAGGGCCCCGCTGGGGAGGCGCTCACTTGCCTCCTCTCCCAGCTGGACGTCGGTCGTTGGCTGTCGGAGGCGAATGACGGGCGTGAGGAGGAGCGCGAGGCCAACGTCCGCGAGTTTGAGGTCTTCGCGGAGCAGTTCGACGCTGACGACCCGGAGGGGGGGCTGCGCGGCTTCCTTGAGCACGTGTCCCTAGTCTCTGACGTAGACGGGATGGACGACGAGGCGGAGAAGGTCACCCTCATGACCTTGCACGCTGCTAAGGGGTTGGAGTTCCCGATCGTCTTCATCGCCGGTGTGGAGGAGGAGATCCTCCCGCACGCACGGGCGGTCATGGAGAGCGAGGGTGACGAGGGGATGGAGGAGGAGCGTCGGCTCTTCTACGTAGGGATCACACGCGCAGAGGAGGAGCTGCACCTCCTCCACGCGCAGACCCGCACACAGTTCGGGCAAGAGTCATGGCGTGAGCCCTCGAGCTTCTTGAGAGAGCTCCCGGCTGAGGGTGTCGAGGGGCTCGATGAAGAGCCGGATGAGGAGCAGGTCCTCGGCGCGTATGAGCCGACGCGGGGACAGGTCGCGCTCGTGGAGGGAGCCAGGGTAGAGCACGCGCACTTTGGACTCGGAGAGGTCATGTCGCTCACAGGGTCTGGGATCAACGCCCGCGCGAAGGTCCACTTCTCTCGCTACGGGATGAAGGACCTGCTCTTGGAGTACGCCAACCTCAAGCTCCTATCGTGAGCGAGCACCGAGACCTGCTCGAGAGGCTCCGGGCGCTGTTCGATGAGGCGGCGGAGCAGGACGCACAGGACGCGCTGATAGCAGCGCTCCATGGGTGGCGTAGCGAGCGCCCAGCTTCGGCGGCTGCTCCCGAGCTCCCCGGCAGGTTCGGGATCGTAGGTGACTCGCCGCAGATGGAGGAGCTCTTTGACCGCATGGAGCGGGTCGCTCCGGCCAAGGTCTCCGCCTTGATCCACGGCGAGACGGGGACGGGGAAAGAGCTCGTCGCCAAGGCGCTTCACGAGCATGGCGCGCGACCCGAGAGGCCCTTCTTCGCCGTGAACTGTGCCGCGGTCTCCGCGAACCTCTTGGAGAGTGAGCTCTTCGGTCACAAGAAGGGCTCCTTCACCGGCGCGGTGCAAGATCGGGAGGGCCACTTCGTGGCGGCTGATGGCGGCACAGTCTTCTTGGATGAGATCGGTGACATGCCGCTCGAGATGCAGGCCAAGCTCTTGCGCGTCCTTCAGGACGGAGAGGTCCGTCCAGTCGGTTCGAACGACGCGCGGCGCGTAGATGTGCGCGTCGTCGCGGCCTCTCACCGCGACCTCGTCGCGATGTGCGCTGCGGGAGACTTTCGCGAGGACCTCTACTACCGCCTTAACGTCGTGACCCTAGAGGTCCCCGCCCTCGCCGGGCGCGAGGGGGATGTAGCGCACCTCATCAAGCACTTCCAAGCGCAGCTTAGTGAGGAGTTGGGGCGTGAGGTCTCCGTCAGTGATGAGGCCTGCGAGGCGCTGGAGGCCTACGGTTGGCCAGGAAATGTCCGCGAGCTTGAGAACGAGCTCCGGCGCGCAGCGGTACTGAGCGCTGGGGAGATCACGCCTGAAGACCTCCGGGACGAGGTCCGGGGGGCCTGAGGGGCGCGCCTCTGTAGAGTTATCTAGCTTCTTACGTTCACTTGTGTTGCTAGCATCCCCTCGAGTCGTAGCTATGCGGTACGCTGAGCCACTTCGAATGGAAGCGTTATGAACCACAGAGCACGAGATTTGACCCAGAGCGGCGTAAAGGCCCTCGCTATCACAACCCTCCTCTTAGCGGCTGCGTGTGGTGGCTCCAGCGGAGAGCTAGAGCTCGCCCGCAAACACATGCGTAGAGGAGACCTCGCTGAAGCCGAGCGCGCCCTCGTCACAGCTGAAGGCTCCGACGTGGAGCGACTCAGGGAGGAGATCGCAGACGCCAAAGGCGCGCGCGACGAGTTTCTAGGAGAACTCGCAGCTGCCAATGAGCGCGAGACCGCCGCTGAGGCGGCAGCCGCGCTGAAGGCCCTCGTCGGAGAGGCTCCCGATCCCTACTGCGAAGAGAAGTTAGACATCGCGCGGAGCAAGATCGCTGATCGCGCCGCGATGGAGCGCTCCTCTAAGCCCATGCGCTTGGCTGATCAGGACGAGCGCGAGTGGCAGCCTGAAGAGCTCATCGTGCAGCACGGCGGTGGCGAGGTGTCCGCGCGCAGCGAGGCGCAGCGAGAGCAGGTCAACCTCGTGATCGAGAGTGTGGAGGATCTCCGCGCGCGGAAGCAGTGGGAGGTCGCCCTCCTAGAGCTAGAGATGGCGCTCCCGAGCGCTGGCACGCGCGCAGCTGAGGTCCAAGCCCTCGCGCGCGCGATCTCGCAAGAGGCGAAGATGGAGCTCGAGGTGATCCTCGCAAGCGCGAAGCGAATCGAGGACAGCGAGGGCGTCTCCTCGGCGCGCTCCTTCCTCCTCAAGCACACCGGGCGCTTCCCCGGGGCGGGCGAGCTCTCGTCGATTCACGATGAGGTCGCGCGCGTTACGAAGGCGATCGGTCTGCGCACTCAGCTCGAGCGCGGTGAGATCGAGGTCGCTGTCCGTGAGCCGGTGCTCAAGGACGCTGACGATGCGTGGAACAAGGCCCAGACCCTAGAGGCTGCGGGTGAGCTGCGCCTGGCAATGGACGCCTGGATCGACGCTGGCTTCTCTGTCGGTCCCGGCGACGAGCGTGATGGCCTTGTCGGGCGCGCCCGTGCGCTGGAACGGCGCATCCTCTATCGAGACGAGGTCACGGACGCTTGGAAGCTAGACGCTGGGAGGTTTGAGGAGGAGGGCTTCTCTTCAATCAGCGCCGAGGCGGTCACGCAGGGCGGTGAAGAGCTGCCTTGGGCTGAGCTCTCTGGAGAGGTCCTCCGAGACCTTGGTGAGCTCGCAAAGATCTCGAAGCGTGCGCAGGGAGGTCTCCTGCTCGAGCGCCTCGCGACGGGGACCGACGAGGACGCCCTCGCGGACCTCGGCCGCTGGGTGGAGCGCGGCAACATGCGCAGCGCTGAGGCTTGGTCGCTGGTCGCGACGAGCCTCGGGGAGGAGGTCCCTGAGGGAGGCTATGTCTTCGATGAAGGAGGCTGGCTGCCGCTTGGGCAGTTTGAGGCCGAGCGCTTGGCCGCGAACCTCGATCGGTACAAGAAGGAGCTCTTAGTCGCGACGAGCGAGAACAGAGAGGAGGCCCTAGCACGGCTCTTGGACCTCGGTAGCGACGCCGAGCCCGTCGTCATCGAGGTGCTGAACTCGCGCTGGGAGCGCGCGCTGCGAACGGTGCAGCGCGGCGGAGTGCTCGACTCTTTGTCGGGGATGGCTGACAAGCGGCGAGCGCTGGACAGGGCTCGTGCGACGGCGCTCGAGCTGATCTTCGATGAGGAGGAATACTTCTACCCCTACAACCCGCCTGAGTGCCCCCCTGACAAGGCGCGGCTCTATCCAGCCGTCCAGCGCAGAGTGGATGAGCTGGTGAAGGCAGTCGAAGAGGTCTGGGAGGACTCCCGTGAGGTGCGCCTCCCGGAGATGTTCCTCTCTGGTTTGGAAGACTTGCTCTGGTTGAGAGAGGTCGCTTCTGACGAGCTCGAGCTAGACCTCAGCATGCGCTCCCAGATCCCTGGCTGGATCTGGGGTATCGACCCAGAGCAAGAGAGCGTCACGCTCCAGTCCTTCGCTTGGGACGCTGACGAGGCTTACGACTTGGCCATGAGCCAAGAGGTCGTGGCATACAACGAGCACCTGTGGGACACCTTCAAGCCTGACGGCAAGGTGCTGGACGGCGGCGGCCTGAAGGCAGACAAGGCGGAGGCCGAGCAGGTGCGGATCACGAACCGTTACCGCGCGATGATGGGTCGGGGCGCCGTGGCCTGGAACCCGCAGGTACAGGCTGCTGCTGTGATGCACTCTGAATACATGGCTGACACCGGGGACTTCGGTCACTTTGAGCAAGGCGACCCGAAGCGACGGACCCCCGGAGACAGGATGACCCTGTGCGGATATGCGGCGGGCGTGAGCGAGAACTGTTACATGGGGTCTGGCTCTCCGCTCTCAGCGCACCAGGGCTGGATGAGCTCTAGCGGCCACCATAGAAACCTCCTCGGAGCTGGGCATCGTGAGATGGGGAGCGGCGTCATCAGCAATTACTGGACGCAAAACTTTGGTCGCGGGACCGACTTCCTGAATGATCTGCAGACATGGCGAGACTGATTCTTGAAGAGGGAGGCGAGCGCCGTGCGTTTCGCTTCGATCAAGGCAAGCTGACGATCGGCTCTGGCGACGCGTGCACCCTTACGCTCAAGTCTCCTGATGTCGCTGAGACCCACTGTGACCTCGAGTTTGCTGGTGGGCGAGTCACGCTCCGCGCGCGCGCAGGAGTGCAGCCGCCCACGGTTGACGGCGCGCCTGCGCCCGGCGAGACAACCCTCGGCGCCTCAGTGGTGATCGGGATCGGCTCGGCGACCTTACGTCTAGACCTCGACGAGAGCGCGGCTCCGGCAGCTCCTCCCAAGGCAGCGCCTGCAGCGGCGTCTACGAAACCTGCGCCCCCGAGGACCAAGAGCAGGGAGGATCGGATCTCTTCCGCGAAGCCCGCAGCGCGCAGCGGGGCTCGGGTGCAGCGCGCCAAGCGGACGGTTAGCAAGGGCATGCCGGCGTGGGCCTATGGCGCGATCGGCTTGCTCATTGCGGTCATAGGTTACTTCTCGGTCAGCTCGATGGACCTCGAGTCTGGTACCGGAGCGGACCCGAAAGATCGAATCCGAGTCGCGACGGAGCTCTTCAACGAGGCCAACTATGGCGGCGCGACGAACGCGCTGGATGGACTGACAGCGGAGAACGTCAACGGCATGGGCGTCGAGCTCAGGAAGAAGTACGACGAGCTGCGTAGCCGGCTAGCGGACAAGGAGAAAGAGGCCGAGATCGCTCTAGCAAATGATCTCGGCACGAAGTGGAAGTCGACTCAGCTGGACCGCTTCAGGACAGACCGCTTGCACGGCGCCAAGCCCCCGCGCGAGCGCGTGCGCGTATATTTGAAGCGCGTCCGTGAGTTCAAGGAGCGCTGGCCCGCCCACCCTGAGATGGAAGAGGTCTTGCGCTATGAGGCGCGCTTCAAAGAGATCTGTGATCTGTCGACACCCGCGACCTTCACAGACATCGCCTATGAGGTGAAGACGATGACCTGGGCGTTCCCAAGGGACTACAAGGGGGCCTTCGCGATCATCGAGAAGCACATCATCGACAACCCTGGTGACGCTCCGAACTGCAACGAGCTCCTCGCCACGATGCGGGCCGAGCAGCAGGAGTTCTTCGTCGACCGCAAGCTACAGGTCAAGTACGAGTGGGAGCGTGATCAGAAGGGACAGGCTGTTGAGATTCTCATCCAGCTGATCCTCACCCTCGGTGACGAGGGGATGGTCCAAGAGGCCGCTGACGAGCTCGTCGGGCTCCCGGGGATCGACGAGTGGTTCAAGGGGTACAAGCAGGACCGACCTGAGCAGTTCGCGAACCTCCGCAAGCACCCGACCGTCGCAGCGAAGGTGAGCGCGCTCGGACTCTAGGCCTCACCCGTCGCCGTCGTATGCGCCCGGGAGGTCTGGGCGCACGGCGCGTGCAGCGAGGGGGATCGCCTCGAGGGTTCCAGGGCGCGTCCGCCATCTGGGTTGGTACCAAGCCCACTGAGCAGGTGTCTCCCGTATCCAAGCTTCGTAGACCTGATTGAGCCGGCTGGTGAGGTCTATGGTGCCCTCCTTCTTAGGGAGGGACGCGTCGAGAGAGAGCGGAGCTTCAAAGCTTACGCGGTAGCGGTCGCTGCCGTTCGGGATGTAGCAACGCATGGGCAAGATCGCGCAGCCAGAGGCACGCGCGAGTGCGGCTGGTGCGGTCATCGTCAGCGCAGGGACGCCGAGGAAGGGGAGGAAGGC
>JAKVCD010000012.1 GCA_022446815.1 Planctomycetota bacterium
GCGTCTCGCGCACGATGGAGATCTCGGGCGTCGGGTTGATGCGGCCGAGCTCGAGCATGTCGAAGTAGGTGTGCAGGCGGGCCACGCCGTGGGAGTCGATCCCGCGCAGGTCGCTCTTCGCGAGCACCTCGCTCGCGAGGGTGGCGTCCTCGTCGGGGACGCCGAAGTGGCGGAACACGGCGCTAGAGAACTCCTGCAGGGTCTCGATGGGGTAGGTGCGGATCTCGACTTCAGACATGTCAGGCAGAGGTGGATTCGAGGCGGTCGACGACGGCCTCGCCGATGGCGAGGGAGGCGGTGGCGCCGGGGGAGGGAGCGTTCAGGACGTGGACCACGCCGTCCTCGCCGCCGAAGAGGAAGTCGTCCACCAGCTCTCCCGAGGGGAGGAGGGCCTGGGCGCGGACTCCGGCAGGGGCGGGGCGCAGGTGTTCAGAGCGGAGCTCGGGGATGAGGCGCTGCAGCGCCTTCACGAAGGCGGCCTTCGACCAAGAGCGCCAGACCTCGCCGAGCCCGGTCTTCCAGTGCTTTGAGGCGAGGCGCAAGAAGCCTGGATAGGTGAGGGAGTCGAAGAGGTCAGGGAGGTCGACGTGTGTCTTCGTGTAGCCCTCGCGCGCGTACGCCAAGACGGCGTTCGGGCCGCACTCGACGGCGCCTGAGACCATGCGCGTGAAGTGCACGCCGAGGAAGGGGAAGGAGGGGTCGGGGACCGGGTAGATCAAGTGACGGCAGAGATGCTTGGCGTCTTCAGTGAGCTCGTAGTACTCGCCGCGGAAGGGGACGATCTTCGCCTCGGGGTCATCACCGAAGGACTCGGCGACGCGGTCGGAGTGGAGGCCGGCGCAGTTCACGACTCGCTCTGCGGCGACGAGGCCAGCGCTCGTCTCGACTTGATAGCCGTCGCCGGGGGCGATGAGGCTCTCGACCTTCGTGTTGAAGCGCACCTCGCCGCCAGCGTCGATGATGAGCTGGGCGAGGGCGTCGCACATGCCGCGGTAGTCGACGATGCCGGTCTCAGGAACGCGCAGGGCGCGGACGCCGGCCGCGTGGGGCTCGATCTCAGCCAAAGCCTCGGGGCCTAGGACCTCGACCTGCGCGCCGTTGGCGACCGCGCGCTCGCGGATCGTCTCGAGCGCCGGGAGCTCGGACTCGTCGAGGGCGACGACGACCTTGCCGCAGAGCTCATATGAGACGCCGTGCTCCCTGCAAAAGTCGATCAGGGCGGCGCGGCCAGCGCGACAGGTCTCGGCCTTGAGTGAGCCCGGCTTGTAGTAGATCCCGGAGTGGATCACGCCGGAGTTGCGCCCCGTCTGGTGGTAGGCGACCGAGTCCTCCTTCTCGAGCACGACGACGCGCGCGCCAGGGCGCCGCTTGGTAGCCGCCCAGGCGGTCGCCAGACCGACGATGCCGGCGCCCACTACACAGAGATCTGCTCGATCCTCGCTCACGGGGTGATTCTACGACTACCCTGTGTCTCATGCTGACGCTGACTGGGAGCAAGGCGGCTCGAACGGTCACCCTCTGCGTGCTCTACGCCGCGCAGGGGATGCCTTGGGGCTTTGTGACGATCGCGCTGCTCTCGTACTTGGCTGGCCAGGGCGCTGGTTTGGCTGAGACGGCCAAGATCTCTTCGCTCGCGACCCTGCCTTGGACCTTCAAGGTCCTCTGGGGTCCGGTCATCGACCGCTTCACCGTCCGCTCGATGGGGCGCAGGCGACCTTGGATCATCTTCTCGCAGCTCGCTATGAGCGCGACATTGCTCGCGATGATCCTCATCGGCGACCTCACGGCGGAGTTCGAGACCCTCGCCTGGATGGTCTTCCTCCACAACTGCTTCGTGTCGCTCCAAGACGTCTCCTCGGACGCGCTCGCAGTGGACGTGCTCAAAGACGACGAGCGCGGGACCGTCAACGGGATGATGTGGGCCTCGAGCTACGTCGGCACGGCGATCGGCGGCGCAGGCATGGGGACGGTGATCTCGAACTTCGGCCTGCGCCCGGCCTTCTGCCTTCAGGCCGGGGTGCTCTTCTTGATCCTCTGTCTCCCGCTGCTCATCCGCGAACGCGCTGGCGAGAAGCTCATGCCTTGGAGTGAAGGAGAGGCGAAGCGCGAGCCTGGTGAAGAGAAGAACGAAGATATTGTTGGGCTCGTGAAGAGCCTCTTCGGCGCCTTCGCCGCTAAGGCTCCGCTGCTCGGCGCGCTCTACGCCTACGCGGCCTCCCTCATGATCGGCATGCGCGTGGCGGTTATGCCGGTCTTCTACACCCAGGAGATTGGCTGGTCGGACGAGCACTACTCTCAGGTTGAGGGAGGGGTCGGCTCTGCTGCTGGTGTCGTGGGCGCGCTCGTCGGCGGTTTCCTCGCCGACCGCATCGGCGTGAAGCCCATCGTCACCTTCGGGATGTTGGGGGTCTCGGCCTTCTGCGTGGCCATGGGGGTTTCGGAAGAGCTGCGCGCGAACGAGTCCTTCCAGCTCATCTTCCTCCTCGGCACGACCTTCCTCATCTCGCTCAAGACAGTCGCGAGCTTCGCGCTCTTCATGCGCCTCTGTACGCCCGCTGTCGCTGGCACGCAGTACACGCTCTACATGGCCCTCGCGAACCTCGCGCGCGTCTCGGGCGCGGCGATCGTGGCCTCACTCGAGAGCGACGGATATCGCACGATCTTCCTCGTCATGGCCGCAGCCATCGTGTTCCCGCTCTTCTTCCTCTACCCGATCCGGCAGGGACAGCCTGAGGTGAAGGCCTAGAGCGAGACCGCGCGCTCGGCCCAGACCTGGAACTCGCGGTGCCCGGTCTCTTCGGCCTTGGCTTGGACCTCGCCCGAGGCGCAGGCTAGGACGTGGTCGAATACGCGCTGGCCGACCTCTTCGATGGTCTCTGTGCCGTCGATGACGCTGCCGGCTGAGAGGTCGAGGTCGTGTGCCATGCGCTCAAAGATCGGCGTGTTGCTCGCGAGCTTCAGGACGGGAGCGATCGCGTTTCCGATCGTCGTGCCGCGCCCAGTGGTGAAGACCACGATCTGCGCGCCAGCGCCGATGAGGCCGGGCGTGGACTCTTGGTCGTAGCCAGGTCCCTGCATCAGGTGCAGTCCCTTCTCTGTGGGCGGGTCGGCGTAGTCCGTCGTCCCCTCGACCCGGGTCGTGCCGGCCTTGGCGATGGCGCCCAAGGACTTGATGGCGATGTTGAGGAGGCCGCCCTCTTTGTTGCCGGGGCTGGGGTTCTCGCCGAGCTCGGCGCCCCACTTGCCCGCGTACTCCTTGTACCAGTCGACCATCTCGTAGACGGCGCGGCCGGTCTCGGCGTCCTTCGCGCGGTTGGCGAGGACGTGCTCTGCGCCGCAGAACTCCGGGACCTCGGTGATGAGCACGGTACCGCCCTGGGCGATGAGCTTGTCGGCGGCGTTGCCGAGGGAGGGGTTCGCGGAGAGACCGCTGAAGCCGTCAGAGCCGCCGCACTTCACGCCGAGGGAGAGCTCGCTTGCGGGGCACTCCTCGCGGGTGAACTCGTTCACCTTCGGCAGCATCTCCTCTACGACCTCGAGGCCGCGGTCGATGGCGGCCTTCGTGCCGCCGGACTCTTGGATGCCGATCCACTCGACGGGCTTGTCGAACTTCACTCCGCGCTTGTCGAGGCGGCGGGCGAAGATCGAGAGGTTGGTCTTCTCGCAGCCGAGGTCGAGGAAGACGACGCCGGCGACGTTCGGGTGCTGGGCGTAGTTCTCGAGGGTCCTCATAAGGACCTCGAGGTTCGAGCCGTCGGGGGCGCCGCAGCCCTTGTTGTGGGGGATCGCGACGACGCCGTCGACGTTCGGGTACTTCTCACGTGAGTAGAGCGTGTACTCCGCCACTGTCGCGATGGTCGTGGACTCGTGGGAGGCGCACATGCTCGCTGGGACGATGAGGATGAAGTTGCGCGTCCCGACGCGGCCGTCTGAGCGGCGGAAGCCTTGGAAGGTGCGGCGCGCCTCGGCGCGCTCGGGCGCCGGGGTCGTGAGGTCTTCGGGGAGCTCCCGCACAACCGGGATCTCGTTCGACATGTTCTCAGGCGAGACGGCCTCGCCAGCGGCGATGCCTTGGGAGGTGCCGATGGGCTGGCCGTACTGACGCACGTACTCGCCGGCGGGGATCTCGGCTAGGGCGAAGCGGTGGCCGGGGCGAGTGGCTGTGACTGTGAGCTCGGCGCCGTCTGAGAGAGTGAGGACCTCGCCGTCTTCGACGCCGAACTTGCACACGGCGACGTTGTCAGCGGGGGCCACCTGGACCGCGACCTCTTGGAGGGGCTTGGACATCGACTCGATTGTAGCCCGAGGGCGTATGCTCTGGGCATGAGACAGCTCGGTCTCCTCGCGCTCGCCCTGCTGTGCTGCTGTGCGCTCCTCCCTCAAGAAGAGCAGAGGCACCCCAACGTGGTCATCTTCCTGGTTGATGACTGGGGCTGGACAGACGCCTCGCTGGTCTTGTCGCCTGAGCGCACCCCCAACCACGACTGGTTCCAGACGCCAAACATCGAGCGCTTGGCTGCGCAGGGCGTGCGCTTCACGCAGGCCTATTCAGCGAGCCCGGTCTGCTCTCCGACTCGTACGAGCCTCCTCACGGGTAAGAACCCTGCGCGCACCCACATCACTACTTGGATCAATGCGCGCGGTCCTGAGGCAAAGACCAAGGCTGAAGATGAGCGCCTCCTTGTGCCGTATTGGAATGAGATTGGGCTGACCGAAGATGACGAGACGCTGCCGAAGCTCTTGGCTGCGCAGGGCTACGCGACCTGGCACCTCGGCAAGGCGCACTTCGGCTTGAAGGGTCACTCCGGCGCGGACCCGACGAGGCTGGGTTTCGACGTCAACGTAGGCGGGAAGCACATCGGCGGGCCGGGCTCGTACCAGGGCGAAGCTCACTACAGCCGGAACAAGGAGGACGGCCACGAGTATCAGGTCCCACACCTCGAGGAGTTTCACGGGACAGACAAACATCTCACGGACGCGCTCACGGAGCGCGCGTGCGCGTTGATTCGTGAAGCGGAGGAGAGCGACGAGCAGCCCTTCTTCATGCACCTCTCACACTACGCGGTGCACACGCCCATCCAGCGACACGAGCGCTTCATGGAGGGCTACGAGGGGAGCGGGAGGAAGAAGGCTGAGGAGGAGTACGCCTCCATGGTGGAGGGAATCGACGCGAGCCTCGGCGCAGTGCTCGACGCGCTCGAAGAGGCCGACGAGCTAGACAACACGATCGTCGTGCTCTTCTCAGACAACGGCGCGCACAACTTCCTCGCCGGGCCCCCGACGACAAACGCGCCGCTGCGCGGTGGGAAGGGGACCTGGTACGAGGGCGGAGTGCGGGTGCCGCTGGTGATGACCTGGCCGGGCGTGGCCACGCCGGACTCGGTCTGTGATGTGCCCGTGATCAGCGATGACCTCTTCCCGACCCTCCTCAGCGCTTGTGGCGTTGGACCTAGCGCGGAGGTGATCGACGGGGTCGACTTCACTCTGCTCCTCAGAGGCGAGGAGGAGCTGGAGCGGCCCTACGATCTCGTCTGGCACTACCCGCACTACTGGGCTTGGCCCGCCGCGCGCACGGACGAGAACGGCGTCAACCCCTACAGCTCGATCCGAGTGGGCGACCATCGACTCATCTACAGCTACGACGATCAGCACATCGAGCTCTATGACCTCGCGACCGACTTAGGTGAGCGCCGAGATCTCTCTCGTGAACTCCCGGAGCTAGCAGAGGAGCTCTGCACGCGGCTCTCTGCGCGCCTCGAGGAGCTCGGCGCGCAGACTCCCCGCGCGCGCGAGACAGGAGAGCCTGTCGCGCTCCCGCACGCGAGGCAGTGAGGCTCAGCCCGTGCTGAGCTTGGCGCGGAGGCGCGTGTAGTGGCGGGGCGTCAGGTGGAAGACCTGCGTCGCCAACCTGCCGATGACATTCTTGAGGGTGTAGCTGATCCGAGTTGAGCGCGGCACCTCGCCGCCCCAGTCGGCAGGGAGCTCATACCCCCAGTCCTCAATGAGCGGTCCGAAGGCGGCGCGCACTTCTGCGCGCAGCTCCTCTGGATAGGCAGCGAGGAAGTCGCGGTCGCGACCAGCGGTGGGGTTCGCCACCGGGAGCGAGCGCTTGGCCTCGAGGCCTACGGCTCCCAAGAACTCTGCGAAGCTCTCGTCGATGCGCTCGAAGCGGATCAAGTGATCGTAGGCCGAGCGCCCCCAGAGGTATTGGCTGACGCGCACACCGCGGCTGAGGTAGTAGCGCTTGAGGTACGCGCTGAAGTCGCCGCCAGAGTTCTTCACAAATTGAAACTGCGCCCGGTTGGCAGCGCTCACCCAGCCGCCGTTCTCTTCGAAGCGCGCGGGGTCTTCGAAGGCGCCCTTGTGGTTCGTCTTGAGCTTGGCGTGAAAGCTCACGATCTGATCGAGCGGGTGTCGGACCCCAATGGCGACCTTGTACTCGCGCTCCTCAGGAGTCGCGACATTCAAGAACTCCCGCAGGTGCGCGTGCTTATGCAGCACCTCCTCGCAGCCGTACTGCTCAAGGAGCTCCTTCGAGATCGCCGTGGACCCAGTGAAGGGCGCTTCGACGAAGACAAAGCGATGTTCGCGAGAGACGATCACGGCCGAGAGAGGGTGGCCTTAGAGGCGAGGCAGATTGAGACCGCCATCCTGAGTGATGATCGCGCCGGTGGCGTAGGGGAGGTCACCGCGAACCAGGGCAGCGACGGACTTGCCGATGTCTTCGGGTGTACCCCAGCGGGCGTCGAGGAGGTTGCCGTCGGCGATGAAGTCGTCGTACTTGGTCTTGACGGGTGCGGTCATGTCGGTGGCGATGATGCCAGGGCGCACTTCGTAGACGGGGATAGAGTGCTCGGCGAGGCGGACGGCGAAGAGGCGCGCGCTCATCGAGGAGGCGGCCTTCGCCATGCAGTAGCCGCCGCGGTTCGGGGTTGCGCTCTCAGCGGAGATCGAGGTCACGAAGATGATGGAGAGCGGTCTCGCTGCGTCTTTGGCGCGCTCCTCGATCATCCAAGTCGCGACCGCTTGGGTGAGGAGGTGGGGGCCAGTGCAGTTCACCCCGAGCATCTCGTTGAGGTCTTCCGGTCCGGCCTCGAGGAGGTCATGACGCTCCTTGGGCGCGGCGCCAGCGTTGTTCACGAGGACGTCAACACGACCGAAGACCTCGCGAGCCTTCGCGAGGAGCTCAGCGCGGCCCTCAGCGCTTGAGACGTCCCCTCGGGCGTAGGTGACCTCGGCGCCTGTGGCGCTCAGCTCTTCGAGGACCTCGCCCACCTCAGACCCATCGCGGACGCCGTTGATGACGAGGTCGTGGGTAGCGCTGAGTGTGCGCGCGATGCCCAGACCGATGCCTCGGCTCGAGCCGGTGATGAGGGCGACGGGGCGGCTCATTCTTGTGCTTCCTCCGGACCGAAGAAGGTCGGGTAGGTCTTATCGGTCGCGAGGCGCTCCACGAGGACAGCGAGCTCGCGGAGGTGGTAGTCACCCCACATGCACGCCTCGCCACGCGGCGTGCGCGCACCCTCAGGGGTGTGATCCCAGCCGTTGGGGCGGTGGTAGATGGAGTGGAGCAGGAGTCCTTGATGCTCAGGGTCTGTCGAAAGGTAGGGCTCTGAAAGAAGCGTTTGAGTCACGGTGAGCCCCGCCTGGGTGTAGCTCGCGCCGTCTCCGTCACCGCGGGCAGTGAGCCAGCGGCCTAGCCGCAAGAGGCCTTGAGCTGCGATCGCGGCGGCGGAGCTGTCGACGGGCTCGTGATCATTGAAGGGGTCCGCCGCGACCTGTGTGTGATTTGGGAGCTCGGCGAGGCCAGGCGCGCCAGTGTCCCAGTAGGGGACGCCGCAGGTGGGCGTGTTAGCGATGTAGTGGTCGGCCGCAGCGCGGCACGCAGCAGAGAACCAGCCCTCTACGTGCGCGCGGTCACCGAAGGGTTCGAACTCCTCCTCATCTAAGGTAGGCAGCCACTCGAGCAGCTCTGCGAAGCCCGTGATCACCCAGGCTTGGCCACGCGTCCAGGGCGTGAAGGGGGAGTAGCCTTGCTGGGTCGAGGGGTTCCGGTAGGCGCCGCTCGCGGGGTTGAAGATGGACTCGTGCGCGACGCGGCCGCGCTCGTCGTGCGCGTCGCGGCCCTCGCCCCAGTAGAGGGAGTAGCGCGCGGTGGCGTCGGCGTGGGCGATGAGTCGGTCGAGGAGGTCGACCTGCTCGTCTTGCTCTTCGTAGAGGAAGTGGCCGAGGTCGTGCGAGAGCGCGAGGGCGCGCAGCGTTCGGATCGTGTCAGCGAAGAGAGAGTGGGGGCCGTTGAAGGAGTGGATGAAGCCGCCGCCCTCTGCGGTCTTGGTCCAACGCGAGGCTTGCACAGCGCCCGAGACTTGCAGGGCGAGCTCCCAGAAGTCGACCTCCGTGTCGGCGGCGTCCACGCGTCCCTCCAGCGCGAGGCGGCGGAGGTTGCCGTAGGTAGAGACGTTGTTGAAGCCGTGATCGTGCACCCCGAGGTGCGTGAGGTGTGGCGCCATCACGTCGCGGGTGCGCTCGCGGCCGAGCTCTAAGAACCAGCCCTCATCCGTTGCGTCGAACTGCAAGAGCGCCGAGCCGTACTGGAAGCCTTGCGTCCACTCGGTCCAACCTTGCGCTGTGTAGTGCCCCTCGACGGTGAAGACCGGCGCGCCCGCGCCGGGAGGGGAGGTCTCTTCGATGCTGCGGAGCTTGGGAGCCGATGCCTCCCACATGCGCGCGATGGCGCTGGTGAGGTCTGCGGGCTGGAGGCTGGAGTCGGAGTGGATCACGAGGCTCATAGTAACTCCTATAGGGCCTCAGCTAACTCCAGCGCTGTGGGAGGGCCATTTTAGGCTCGCTAGGTCCCTCCGCTTGGATAGTGAAGCTCAGAGATCGATCTTTGGCCGATGGGACCCTTTAGTGCCCGGTCTGGAGGACCTCTAGACTGAGCCGAAGTGGCCATGCAGTGTGCATTGGGCCTCTCCTTAGGACTCTGGAAACACGATGACGAACTCACACGACGGGGCCGACGCCCCGGACTTCAAGCTCTTCTCGGCATGCTTCGTCGCGCTCGTCGCGACCGCGTTCTCGTTCATGCTGCGGATCTTCCTCATGGACACCTGGGCTGATGAGTTCGGGTTGGACAACACGCAGAAGGGGACGATCTTCGGCGCAGGCCTCTGGCCCTTCGGCGTCAGCATCGTGCTCTTCAGCATCGTCTTGGACCGCATCGGCTACGGGAAGGCGATGGCCTTCTCCTTCATCTGCCACGTGGGCTTTGTCGGCATGACGATCATGGCGGGCGCCAACCCTGAGTCCGCTTACCAGTACCTCTACTGGGGCAGCGTCATTGGCGCGCTCGGTAACGGCACGGTCGAGGCGGTCATCAACCCGCTCATCGCGACGGTCTACCACAAGGAGAAGACCAAGTGGCTCAACATCCTGCACGCGGGCTGGCCGGGCGGCTTGGTCGTGACAGGCATCGTCCTCTTCGTTATCGGAGACGGCATGGAGTGGCAAGGGAAGATCGCGCTCATCCTCATCCCGACAGTCATCTACGGATTGATGATGATGAAGCAGACCTTCCCGGTGAGCGAGCGCGTCACGGCTGGCGTCTCCGACCGCGAGATGCTCGGCGAGGTTGGCTGGGGTGGCTTCTTCATCGCCGCTGCGATCATCTGCATGGAGCTCCTCGGTCCGAAGCCGGGGATGGATACGAACGTGTTGGGTCTGCCGGCGTTAGCGACGGGAGCTCAGCTTGGGGTGGCGGTTGTCTTGGCTGCTATCTACGGCTTCTTTGCGCGCTCTTTCGGGCGCCCGCTCTATGTATTCATGCTCCTGGTCATGCTGCTCCTCGCGACGACTGAGCTCGGCACCGACAACTGGATCAAAGATCTCCTCGGCCCCGCTATGGAGAACACCTTTGGCATCGACGCTGGCTGGGTGCTCGTCTACACGGCGTCCATCATGCTCCTCTTGAGGACGTTCTGCGGGCCCATCGTCGAGAAGCTCCAGCCCCTAGGCCTACTCGCAGCGAGCAGCGCGACCGTGTGCGTGGGTATCCTCGCTCTCTCCTTCCTCACGATGGCGCCTGACCCCAGCGCGTTCATCGTGTTCTTGGCCGCCACGATCTATGGCATGGGGCAGACCTTCTTCTGGCCCACGACCCTCGGCTTCGTGTCAGAGCAGTTCCCGCGCGGCGGCGCGATGACCCTCAACGTCATCGCAGGTGTGGGCATGCTCGGGGTTGGAGTCTTGGGCAACGCTTGGCTAGGCAACGTCCAAGACACCACGATCGTTGCCAGCATCGCGGAGGCTGATGAGGCGCTAGTGGAGCGCTTCGCCACCGAGGAGAAGCCGAGCCTCTTCGGGGCTTATCGAGCGCTAGATGGCGAGGCTGCGAAGGCGGCCACCTCAGAGGAAAAGGCTGTGCTAGATCAGGCTCAGCTTGAAGGGAAAGCGACCGCGCTCCGTAAGGTCGTCGTCTTGCCCCTCCTCATGCTCTTGGCTTACCTCGGCCTGATCGCGCACTTCCGAGGCAAGGGCGGCTACAAACCAGTCGAGCTGAACTGACACCGCCTCAGCGGCGTGAGAGATCACGCCCTTCAGTACGACGCCCGGGCCCGATGGCTCGGGCGTCTCTCTTTATGCGCTCAGGGGAGCTCGCGGATGCGGAGGTTGCGGTACTCCATGAGGGAGCCCTCTGACTCGAGCGCGATGTAGCCGGTGGCGGGCTGACACTGGTTGCCGCCATTCACCTCTTCGCCGTTCACCCACAGCCTGACCTCGCCGTTGATGGCGCGGATGTAATAGTGGTTCCACTCGCCGACTGAGTTGGTCAAGCGCTTGGTGGGGAAGCTGCGACTACTGTTCGGGTTGCCGACCTTGGCGGAAGAGCCGTCGGAGTAGGTGTAGGTGATCTCGGGCGTGAAGGCCTTCATCGTGGAGCCGCCCACGGGGAAGACGTCACCATGGCTCGTGAACCAGTTCGAGGGTGAGCCCTTCGACTTCTCCCAGTTCTCCTCGTAGCCGAGGTCGAGGACTTGGACCTCGATCCCGCTCCGCGGGAGTTGACCCGGAGGCAGGTCGGTGAAGGCCGACTCAGGGCACCAGAGGAAGATGCCAGCGTTCCCCGCGTAGACGTGGTGCTTCCACTCGCAGACCATCTCAAAGTTGGTGAACTCGGTCTTCGTGCGGGCGCCACCGTTGGGCTTGCCGCTGCAGATGATCCCGCCATCTTCTCCCTCCTTCCAGGTCTCCTCTGTC
>JAKVCD010000013.1 GCA_022446815.1 Planctomycetota bacterium
CCTCGGGGAGGACGCGCTGCTCTTCGGGAACGGGACAGCGTGGTTCCGGGACGGGACGGCGGCCTCGGGCGTTCGCGACGAGCGCTGGACCGCAGGCTGCGTCTTCTTCGACGCGGACTCCGACGGCGACCTCGACCTCTATGTCACGGCCTACCTCGACGTCGACCTTGAGAGTCCCACCTGGTGCGGCGATCGAAAGGAGGGCTGGCGCTCCTACTGCCATCCGGATCACTATGCGGGGCTCCCGGATCGCTTCTGGCGGAACGAAGGCGACGGGACCTTCGTGGACGCGACCGCTGAGGCGGGCTTCGACGACATAGCTGGCAAGGGCCTCGGCGCGATCCCGGCGGATCTCGATGGCGACGGCGACCTCGACCTCTACGTCGCGAACGACAGCACCGAGAACAGGCTGTGGGTGAACAAAGGTGACGGCCGCTTCTCGGACGGGACGCTCCTCTCTGGCACCGGCGTCAATGGGCGCGGGCTCACGGAGGCAGGGATGGGGCTCGCCTCGGGAGACTTTGACCTAGACGGCGACCTCGACCTCTACGTCACAAACTTCGACGACGAGTCGAACACCCTCTACCGCAACGAGGGCGGGATGATCTTCACCGACGTCACGGCGCGCTGGGGTCTCGACGCCCCGACACGGATGCCGGTGGGCTTTGGGACGTTGGCCTTCGACGCCGACTCTGACGGCGACCTCGACCTCGCTGTCACGAACGGCCACATCATCGACAACATCGAGCTCTACCACGATGGCAAGTCCCACGCACAGCTCGGGCTACTCTTGGAGAACACCGGCGGCGCCTTTCAGTCGGTCTCCGCGGGCGACTTCGGCAAGACCCCGCGCGTCGGTCGCTGCCTCTTAGCGGGAGACATCGATTCGGACGGTGACCTCGACCTCATCGAGACGGCCTGCGGCGGCGCGGCGAAGATCTACCGCAACGACTCTGCCGGAGTAGGGATGGCGGCGCCCATCGTCGGGATCCAGCCCTCTTACTTGGGCTCGATGTCCGCCCGAGAGTGATAAGGGGTGGGCTCGGGGAGGCCTAGGAGGCGTACGGACTCTTCCAGGAGGAACTCCCAGTCCATGAAGGGCTCGAAGGAGATGTCTAGCCAGCGGACACGGCCGGCGCCGTCGATGAGGTAGGTGCCGTGCAGCGGGACGTCCTCGAAGTCGTCGTAGGCGCGCCAGCTCTTGAAGAGCTCGAGCTCGGGGTCCGCTGCGAGGGGGAAGGGGTAGGGCTCCTCGCCGTCCTCGCCGACGCCAGCGGCGAGGACCTCCGGGGTGTCGGTGCCGATGGCGACCATGTCGATGCCGCGGTCTGCGAACTCGTCGTAGGCGGGGGTGAAGGCCGCTAGCTGCTCGACGCAGTGCACGCAGCCGAAGCCCAAGAAGAGGATCACGATCACGGGGCGTCCGCGGTAATCGGAGAGGGCCAGTTCGCCGCCGAGTCCGTCAGGGTGCTTCCATTCTGGCGCCGCGATGGGTGTCCAGCGCACGGGGCCGAGGGAGTCGAGCTCTGGCCTGGCCTCAGCGGGGATGTCTTCGGCGCGCTGCACCTCGGGGCGCCAGTCCTCGGACAGGCCACGCTCTGCCGCTAGGGGCGCGAGGCGCGCGAGCGCGGGGAGGGAGAGGTCGGCGCGGGAGGTCCAGGGGCGGAGCTCGTCGAAGAGCTCGAGCGCTTCCTCGGTCTTGCGCGAGAGGTAGAGGATGTGGGGGAGGGTCGCGTTGGGGTAGATACGGCCCTCCTTATCTTTGGCCGCCTCGCGGGCCACCTCCTCAGCCTTCTCGCCCTCGCCGGCGCCGATGTAAAGGAGCGCTAGGTGCGCCTTCTCGAAGCCGCGCTCCTTCAGGAGCTCGAGGTTCTCGTCCACCTCTTCGTGGGTGAGGACCTTGCGCAGGGCGTCCAAGGACTCGAGCTGGTCGTGGATGTCGTCGAGGGTGGGCTGGTACTCATCGAGCACATCGCTCATAGCCTCGTGGATCTTTTTGCGGTCGCCGCCCTCTTCACGGACGCCGTCTTCGGCCTCCTCCATCTCCGTGACGCGGTCGGACTTTGCCTCTGCGAGGGCCTCTTCGAGGGCGAGGCGCTCGATCTCGAAGGACTCCCAGTTCCCGAGGTAGGCGTGGGACTTGGCGAGGCGGTGCGCCCGATCGGCGCGGTCCTTGGGCTCGTCGGAGACGTCGAGGTAGTGCGTGTCAGTGAGCTCGACGAGCGCCTGCCACTGCTCATAGAGCGAGAGCGTCTCAAGCAGGCGGCGGCGGCCGTAGTTGGCGCTGCCGCGGTCTAGGGTGTTGTAGTCGGGGTGACGCGGCAGCTCGATCATGTTCTTCGCTAAGGAGACGGACTCCTCGACGCGGGCGTGGTGGCGCAGGCTGCGTGTGAGCCACTCGTTGTTGTGGGCGAAGTTGTGGATCTGATCGGGGAGCACCCAGTCACGCATCATGTGCGCGTGGTCGACGCGGGCGGAGGCCTCCTGCTGCCAGGCGGCGTCGGAATGGCGGCCCAGGCGGCTGAAGATGTGCCCGCTCATGTGCCACATGTGCGCGACAGTGGGCATGGAGGGCCCGATCGCGATGGCTGAGTCGACGACGCGCTTCGCGTTCTCGTCCTGATCCCAGAGGTGGATACGGTAGTGGTGGGCAGGGTGGTCCGGCTTCTCTGTTAAGACCTGCTGGAGGATGGCCTCGTTCGCTTGGCGGCCGCTGATCTTCACGCCGAGTCCGTCATTGAGCCACAGGCGATTCACGGAGAAGGCCTTGGCCTCGAGGTCGTCGGGGAACTCCCAGATGATGTCGGAGTAGGCCTTGATGAGGTCTTTGGCGCGGTCCTTCCTGCGCTTCTTGCGCGCCTCCGTCTCCTCCTTCTCCTCCTTCTCATCAAGCTCTTGGAAGCGCTTCGGCGTCTCCTCGCCCTCGACCTCGTAGAAGGCGGCGAGGGAGTCGATGTACATGCGCTCGCGCTCGGTGACGCTGTCGCGCTCGAGCCATGCGCGGCGGGCGAAGTCGGCGGCGCGGTCTTGGTTGTCGACGTTGGCCATGGCCATTCCCCAGAGGGCCATGGTGCAGGTCTCATCCAAGGAGCGGATGTGTCGGAAGGTGCGCTCGGCCTCGAAGTACCAGAAGCCATGCAGGAAGGAGACGCCCTGGTTGAAGAAGGCCTGGACCTCTGGGCTCTCCGCCGTGACGGGGAAGGAGACGTTCGCTTGGGTCTCTAGGAGGTAGGCGGCTTGCCTAGGTCCTTCGTTGAATGACTGACCGTGGACAGAGTGACCTTCGAGGACTTCGTCGATCTCTTCGGTCTCCGCCGGCTCCTGGGCGAGGGGCAGGAAGAGGAGGAGGGGGAGTAGCTGCATAGCTCAGATGATAAGGCCATGTCTCATGGACCTCGGCGCTGCCCTACAAGAGTTTGACACTTTGGCATCCATAAGAGCGGTCCGTGCGCTGCGGTGCTGTGCCAGGAGAGTCCGCGCCTGTCGAGCTCTGGGCCGATAGCAGGGGGTGCGCCCGCGCTCACCCATATCTCTTCGGGCGAGAGGGCTTCAAGGAGGTGTACTAGCCATGGCGAGTCAGAGCCATGGTGGGGGGCGAGGAGGAGGTCTGTCGGGCCTGCGAGGTCGCCATGGTGAAGCATGAGGTCGAGGCCGTCCCCTTCTGCATCACCGGAGAGGACTACGCGCTTGGACTGATACTCGATGACGAGGGTGCGTGAACCTTCATTGCCAGGCTTGCTCAAGCCACGGTGCAGCTCGAGATGAAGCGGACCGTCCTCTAAGGAGAGCGCTCCGGCCTCTAGATCTAGGTGAGCGGACTGGACCTCATGGCCACGCGTGACGGCTCCGAGCCAGAGCTCGGGCGGAAAGCGTGAGGCGAGGCGAGGCAACGCGCGAGCATGGTCGGAGTCTGCATGGGAGCAGGCGATCGCTGTGGGCGGGTTGCCCCAGCTGCGCAGGAGAGGGAAGAGCGCTGCGGTCGCGAGCTGTGAGCGATCGCGACTTCCGGCGTCAAAGATCCAGGCGCGAGATCCTGGAGCACGGAACACGACGCAGGTGCCGTGCCCAACATCCAAGGCGTGGATCTCAAGCGTCGAGGCTGTTGTGTCGCGAGGGATGAGGAGCGCGAGCCAAGCAGCGCCAGCACAGAGAGAGAGGAGACGCCACCTCGCTCTTGTGCGAATCAAGAAGAGCGTCGACGCACAGGCTGTGAACACCATCCAGAGGGGGCGCAGAGGGAGTTGGACGGGCGTCGCAGGGAGACTGTCGAAAGAGAAGAGGAGCGAGATCAGCGCATGGGTGAGCCATGTGCAGAGCTCTCGGAGGGGGTCGAAGCCGACGACGACAGTCAGGGCAAGATCCAGCCAGCCGAAGAGGAGCAGCGGGGTGATGAAGAGGGCGGCGAGCGGGGTCGCTAGGACCCCAGCCGGTGCGAGCTCGCCGAAGTGATGCCAGACGATGGGCGCGGTGGAGAGGACTGCGACGACGCTAGCAGCCAAGGCGGTGATCGCGGCGTCACGTAAGCGGCGGAGGATCGCGAAGGGTAAGGCAGAGAGGGGGTGGAGGTCTAAGGAGCTCGCTAGGTGGGACGCGTTTTGGCTTCGACCTCGCAGCAGGCGAGCGAGGGTGCCCGAGGTCTGGATCAGACCTAGCGCAGCAGCGTACGAGAGCTGGATGGAGACAGACTGCCAGGCTTTGGGGTCTACGAGCAGCTCTAAGAGGAGGGCCAGCGCCCACGCCGAGAGGGAGTCTGGTCGCCTGCCGTGCTCTTTGAGGCTGGGCTGAAGCGGGATGAGCGGGGCGAGGCTCGCCAGCGCCCACGCGCAGGCCGCGCGCATCACGGGCGCGCCGGATCCGGAGAGGGGGACGAGGGTCAGAACGAGGGCTGCGCGTATGAGCTCTGGCGAGATGAGACGACCTCCACGGAGGCCAGGGAGGGCGAGCGAGAGGAGCCGGGCAAAGAGCTTGGCGAGGGGCGCGCAGAGGAACGCGGCGAGGATCGAGACGTGGAAGCCGGAGATCGCGAGCAGATGGCGCGTGCCCGTGCGCGTGAAGAGGTCTGCGACGTCGGGGTCCAGCTCTGCGCGGTGGCCGAAGAGGAGGGCAGAGAGGAGGGCGCGAGTCGTTGGGTCAGGGTGGCTCTGCAAGCCCTCGAGCCCAGCATCGCGCACCTCCTGGATCGGCTGGCTCAGTCGCGTCGTGAGAGCAGGTGGGCGAAGTCTGAGCAGACGATCTGTGGAGGCGATGAGGGTGGGAGAAGGGAGCCCCGCAGCCGGGGGCACCGGGCCTTCGACCGGGCGACTCCAGCGATGGGGGCCCAAGACACGCACCTCTTCACCCTCCATAAGTGAGCCGCTAGGGGCAGAGAGTCGCAGGCCGCTGGGCCTCAAGAGTCCGCGTGTCTCGTCGTCGTATGAGCTCTGTGGGAGCCAGCGACCTTGGAGGTCGTGCGTCGTGCTTGTGAGCTTCGTAGCTCGCGCCGCTGTGAGTGTGAGCAGCGAGAGAGCGAGGAGCAGCGCTGCGAGTCGAGCGGAGCGGGTGAGGGCGAGGATTGTTCCCACCAGGAGACTCAGTGAGAGCGGGAGCCATGGGACGGGTAGGGGAGCGAGGAAGGAGCCAGAGAGCACGGCGCCGAGCAGGGGCAGGATGGGGCGCGAGGTCTGGGTGGGCGAGGCGGCGGTCACTTGAGAGGGACCCCATGGAGCTCTTCAGGTCGCAGAGCGTCTGTCTAGGGCAGAGTCGCTAGACTGTGGGCATGCCTCACGCCCTCTTTCCCGGGAGCTTTGATCCCTTCACAAACGGACACCTCGACCTCGCGACTCGAGGTGCGGCCCTCTTGGGGATGGTGACGGTGGCGTTCGGTCGCCACGCGACCCGGGACCCGATGTTCTCTCTAGAGGAGCGCTTGGAGCTCGCCGCCGAGGCTTGCCGAGGCATCGCTGGCGTCGAGGTCACAGCCTTCGACGGACTCCTCGTCGACGCCGCCAAAGAGCTCGGAGCCAGCTGCGTCCTGCGCGGCGTCCGCTCGGCTGGCGACTTCGACTACGAGGCCCAGATGGCGCGCACCAACGCCGATCTCTCGCCCGGCTTCGAGACCGTCTTCCTCGCTCCCTCCAAGGACACCGCCCACCTCTCCGCCACCCTCGTACGCCAGATCGCCTCCATGGGGGGCGACACCTCGGGCTTCGTCCCGGACTGCGTCCAACGCGCCCTGAAGGAGCGCTTCCCCAACTAGACCATGAGCGACCGCACCATCGTCTCCACTGACGGAGCACCCGCAGCTATCGGCCCCTACAGCCAAGGCGTCAAAGGCGCCGGACTCGTCCACTGCTCTGGGCAGATCGCCATGGACCCCGCCACCGGCGAGGTCGTCGGAGACGACGCCGCGACCCAGGCGGAGGGCGCGCTCAAGAACCTCCAGGCCGTCCTCGAGGCTGCAGGCAGCTCCCTCGACAAGGTCCTCAAGTGCAACGTCTACATCATCGACATGGGCGAGTTCGCCGCCATCAACGAGGTCTACGGGCGCTTCTTCACCGGCGATTCTCCGCCGGCCCGCGCCTGCGTCGAGGTCTCAGGCCTCCCGAAGGGCGCGCTCTTCGAGATCGACTGTGTCGCGCTCGCCTAACTCTCTACAACCCCTGATCACATCATGAAGAACCCCAACAAGCTCTCTCGCCGCACCTTCCTGACCGCCTCGGCGGCTGGCTCGGTCCTCACCATGGACGCGCGCTCTTATGGGCGCGTCTTTGGGGCAGCTGAGCGCCTGAACGTCGCTTACATCGGAGTGGGTGGTATCGCGGGTGGTCAGCACATCCCGCAGCTCCAGAAGCTCGGAGCAGGCTGCCCTGCTTACGCGGACGCGGACTCGAAGCGCTGGGGGCCGGCGGCTGATCGCTGGTCTGACGCCAAGGGCTATACGGACTATCGCGAGATGTTCGACAAGCACCACAAGGAGTTCGACGCTGTGATGGTCGGCACGCCTGACCACCAGCACTATCCTGCGACCGTCCTCGCGATGAGCATGGGCAAGCACGCCTACACACAGAAGCCGCTCACGCACACGCCTTGGGAGTCTCGGCAGCTCAGTATCGCGCAGGAGAAGACCAAGCTCGCCACCCAGATGGGGAACCAAGGCCACGCCACGGATGGCTTGCGCGGCACGATCGACTACATCCGCAGCGGCGCCATTGGTGACCTCGTCGAGGGCCACGTCTGGACAAACCGACCCATCTGGCGCCAGGGGATGCCGGTCCCTAAGGAGGCACAGAAGGTGCCCAGCAACCTCGACTGGGAGGCCTGGGTCGGTCCGGCAGAGATGCGCCCCTTCCACCACGACCCGGCCGACGGCTGGGGCGGCTTCTATCACCCGTTCAATTGGCGCGGCTTCTGGGACTTCGGCTGCGGCGCCTTGGGCGACATGGCCTGCCACAACCTCGACCCGATCTACTGGGCCTTGGAGCCGGGCTATCCGACCGAGATCGAGCTCATGGACGGAGAGGCCTTCGGAGACGCGCCGATGTACGTCAAGAACACCACCGTGCGCTTCCGCTTCCCCGCAAAGGGAGACCGTCCAGCCTTCGACCTCTACTGGCACGACGGCGGAAACAAGCCTGAGCGCCCGGAGGAGCTGCCGAAGGGGGAGAATCTGCCTGATCAGGGCGGTCTCTACATCGGGACCAAGGGCAAGCTCTACGCGGCCGGCGACTCGCGGAACTTCCCGCGGCTCTTGCCTGAGGCGAAGCACAAGGAGTACGGGCGCCCCGAGCAGCAGATCGAGCGCTCCGCCGAAGGCCACCACAAAGAGTGGTACCTCGCCTGCACTGGTGAGAAGCCCTACGACTTCCCCAAGTGCAACTTCTCCTACGCGGCGCCCTTCACTGAGATGGTGCTCTTGGGCTGCATCGCCCAGCGCGTCGGTGGAAAGATGGAGTACGACTCGAAGACGATGACCTTCTCCGACCGCGATGACGCCACCGCGCTCATCACGAAGGAGTACCGCGAGGGCTGGGACTTCAGCCTCTAAGACCTGAGGGGAGGGAGCGCGCGGTCCTGCTCGCTCCCTCTCTCAAACAGCCTTAACAAAGGCTATCTATCTCCGCAGGCGTCAGCGGTCGAGCTCAGCCTCAATTGCAGCGCGGAGCTCAGAGTCAGACGGCGAAGTGCGAGAGGAGTAGAAGCCGAGGGGAGTACCGTCGTGGCTGATGAGGTACTTGCCGAAGTTCCAGCCGGGGAGGTCGCCGGTCTTCGTACCGAGCAGCGAGTAGAGCTCTGACTGCCCCTCTCCTTCCTTGGTCTGGACCTTGGAGAAGATGGGGAAGCTTACGCCGTAGTTGTCCGTGCAGAAGGAGCGTATCTCGGCGGGTGTGCCGGGCTCTTGGCCGCCGAAGTCGTTGCAGGGGAAGGCAAGGACTGTGAAGCCCATGGGGCTCAGCTCATCATGTAAGGCCTGGAGGCCCTCGTACTGGGGCGTGAGGCCACACTTTGAGGCAACGTTCACGACGAGAGAGACTTTGCCGGCGTAATCAGAGAGGGACACTGGCGTGCCCTCGAGCGTCTCGACTTCGAGGTTGTAGACCCCGGTCTCGCTCCATTTAGCCTCGAGCTCAGGAGTGATGGTCGCGTCTCTCGTGCATGAAGAGAGGACAAGGGCTGTGAGAACGATGGGGGTGAGCAGGCGATTTACCATGCGAAGCGGTACTCCGTTCGTTGGGTGTAGGTCTCTCCGGGCAGCAAGAGCGTGGTCGGAAAGTTGGGCTGGTTGGGGGTGTCGGGGAAGTGCTGGGTTTCAAGACACACCGCTGAACGTTGCGGGTACGTCTGATCGCTCTTCCCTGTTTGTCCGAAGAGGAAGTTTCCGGTGTAGACCTGTAGGCCAGGTTCGGTCGTGTGAACAGTCATGGATCGCCGACTTTCAGGGTCGTGCAGGAAGGCTGCCGTGCGCATTGCGCCCGGCGTTCCCTCAATGACGAAGTTGTGGTCGATCCCTAGGGACGGAGAGGAGGCCAAGGTCTCGGCGCCACGGCGCAGCTTCGTTGGGGTGCGGAAGTCGAGGGGCGTGCTCGCGATGGGCCTGGTCTCGCCTGTTGGGATCAGGGTGCCGTCCGTCGGGGTGTAGCGAGAGGCGAAGATCTGGAGCTCGTGGTCGAGGACGGTCCCGGAGCCCGCTCCAGAGAGGTTGAAGTAGCTGTGGTGGGTGAGGTTGAGGTGCGTGGGCGCTGAGGTCTCTCCCTCGTACTCGATCACTAAGGCGTTCGAGTCCGTGAGCGTGTAGGTCACGACCATCGAGACCTCGCCGGGGTAGCCCTCCTCACCGTCAGGGCTGGTGTAGCTGAAGCGCACAGAGTTGGAGTTCGGGACCGCCGCAGTCCAGATCACCTTGTCTAAGCCGCGGGCGCCGCCGTGGAGGTGGTTGGGCTCGTTGTTGGTCGCGAGCTGATACTGATCCGCTCCGATGGAGAAGCGCCCCTTAGCGATCCTGTTCGCGTAGCGGCCGGTAGTGCAGCCGAAGTACTGATTATCAGAGGAGAGGTACCCCTTCATGTCGTCGAAGCCCAGGACGACGTCGGCGGTCCGGCCGATCGCGCTGGGGACGTGGAGCTCGTAGAGCGTCGCGCCCCAGTTGTGGACGCAGGCGATCATTCCGTTCTTATTACGGAGCTCATACCAGTGGATGTCTTCGCCTGAGGGGGCTTGGCCGAAGACGCCGGAGCGGACCTGCTGGAGAGGGTCTTGCATGGTAGAGAGGCAGCCTGAGAGGGCTGTCATGAGTAGAACGGGGAGGAGACGGAGGGGGTTCATAGGGGACATTGGACGAAGATCGGCTAGGGACAACAACCCGCACTCTGTGAACTCTGGGTTGGTGGCAGGAGGGCATTGTCAAAGGGCGCAGGCTCCCTGTAACTTCCATAGCCTCTCTGTACGTATCTAGCCTCTTAGCCTACCTCTCCGATGAACAAGATCGCGCCCTCTCTCCTCCTCTGTGGAGCTCTCGCCGTCAGCTGCCAAGTCTCCGGGTTCTCTCTCTTTGATGGAGGGTTCAAGCTCGGCGTCCCCGGCACACTCAGTCTTGATGATATCCGGGCCTCCCTCGCCGAGCCGGACGCCCACACGCCCTTCGTGCCGGTGGGGCCTGTGGGTATGCCTGCGGACCTCTCAGAGTTCATCCCTGAGGACAACCCCATGACCAAGGCGAAGGTAGAGCTCGGTCGGCAGCTCTACTTTGACCCGCGCCTCTCGGGCGACGGGACGATCGCTTGCGCGACGTGTCACCACCCCGACATGGGCTGGACTGACAACGCACCGGTCTCCACGGGGATCCACGGACAGAAGGGCGGCGTGAGCGCTCCCACTGTCATGAACCGGATCCTCGGTAAGACACAGTTCTGGGATGGTCGCGCGGCGAGCCTTGAGGCTCAGGCTGCTGGTCCCGTCGGCAACCCGATCGAGATGGGCTTCACTTGGGAGCGCGCTGAGAAGCTGCTCCGCGAGGTCGAGGGTTACGACATGCAGTTCCAGGCGATCTTCGGCGGCCCGGCCACGGAAGAGACCGCGACGAAGGCTATCGCGGCCTTTGAGCGCACCGTCTTCGCTGGTGGGAGCCCCTACGATCACTTCGAGCGCGCGACCCCCTTCTACAACCTCGACATGGAGGATGAGACAGACGAAGACCTCATCGCTCGCTACGAGGAGGCGATGCAGGGTGAGGACGACAACCCCATGACCGAGAGCGCGAAGCGTGGGCGTGAGCTCTTCTTCGGGAAGGCCAACTGCAGCGCGTGCCACGTGGGCCCGGACCTCTCGGATGAGCAGTTCCACAACATCGGTATCGGGCAGATGGGCCCTGAGCCCTTCCCCGGACGCTTCGCGGTCACAGGGGTCGACGCCGATCGTGGAGCGACGAAGACTCCCGGCTTGCACAACATCGTGGACACCGCGCCTTACATGCATGACGGCAGCCTCAAGACCCTCACTGAGGTCATCCTTCACTACAAGCGCGGCGGCACCAACACCGACGGCACGAAGTCCCCGTACCTCTCCGACAAGATCTTCCCGCTCGACCTCAACGAGCAGGAGATCGACGACCTCGTCGAGTTCCTCGAGCAGGGGCTGACGGGCGAGGTGACCCCGGTAGAGATCCCGCGCCTCCCCTGAGAGGCGCACCCTAGGCGCTCGCCATGGCACTCTCTTGTGGAATCGTTGGGTTGCCCAACGTGGGCAAATCGACCCTCTTCTCCGCCTTCTCTGAGGCGGAAGCAGAAGTGGGGAACTTTCCTTTCTGCACGATCGAGCCGAACATGGCGATCGTAGAGGTGCCGGATGAGCGTCTTGAAGAGATCCATTCTCGGATTGAGACGGAGAAGGTGATCCCAGCTGTCGTTCAAGTGACAGACATCGCTGGGCTCGTGAAGGGGGCGAGCGAGGGCGAGGGGATGGGCAACCAATTCCTCGGCAACATCAAGGAGTGCAGCGCGATCATGCACGTCGTGCGTTGCTTTGGTGGTGACAAGGTCGTCCGTGAAGACCCCGTAGATCCGGTCGGGGACATCGAGGTGATCGAGCTAGAGCTGGCGCTCGCTGACCTCTCGACCGTGCGCCGGGCTATGGAGCGCGTGGCCAAGAAGGCGCGGGTCGATAAAGACTTAGCCCAAGAGCTCGCGGTGATGGTGCGGGCAGAGGAGCTCTTAGCCAGCGGCGGGCAGATGCGCGCTCAAGAGTGGAATGACTTCGAGCGCCAGGTCTTGAAGCCGCTCTGCTTGATGACCCTCAAGCCTGTGCTCTACGTCGCGAACGTCGCTGAAGACGACCTCGACGGCAGCTCAGAGTATGCCCAGCAGGTCGCGAGCTATGCCAAGAAGAACAGGAGCGAGTGGCGCGCCGTCTGCGGTGACTTGGAGCTTGAGCTTCGACGACTCGATGAAGAGGAGGCCCAGATGTTCATGGAGGAGCTGGGCGTCGAAGAGCTCGGGTTAGGTCGCTTGATCAAGGCTGTGTACAAGCTGCTCGGGCTGCAGACATATTTCACCGCCGGAGAGAAGGAGATCCGCGCCTGGACGATCCGGGCGGGGGACACTGCGCCGAAGGCTGCGGGGGTGATCCACACGGACTTCGAAGAGAAGTTCATCCGCGCCCAGGTCTACGGCCTAGAAGACTTGATCGAGCACAGCACGGAGGCTGCTGTGAAGGCCGCCGGTAAGCTGCGCATCGAGGGCAAGGATTACCTGATGCAGGAGGGCGACATCGCTCACTTCCTGTTTGGTAAGTGAGCGCTCCTCTGCGCTAGGTGACTCAGCCGTGCTGTAGGCGGGAGGTCACGCGCTCGACCTCCTCGGTGCTGCCGAGGATGACGCTGCAGCGCTGGTGGAGCGCTGTGGGCTCGATCTCCAAGATGCGCTCGGTGCCAGCGCAGGCTAGCCCGCCCGCCTGCTCGATGATCATCGCCATAGGGTTGGCCTCGTACATGAGGCGCAGCTTCCCTTGAGGTGCCCTCTCGGTGGGAGGGTAGAGGAAGACGCCGCCCTTCAAGAGTGTGCGATGGACGTCGGCGACCATCGCTCCTACATAGCGGCTGGAGTAGCCCTCGCCGTGTGCCCAAGAGAGGTACTCCTGATACGGCTGAGGGAAGGCCGAGGTGTAGGCCTCGTTGACTGAGTAGCTCTTGTTGGCTTGAGGGATGCGGAGGTTGTCGTTGGTGAGCAAGAACTGTCCTAGCTCGGGGTCGAGCACGAACTGCTGTACGCCGTTGCCTGTCGTGAGGACGAGGGTGGTCTGGGGGCCGTAGAGGATGTAGCCGGCTGCGCTCTGCTCGAGACCTCGTTGCAAGACGGAGCCCTCAGCGGATTCAGCGCGGCGATCGTGACGAAGGATGCTGAAGATGGTCCCGATCCCACCGCAGACGTCGATGTTGGAGGAGCCGTCGAGCGGATCAAAGAGCACCACATAGGGGCGCTTGCCGTTGCAGTTGGACTCGACCAAGAGCGGCTCTTCGTTCTCCTCGCTAGCGACGATCGCGACTCCGGAGCGGCGGCCTAGGCAGCGGAGGAGGGCCTCGTTGGCGATCACGTCGAGGCGCTGTTGGACCTCGCCTTGCACGTTCTCCGTGCTCATCGTGCCGAGCGCGTCGACGAGGGCGCCGCGGCGAACCTTGGCAGAGATGAACTTGGCTGCGAGGCTGATGGCGGAGAGGACCCATGTGAAGTTCCCTGACGCGCCCTCGTGACGTCGCTCCTCTGCGAGCAAGTAGCTCTGGATCGTCGTGAGGTTCTCGTGCCCTGTGAGGGGCAGGGCGTCGTCAGTGGAGTGGGACGGGGTCATGGTCTTAGGAGCGGCGTAGGCTCCGAGTCCATTTTTCGTCTCTAATGCCCGCTGAGATTGGGTGATTGTCATGAGCGGCTCCCGCGGTTGGGAGGTCGGCTGTGCGACCAACGGTGGAGGGCTCTCAGCGTAGCAAGTTGCAATTTATCTAGGGGAGCTCTCTCCAGCTTTGAGGCGTCTGGATGCGCCAGGGAGCCCACTGATCCGCTCTGCCAAGCGCAGCCCTACGCGCTCTTGCCCCTCAAGAGAGAGATGGAGATCTGTCCGCCAGAAGCATGCGTCCCGACATTCTTCAAGCAGCGGCGTCAGGTCGAGGGTCTTCAGCTCGAGCGCGTCGCAGGTTGAGAAGAGCTGAGCATGAATCAGAGAGGGGAGACTGAAGTCCTCCTGCTCTAGGCCGAGCAATGATCGAATCGCCGAAGCGCCGCGAGGCTCTGCTTCGAACGGCAGCGAGAGCGGAGAGGGGAGGAACATCAACAGAAGCTCTGCGCCCGCGTCGCTGCAGGTGCGCGCGATCACCTCGAGGATGTCCCGCGAGGTCTCCATCGCGAACTCCAGCTCTTTGGGTTGCTCCTTGAAGAAGAGCAGCGTGCCGTAGCCTTGTCCGATGACGTAGCGGCTCTCCTGGAGCGCCTGCGCGCGGCGCGCTTTGCTCTCGGGAGTGAGCCCGCGCGGCCGCGTTCCCTGGAAGGCGTGCCCTAGAAAGAGCACGTCTGTGAAGTCATTCCCCCCGAAGACCGTCACGACCACGAGGTCGGGCTTGAGGGTGAGGTGTCGCTCGATCACGCCGAGGTAGTTCCAGAGCGAGTGTCCTCCGCGCGCGCCGTTCAAGACCTCGACGCGCGCGCCGGGGTGCGCGGACTCCAACGCCTCTTCGGCGACGGCGCAGAGGTTCTCTGAGTTGTTGCAGATGCCGTCCACGTGGGAGTCGCCCACGACGAGGACGCGGAGGCTCGGTGTCTCGACAGAGGGCTCAGAGTCTCGCCGCATCGCGAGCGAGTTTGTGCGCATCCTCCAGCTCCCTAGAGGGTGCTCCTTGAACCTCCGCTCCGCGTCGAGGTTTGGTTCGTGCGTGAAGTAGGCCTGCGGGTCGTAGCGGTTGTAAGGGTGATCTAGGCCGAAGAGCTGTCGCGCGAGCTCCTCTTCGATCTTCAACCTCCCGAGTTCGTCCTCACCCAGGCCTGCCTCCGCGCGCTCGATGAGTTCTATGAGGGCGGCCTCGGCGGGGCGGTAAAAGCTCAGCTGCTGTTCCTCTCCGGTATGTCCAATGAGCTTCCAGCCCAGCGGGCTGATCAGGAGGACGAGGAGCGTGAGGGATACGCCGACGAGCAGCTTGCGAGCGGGCGTCATGCGCACACCCTAGCAAGGCGGAGAGGTGAGAGGAGCAGCTGGAAATACGGCTTACGCTCCTCGAACTTCAGGTGCTTTCCGGTGATGATCTGTCTGTGAAGCAGATCCTCCTCGTCGGCGCCGGCGGCTTCTTGGGAGCCGTCCTCCGCTACTCGCTCGCGGCGTGCTGCCCTAGCGACCGCTTCGCTTCAGGGACCCTGCTCGTGAACACCTTGGGTTGTCTGGTTATAGGCGCCGTCGTCGCGTGGGTCGAGCTGCGCGGAGAGCTTGAGGCAGAGACCCGTGCGCTCCTCGTCGTGGGAGTCTTGGGCTCCCTCACGACCTTCTCTGCCTTCGGGGACGAGGTGATGAGCTTTGCCCGCGAGGGGAGAGCCCTCGCCGCCAGTGGCGTCGTGCTCGCGCACCTCACCCTCGGGCTAGGTGGCGTTGTGTTTGGGCGAGCGCTCGCTACCTGGGCGCTGCGCTAACTGGCGCTCATCGGAGCCAGCGCTCCCAAGGGTTTGGCCCATCAGTTGAGGTGAGCGCAGCTTTGCTAGGGGCAATAAGCTCGGACCATCCCTCAGGGAGCAGGAGCAGCATCCCGCTGGTGCGGTTCTGAAGAAAGACCTCACCCTCTACCTCGCGGCCGAGGGTGAGCTCGATGGGCACCTCATCGGGTGGGAAGAGCGTCACGCGCGCGATCGGCGGGGTGAGGCCGCGCTCACGCTGGGGGGCTGGGTTGACGAAGCCTGCATACGGCGCGCGCTGCAGGAAACTCATCCAGCCCGCGAAGCGGTAAGGGAGGAGCGGCCTCTCCTCCGCGCCGTCTATGAGCACCCAGCGCACCTCACCGTCGAGCTCGCGCGGGCGAAGCTCTAGCGAAGGTCCGCTGTGGAAGTCGATGAAGGCGCGAGTGATCCCCCGGGCTGGGTCGAGGACGCAGCCAGCGGTGAGGCGCTGGTCGAGGAGCGGGGGAAAGCCGGGGCTGCGCTCGCGGAGGAGCGGCCAGAGCTGCTCGGCGTCTAGCTCCCAGACGCCCTCGAAGCCGAGGCGGCGCACGAAGACGCTCCGACCGCTCGGGGCCGAGACGACGTCGCCGAGCTGAAAGCTCAGCGGAGCCGCGCTCGCGTCGCTCTGTAAGAAGTCAACGCGCAGGCCGTCGTCAAAGCCGAAGTCGGCGTTGAGCGAAGCGGATGCGTCTAGCGCGCGCAGAGCGGCCCGCTGCGATAGCAGGACGACGCTCAAGTCTGTGACCTCGCGGGGATTTGCGATCGCGCCGAACGCGGTGACGCAGCGCCACGTGCCATCGCTGCGTCGGTATTCATGACGCTTGTCAGCTTGCGAGAGCGCGAAGCCGTTGAGCTGGAGCTCATCGCGCTCTTCGGCGCTTACGAGGGGGCGGTGCGCTAGGAGCGCGTCATCAGCGACGGGGCTTTGGGAACGCTCTAAGAGGAGCAGCCCCGTGAGGAGCCCTGCTAAGAGGAAGCCGGCCTTCACGCTGACCTCCTCACCCTTCGCAGGCCGACGCCGGCAATCAGGAGCGGCGCGCCGCCCAAGAGGAAGAGGCGCCAGAGCAGGCGCTCTTGAGCGGGTAGGGGCTCGAAGCCCACGGGGGTCTCTCGCTGGGTCAAGAGTTGAGTCAGCGCAGGCTCAAGGGTCAGCCTCGAGGCGGCGAGGAGGAGGAGCTGAGCGTTGTCTGAGTCTGCTTGGTGCAGGTGCGCGGCCCTGAGAGGCGCGCTCGAGCTGAGCAGGCATAACCTGCCACTCATCCCTTGAGCTGCGGGAGTCAGGGCTACCGAGCCATCTTCGAGGACCCTAGCGCCGGGGAAGCTGCCCGTGAGGTCTGCGGCTAGGAGCGCGCTCGGACACGCCTCAGAGAGCGGGTCGGAGCTGGCTCCGGTGAGCGCGGAGTCTGTCAGGTCACCTCCCTCCCACGCGTAGGTCCACGCGTCAGGGCTCGCGCTGAGCCAAGGTGCGAGCTCGAGTCCGCGCGCTTCGAGTTGTGCGGTGTCTGCGGCGAGCGAGTTGGCCCCAGCGAAGGTGACGTCGCCCAGGCCGTCTCTCCCGAGGACTCGTACGCAGAAGGGCGCGTTTGATGAGCGCAGCTCGGTCTTCGGCGTCAGCCCAGCTCGGTCGACGCGTGTCGGGATGAGGGAGCTCGCGTGGAGTGAGTCGAAGAGAAGGCGAGGGTCAAGGGCTAGACCGAGCTCCTCAAAGGGACCATCGACGTCGGGGTAGAGCGGGCGCGGCCACCAGGCGAAGGCGTGCGCGCTCTCGCTCTTCCTGCGTCCGAGCAGGTCATGGGTCTGCGCCGCGAGGAGCGCGCGGCCGCCAGCGTTGAGGTGTTCGAAGAGCGCAGCGTGGATGAGCGCGGCGTCGCGACGTGGTTGGAGCACAAGCAGCGCGTCCGCTGTGGAGGGGACCACAGGCTCCTTCGGATTGACCTCGGTGACTGTGAAGCCGTGAGCTCTGAGCCACTCCTTCGCAGGGCCGTATGGGTCTGCGCCGCCGGGGGCGAAGTGGCCTTGGTTTTGATAGTCGAGGACCGCCTCCGCAGGGGAGAGCAGGGGGCGGTCGCTCGCGATCGCGAGCTCCACAGGCGCCCCTGTGGCCATACTTTGGAGAGCGAGAGCGAGGCGGAAGCGGAGCCGCTCGTGAGTCGCGACATCCGAGAGGTCGAGGGTGGCGCTAGCCACGGTGGCTCCCTGATCGTCGTAGGCTTCGAGGCGCGCGCCAACACAGACCTCAAGGACTCTGCGGGTCTCTGTGAGTGACTCAGCCAGGGCGCGCGGCTTGAGCCCGAGAGCACGCGCTGCCTCCTCGGGGGTCCCGGCGCGCTCACGGAGGTCGATCCCTGAGCTTCGACAGAGCCCAACGAGGGTCGCCGAGGCGCGGTCTAAGGCGTGCGCCAACTCGACCGGCAGTGCGGCGCGCTCTGGACGCCAGAGCTCTAGGGTCACGTCACCGCCGAGCTCTGCCACGGCACTCCTGAAGACGCCTGCGCCGGCATCGTCAAGGTGGTGACGCCCCTCAGCAGTGGCGTCGATGCCGGCGGTCTGCAATGGGGCGAGGGCGAGGCTGAAGGCTAGGGGAGCGATGAGGAGGCAGGCTGCGGGCGCTAGCCTCGGCGCGAGACGAGCCCCGCTGGCGCGCTCTCTTCTTGAGAGGAAGAGGGCTGTAAGGAGGGCGGGTACAGAGAGGATGAGGAGGAGGCGCGCGCTCGTACGGGCCTTGGTGTCGAGCGGAGGGAGCGAGACCTCTCTCTGCGTGGTCGTCTTTCGCAAGAGGTGTCGATCCTTGGAGACCAAGGTGTCGAAGAGCACGCGGGTGAGGGCGAGGTGTTGATAGCGCTCATCGGAGAGGTAAGCGTCTCGGAGCGGGCTCGCGCTACCTAAGAGGAGGACGCGGCCGCGCGCTGGGTCGCGGTGGGTGAGCATGGCCGCGACAGGAGCGCGGGGCGCAGGGGTGCCCTCGAGGCTGTCTAGCTGGACGACGCGCAGAGCGGTTTGGGGGCGCAGGGCCCGCACGGCGCGCGGGCTCGCCGTAGCGAGCACCTCTGCGCGCACGCCGCGCGCGGCGAGGAGCGCGGGGTCGAGCTGGAAGGCTGTGGGAGAGTCGAACAAGAGGGAGCCATCTGGTTGACCCTCGAGGGCGCGGAAGTCTTGGTTGACGGCGGGGACAGAGACGAGCTGCGGCGCCGGTAGTGAGCTGCCGTCAGGGAGCGGGAGGGCGTCAGAGACTGGGTCCAAGAGCACCCCCTCATATGCGCTCACACCGAGCGCGCTCAGGGCGCGGGGGAAGGCTGGAGCCTCACGGAGCTGAACCATGACCTCTCCCTCGCTGCGTCCGAGCTCGGCCGCGGTCGCGCTCCCCGCGAGCAGGAGGTCACCGCCAGCTCGGAGGTGAGCCTCTACCCGAGCGAGGGCCTCCGGGGAGGCGTCCTCTGGTTGGAGCCAGACGATGAGGTCGTCGCTGAGAGGGGCTGCGTCACTCTCAATCTCTGCGCGTCGCAGCTCGGCGCGGCCGGCCAACAGCGCAGCCACGGCCTCGAAGCCTTGCGGGGCATCCAGGAGGACTCTGGGCCGTGAGGGGACCGCGAGGTCCTCAAGGTGTGCGATCAAGAGCTCGGGGAGATTTCCTGTCTGTGCTGGGAGGAGACCGTTTCGCACATGAGCTTCGTGAGGGCCGAGGGTGAAGCGCAGGCTGGAAGTGAGCTCTGCCTCGCTCCAGGTGTCGTCTTCGACCTTGGGTGCGCGGGTCGCGCGCACCCCAAGGGAGTCGAGGTGTGCGCTCAAGCCCTCTGCCTCTCTTGGGTGATGGACGCTGAGGCGGAGAAGCTCTGGATGGACAGCCTCGAGGGCACGGAAGGCAGCGCGCACAGACTCCTCGAGTCCTCGCAGGTCATATGGGAGCTCTGACTTCGGGCTGACCCAGTACTCGATCGAGGCCTGGCCGCCGCTGTCTAAGAGCTTGGCCAGACGCTCTCGCTGTCCTGCGTCGATGTGAGCGCGCTTGGTCCTTGCCGGCTCAAGGGATGGGCCAGCCCGCTCGACCACTCTCGCTGCGGTAGAGGCGACGAGGAGCGCGAGGGCCAGGGTGAGCCAAGGGGTCGAGCGGGTGCGCACTAGGTCCGCCCTCTCAGTCCCGGATGTTCCGGATGGTCCAGGTGTTCAGCGCGAGGAAGACGGCCGTCGTCCCGATGAGCCACGCGCTCTCTCCGAGGCCGATGTAGCCTGCGCAGAAGGCGTCATAGCGGAGGAGGGCTGAGAGGTTGTCAGCCAAGAGCGTGCCTGGCGCGAGATCTGGGGCGAGGCCATCTAAGATCGCTGTGAGGGCGGGAGCGCCGCTCGCGAGGAGGAGGACGCTGCCAGCGCAGCCGGTGAGGAAGGCGACGACGACCTCGCGGGTGAGGCTCGAGAGGAAGAGGGCCTGGGCGAGGAGCAGAGCACCCAAGAGGAGCGCGCCCAGATAGCTTGAGAGGATCAGCCCGCCGTCAGGCTCACCCAAGGCGTAGAGGAGCAAGACCGCAGGGCTGGTGCCGAGCAGGAAGAGCAGCCATATGCCTACGCCCGCGAGGAACTTGCCTAGGACGAGCTCCACGGCAGAGAGAGGCAGGGTGACCCAGAGCTCAAAGGTGCGTCGGCGGCGCTCTTCAGCCCAGAGGCGCATGGCGAGCGCAGGGAGGAGCACTGCGGCGGCAGCTGGGATCCATCGGAAGAGGGGCGTGAGGTCGAGGCGCCCTGCGAGGAAGAACTCCGTGGAGAAGAGAGAGAGTACGACGAGGAGCGACGCGACCGTGGCGACGTAGGCGACGGGGGCGTCGAAGAGGGCGCGCAGCTCGCGGCCGGCGACGAGGCGGATCGCTCTCACGCTGAGGCCTCCTCGCGGGGTGCGCGGACGGCGTCGAGGATCAAGCCTTCGAGGTCTTTGCCTTCAGCGCTGGCGCGCTCGGCCAAGACCTCAGTGCGCTCGTCGAGGAGCAGCCGACCGTGGTGGAGGAGGAGTAAGCGGTCACAGATGGCAGTGACCTCTGCGAGGACGTGGCTGGAGAAGAGCACGGCGCGGCCTTCGCGCAGCTCCGATATGTGCTCCCTGAAGGCCGCGACTTGCAGCGGGTCGAGGCCATGAGTCGGCTCGTCGAGGAGGAGCACCTTGGGATCGTGGAGGAGCGCAGCCGCGAGGGAGATGCGCCGACGATATCCCTTAGAGCAGGTCCCGACTCGCCTATCGCAGACGCGGGAGAGGTCGCATCGCTCGACGAGGGTCGCGACCCGGGCGGAGAGGGCTTCCTCCGCGATGCCGTGCGCGCGACCGCAGAACTCGAGGAAGGCCCTCACTCGCATGCCGTCAAAGAGCGCGTCGTGCTCAGGGAGGTAGCCGATCGAGCGGCGCACCTCGCGGGGAGCAGCGACTACGTCGTGTCCCGCGACCACGAGCTCGCCCGCGCTGGGCTGTAGGTAAGTAGAGAGCATCCTCAGGACGGTCGTCTTCCCAGCCCCGTTGGGGCCTAGGAAGCCGACGACCTCTCCTGGTTGAACCTCAAAGGAAATGTGGTCTACGGCGCGGAGGTCGCCGAAGTCTCGAGTCAGGGCCGCTGCGCGGATCATGACAGGAGGGTAGCCCGATGGGTCGGCGAGTGGAATCGGCTATCCTCTTGGGCCTGATGGCGCGGGCTCCGCGCCGATTTGATCCACCGGAGATATCCCATGATCCAGCAGTCCAACAGCTCGAACCCGCTCTTCGCCCACGGCACCCCCCCTCGCTTCAATGAGGTCACCCCGGCCCACTCCAAGGAGGCCGTGCCCCAGCTCCTAGAGCGCGCCAGCGCGGAGTTCAGCGCCTTTGAAGAGAACGTCGAGCCCACCTGGGACGGCATCTTCGGCCGCCTCCGCGAGATCGTCGAGCCCCTCGAGTACGCCTGGCACGTGACGGGGCACTTGATGGGGGTTCGCAACTCTGAGGAGCTGCGCGAGGTCTACGAGGAGCTGCAGCCGCAGGTCGTCGAGTTCTTCACGCGCATGGGACAGAGCGCAGCGACCTACGCCGCGCTAGAGGCCCTCGTCGCGGGTGAGGCATGGGCTGAACTGGACGCGACGCGTAAGCGCCTAGTCGAGAAGGAGCTCTTGGGCATGAAGCTCTCCGGCATCTCGCTCGAAGGCGATGCGAAGGAGCGCTTCAACGAGATCCAGAAGGAACTCGCCGAGCTCTCGACGGGCTTCTCTAACGCCGTGCTCGACAGCCGAAAGGCCTACGAGCTCATCCTCACGGACCCGGCCGACGCTGAAGGTTTCCCGGAGACCCTGCGCCAAGGGGCGGCAGCCTCGGCGAAGTCCGCTGGTCACGAGGGCGCCACCGCCGAGGACGGACCTTGGAGGATCACGCTGGATGCTCCTTCGGTGATGCCCTTCATGATGCACAGCCGCAACCGCGAGCAGCGCGAGACCGTGTACCGCGCGCTCGTCACCGTCGCCTCCGAGGGGGAGTTCGATAACAAGCCTCGCATCGAGCGCATCCTCGCGCTCCGTAAGGAGAAGGCCGGACTCCTCGGGTACAACACCCACGCCGAGATCTCCCTCGCGACGAAGATGGCTGAGGACGTCTCGGCTGTAGATCAGCTGACTGCGGAGCTCCGCGACGCGGCCATGCCGAAGGCACAGCAGGACCACGCTGACCTCGTCGCCTTCGCACGCAGCGAGACCGGTGACGAGGCGCTCGAGCTCGCCCACTGGGATGTCGGCTTCTGGTCAGAGCGTATGCGCGAGACGAAGTACGAGCTCTCCGATGAGGAGCTCAGGCCCTACTACCCCTTCCCCAAGGTGCTCGAGGGGCTTTTCGCAATCACCAAGCGCCTCTTTGATGTGGACGTCATCGCGGCGGACGAGGATGTACAGGTCTGGCAAGAGGACGTCCGCTACTTCCGCATCCAGGACGCCTCCGGTGAGGACATCGCCACCTTCTACCTCGACCCCTACTCGAGGCCTGAGGACAAGCGCGGCGGCGCTTGGATGGACAGCCTGATCGGTCGCGCGCCGACAGCGGACGGCGGCGTGCGGCTGCCCACCGCTGTGTTGGTCTGCAACCAGACCCCGCCGGCAGGAGACCGCCCCTCGCTCATGACGCACCGGGAAGTGGAGACCCTCTTCCATGAGTTCGGCCACGGACTGCAGCACATGCTCACGACAGTGGACGTGCCTGAGGCCGCTGGCATCGGGAGCGTCGAGTGGGACGCCGTCGAGCTACCGAGCCAGTTCATGGAGAACTGGACCTACCACGAGGAGACGGTGATGAGCTTCGCTGGCCACTTCGAGACGGGAGAGCCCATGCCGAAGGAGCTCTTTGAGCGCCTCGTCGCGGCGAAGAACTACCGCTCTGGATCGATGGTCCTGCGTCAACTTTACTTCGGGCACCTCGATATGGAGCTGCACCATCACTACGACCCCGCGGGTGATGAGACGGTCTCCGAGGTCAAGGATCGGGTCGTTTCGATCTCCACGGTCGTGCCGCCGCTCCCCGAGGATCACTTTGAGTGCTCCTTCAGCCACATCTTCGCGGGCGGCTACTCCGCTGGCTACTACAGCTACAAGTGGGCTGAGGTCCTCTCAGCTGACGCCTTCAGCGCCTTTGAAGAGGCTGGGCTCGACGACGACGCCGCCATCGTGGAGATGGGTCACAAGTTCCGTGACACCGTCCTCGCGCAGGGTGGCAGCCGCCACCCCATGGACGTCTTCACGGACTTCCGCGGGCGCGGGCCCTCAACTGACGCCCTGAAGCGTCACACCGACCTCGTCTAGAGCGAGCGCCGGCGGAGCAGGTAGAGCCCGGACTTTCCGGGCAGGACGACGTCCATGTCACCGTCGGCGTCGATGTCGACGACGACGGGGTAGTGCCCTGCGCCGACCTCGCCGCCCTCAGAGAGGACTTCACGCGAGAACTTCGATGCGCTCACGTCAAAGCGATAGGCGCAGACGATGAGCTCCTCCTTTCCGCCGGGGTCTTTGCCGTTGTGAGCGAAGCGGCGTTTGCCGGTGATGACCTCCATCGCGCCGTCGCCGTCGAGGTCAGCGAGGGTGAGCCCGTGAGCCTGGGACCAGGTCTCGTCCACGACCTGGCGCTTCCAAGAGCGCTGGCCCTCTTCATCTCGGCTCTGTTTGAGCCAGTAGAGACCGTAGTCATGGCCCATGCCCCAGAACACATCCGTGAGTCCGTCACGGTCGAAGTCGTGGGCGATGATCGAGATCCCGGCAGAGCCCATGCTCCACTCTGCGCGGTGGATCCATTGACCCTTGAGCGGATCGTCGGGAGCTTCGAACCAACCGTCTGGTCCGAGCACGTCAGCGCGGCCGTCGCCGTTCACATCACCGACGCCGATCCCATGACCTCCACGGTCTTCAGAGATGACGTGCGGAGTGAGGGTCCCTTCGTTGACTCGGAACCAGACGGTGCGACCCATCACGTTCGGGACGAAGTCGAGCGCGCCGTCGCCGTCGACATCCCACGCGAAGGCTGTCTCCATATTCCCTGGTCGGTCGACCTCATGGATCTTCCACACGCCGCCCGCCTCGCCTGGATTCTCACGCCAGAAGACCGCGCGGTCATGCCAGCTGCAGGAGACCACGTCTAGGCGACCGTCTACGTTCACGTCGAGGGGGACGTCTGCGAAGTCGACTCGATAGCCGCCGTCGGAGCGGATCGGGCTGACCTCGTGGCGTCGCCAAGTGGGAGCCTCATACCAGGTGTCTCCGCTCACGATGTCGAGGTCGCCGTCAGAGTCCAAATCCGCGACCCCGCAAGCCTCGAAGTCAGAGTCTGCGTTGATGACGACCGTCTCAAAGGGGCGCGCAGGGGCCGCAGGGTCCTGTATGAGGGTGAGGAGGAGGGCGCTGATCATGGTGTTTCTAGGATAGTCGCTCTCCCTGGTTTCAGGCTGAGCCTTCACGCCTTAGGCTCTCCTCTATGAGCAGCCAAGAAGTAGACCTCCTCGTCAGCGGAGGCAAGATCGTGGAGGCGGACGGAGTCCGTGAAGAAGACGTCCTCCTGAGTGGGGGCAAGGTCGCTGCGCGTGGGCAAGGCCTCGAAGCACCCGAGGGGTGTGAGGTGATCGACGCGACAGGGAAGCTCGTCTTCCCTGGCCTCGTCGACTCCCAAGTGCACTTCCGTGAGCCTGGCTTCCCGCACAAGGAAGATATCGCGACCGGAGCCTTGGCGGCGATCGCGGGTGGGGTGACTGCCTTCTGCGAGATGCCGAACACGAACCCTCCGACGACAGACCCTGCGGCGCTAGAAGACAAGCTCGCGCGCGCCCGCGGGCGCGCAGCGGCAGACCACGCCTTCTTCCTCGGCGCGACAGAGGAGAACGCTGACAAGCTCGGTGACTGGGAGAACTCTCTAGGGTGCGCAGGCATCAAGGTGTTCATGGGCTCTTCCACAGGGACTCTCCTCGTCCCTGACGACGCGACCCTAGAGCGCGTCTTGCGCAGCGGCTCTCGCCGGGTCGCTGTTCACTCTGAGGACGACCCCATGCTGAAGGAGGCCTACGCCAACCTTGGTGAGGAGATCAGCGTGGTGGATCACCCCACGGTGCGGAGCGTGGAGTGCGCGGTGCGGTCGACGACGCGGCTCTTAGACCTCGTCGAGAAGACAGACCGCAAGGTGCACCTCTTGCATGTCTCCACTGCAGAGGAGGTCGAGATCCTGCGCGAGCGCGACCTCGGCGAGCTGGTGACAGCGGAGGTCACGCCGAACCACCTCTTCCTCACGGCGCCGCACTGCTATGAGGAGTACGGCTCCTACGCGCAGATGAATCCGCCCGTTCGTGACGCTCGCCACCAAGAGGTGATCCGAGGCGCGCTCGCGGATGGGACGATCACCTGCATCGGCTCAGACCATGCACCGCATACGGCAGAGGAGAAGGCGAAGCCTTACCCGTACTGCCCCTCTGGGATCCCGGGCGTTCAGACGATCTTGCCGCTCTTGATGACGGCGGTGAGGGACGGCTGGCTCCGCGCGGAGGACGTGTCTCGCGTCGCCTCTAAGGCCGCCTGTGACATTTATGGCATCGAGGGCAAGGGCTCCTTGAGCGTCGGCAGTGACGCCGACGTGGCGATCTTCGATCCTGAGGAGCGCGGCCCCCTTCAGCTCGACTGGCTGCGTAGTCGAGTGGCCTGGAGCCCCTTCGTCGGTATGGAGCTCGCTGGCTGGCCGACCATGACGATCCTGCGCGGACGCGTCGCCTACAAAGACCACGCGCTCGTCGGTGAGCCCGCTGGGCAGCCGCTGCGCTATAGCTTGGGCTGAGGGCTGAGCCTGGATATACCGGATCCCCGTGAGGGGATCCGGAGCGGTGGGGAAACGTCCTCTCCAGCTGGAGGGGCCGGGAGAGGACGCGTCTCGGGCCAGCTAGCAGAATAACAGCAAATGCAAGTTCCTGCGAGGGAAAGGTTGAGCAGGGCCTCGTAGGGCTTTAGAGCTCCTGCCCTAGGGGAGGTGGCAGGCAGCGCTGCGACCCTCGCTGGTCACGAGGGCCGGGCACTCCCTCGCGCAGCGATCATCGGGGACCTCGCTGGCGTGGGCGCAGCGCGGGTGGAATGTGCAGCCTGAGGGCGGGTCTAGGGGCGAGGGGACGTCTCCTGTGAGGACGATCCGCTCGCGAGTGCGCTCGATGTGCGGGTTGGGGTGGGGGACCGCAGAGAGCAGCGCCTTGGTGTAAGGGTGCTGCGGAGACTCGAAGAGTTCGTCACGTGGGGCCTGCTCTACGACGCGTCCGAGGTACATCACGCAGACCTCGTCACAGAGGTGCCGCACGACGGCGAGGTCGTGAGCGATGAAGAGGTAGGCCAGGTTGAAGCGCTCCTGGAGCTCTCCGAGGAGGTTCACGATCTGCGCTTGGATCGAGACGTCGAGGGCGCTGACCGGCTCATCGAGGAGCAGGAGTTCCGGCTCCAAAGCGAGGGCGCGAGCGATGCCGATGCGCTGACGTTGACCACCGGAGAACTCGTGGGGGTACCGGTCGATGTGCCTGGGGTTCAGTCCCACCGCGTCAAGGAGCGCCATCGCGCGGAGCTTGCGCTCCTTGGGCTTGGCGAGCTTGTGGATGGCGAGGGGCTCCGTGAGGATGGAAGAGACCGTCTGCCGCGGGTCGAGGGAGGCGTAGGGGTCTTGGAAGATCATCTGGATGCGGCGCCTATAAGGCAGCCACTCCGAGCGGGAGAGGCTCGTGAGCTCGACGCCGTCGAGCTGGACTGAGCCCGAGGTCGCGGGGTGCAATCCGATGATGGCTCTGGCTGTCGTGGACTTGCCACAGCCCGACTCGCCGACCACTCCGAGGGTCTGGCCGCGCTCGAGATCGAAGGAGACTCCATCGACCGCGCGCAGGATCTTGCGGTGGTCAGAGAACATGCCGCGCTTCCCGATGGGGAAGTGCTTGGTGAGATCTCTCACACGGAGCAGGGGAGCGCTCATCCTGCGCCTCCTTCTTTGGCGAGGGCCTCGGCCTCGAGGCATGCCGAGAGGCGCCCTGGCGCGGGCTCGATGGTGGCCGGCACGGCCTCGCTGCAGGCGTCAGCAGCTCTAGAGCAGCGGGGTGCGAAGGCGCAGCCCGCGGGCAGCTCGGCGAGGTCCGGCGGTTGGCCTGGGATCGAGTAGAGGTCATCGCCCGCGGGGCCAGTGAGGTCAGGGACGCTGCCGAGGAGCCCGATGGTGTAGGGGTGGCAAGGCGCGTCAAAGAGCGGCGCTGTAGAGGCGGACTCTACGAGCCGGCCCGCATACATGACGTTGACCCGGTCGCTCATCCCTGCGACGACGCCGAGGTCGTGAGTGATGAGGAGGATCGCCGTGCCGTGGCGCTCTTGCAGGCCCTTCATGAGCTCGAGGATCTGCGCTTGGATCGTGACGTCGAGAGCGGTGGTGGGCTCATCTGCGATGAGGACCTTCGGGTTACACAGGAGGGCCATAGCGATCATCACTCGCTGGCGCATCCCTCCGGAGAGCTCGTGGGGGTAGGAGTTGAGGCGCTCTTCTGGGGCGGGTATGCCGACGTCGCCGAGCCCGTGGGCGGCACGCTTGAAGGCCTCCGCTTGGCTCAAGCCCTCGTGGATCTCGAGCACCTCGGTGAGTTGACGCCCGACGGTGAGGAGCGGGTTCAGAGAGGTCATGGGGTCTTGGAAGACCATCGCGACCTCCTTGCCGCGTACGCGGCGCAGCGCCTCAGCGTTGAAGGTGTTGAGGTCCCTGTCCCCGAGCATGATCCCACCAGCCTCGACAACGCCAGGGGGCGAGGGGACGAGCCCCATGATTGCGAGGCTGGAGACGGACTTCCCCGAGCCGGACTCGCCGACGAGGCCGAGGGTCTCGCCCTCTTCGATCGAGAAGGAGACGTGATCCACAGCCTGCACGTTGCCGTGCTGGGTGTCGAAGCGGACCGAGAGGTCGCGGACGTCTAGGGCCTTAGCCATCAGTCCTTCCCCCTGAGCTTCGGGTCGAGGGCGTCGCGCAGGCCGTCACCTAAGACGTTGAGGGCGAGGAGCGTCGCGCCCATCGCTGCCGCAGGGAAGACGATCAGCCACCAGTAGATCCGCACCGGGTTGATCACCTCTGAGCCGTCTACTGCGAGTAGCCCCCATGAGACCTTCGGTGGCTCAATCCCGAGCCCGAGGAAGCTCAGGAAGGCCTCGAAGAGCATCACCGCCGGGATGGTGAGGGTGAGGTAGACGATCACGATCGAGAGCACGTTCGGGACGAGGTGGACGAAGACGATGCGCGCGGAGGACGCTCCGATCACGCGCGCGGCCTCGACGAACTCGGTCTCTCGCAGGGAGAGCACCTGACCGCGCACGACCCGGGCCATCGTCAGCCAGTAGATCGCGCCGATCACGACGTAGAAGACCACCTCACGGTTCACGCCCCAGCTGTCCTCGAGCTCCGTTCGATACTCGTTGACGATCGTGATGAGGAAGATCACGACGAAGATGAAGGGGATGGAGTAGAGGACGTCCACGATCCTCATCATCAGGTTGTCGATCCGGCCTCCGAAGAAGCCTGAGACGGCTCCGTAGGAGACGCCGATCAGGAGCGAGCAGAGGGTCGCAGCGATGGCGACCAAGATCGAGGTGCGGCTCCCCCAGATGATCCTGGAGAGGATGTCTCTACCTTTGGCGTCAGTCCCCATCCAGTTGGAGAGCTGCCAGTCACCGAAGATCAGTTGGCGCAGGTCGACGAGCGACTCATCCAAGGCGTTCAGATCCCAGTACTCGCGGCGGAAACCGTCATTGCCGAGCTCTTGCCAAGGCGCGACAGGCGGCTGGGGTTCGATCTGAAGGTCGATCGCCGTAGGGGAGGGCAGGGGCAGCACCGGGGCGAGGAGAGAGATGCCGCCGAAGATCATGAGAAAGACGAGCGCGTACCAGGAGGCGCGGTTGGCCTTTAAGCGGCGCCAGGCGTCCTGCCAGAGGCTCTCGCCCTTGAAGCGCGCCACATCGCTGAGCAGCTCCTCCATCTGGGTTCCGCCGAGGTCCCAGCGCTCTCTCGTCACCTGACTCACTAGCTCTCCTCCAGCTTGATGCGCGGGTCGAGGAACGTGTAGGCCAGGTCTACGAGCGTGTTGAGCCCATAGACGAGGACGGTGTAGAGGATCGTCACGCCCATGGAGAGCGTGTAGTCCCGGTTGAGCGCCGAGTTGACGAAGTGCGAGCCCGTGCCGGGGATGGCGAAGATGCGCTCGATGACGAGGCTGCCAGTGAGGATGCCTGCGGTCGCGGGACCGAGGTACGAGACCACCGGCAAGAGGCCGCCCTTGATCGCGTGTCGCAGGAGGACGAGCCTCGAGGGCAGGCCCTTTGCGTGGGCCGTGCGGATGTGATCTTGGGAGAGGACCTCGAGCATCCCTGTCCTGGAGAGGCGCGCGATGTAGGCCGCGAAGGGGGCGCCTAGCGCGAAGCCCGGCAGGATCAGGTGCTTGGGTGTCCCGTAGCCTGCTACGGGCAGGAGCGGCATGAGGAAGACGAAGAGGATCACCAGGAAGCCTGCGATCACAAAGTTTGGGAGCGCGATCCCTGTCGTCGCGGCCAGCCTCAGTGCGACGTCAGTCTTTGAGTTCCGATAGAGCGCGCTCGCGATGCCAGCGGTCAAGCCGAGCACGAGCGCCCACAGGAGCGCGATGGAGCCTAGGCTCACCGAGATCGGGAGGGACTGCCCGATGATGTCGTTCACTGTGAAGTCGCGATACTTGAAGGACGGGCCGAAGTCCCCCGTGAGGATCCCACCGAAGGGGTCCGTGCCGTCGCCGCCTACGAGCTCTGCGCCGTCTTCAGCGAGGTTCAAGGGGCCGATGTACTGCAGGAACTGCTTCCACTGAGGCCAGTCGAGGTGATAGCGGGCCTGCATGTTCCGCTCGATGGCGGGGTTGAGCGTGCGCTCGTTATCGAAGGGCCCGCCGCGCACAGAGCGCATGAGGAAGAAGGAGACCGAGACGACGCAGAGGAGCGTCAATCCGAACCAGAGCAGACGGCGGAGGAGGAAGCGGATCATCGGCCAGCCTCCGCGCGGCGGCGCCGCTCAGCAGGAGAGTAGAGGCCCTCCTTTGGGCCCGCTGCGTCGACTCGGGTCCACTCGTCCGTGCGCGCGCCACGCTTGGCTTCGAGCTCCTCGTCGTCCATCCAGTACCAGAACTTCGGGTAGTGCTCATCGAGCATGTTCTCGTAGAAGCCCCCGAGGCGCGGGTTCACCATGTTCTTGGTGACGTAGAAGTAGATCGGGAGGACCGGGAGCTCTTCCATGAGCAGCGCCTCCGCAGCCTGCAAGTGCTCTAGGCGCTTGGCCTTGTCAGCTTCTTTGGCAGCGAGGGCGATGAGCTCGTCATAGCGCGAGTTACCCCAGCCTGTGCGGTTGTTCTCGCCGTCAGTGACCCACATATCGAGGAAGGTGTTCGCGTCGAGGTAGTCGCCGATCCAAGCGGAGCGCGAGACGTCGTAGGAGATCGTGCGCTGGGTGTCGAGGTAGACCTTCCACTCTTGGTTGAGGTGCTTGGCGTTCAGGCCGAGCTCGCGCTTCCAAGTGTCAGCGAGGACCTCTGCGATGTCCTTGTGGGTCTCGTTCGTGTTGTAGAGGAGCTCGATGGTCGGCATCTCCATGCCGCCCGGACCATAGCCAGCCTCTTGGAGCAGCCGCTTCGCTTCAGCGAGGCGCAGCTTGTATCCCTCTTGAGGGTCCTCGTGGTCTGGGCGCTCCATCTCAACGCCCGAGTATCCGGGCATCCCCGGCGGTACGAAGGAGAAGGCGGGGATCTCGCCTGCGCGGGAGATGTTCTTGCAGATCGCGTTGCGATCGATCGAGAGCGCTAAGGCCCTGCGTACGCGGGGGTCGTCGAAGGGGGGTCGGTTGACGTTCACCCGGTAGTAGTAGGTCCCTAGGTATGCCGCGGGCTGGAAGTCCTCTCTTCCCATGAGGCGGGGGATGAGGCTCGGTGGGGTGGTCTCCAGCCAGTCACACTCACCTGTCAGGTAGAGGTTCATCCCGGTGACGGTGTGCTCTACAGCCAGGATGTCGACTGTCTCAAACGCGACCTCATCAGCGTCCCAGTAGGTAGGGCTCTTACGGCAGCGGATGCGGTCGTTGACGCGCCGGAACTCAACGGTGTAGGGGCCGTTTGTGACGAGGTTCTGAGGCTCCAGCCAAGAGTTCTCGTCGCCCGACGCGGCCGCTGCCTCAAAGGAGGAGCGGTGGATGGGGAAGGTCGGATAGAAGGCCATCAGGTTGAGGAAGAACGCTGTCGGCTCGTTCAGACCGATCTCGAGGGTGCGCTCGTCCTCAGCTCGGATGGCGAGGCGGTTCTGGCCCTCGATGACCTCGACGCGGAACTCGGGGCCCTCGATGACCTCGCCCGCCGTGATGGCTCGCTCGAGCTCGGCGCGTGGGCACTCGAGCTCAAGGATCCAGCCAGCCTCGTAGGCGTCCTCGACGAGGCCCTTCACGTCTCCAGCGAGCTCAGGGTTCGTCGCCGTTACGGTGCCGCTGATGGGGGAGTGGTAGTGGAGCTGAATCCCCTCCGGCCCGCTGAAGCCCACGAAGGCGCCGCCAGCCTCCACAGCGGAGCCTACGTTCAGAGGACGCTCCTCCTCATCGCGCAGGCCAGGCGTGAGGGCCTGGTCGATGTCTTCGAGGAGGTAGCCCGTGAGCCCCATGCGGAGGCGCACGGTCTCGGAGGTGGAGCTCTCCTCTTGCTCCTCCAGCCAGACGGAGTGGAGGAGGTTGTCGGTGTAGAGGAGGTCTTCAGGCATGTGGGTGTAAGCCCGCGCGCCTCGGATGTACCAGAGCTGGTAGGCATACTCCGCGGCGGTGACCGGGTGCAGCATGCGGCGCAGGCTCCACTCAAAGTCATAGGCCGTGACCGGGTCTCCGTTCGACCAGCGCGCGTCGTCGCGCAGTGTGAAGGTGTAGGTCTTGCCGTCGGGGGCGATCTCCCAAGACTCGGCGACCCCGGGGATCGGCTCTAGCGTCTCGGGGTGAGTGATGCAGAGACCCTCGAAGAGCATCCGGATGACGCGCCCTTCGGGGACTCCCGTGACGGTCGCAGGGTCGAGACTCTGGACCTCGGTGCCGTTCTTGAACACGAAGTCAGCGCGCTCGAGCCGACCGGAGCTGGCGGCGAAGATTGCTGCGGCGAGGCCGCCTCCGAGGAGGAGCAGAGCCGCAGATTGACGGGCTCGTAGGGAGCGGTTGGCGGACGCCATGGCACGGATGCTATCAGGGAGAATGATCGTCGCAAGTCTGTGTCCCGCAAGACTTTGTGCGTTGACGCGGATGGTCGCCCGCTATACCCTGAGCGGCCAATGCGTGGAGGGGAGCTGGCTGTTCGGCTGGCGCCTCCGCGCGCCGCGACTCGAAGCCTCCCGCGCTATGCATCGAACAGGATCACGAGCACCCCGAGCGGGGCTCACTCGGCTCCTCATCCCCGCACTCTTCAGCCTCGCCGCGTGCTCTACGGAGGGCTGGGAGGCTCCGCCGCCGCCTGGCTCGACCTCCGCGCTAAACGAAGAGGAGGTCGCGAAGATCGTCGATGCGCTCGTCCTCACTATGGAGAGTGGCGGGCTCTACGAGCTCGAGATGGAGCACGAGCAGAGCGGGCTGCGGCTCCGCCTAGACCGCCGCAGCCAGGTGGCAGGTGTCGCCTCGCTGGCCCCTGCTGCGCCGCAGGCCGCTGAGGTGGTCGCTGACGCTGCGAAGGAGTCCTCTAACAAGGAGTCGGCCACTGAGGTCACGGGCCCCGGCGCCGCGCCTGTGGACGTCTTCCACCCTGAGAAGCTGGAGGGCGAAGAGCTCAAGCCCCTCTACGGCGGCCGGGTGTTTGTTCACCTCTCTTCGCTGCCCAAGCACACGAACTACGTCACGGAGAACTCCGCTGTCACGCGCAGGATGCTCTACGAGGTTCACGAGACGCTCCTGATTCAGGACTGGGAGTTCCACGAATACAAGCCGAGGGTCGCCAAGTCGTATGAGGTAGAGGACATGCTCGTGCTCGCTGACGGGGCAGAGGTGCGGTATCCGGACGCCAAGCAGCTCCGCGTGAGGCCCTTGGGCTATGACCAGCCCTTCGACGGATACGTCCTCTATGGGGAGATCAGCGAGGCAGATGGAGGCTGGAAGATCACGCCCCAGACGGTCGGCGGGAGCGCGCTCTCGGCAGCTGTCATGGTCAGCGCTGAGGACACCTTGAGCGTCGAGCGCGGCTGCGCGCTCACCTTCGACCTCCGTGATGACGTGGCATGGCACCCCGCAGAGGGGGAGGCCGACGGCGCGCCCTACTCGATCAGCGATCAGAAGGTAGACGCACAGGACGTCCACTTCTCGTGGGACCTGTACTCAAACGCTGAAGTCGACTGCGATGAGAAGCGCTTCCAGTTTGAGAAGATCAGCGACTGCGAGGTGATCGACGACCACAAGGTCCGCTTCTTCTACCAGGAGCAGCACTTCCTCACCGTCTCGACCATCGGTGACAGCCTCACGATCCTGCCCTCGCACATCTACAACCTCGCTGACTCAGACAACCCCTGGCATGACGCCAAGGCCAGCGACTCCAAGCAGGCGCAGCACATCAACGAGAACCCCCACAACCAGCTGTGGATCGGCGTGGGGCCCTATCGAGTGGTCAATTGGACGCAGCAGTACGTGGAGGCGGAGCGCTTCGATGGCTACTTCAACCCTGAGAACGGGGGCTACGTCGACGTCATCCGCTGGCGCTACATCGGTGATGACAACACCGCCTGGCAGGCGCTCATGAATGATGAGCTCGACTATTTCGAGCGCGTCAAGTCGACCGACTACTTCGGTGCAGCCACCGAGCAGGACATCTTTAGAGACCGCTTCTACAAGGGCTACAAGTACCTCGGGACCTATGGCTACACCGGGTGGAACTCGCACAGACCCTATCTCTCAGACAAGCGCGTGCGGCAAGCCCTCGCCCACGCCTTCCCGGCTGATGAGTACCTCATCACGAACTACAAGAACCTCGCCCGCAGGATCAGTGGCCCCTTCCCATACAACTCAGCGGCATACGACCACTCGCTGACGCCATACGCCTATGACCTCGACAGAGCTCGCGCGCTCCTTGAGGAGGCGGGCTTTTATGACACGGACGGCAACGGGATCGTGGACAAGGACGGTCGTGACCTCGTGCTCGAGTTCATGATGCCCTCGGGGAACGACGCCTCGAAGAACCTCGGGCTGGTCATGCAGGAGAACTTCGCGCAGATCGGCGTGAAGGTCGAGTTCGCCGCGCTCGAGTGGGCGACCTTCCTCGATCGCATGAAGAAGCGCGAGTTCGACGGCTGCAACCTCGCGTGGGTCCCGAGCCTAGAGTCTGACCCCGAGCAGATCTGGCACAGCAAGTGGGGGCAGCCTGAGATGGAGAGCTCGAACAACTCCGGCATCAGAGAGCCCGAGCTGGACGCGCTGATCCTCGCTGGCCAGCGCGAGATCGACTTCGAGAAGCGTCAGGAGATCTGGAGGTCCATCCACCGCTACCTCTATGACTGGCAGCCGTACCTCTTTGGCTTCAACGTCCCGAACAAGTTCGCTATGTCGAAGCGCATCCGAGGCTTCCAAGCCTTCGCCATCGACCCCGGCTACGCTATCCGGCGCTGGCACTTCGTCGACCCTAGCGAGCCAGGCACCCGCGCTACTCGCTGACTGAGGCGCCGCTTCAGGCGCTCTGTATCTCCCTTGATCCAGTTCATCATCCGCAGGCTGCTCCTGATGATCCCGACCACCATCGGGGTCGCGCTCGTGGTGTTTGGGATCTATCACGCTGCGCCTGGTGACGCTGCGACGGTGATGATGGGGATCAGCTCTGGCGGGAATATGTCCCAGGACGCTGATTCCAAGGCGCAGGCCGAGGCGTTTAAGCGCGAGTATGGCCTCGATCGCAGCCTCGCGGTGCAGTTCCTGAACTACATCGGCCCTTTCAACTTGCTCCGTGACGGGCACCCCTGGTTCAGCTCCCCGTACACGGAGCGAGAGACAGAGCTGCTCAAGCTAGAAGGTGGCGGGGAGGTCCTCACCGGGGCGCCCATGGAGATCGACCACCTCCCGAACACCTCAGAGGAGGAGCGCGCCCGCCTGGACGCGGCCACCGCGAGCCTGCTCGAGGGGGATGAGGGCGCGCTCGCGCTCCTCAAGGATGGGGGCGCGGCCTCTTATCCTTCGCTCCTCACCGCTATGAGCGAGCGACGACGAGCCTTCGGTGAGCGAGTCGACGATGAGGTCGCCCGCCTTGCGCTCGCGATGGCCTCTGTCTCTGGGGCAGAGGTGTCCGGGGTGTTGGGCACCCGTGAAGGTCTGATCGGGGAGTGGTTCGGTTGGTACTACACCGAGGGCGGCGGGGCTCGTGTGCGGAACACAGGAGAGCGGCCATGGGCTGGACTCCTGGCTCTGGACCTCGGAAAGGAGATGCAAGACAAGAAGCCAGTCTCAGAAGAGCTCTGGCGGCGCTTTCAGGTCACGGTACCCCTAGCGCTGATCTCGGTCCTGCTGTCGTACCTTATCGCGCTGCCCCTCGGCATCTTCAGCGTGCGCAGGCAGGGCACGAAGGTCGACGGCGCTACGACAGTGATCCTCTTCGTCCTCTACTCCATCCCCTCCTTCTGGGCGGGGCTGATGCTGATCATCGCCTTCGGGAAGACGGGCCTCGACTGGCTCCCCGTGCTCGGCCTGCATGACAAAGACGCCGACACCTTCACGAGGGGCCAGTACATCTGGGACCTCTTCCTGCACATCATCATGCCGGTGGCGACTCTGACCTATGGGAGCTTCGCTTACCTATCAAGGCAGATGCGAGCGGGCATGCTCGAGGTGATCCGTCAGGACTACATCAGGACGGCGCGCGCCAAGGGCCTCTCTGAGAACGTCGTGATCTACAAGCACGCGCTCAGGAACTCGATGATCCCCGTGATCACGCTGCTCGCCGCGATCCTGCCTATCTTGATCGGAGGGTCAGTGATCGTTGAGTCTGTCTTCGACATCCCCGGCATGGGCAAGTACGCCTTCGAGGGGCTCTTGCGACGGGACTTCTACATCGTCATGGCGACCACCATCTTCGTCGGAGTCATGACTCAGGTCGGGATCCTCCTCTCCGACATCACCTATCAGCTCGTCGATCCTAGGATCCGCCACACCTGAGGCTGCACACGTGACGGAGCAAGCGACAGTGAGAGAGGAGGCAGCGGGGGAGGTCCTGTTAGACGAGGGCTCTACCTACTCGAAGGACTACTGGGACCTCGTCTGGGAGCAGCTCTCGAGGCGCGCGCTCTTCAAGGTCGGGATGGGCGTGCTCGCGATCCTCTATGGGCTCGCGATCTTCGCGCCGCTGATCGGGAATGACCGCCCCTACAAGCTCGTCGCGGTGGACTATGGCGAGTACCAGAGCGCGGCGCGCGGAGTCGAGCGCCTCTCCTCGAACGCACTAGAGCGACTCCTTGGGAGCGGCGCAGACCCGGCTTTTCAGGCAGAGGGCGCTGGGCGTGAGGTGACAGCCGCCCTCACGCGGATTGACCTGATGCGACAGTACCTTGGGGCAGAGGACCAAGTCTCCCTCGACACCTTCAGGGAGGGCCTCGTCTCCAGCTATTCGCTGGCGCTTCAGGGAGAGCGTCTAGAGGACGAGTCTGTCTCTCGGGCGCTGCAGGCGCGGGCGGCAGGCTTCGCGACTGAGTTCGCCGCCGCACCGCTCGGGGCTGACCCAGCTTCGGCCGGTAAGCACCTCCAGCCCTCGACTCGCTATCCGCTCGCAGAGGGGCTTGGCGCCGGCTCGATCTTCTTTATGGTCCTCTGGCTCCTCCTCGCGAGCTTCCCCGCCTGGAACCGTCTCTGGAACGGGCGCTTGGGTGGGGACCGTGAGCGGATCCGTGATGCGCGTGGAATGAAGCGCAACCTGATCCTCGGCGCGCCGGTGCTGGCTGCTGGACTCTGGGTGCTGCTCGTCGGCGGGGGCACCGCCGCCTTCGACGTCTCCCCCTTCAAGCGCGGCCTCTCCGAGGGCTCCATCGTCGCCTTCGAGGCGCCCCTGCTCCCTCCGGTGCCGCTCGGCTACGCCGAGACGCACAAGGAGGAGGGCTTCCGTCCGCCGACCTGGCTCCGGGGCGCGCGCCTCGACTCGAACGGTCGTTACATGGAAGGGCTTAGGGTCCCTAAGCCGGACCCCATCACAGGCTTCTTACCCCCGGCGACTCCAGTCGAGGTTCGCTTCGGAGAGCCTTGGCCAAACGCGCCGCACAGGCACCTCGCCGGCACGGATGAGCTCGGCAGGGACTTCTTCGTGCGACTTCTCTGGGGCGGCCGCGTGAGCCTAGCAGTCGGAATCCTCTCTGCGCTGCTCTTGACGATCATCGGCGTCTTCATGGGCTCGCTCGCAGGCTACTTCGGCGGGAAGGTAGACGTCTTCATCATGCGTCTGATCGAGATCTTGCAGTCGATCCCGGCCTTCTTCTTGATCCTCGCCTCGCTCGCCTTCATCGATCCAAAGGAGGTGTCCATCCCTCCGATCTTCATCATCGTTGTCGTGATCGCCCTCGTGCGCTGGACAGGCGCAGCGCGCCTCGTCCGGGGTGAATTCCTGAGGCTGCGCGAGGAGGAGTTCGTCCTCGCGGCGAACGCGCTCGGCTACTCGAACATGCGGACGATCTTCCGCCACGTGCTCCCCAACGCGCTCAGTCCGGTGCTCGTCAACGCCGCCTTCGCGGTCGCGTCCGGGATCCTCACTGAGTCAGCTGTGAGCTATCTCGGCTTTGGGGTCCAGCACCCCGAGGCCTCTTGGGGGAGCTTGGTGAATGAGTCCAAGAGCCCCGAGTTCTGGTGGATCCAGGTGTTCCCAGGCGTCCTCATCTTCCTCACCGTGACCTGCTACAACCTCGTGGGCGACGCCGTGCGTGACGCCCTAGACCCCAAGATGAAGGTATGAGCCAAGATCAGCGCACAGAGAGCGCCCCTGGCGGCGCGGCCTCGGAGGGGGAGCGCGAGGCGCTGCTCCAGATCGAGGGGCTCAGGACCTGGTTCCACACCGAGGAGGGCATAGCGAAGGCCGTTGACGGCGTGACCTACACCGTCCGCAAGGGGGAGACCTTGGGCGTCGTAGGGGAGTCGGGCTGCGGGAAGAGCGTCACCGCGCTCTCCGTGATGCAGCTCGTTCCCACTCCTCCTGGCAAGTTCGAGGGCGGTCGAATCCTCTTCCGTGGTGAGGACCTCCTCGAGAAGAACCTCGAGGAGATGCAGAAGATCCGCGGCAATGACATCGCGATGATCTTCCAGGAGCCGATGTCCGCGCTCAACCCGGTCTACACGGTGGGTGACCAGATCATGGAGACCGTGATGCTGCACCAGGGCCTTGATAAGGCGGCCGCGAGGGAGCGCGCCATCGACATGCTCAAGCGCGTGGGGATCCCGAGTCCTGAGCAGCGCGTTGACGAGTACCCGCACCAGCTCTCTGGGGGTATGCGGCAGCGCGTGATGATCGCCATCGCTATGGCCTGTGATCCCGCGCTCTTGATCGCGGATGAGCCGACCACGGCGCTCGACGTCACGATCCAAGCTCAGATCCTCAACCTGATGCGCGAGCTCCAGGAGCAAGAGGGGATGAGCATGCTCCTCATCACCCACGACCTCGGCGTCGTAGCGGAGACCGCGCACCACGTCGCGGTCATGTACGCCGGGAAGGTCGTCGAGTACTCGGAGGTCAACGAGCTCTTCGCCCGCCCGCACCACCCGTACACCATAGGCCTCTTCCGCTCGCTCCCCGACCTCGCTTCAGAGGGGGAGCGCCTGAACACGATCCCTGGCATCGTGCCCAGCGCCTTCAACTTCCCGAGCGGGTGCCGCTTCCGGACGCGGTGCCCTATCGCGACAGAGCGCTGCGCAGCTGAGGAGCCGCCCCTCGTCCCCCTGGAAGAGGGCGCAGAGCACACCGTGGCCTGCCACCACCTGAAGGAGGCCTTGGAGCTATGAGTACAGAGCGCTCAACCCCCATGATCGAGGTCAAAGACCTCCGCAAGTGGTTCCCGATCCACGCCGGCGTCCTGTCTCGGCGGGTCGGGGAGGTGAAGGCCGTTGACGGCGTCAGCTTCAACGTCGGCCGTAAGGAGACTCTCTCGATCGTCGGCGAGTCTGGCTGCGGCAAGACCACCGCTGGGCGCGCGCTGCTGCGCCTCATCGAGCCTACGGGGGGCAGCGCCCTCTACCGCTCGACCCCTGACGCTGCACCTGTGGACCTCTTCCAGCTCTCCCAAGAGGAGATGCGCGCGCGCAGAGATGACCTCCAGATCATCTTCCAAGACCCCTACGGCAGCTTGAATCCGCGCATCACCGTCGGCAACGCGATCGGTGAGCCCCTGGCTGTGCGCGGAATCGCAGAGGGGAGCGAGCTTCAAGATCGCGTCGAAGAGCTCTTGAAGCTCGTGGGCCTGAGGCCAGAGGTGGCGAACCGCTATCCGCACGAGTTCTCTGGTGGGCAGCGGCAGCGCGTTGGCATCGCTCGCGCGCTCGCTTTGCGCCCGAAGCTCATCGTGTGCGATGAGGCTGTGAGCGCGCTGGATGTCTCTATCCAGGCCCAGGTGATCAACCTGCTGAAAGACCTGCAGGATGAGTTCAATCTCTCCTACATCTTCATCGCTCACGACCTCTCGGTCGTCCGGTACATCTCTGATCGAGTCGCGGTCATGTACCTAGGGAGGATCGTGGAGACGGGCGAGACGAAGCAGATCTTTGATGACCCGCAGCACCCCTACACCAAGGCGCTGCTCTCGGCGATCCCGAGCCCGGACCCCTCAAAGCGAAGCGAGCTCATCCCGCTCACAGGCGATGTCCCGAGCCCGATCAATCCGCCCGCCGGCTGCCACTTCCACACGCGCTGCGCTGTGGCGGAGGAGCGCTGCCGCGAGAGCTACCCTGAGAGCGTGGACCTCGGCGCAGGTCACAGCGCCTCCTGCCACCTGCTCTCCTAGAAGGGGACCCCGTACTGCTCACGCAGGATCGCGCGGAGCTCTTCGAAGTCAGCGATCGTGTGGTCCGCCTCTTCGCTCTCACCAGAGGGCGTCCACTTGGAGGCGCGGCTGGCCCAGGCTGTGACCATCCCCAGAGACTTAGGCGGCGCGATGTCGTGAGCAGGGCTGTCGCCGACGTACATGACCTCATGAGCTTCAAGACCCATGCGAGCGAGGGCGGTCTCGTAGAGCTTGGGGTTAGGCTTGGAGATGCCGATCTCGTCCGAGATGAAGATGGCGTCTGCGTCGAGGTGAGGGACGACGCCGATGCGCACGAGCTTCTCTGCCTGCTTGTCCGTCCAGCCGTGCGTGACGATACCGGTCTGGAGTCCTGCCGCCTTGAGGTCTGAGAGGAGCGGGATCACGTCGGGGAAGGGGGCGATCTCGCGGAACTTGGTGTCGTGATAGGCGCTGACCCCCGCAGCGACCACGATCGCAGCGCTGGCGTCGTCTCTCAAGGGCTGACCGAGGCGGACGAGGAGCTTGTCGAAGTGCCTCGAGTAGTTCGAGGAGAACTCTGCGATGACCTCAGCGAGCTCACGCTCCACGTCCTCGATCGGCAGGTCGAGCCCAGCCTCACACATCGCGCGGACAGCGTTCTTGCGAGCTCTACCCGCGAACTCGGTGGTCCCGAAGAGGGTGTCGTCGATATCGAAGAGGACGGCGCTGAGAGCTGACATGGGGAGAGCCTCTGGGGGAGAGGGCTGGGGTCTCTTGAGCATAGCTCAAGAGGGGGGGGCTAGGTGAGGGAGGCGCAGTCTGTATACGAAGGAGGGCCGCTCTCTTCGAGCGACCCTCCTCTGATGGGGTGGCCTAAGGGTCCTAGAAGGACGCTTCGAGGCGCTTGACCTCGTCACGCACGTCGGTGATGCGTGCGCGGATGAGGATCATCAGCGACTCGTTCTCGTCGTTGTAGCCCTCTTCCTTGAAGAAGAAGCCAATCAGCGGGACCTTCGCGAGCCACGGCACTTCAGCGCGGCGCTCAATGTTCCGCACGTTTGAGAGGCCGCCGAGCATGACCGAGCCGCCATCCGGGATGTCAGCCGTCGTGAAGATGCTCTGCACCTCAAGCTCGGGGAGCTGGAACTCGACCGGGGAGGTGTTACCACCAAGGGTCGAGGAGAAGGGCTCGAGCGCGACGACCTGAGCCACGGTGGGCTGGATCTCGAGGCGCAGGTACTTGCGGTCGTGGTGGATCGTCGGGCGGACGTCCAGGACGACGCCCTCGTGGAGGACGTTGACCTGCGGGTCAGCGACCGCCTGGAACTGAGCGACCTCGACGTCGAAGTCCTGGATGTAGGCCTTCTGGTTGATGACCGTGACGAAGGCGCGCTGCGTGTTGTGGACGCTCAGCACCTGGTCGTTGATCAGCTCGAACTGAGACGTCTTCTCGACCGCGCGCATGATGGCGGAGACCTCGAGATCGTTCAGGAAGTCGAGCTGGAAGGTCAGGCCGCCAGCCGTGGAGATGGCGTCACCGAGAGCGCTGCCGAACATGTTCTCGGTGCGCGCCCTGAAGTCGCCGTCAGGACCGTCATCGTAGTAGAAGCCAGAGGAGGGGGCGCCAGCCGCGTTGGGGCCGTCGGCCCCGGTGCCGCCGTTGTCCAGGCCGGCCGATGCCATGTCCTCGAGACCGTTTGTGATGTCGGTCAGAGGGTTGTTCGGGAGGCCACGGAAGTCAAAGCCGAACTCCTGGATGAAGTTGTCTGAGACCGTCATGAACTTCGACTCGATCGTCACCATGGAGGAGCTGAAGCGGCGCAGGTCCTCAAGGAACTGTCGCACCTGAGCGTGAGCCTCTTGGGTGTGGGTGATGATGATGTGGCCCTCAAAGGACTCGACGCTCGGGCCGTCGTCCCAGGTGCCCACGGCGACGTTCTCTTGAATCATCGTCGCGAGGTCATCGGGATCGATGAGCTGAGGACGCTCGCCAATGCCGCCGAAGGGGCCGCCGCCGTCGTCGTCCTCGAGCTCGTCAAGGAGGCGAAGCTTGTCGATGCGGGGGCCGAGGAAGTCCGTCAGGCCGAACACGAGGTCTTGGACGTCGTGGTGGACCGCGACGAGGCGACCACGGGCCTTCTCCTTAGTGGTGATGAGGATCGCGTCGTGGCGGATCGTCCAAGTGACCTCTTCACCAGCGAAGCCGGTGATCAGGTTGATCACTTGCTCAGCGGTCAGGTCGTTCGGGAGGGAGAAGTTGAAGACTACGCCCTCGTCGATGGCCGCCTCTTCAGCGGCGGGGTCGACAACGATCGGGAGGCCGGTGATGACGCGGACGAGGCTCATCACGCGCTCCAAGCTGTCCTCTTCCTCAATGAGGGGGAGGCGCAGGGTGGTGGTCGACAGGGAGTCGCGGAGCGCCTGGTCGTATGAGTCAGTCATCTGGGAGAGGTCAAGGCCACGGCGGCGGGCGCGGACCTCAGTGATCTCGTTCCAGTCGTCGGGGTTGGGCAGGGTGACGACGCCGGTCCAGGGGATCCGCTTCTCGTCCATCTGCTCGCGCCAGTGGGCGAACTGCTCACGCTTGTTCTTCACGTAGTCTGCGCGGACCTGCTCGCGGCCTGCCTTGAAGGCGCTGTCGCGGAGATCGCTGGCCCAGGCGTTGCGGGGGTCTTTGCGCAGGGTCTGGTCGGCGTAGTAGATCGCGTCGTCATAGTCACCCTTGTCGAAGGCTGCGATGCCCTGCTGAAGCATGGTCTCGATGACAGCCTGCTGGCGCTCCTCCTCGGCGTCACGCTGAGCCTGCAGCGCCTCGAAGGCTGCCTGCTGAGCGTCGAGGGTAGCCTGCGCGGCGGCGGAGTCCTTGTCGGACTTGGCCTTGGCGAGGAGCTCCGAGATCTCCGTGTCCATGCCGCTCCAATCGATGGAGTAGGGTGCCCAGAGCACGTGGTTGGTCGCGATCGTGAGCTCGGCGATGGCCTTGTCGTAGTCACCACGAGCGATCGCTTCCTTGCCGGCGCGGAGGCTCTCACCTGCCTCCACTTTGAGCTGTTGGACGCGGAGCTGGTGGCGCTGGTTGAGCTCAGAGGTCACGGTCTCGATCTCACCGTCACCTTGGCCGAGGAGCGAGTTGACCTCTGCGAGGGCGCGCTTGACCTGGAGGTTGTCGGGGTCGATGCCCAGGGCGAGCTCGAGCTCGGTCTGAGCGTCCTCCAAGCGGAGACGATCCCTGAGGTCGCGCGCGTTGTCGAGGTGACGCTCAACGATCAGCATCTTGCGCTGCTCTTGGAGGGTGAGCTGCGTAGCGTCTGCGCGGAGCGCGTCGTCGATGCGGTCACCGCTCGGCGCAGGGGCGCTGACCGGGACTACTGCGGCGCCTCCCGGAGCTTCCGCGACGCCTCCTTCGTTGGAGGCCGGGGCCTCCTCGACTGCGATAGGCTCGGGAGTTGAGCTGCACGCTGCGAGGAGCGAGAGGATGGAGAGGGCGGGTGTGAGGTGCCTCATCGCTTGGATGTGTGGATCGTTGGGTTTAGGAGTCTGAAGTTGTCCGACATGGAGGCGCTTTGTATTCCGTCTTGAGAGCCCTTGGACTCTCGAGATACCCCGCCGCATGGCGAGGGATACCAACTGAATTGGTGACGGGCGGTGAGCTCCTTAGTCGAGGCCTTCTGTGATTCCTGAGAGAACCGAGTCGGGGGATCCGAGCCGGGTGTTGAGAGCCCTCCCAAAGCCTTGGGGGGACCCGACGAAGCGATGAAGATACCAGCACACGCCGCGAGCGGTCAAAGCCCAAAACGGGCTTCTTGGCTAAATGAGGCTGGTTTTTAGCCGTTCTCTCCGCTCGCCTTAGGGGTCTAGAGCGTGGCTTGCCTTGAGGGCTCTTCAGAGGCCCTATGAAGACGCCCCGCTCCGACAAAGGCCGGCGATGCGGGGCGTCGCGAGAGGGCCTCAGGGGCCCTAGAGCAGGGTGAGCGTCAGTCCTCGTAGGAGCCCACGAAGGTGATCTGCGTGAAGCCTGCGTTCAAGGTGGCGTCGAGCACAGCGACGACGTCCTCATATACCGTCCCAGGGCGGGAGTCGATGGTCGCGGGGCGCTCGCTGTCGGCTTTGTAGATCTGGGCGAGGCGAGTCTGGAGCTCACTTACGTCGGTCATCTTCCGAGGGCCGACGGCGTAGGAGAGCCTGCGGCCAGGACCATAGCTGAAGCGCTTCTGGTTCCCGTTGGCGTCTCTGCTGGGATCCCACGGGCCCTTACCGTAGGCGTCCAACTTCTCGCCAGGGCTCACGACCTTGACGACGATCTCGACCTTCTCGATCTCTTCGGCCTCAGAGGTGTTCACGCCCACGTCCTTCGGGAGGTAGGCGGCGAGCTTGCCCTCGAGGGTTTTGAACTTGAGGGTGCAGAGGAAGAAAATCAGCAGGAGGAAGACGACGTCGATCATGGACGTCATCTCCAGCTCGCACTGGTCCTCAGCGGCTTTCTTTAGGGAGGATCTCATGGGTTAGGTCCTACTCAGTTGCTGCGTCTTTCTCGGACTCAGATGCGGCGAGCTGGAGCTTCCAGATCTGGATGCCTTTGTAGCCGCACTGCTCCATGACCTTCTGGGTCTCCTTGAAGGCGCTGAACTCGTCTGCGCGGATCAAGAGGGCCTCACCAGGGATCGTGTTGGCGCCGCGAGGGGCAGGGTCTCCTGCGAAGGTCTCGTGGTCCATCCGCTGAGCAACCATGGAGAGGTACTTACGAACCTCTTCGTAGTTATCAGGGCTCTCCGGGTCATAGATCATCTTGCGCTTCACCCAGATGCTGCCGTCTTGCTTGATGTTCACGACTGGACGGAAGTCCTCGGGGTCCGGCTTGTCAGGCTGCGCGTTCTGCGCGACCGGGAGCTGGAGGTCCTCGAGGTCCTGCTGGGTCAGGTCAGTGATGACCATCAAGAAGATGATGAGCAGGAACGTGACGTCGATCATCGGCGTCATGTTCATCTCCATTTCCTGCTCGTCGTCAGTCTTTTGAAGCTGCATGGGGGCTCTCGCTGAGGTGAGGCGCCGAGGTGCGCTAGGCGCTCTCGGGGCGGAAACGCTCGAAGAGGTCCTCGACGATCGCGCCGACCTCGATCACGGTCTTCACCAAGCGGTTACGCAGGAAGGCGAAAGCAGCCGTGGTCGGGATTGCGACGACGAGCCCGAGGAGCGTGGTGAGGAGCGCCTCGGAGATACCCTTTGCGAGGTCAGCCGGGTTGGCTTGACCACCAGAGGAGGCGATCTCGTTGAACGCCTTGACCATTCCGGAAACCGTTCCGAGGAGGCCCATCATGGGGGCGATGTTCGCGATCAAGGAGAGCCAGCCGATCTTCTGGTGAAGGCGGATGGACTCTTCGTCACCCATCTCGGAGATCGACTGCTCGATCACGGAGAAGGAGTGCCCGATCTTGGCGACGCCAGCACCGGCGACGTTGGTGAAGAAGGAGGGCTCGTTCTCGCAGAGCTCCATCGCCTCTTGGTACTGGCCCTCGTCAAAGAGCGCCTGGATCTCGTCGATGAGCTCCGGGGGTGCCAGCTTGTCGCGGTTGAGGGAGACAAAATTCTCGATGATCACCGCGAGGGCGACGATCGAGAGGAACATGATGAAGAAACCGATGATGCCTGCCTTCCCGAGCACCGCGAAGGTGGAGGTCGACTCCTCCTGCGCGAACAGGGGAGTGGCCAAGAGGGAGAGGGCGGTCAGTGACGGGACAGCGCGCGAGATGAGTCGCGCGGCGATGTCTTGAACAGGGCGGGAGTTCATGGTCGGACGGGGTCTTTGATGGATGGGGTCTTGGAGATGATTCTCAGGAGAGAAGAGTACCTATTAGCGTACAGGTATTCCTATCTGGGTGGGATGGGGGATTCTACGAGTTATTCAGCCTACAAAGTTTCTAAGAGCTTGCGCGCCGGACCGGCCCAGGGGGTGTCCCCGTACTCTGTGGTGACGGTTTCCAGCCAAGCCCGGATGGTGCCGGGGGAGCCGGGATCAGCGAGCTCTTTGGTGCTCTCAGCGAGGCGGAAGAGCGCACGGGCCACGCGGTCGCGGTCCGTGTGGTCGAGAGAGGAGACCCTAGAGAAGTTGAGTTGGGCCTCACGGAGCTTCATCTCAGCAGCCTGAGCCTCGGCGAGGCCTAGGTAGCAGGCGAAGCGCAGGGCGCTGTCGGTCTTTCCAGCAGAGCTGAGCTGTGACTCGAAGAATGTCATCGCTTGCCGGTTCTGCTTCGAGGCGACGAGGACGAAGCCCTCACCAGCGCGGGCCTCGAGAGAGAGGCGGCGCAGCGGGGCGCGGTCACGTGACTCTTCCTCAAGGCTCGCGATCGCAGAGTCTGCGCGCTGCTGGAGGTTGGAGTAGAGCTCGCGAGCAGGGAGGGTCTCGCCAGCCGCGAGGTAGGCGCGGGCTGCGTGGAGCCCAGCCGTCAGGCACGGGACGATGGAGTAGCCCTCAGTGACCTCCGCCGCACCAGCCTCTTCAAAGATCGCGCGGAAGAGCGGAGCCGCAGCCGCTGCGTCACCAGAGAGCCAGGTAGCGCGCGCGTGTAGGGCGCGAGCTTCCGGGAGCTCGGCGCTGTCCGAGTTGTCCTCGACATAGCGCAGCGCTTGCTCGATGGCGTCGCTGATGCGGTCGGGGCTCTTCACCGAGAGCTCTAGGTAGGACTTAGCAGCCAGCATGCGGGCCGCAGCTTGAACCGGCGCGCGCTCATCGTTCGTCGCCGCGACGAGGAACTTGGCGGCGGCGTTCTCAAAGTCGCCGCGATCGAAGTAAGTGCGACCCTCGCGGAAGCTCCCTGAGACGCTGCCCCAAACGATGCGCTCGACACGCGAAGTGTCGTATTTGCGCTCCTTGCCGTTGCGGATGATCACGGTCTCAGTGAGGCCGTATTCTTGGACGACGCCCGGAAGCATGTTGATCGAGCCGGAGCGAGTGTCCAGCACGTAGATCTGGTCCGGGCGCTGCTGCGCGACAGCAGGTGCCGCGAGGCAGAGGATGCCAAGGGCGAGGGGCAGCTTGGGAGTGAGCTTGTTGAAGAGTCGCATGGTCGAAGCGGAGAGGGTCGCTGTGAGCGGGGAGATGAGGGCGGGGATCATTGGACCTCCCTCCAAAGCCAGACGAAGCGTCGGCGCAGGACGTCGTCGCCGAAGCGGGCCTTGAGCTCGTCATCAGCCTCCTCGCACGCCGTCTCGATGCCTTCGAAGTTCGCGCCGAACTCTTGGACTAGGACGTCGAGTTGACGACGAGCTGAGTCCTTCTTGCGCTGGTCCTGGGGGCCCCAGTCAGCGGTCGCGTAGACGTAGTAGGTGTAGGCGAGCTGGAACTTGTAGCCGTACCAGTCGCAGGTCCACTTATCGACCTCCTTGGAGTTGGAGATGGCGTTGAGGGTCTCGATGACCTTATCTAGCTCTGCAGCGTCAGCTGCTGCCCCGGGGATGATGTTGATCTTTCCGGCCGCTCCCTCGATCCAGCCAGACACGCCGCGGCAGTAGCTCAGGACGACCTGCTTGGTAGGCCTGCCTCCGCCATCCATGAGCTCGCGGAGGATCTCAAGGGCCTCAGCGACCTCTCGCTGCGCGAGGAGGGCCTGTGCTAGCTCGGGGCGTACATAGTTATTGATCGTGTTCTGCTCGTTCGGGTCATCGGTCGGACGCTCCATGAGCGCGCGCATGACCTTCTCTGCCTTCTCGTACTCGCCGAGGTCATACCAGTGGGAGGCCTCAGTGCGGGTGTTCTTGAAGGAGAACTTGACCGCGTTCTTGTTGGCGAACTCCAAGAGCTCAGCCATCTCACGCAGCGTCTGCGCAGCGCTCTCGGTCTCACCCTTATCCTCCGCCTCTTTGCGGAGCTTCTTCAGCGCGCCGTGCAGCTCGAGCGAGGCCACGGGGGTGAAAGATGAGTCGGGGTAATCCTCAGAGAGGCGACGGTGAGTCTCTCGGGCTGCGGTGACGTTCACCTTGGACACGTGCGCGTTCATGACCATGCGCATCGTCCAGGGGGCGTGGGTGTCCTGGGTGGGGTGGAGGTCGGGGTAGTCAGCGCCGAGCTCGATCACGCGGTCCCAGAGGCCCTGGTCGAAGCCGGTCTTGTCTGCCGCTTGGAATGCGATCAAGGTGCGGTAGAAGCGCGCCTTGGCGAGGGCGTCTGAGCGGCGCGCCGCCCGGACGGGGCTGTTCTCCACCGAGTTCTCCTCGTCGGTGACGTAGCTCTCGACGTAGTCCTTGAACTTCGCCTCAGCAGCCTCGGTCTCACCCAGCCGGAACTTGCACTCGCCGATAGCGACGAGGGCCTTCTCGTAGTCGTTGGCGAGCTTCTCGATCTGCTCGTACTTCGGGATGGCCTCTGCGAACTTGCGCTCACCGCGGAGCTTCTCCGCCTGACGGAAGAGGATCTCGTCCTTGTTGGCCTCGGAGAGCTGAGCAGCGATGGTCTCCGCCTCGTTGAACATCGCGGTGATCTGGTCATCGTCACGGATGGTCTTGCGCATCCGATCAGCGGACTTATAGAGCTGCTGGGCGCTGTAGGCGTCGTACTCCGGATCACCGCGATAAGAGGTCACGCCCTCCTTGAAGGCCATGATCGCTTCGAGGTGCCGATCGAGCTGCTGGTAGGAGCGGCCGAGGTAGTAGTAGGTCTTGGGAGCGAGCTCGAGGCGGGTCGCCTCGTCTGAGTCGTCAAGGGCGGCGAGCACCTGCTTGAGACCCTTGATCGCTTCCACGTTGTTTCCTTCGTTGTAGTGACCCTCAGCGGCCTCATAGAGGACCGCCGGCTGCACCTCGACGCCAGGGCGGGTGATGATCTGGCTGATGAGCTTCTGGGCGCGCACCTGCAGGATGTTGCCCTGGTTCTCAGTGTTCACCTGCTGTGCGATCTTCAGCGCGAGGTCAGCGCAGGCGATGCGGTTACGCCGTGAGGCGCCGGCGTCCTTGGCCTCCTCCTCGCTCTGGAACCATGCGGTCTCGCCAGAGGAGAGGTTGCCCCCGACCCAGCCGCCAGAGTCCAGGAGGATGCCCGCGCCCACGAGGAGAGCGGGGTAGCCGAGCTCGCGGCTGAACTCGAAGCCCTCACGCTTCTGGGTGTTGTAGAGATGGAGCGCGAAGCGGCAGGCTTCGCCCATCTCGCCAGAGCTCGCGAACGCCTCGACTAGACCAGGGGTCGCGAGCTCAACGAAGAGCCAGCGCTGCTCCTTGTCTGACTGCTGGAGCTCGAGCTCCTTGACGATCTCCTTCCACTCATCGAGGTCAGCCGGGATCGCGACGTCGATGACGGCTTGGAAGAAGGCGGCGGCCTCCTCCCAGCTCTGCATCGCAGCGTAGGTGCGACCCATGAGGTTGTAGGCACGCAGGCAGTGGGGGGTGCCTTCTCCGGCCTTGAAGACGAGGTTCTCGCAGGTCATGAGCGCCTGCTCGAAGTTGAACTGACCCTCGTCCTGGGTGCGCGCCACGTCGTAGAGCATCTGCGCGCGCTGGAGCATCAGCTCATAGAGCTGGCGCTTCTTCGCCTCGCTCTGGTCATCTGAGTTCTCAAGGTTTGAGATCAGGTCGCCGGTCTTGGCGACCGCCTTGGTGAGGACCTCGCGCCGCTTCTCAGCGAGCTCTTCAGCTTCAGCACCGATGGCCTCCTCGATGGCCAGCTCGAGGGAGCGTGCATAGACGCTGGAGGTGTTGACCAAGCCGAGCTCTGCTTGAGGGAGCTGCTCGGAGTACTGGTTGGATTCGCAGAAGGCCGCGTAGGCGTCGATCGCGCGCTGTAGGAGGTCGTTGCGCTTGTCTGCGTCTCGGCTCTTCACCGCGGCAGCGCGATAGAGGTCGCACTTCACCAGGCCGAGCTCCTCTGACATGGCGGCGGGCACGTTGCCGGCTTCGATGTCAGCCAGGATCCCGTCGGCGAGATCAACGAAGCCCCACTCCTCAGCGACACCGCGCGCGAAGCGGATGTCCTCTCGGATCTGAGCGTCGCTCTGAGCGAACAGGGGGCCAGGCGTGGCTGCCGTGAAGAGGGCAGCCAGCGTGAGGGAGCGGAGGACGTGACGCGCGGGGCGGAGGCGCTGGCTCGTCATAGCGAAGTTCGGTTTAGAGGTGTGCAGAGTCTGGAACATGGGGCAGGGGAGATACCCGCCCCGTCCGTAGTGGATACGGAAGCCTTCGAGCGCGCGGGAGATCCGCGCACCGAGGCCCCGGTAAGTGAAGAGAGGTCGCTACGCGACCTCTCATGTGAGTTGTCGTGACGTCGGCGCCGCCTAGTGCAGCGGCGGCTGACGCGCTAAGAGAGCTAGAAGCCCAGCTGCGCGGGGGTCGGCTCCTTCTCCTCGGGGATGACGATGTCCGCCTTGAGGAGGATCATCAGCTTCCGGTTGGAGATAGAGTTGCCCTTGCGCTCGAACAGGGCCGAGACGAACGGGATCTTGTTCAGGATCGGGACGCCGCTTTGGAGCGAGACCTTCTCGGAGTTCTTAAGGCCACCGAGGAGGACGGTCGCGCCGTCAGGCATCGGGATCGAGGTCCGCGCCTTCCGAAGATCGAGCTCGGGGAGCTGAATCGTGACGGAGTTTTGAGAGCCGAGGGTCGTGACGACCTCTTGGATCGGACGCGTCAACTGCGCGATCGTGGGGCGCAGCTCGATGGTGAGGAAGCGACGGTCAGCCGAGACGATCGGGCGGACGTCGAGGATCACGCCCTCTTCCACAACATCAACGATCGGGTCAGCGATCGATGCCGCCTGGGCGATCTCTACGTCGAAGTCCTTCACGTAGGCGACCTGGTTCAGGAAGGTCAGGTTCGCGCGGCCCGTGTTGGAGACGAGGATGTTGGGGGAGGAGACGATCTCGGTGCGCTCTGACTTCTCCACGGCGCGCAGCACAAGCTGCAGCTGGAGGTCGTTCAGGTAGGTCCACTGGAAGCTGAGGCCGCCGGTGGGACGCAGCGCGTCTTGATCGAAGAGGGAGTCGTAGAGGGCGTCCTCGTAGAGGTTCTCAACGCGGGCGCGCAGGTCACCAGCGCTCTCGTCAAGGAAGGCGCCGAAGTCCGTGCCTTGGCCGATGTCGCCGCCGAGCTCCCCCTGTGTCGTGGCGTCACCGAAGTCATCGAAGAAGCCGTCCGCGCCGAGGCCAGGCTGGCCGAGGCCGCGGAAGTCGACGCCGATGTCCTCGAGGAAGTTGTCCGCGACCTGGAGGAAGCGGGCCTCGATATCGACCATGATGCCTGTGGCCTCGCGGAGGTCAGTGAGGAGCTCGCGGATCTGCGCGTGCACCTCAGGCGTCTGGTTGACGATCATGACGCCCATATCGTTGATGCGAAGGCTGTTCGCCGGGTCCTCGTCCCAAGAATCAGGCGAGATGTTGTTCCGGATGAGGGTGTCGAGGAGATCGCTCGTGACGACGTTGGCCTCACGCTCTTCGAGGTCCTCTTCAGGGAGGAAGAGGCCGCCAGAGACAGAGACGTTGACGTCGCGGCCGGGGAACTCGGGGATCGGACGGATGAGGTCGCGCACCTCATACATGCGCAGGACCTGACCGCCGACAAGCTCTTCACGGGTGACGAACTTCACCACGCCGTCTTCAATCTTCCAGCGGAGGTTCTCGCGGGTCTCAGCGATGATGTCGAGGATCCGCGTCACGCTGCGCTCGGGGAGGGTGAGGCGGATCATGGTCTCGTCCTCATCGAGGTCCTCAATGACGCGGGTCGAGACAACGAAGTTGACGCCCGTGACGTCCTGCAGGAACGCGGCGACTTGGTTGAGCTCAGCGCCGTCGCCGTCCTCGCCTTCAAAGTTAGGGGCGAATCGGGTGCTGTCCAGGCGGGCCGTGACGGCGGCCTTGTCGGAGGCGTCGAGGGCGTCGACAGTCGAGACCTGCTCGAGGGGCTCACGCTGTGACACCTCACGCCAGCGGCGGAGGTCATCGAAGACGAGGGCCTCGGTTTGGGGCACGCCCATGGTGTCGAGCTCCTCGAAGGTGCGCTGCCACTGCTCGCGATAGTCGCGGCGGTTGAGCTCTTCGACGCTAGCGTGACGGGCCTCGCGGGCGACTTCACGCAGGCTGAGGGCGTCCTCGTTGCTGGGGTCATCGAGGAGGATTTGGGTGCAGAGCGCCTCCGCGTTCTGGTACTGCTCGTTCAAGAAGGCCGCGTTGGCCTCCGCGAAGAGGGTAGAGAGCTTGTTGGCGATGCGCGCGGCCTCAGCCTCGGCCTCGGCGCGGCTCGCGTCCTCGGCAGCCTGCTCGGCGCGGCGGACAGCATCAGCCTCAGCCTCTGCGCCGAGGGAGATCGCGCTGGCGAGCTTGCCAGAGATGATCGTCTCGTCGAGGGAGCCGTCTGCGATCAGCGGGTGATAGCGGAGGATGAGCTCAGCCTCACGGTACTGAGCGATGGCGTCGTCATAACGGCCTGCGCGGAGGGCGTTGTCACCGAGCGTCGCGGCGCGGTCCGCTGAGATGCGGGCTTGCGCGCGGCGGACGATCTCTCGCTCGACCTCATCGGCGAGGGCGTCAGCGGCGACGGCGTAGGTGTTCCCCATAAGCGCTTCGACCTTGAGCATGCGCTCACGGGCCTCTTGGTTGCCCGGGTCGACCTCGAGGGCGGACGCATAAGAGATGAGCGCGCCTTCAAACTCGGCGTTCTCAACCTGCATATCGCCTTCAGAGATGAACTGGCGCGCGAGGACGTCTCGCTGACCCGCGCGGCGCTGGACGCGCTGCACTTCCGGATCGTCGGAGCGAACCACCGGACTCGCAGCGACGACTTTCGCCTTAGGAGCAGGAGCAGGTGCGATCTCTGCGGCGGCGACGGGCGCGGGCGCGGGGGCTGCCTCCTCTTCTGCAGTGCCGAGCATGTTGCAGGCGGTGAGGAGGAGTGTGAAGGCGGGGAGGAGCTGGCTCTGCAGACGCATGGGCTAATGAAGCTTCCCTGTTGGGCGGGGATTGAGAGACCGGCGACACTTCACACGGCGTGCGAATTGCCGATTCCGGCTGATAAGAGGTCGATGATTCTTGTGCGCGGAGCGAACCCCGCTAGAGCGCCCGAACAGAGTCCGGGCTCGTTGTGTTCCTTCTCAGGCCGCGAGACCTCAGGATCCCGCAGATAAGAAGGGTGAGGAGGATAGCCCTCCCTGGAGAGGGGGTCAACTTGTCCCGGAGCCCAGACGAGGGCATCGAGGGCTGTTTTCCACCCAGAGAGTTGCTATCCGGGCGCCCTCGCCAGGTAACCCCGAAGGCCCTTTTTTAGGGCCTCAGGGCATGATTTGGGCCTCCTTAGGCCAGCCCAGCCTCTCTCATGGCTAGCTGGATGTCCTCCCAAACCAACTTCTTGGTGCGAACAAAGCTTGAGGAGCCCTCTTGTCTGATCAGGTAGGAGGGGTGGTAGGTGGGCACGATCGGGCGGCCATTGACCCTGTGGACCTGGCCTCTGAGACGCCCCATAGAGAGGTCCATGCCGGTCAGGTGGACCGCTGCATGTCGCCCTAGAGCGACGATCACCTTGGGGTTCACGAGCTCAATCTGCCGATCTAGCCAGGCTGTGCAGAGCGCCTTCTCGTCAGGCTTGGGGTCTCGATTCTCAGGAGGCCTGCACTTGAGCACGTTCGCGATGTAGACGTCTTCGCGCTTGACGCCTATGCCGAGCTCGATGATCCGGGTGAGGAATTGGCCTGCGCGACCGACAAAGGGGAGGCCTTGCTCGTCTTCGTCAGCGCCGGGCGCCTCTCCGATGAACATCACGCCTGAGGATACGCCCCCGTCGGAGAAGACCGTCTGTTTGCGCGTCTCACAGAGCCCGCAGGCTTCGCAGCTAGCGACCCCGCTCCGGAGCTCCTCAAGGGTCGTCGCGCTAGCTGCGAGCGCGCGCTGCTCGGGGAGGCCCTCTACCTCTCTCTTAGGAGCGGCGACGGGTTGCAGCACCTTGACGACGGGGGGCTGCTCCAAAGGGGCTTGCTGCGAGCGCTCTTCACGCCTGGGCGCTCGCTCCTCTCGCGGAGCAGGGGTGAGCTGGAGCTCGCTTGCTGCAGCGCGTCGGTGCCCTCTGCTTGCGCGACGCCGCACCGCGGCGTCGAGGCTGGCGCGCAGGTGCGCTAACTCATGTCGACTGCTCAAACGTTCACCTCTGTGGCGGCGCGCTCACCACGCAAGCTGACCTCTCCATCGTCCGAAGCCTCAGCCTTGAGGGTGACGTTGACGAGGTCGCCGGGGAAGAGGTCCTCGCCCATCGGGACGACGACTCGCTGGTAGCGGCCAGAGAGTCCGACGGTCCCTTCAAGCACGACTGTCTCTTCTGCTCCGTCGAGGGAGCGGCGGAAGTCGGCCCCGATCAGAGCGGCTGCCTCGCTGAGCGCTGCGCGGCGCTCACGGACGACCTCGGGCTTCGGCGCTCCCTTCAGCTCATAAGCTGGAGTGCTCGGTCGAGCTGAGAAGGGGAAGACGTGCATCCGCGCGAAGCCAGCAGCGCGGACAGTCTCCAGGGTGCGCTCGAAGGCTGCGTCGTCTTCTCCGGGGAAGCCGACGATGACGTCTGCCGTGAAGGCGGGGCGGTCGAGCGCAGCGCGGATCTCTTCGCAGGCGCGCAGGTAGGTCTCTGTGTCGTACCAGCGGTTCATCGCCTTCAGCACGCCGTCGTCTCCTGACTGCAAGGGCATGTGGAGGTGTTGTGCGATGCGCCGAGGGTGCTCTCGCATGAGCGCGAGCAGGCTCGGGGTGACCTCTGTGGCCTCAATCGAAGAGAGGCGCAGGCGGAAGTCGAGGGGCGCGCCTTCGGCGTCGCGAGGCTCGGCCTCTGCGAGGGCCCGCACGAGGTCGGCGAGCTCTAGCCCGAGGTCTCTCCCCCAGTGTCCGATGTGGATCCCGCAGAGGACGACCTCGACGTGCCCGGCCTCGACGAGGCGCTGAACCTCTGCGACGAGCTCGGCAAGCGGTCGGGAGCGGCTCTTGCCGCGCACCTTCGGGATGATGCAGAAGGCGCAGGCCATGTCGCAGCCGTCTTGGATCTTTAGGAAGGCTCGCGTGTGCCCGGCAAACTCGGTGATCCCGGCGGGGATGCCTACCTCCTCCGGGTCGACCTCCTCTCCGAGGTGCCTCAAGAAGTTGGTCGGGCGCTTCGCCTCGCCATTGCCCAAGACCCAGTCCACGGCGGGCAGCTCACGCAGCACCTCTGGCTCGCTCTCTGCCAGGCAGCCGGTGACCGCGATCCGCACGTCGGGGTTCTCTCGCCCGAGGCGCCGGATCAGCTGGCGCGCCTTCCGGCCAGCCTCAGCGGTCACAGTGCAGGTGTTGACCACGACTAGCTCCGCGTCCTTGTCCGTCTCACTCCACCCGCGCCTGGCGAGGGCCTCGCGCAGGACCTGGGTGTCGTATTGATTGGCTTTGCAGCCATATGTGACGAAGCGGACCTCCTTCATGGCGCGCAGGATAACGTCCGTCGCTATCCTGCTCGACGTCATGCGCCCGATCCTCACCCCACTTTCCCTCGCCCTCTGCTGCATCACGGGCTGCGGCGGGGACTTGGAAGAGCCCGCTCCCTCGAGCGGGGGCTTGGAAACTCGCGTTCAAAGGACCGACCGGGTCGAGTTGGAGTGGGCGCTCAAGCTCCGCCGCTCCATCGAGTTCGGGGCGCTGGAGTCCGCGCGGACCTCGCTGGAGAGGCATGGAGAGGAGCTCGGCGTGGAGGCTGAGCTCTTGCGCGCCCGGCTGCTGACGGCTGAGGGGAGCGATCTGGATGCCCAGCGCGCGATAGAGCGGGCTCGCCGCGCAGCGCCCAGAGACGTCCGCGTGCCCGCCACGGCCTGTGAGCTCCACTCCGCGCACGGGAGGACAGAGAGCGCCCTTCAAGAGCTGAAGCTCGCGCATGAGCTGGGGGGGGCGATGGCAGAGGTGCACCGTGCGAAGGCGGTCCACCTGCTCTCTCAATCAGGCCGCGCTGCTGAGGGCTTGAGGGAGCTAGAGGCGGCGCGTGAGCTAGATCCGAGCCTGCCCTTCGTTGACCGGGCGACCGCGCAGGCTCACCTGCTCATCGCGAAAGAGCACCTCGGAAAGGGCCGCGCTGGAGCTGCGCTGCGCTCAGTCGAGCGCTCCCTGCATCACGACCCGCAGGAGTTCGAGACGAGGCGACTTCTCTCAGATGTCCTCCTCGCAGAGAAGCGAATCTTGGATGCGCTGGTGGTTTTGGAGGAGCTCTATTCAGAGGGGTATCCGGTCATCGGAGAGCTCGCGACCATGGAGAAGCGCGCCGCTCTCGTAGTCCTCTTGCAGGGGGAGAGAGAGCGGGCATTAGATCTCTTTTGTCAGGCGCGTGAGCACGGGCTCGGAGACGCGGAGCTTGGGAGCGGAGCCCAGTTCCTCGCAGAGGCCGCCATGGAGTCTGTCACGGAGGGGGTGAAAGCTTATGAGGGGGGGGACCTCGATGAGGCCCGCCGCCACTTTGAGCGCGCCGTGAGGCTGGACCCTAAGCTGCTCGCCGCCCAGAACCACCTGGGCGTCGTCTGCTTCCGATTAGGTGACAATGCGTGTGCGAAGCGGCATTGGGGGCTGGTCTGGGAGACCGCGCAGGCGGAGGGGCTGGACCTCCCGGAGCCTGTCGAGGTGAACCTGGCGCGGGCCATGGCCCGCCTCGGAGAGCTCAAGCAGGCGGCAGATTTGCTCAGGGCCTCTCTGGAGGCCCAGCCACATGGCCCACATGCCGACGCTGCGAGGGGCTTCCTCGAGTCCGAGCTGGCCCCGGCTTTGGAGGCCTTGGGCGGTCAGTGAGGCTATGGGTTGCGCGTAAGTCGTTTAATATAATGGGCTTACGCTACTTTTTCTGCAGCTTCTCATGGCGCGCGCGAGCGCTGCGAGCGCCCTCAACATCGCCTAGACCCTCTAGGGCGGCCGCGAGGTGCTTGTGAGCGTCCAGGAGAGGGGGCCGCTGGGCCTGCTCCAGCTCTACGAGGAGGGTCAGGTCGGCCTTGGCCTCCTCCCAGCGCTCCCTCCCGATCAGGAGGACCGCGCGGTTGTAGCGCGCCGCGTGGAGCTCCGGGTCCAGCTTGAGGGCCTCTGACCAAGACGAGAGGCTCCCGTCTAAGTCGCCGAGGGCGCGCAGGGCGTCTCCACGGAGAGCGTGTCCGCGAGTGAAGCGTGGAGAGAGCTTGAGCAGCTCATCCAGTACCCCGAGGGCTTCCTCTGCTCGATCGACCTCTAGCCAGAGCGCTGCCAAGCCTAGGCGGGGTAGGGGATCTTGAGGGTTTTCAAGAGCCTGCGTTCGACGTGCGTCGAAGAGAGCGCGCCAGCGCGCCGAGCTGAGGGCGCGCTCCCGCCAGCTGCGAGCTCCCTCAAGGTCACCTCCAGTGATCGCGGCCTGAGCGAGGAGGTGCAGTGCAGCGGGGGCCTCGTCGTCCTGTGGGAAGCGCGTGACCAGCGCCTCGAGCATCGGGCGAGCGCGCTCAAGCTCGCCCGCGCGGGAGAGCGCTCTGCAGGGCAGCATCCAGCCGTCGGCCCGCTCTGGGTACTTCGGATGCGGAGGCTCGCCAGGCTTGAGTGTCAGCGCGAGGGCCTGCTCTAGCTTGTCTTGATGAAGCAAGAGCCTCGCGCGCTCGAGCTCGATGGCGGGGCCTTCGCCACGCTCTAGCCAGCGCTCTGCTAGCTCGAGCTGCCCAGCACTCGCAGCGGCGCGCGCTGCCAGCGCGAGGTGCTCTGCCTTCGCGAGGTGCTCTGTCTTCGCGAGGTGCTCTGCCTTCGCATCGTCTGCACCCAATGAGGTGTGCGCCTCCTTCAAGACCTGACGGTGTAGGCCAAGCTCGATGAGCTCCTCCCAACGCTCAGCTTGTTGCGCTTGGAAGAGCGCGATGATGAGGAGCGCCTTCAAAGGGCTTCCTCCCTGATGATCCCTTCCCCCTCGCGTACCCAGAGTCTGCGATTTGCGCTGCCACTGCCGAGTTCCTCGGTCTGGCCAGAGGGCCAAGTGATTCGAAGCGCTGTGTAGCTCGCGCGCTCGCCTAGGCCGAAGTGCAGCCAAGGGCTCGACGCTGACTGATAGCCCTCAGCTGTGAAGCTCTCGGAGAGGAGCGCGTGCTGCTGAGCTCCCTCGCCCAGGACCAAGACGCACCTCGCGCCGGTGCCGTCTCGAGGGGTCCTAGGGGCGCGCTCTGTGGGGGACTGTGGACCTAAGAGACGCACGCAGAGGCGCTTATTCTCTTGTCCTAGCCGGTTCATGCCGAGGATCGCAGCGCCGTCGATCGCAGAGATGAGGAGCTCTGGTCTACCGTCACCGTCTACATCGCCTACAGCGCTCCCCCTAGTGCCGCGAGGGAGGCTAAGGATCGAAGAGGCAGCGCGCGCTTCGAACCGCTCGCAGCGCGTGGAGGGGTCTAAGCGCCACAGGGTGTCCGGCTGGTGGTAGCTCGTGCCGGTGAGCTCTTCGTCCGCCTCAGGGTATACGTGCCCGTTCGTCGTGAAGAGCTCGAGGAAGCCGTCGCCATCGAGGTCGATGAGGTGCGCGCCCCAAGAGAGCAGCGGCCGTGACTCTGCGTTGAGCCCGTAGCGATAGGTCGCATCAGTGAAGCCCACAGGCGCGCCCAAGAGCAATCGCGTCGGCTCCTCGGAGAAGTTAGTGACCGCGAGGTCGAGGCGACCGTCTCTGTCTACATCTCCTGCAGCGAGTCCCATGCCTGCTTCGGCTTGCCCGTCCATGCTGAGCGCAAAGCCAGCCTCATATCCGAAGTCGGAGAAGCTCCCACTCCCGTCTGAGATCCACAGGCGGTTGGGTGAGGAGTCGCAGGCGACCGCGATGTCTGTGTCGCCGTCTCCGTCAGCGTCAAAGGGGAGGACGCTCAAGGTGTAACCAGCTCCCTCGCCAGAGAGGCGCTGTGACTCATCGCGGAAGCTCCCGTCTCCGTTCCCCATGAGCAAGAGGTCCGGTTGCGCCCTGAGTCCGCGCGGTCCGCAGTAGACGTCGAGGCCTTTCCAACGACATGGTACTGCGAGCGCGCCTTCACCTAGCGCGCCAGCAGGGATCGCGCGCGGGTCGAGGTCGAGGTAGCAGCCGACGTAGAGGTCGAGGTTGCCATCACGGTCGACGTCCAAGGTCGCGACACTTGTGCACCAAGCTGGCGCGCCAGAGTCGGAGAGACGTGCGCCCTCGGGGAGGAGCTCCGGGCCAGGGAGTAGTGCGCCGTCCTCCGCTTGGAGTAAGACCCGCAGGCTGCCGAAGCCTGCCGCGACCAGGTCGACATCGCCGTCGGAGTCGAGGTCACCTGTCGCGAGCCCGGTCCACCAGCCGCTCAGCTTGGGGCCCTGTAGCTCGGTGAATTGACCGTCATCAGAAGCGAACACTGCGAGGTCTGCGCCGTCCCCAGCGAGGAGCTCTTCGAGAGAATCGCAGCCCTGAGCAAAGATCGCGTCGAGGTCACCGTCTGAGTGAAGGTCAAGCAGCGCGACGCCGGCGCCACCAGCCTCTAGGATCGCCCTCTTTTTTGAGCCGCCAGAGCGGTTCACATGGACCAGCCCGCGCTTCGCTGCCTCATCGGGGAGACCCTCCTGGGGGGCCCCAGGGGGCGTTTTTTGACCGCATGAAGCTCCCAGGACCCCTCCGAGGGCGAGGAAGAGGGCCAACGCGTTGACCCTATTAGGGAGTGCGACTAGGATTCTCCGCCCCATTCGCCGTACCATCGGTACGAGAAGGGGGCGCCGGTACCTCTTGGGGCCGGTGATCTCTTTGGACAACTTGAGCACTCGGTCTGGGCTCCTTCGCCCAGTCAGAACCAGCCTACACGCCCCGGGAGCTTGCTCCCACCCATCGCAACGCAGTGACCCTGCGGAGAGTAGAGAGTGACACCTCGACAGAAGAACATGCTGGAGGCCTTCCAGGCCTCGTCAGAGGAGGGCGCGCCCGAGAGCAGCGGCGCTCCCCAGGAGACTAAGCCTGCCCCGTCGATGAAGAGGAAGCCTAAGGGCGGCCTCCCTGACGTGGCTCCAGAGGTCTTCGCAGTGACCTTCAGTGTGCTGATCATCGGCGCCTTCTTCCTCGGTCGCTGGTCTGCGGGTGGCGCTGTGCAAGCGGCGCCAGAGACGACGCCCGCATCGCCGGCGGGGGTCCCGCCGCCGGTGGGAGTGGTCTCGGAGCCTCTGGCGCAGAGGATGAATCCCAGCGCGCCGGAGCGAGACATTGTGCCGGCCCCGGCCCCCGTAAATGAGACGGCTTCTGCCAGCCCCATGGAGCTGCACACGCGCGCCTTCATGGATACGGAGAACCTCGTCACCTTGCGCGTTATCTACTACGGAGCAGACGAGCAAGGTCAGCGGCGCGCATACCAGACAGCGAAGCACCTCGAAGAGATGGGCTTCCCAGTCGTCACTCCCATCGTGAAGGGCGACTACGTCTATGTCTGCGTAGGTGCGGCGCCTTCTAAGAGCGATCCGGAGCTCATGCGCTTTCAGCGTGAGCTTCAGCTGGTCCCCGGCCCCAAGCCCTATGGTAAGCCCGGCGACTACGCGAGCGCCTTCCCGTACAACATCGACAAGCTGATTGAGCGCTGAAGCGCGACCGAGTGTTCGAACAGATCACGCCCTAGATCACTCTGGGGCGACACGAACACCACTAACCACCTTACTCTCATGAGCATTCACCCCAGCCTCCATGGCGCCGGCTCTCTCGTCGGCGAGCGCAGCGTCCTCACCCGCATTGAGCGGATCACTCAGTTGAAGAAGGAGGGCCGCTTTGACGCTGACGCGGACTCCCCCCTCGGTCTCCCGAAGGTCAGGACGAAGTTCAAGATCAAGAAGAAGAAGGGAGACAAGCAGAAGGAGGCTGAAGAGAAGGCCGCAGCCAACGAGGAAGCTGAGGAAGCAGCCGAAGAGTAGGCTCACACGACCTGAACAGGGCCGCTCCCCTGCGGCTCAAGAGCGGACCCCTAGGAGCGCCCTAGGGGTCCGTCCTCATTCCAGCCCAGAGGGCACGTCTCAGCTATGTCGCAGCGCGAACTCAAGGACCTGAAGGCTCCTGTCATGGAGGTCTTCTCCTCTTTCCAGGGGGAGGGTCTATATGCAGCGAGCCCGCAGGTGTTCCTTCGTCTCGCTGGCTGTCCGCTGCGCTGCGCTTGGTGCGACACGCCCGGCTCATGGGAGCTTGCCGAAGGAGCGCAGGCCCGCGTCCGAACGACGACGGAGAAGCGCAGTGAGCCCGCCTGGGCGAGCCCTGAAGATGCGCAGCGTTGGATCGATGAAGTGGATCCCACTGGTCGAATGACGGTGAGCGTGACCGGGGGTGAGCCCCTGCTCTGGGCGGAGTTCTTGCTCGCGCTGCGTCCGCTCCTCGGGCGGCGCCGCGTTCACTTAGAGACAGCAGGCGCGCACCCTGAGAGCCTACGTCGCGTCCTTCAAGCGTGTGATCACGTGAGCGCGGACCTCAAGCTGCCACTCGATATGGGCGCGCCTGTGGCCGTCGGCTTCGATGAGGAGGAGGCGAGCCCGGTGAGCCATGAGGACTGGCGGCGCTCCCGTCTTGCGCTCCTTGGGTTGCTTCGAGATCGGGACGCTTGCGGCAAGGTCGTGATCGCTGGTGGTCACCCCGCCGCTGCCTACGAGGAGCTCTTCGATGACGTCAGGGAGCGCGCCTCGGAGCTCTGGCTGTTCTTACAGCCTGCGACCCCAATCAGCGGCGCTCCCGGACCGACGCGCGAGGAGGTTGAGCGCCTCGCTGCTGCAGCCAAGGGCAGGGGCCTCCGCGCGCGCGTCTTAGGACAGCTTCACCGTGCTTGGAGGCTCCCCTGAGCCCCTCGAGACCTCGTTTCGCGTACCCTTCTGCCACGAATCATGACGGATGACACCAACCAACGCCTCGCCCGCGTCTGCCTCGTAGGGCGCCCGAACGTCGGCAAGTCGACGCTCTTGAACCGTATGTGCGGCAGCCGAGTCTCGATCGTCGAGCCCACGGCGGGCGTGACGCGCGATCGGATCGCCGTGCAGGCGCGGCTCTTCCGAGGGCGTCACGAGCGCTGGGTCGAGGTGATCGACACCGGCGGCGTCGGGATCGTGGACCGCGACGACTTAGGCCCGCACGTAGAGGAGCAGGTCTCCACAGCCATCGAGAGCGCAGACCTCATCATCTTCCTCGTGGATGGCCGAGACGGCATCACGCCCCTCGATCAGAAGGTCGCTGACTCCCTGAGGGGCGCTGGTCTCCCGGTGATCCTGTGCGTCAACAAGATCGAGAGTGAAGAGCTCGAGTGGGCCACAGATGAGTTCCGGCGCCTCGGAGTGGGGGACGGCCCCTTCCCGATCAGCGCGCAAAATGCGCAAGGGTTGACCGAGGTCTACGAGCGCTTGATCGAAGTCCTCGGCTCGGATCAGTTCCTAGAGAAGCCGCCTGAGGAAGAGCGCCCCACCATGAAGCTCGCGGTGGTCGGCCGCAGGAACGCTGGCAAGTCGACCCTCATCAATCAGCTCGCGCGCGAGGAGCGAATGATCGTCTCCGAGATCCCGGGGACAACGAGGGACTCTGTGGACGTCGTGTTCGAGCGTGACGGGAAGCGCTTCGTCGCCATCGACACAGCGGGGGTGCGCAAGAAGAAGAGCATCGCTGATGCGATCGAGTTCTACTCCGACACCCGCAGCTACCGCGCCATCAGGCGCGCTGACGTCGTCGTGATCCTCTTCGACATGACGGTGCCCATCTCGTCCATCGAGAAGAAGCTCGCGCGCTATGTGATGGATCACCACTCACCAGTCGTGATCGCTGCGAACAAGTGGGACCTCTCTGAGCGGACCTTGAAGGAGTTCCGTGAGGACCTCGACCTACACCTCCGCGGCCTCTCTTGGGCGCCCTTTGTGAAGCTCTCTGCCAAGAAAGGGAAAGGCATCGATCAGCTCGTCGCGAAGGCAGAGGAGCTCTTTGAGCAGGGGCAGCACCGGGTGGGGACGGGCGAGCTGAACCGCGTCCTCGAGCGCGCTCTCAGCGCGCGGGTCCCGAACTCGAAGGGGTACCGCGCGAAGATTCACTACGCGACTCAGGCTGAGGTCAACCCGCCGACCTTCGTCTTGTTCGTGAACGACAAGAAGCTTTTCACGAAGGACTACATCAGGTACTTGTCCAACCGACTTCGTAAGGAGCTGCCCTTCGAAGACGTCCCTGTGCGCATCGTGCTGCGGGATAAGGAGAAGGACAGAGAGGCGACGGAGCGTACAGGACCCATCTCATGAGCATCACCAAGCGCTGCGTGGCCATCGCCGCCATGCTCTTCCTCACTCTCCCTTCTTGTAGCTCGACACCGGACTCCATCTGGGTGGAGTCTGGAGCGCCCACGGTCAGCAGGCGTGTGCTCTGGGAGGTGACGCGCATGGCCTTCGAGCGGGAGGGCTTCCCACAGATCGCCCCAGGCTTTGATCCAGCGAACAACACCGTCACCTCTGGCTGGCGCACAGAGCTCGCGCCCTTCAGCGGCCAAGGCTTCCGCGAGCGCGCCTGGGTCAAGTACTCCACGAGCGACGAGGGGAACCTCTCGATAGAGGTGCGAGTCCAGCGCGAGGTGAACAAGAACCTCGCCCGTCCGCTCGATCCGCAGTACGCCGACTGGGAGGAGGCTCGCGACTCTAAGGAGCGCGCGCGCTTCCTGTTACAAGTCATCAAGGGGAGCCTTGTCTCCGGTGGTGTCTCGTAGACCTAGGCGACCCTTCATGCAGACCGTTCGTGGAACTTGTCTTTGGACCCTCCTCGTAATTGCAGCCCTCTCTGGGTGCTCTCAAGGGGATAGAGAGGTCGTTGTCATCATCCATACCTGCAATGACCTGAGCACTGAGCGATTCTCGGATCACTCTATTGAAGGGGTCGCTGAAGAGTTCGACCTTCAACTCGTGTTCGGTGATTCAGATAAGTCCATCTCCACTTGGTCTAGTCGGGTGGGCTATTCACCAGCTTTAGAGCTTGAGGAATGGGACCTCTTCCAAGAGGAGGTGCAGCTTGAGCTAGAGGATCGCTTTGGGGTCAGTTTAAGAGCGGGCCTCTCCCAAGATGAGTTTGTGGAGGCCTTGCGAGCGACGCTCGAGCTGGCCCAGTTCCGGCAGATCAGCGGTATCAGCTCTACTTGGGCAGAAGGGGAGCGAGATCCGGATGATCTGGACACCTTTCAGAAGCAAGAGTGGCTTCAAGAGACCGCGATCTATAGGCGTTGAGCTGACGCGAGCGCACCCAGATTGCGTGCTCTTGGAACCTAGATGAGCGCTGCGCCTGGATCGTCTTAAGCTTCTTATTTGCAGTTGTTTACTGGTTTTTTGATGCTGGACGTCTGGTTCGGCCGGGCGTTGGATGTCGGATTTTGCAGGTCTGGCTAAACAGGGGGCCTCTTAAGCACCGATCCATGCGGTTGAGGCCCTCTCCAGGGAGGGCGCACCGCAATGCCCCAACACGTCCCCCGTGCCCATGGGGGTTGGATCGGTCCCGACCGACCCGGCCCCGCTGACTTCGTCGCCGAGCTCTGGCGCTACCCAGAGCGCGCGGTCGTTCACCGCGACCTCGTGCTGACATGGGTACGTCGTGAGTGGCGCGCGCGCTTCTTGGGGACTGCCCTCGGGCCGCTGTGGCCCTTCGTCCAGCCGCTCGCGCTCTTCGTCGTCTACGCCTTCGTCTTCAGCGAGCTCTTCGGCTTACGCCCGGCCGCCCCCGAGGCGAGCCCCAGCCTAGGCGCCGTCTGGATTTTTGCCGGTGTCTTGGCCTGGACTTCCTTCGCCGATTGCGCTGCGCGCGCATCGACGACCTTCCTCGAGAGTCGCAACCTCGTTCAGCGTGCGTCTTTTCCTGCCGAGCTCTTGGTCTTGCAGCCGGTCCTGACGAGCTTCATGACCTTCGCTGTCGGCGCGGCTGTCTTCCTCCCCGTCGCGTGGCTCGTGGCGGGAGTGACACCTTCTGCTGCGCACCTCGCGCTCGCCGCTCTGCTCATCATCCTGCACCTCGCTTGGACGCTCGGTCTCGGCTTGGCGCTCGCTTGCGCGCAGGTCGTCTTGCGCGACACGGCCAGCCTCGTCGGCGTCGCACTGACCGTCTGGATGTTCACGACCCCGATCTTCTGGGTCGCTGACCCCGCGGCCCTCCCTGCGATCGAGCCTTGGCTCATTTGGGTGGAGGCCAACCCCATGCACAGCTTCGTGGAGGCCTGGCGTTGGGTCCTCCTCGGTGAGGGCGCTGCCCCCTTCGCGCGGGCGAGCTTGAGTCAAGACCTCCTCCGCTTCACACCCTGGGCTTTCGGCGCACTCTGCTTAGGCCTCTCCGCAGCCCGCGCGCTGCGCGGCGGCCTCTCTGATGAGGTGGCCTCATGAACAGCCCGCGCTACGCCATCGAGACCCAAGCGCTCGGCAAGTCCTATAAGCGCTGGGATGGCCCTTGGTCGCGCGCGCTAGAGGTCCTCACTGCGGGGCGCAGGCCTGGTCACCGCGAGGTCACCGCCTTAGAGGACGTCTCCTTTCAGCTCGCACACGGCGGCTCCTTGGGGCTCGTGGGTCACAACGGCGCAGGGAAGTCCACCCTCCTGAAGCTGCTCTCGCAGACCACCTCTCCGAGCGCGGGCCGCTTTCGTACGAGCGGGCGGGTCGCCTCCCTCTTAGAGCTCGGCACTGGCTTTCACCCCGGCTTCAGCGCGCGTCAAAACGCCTTCCAGAACGCGGTCCTGCTTGGGCTGAGCGCGCGCCGAGCGCGCGCGCGCGTCGACGAGGCCATCGAGTTCGCAGAGCTCAGCGAGTTCGCGGACGAGCCTGTCGGGACCTTCTCCACAGGGATGGCGATGAGGCTTGGCTTCGCAGCGGCGATGAGCGTTGAGCCCGAGGTGCTCTTGCTAGACGAGGTCTTCGCTGTCGGTGACTTGAGCTTCCAGAAGAAGTGTGTGGACAGGCTCAGCGCCTTCCGCGCGGGGGGCGGCACCCTCGTGCTCTGCAGCCACGCGCTCTATGACATTCGCCAGATGTGTGATGAGGCGCTTTGGTTGGAAGGAGGGCGCGTCCGAGGCTTCGGCGACGCGTGTGAGGTGACCCACGCCTACGCAGCGAGTCAACAGGATGAGGAGGGGCGTCAGCGCATCGAGTCAGGAGGGACATCGCGCACCAGCTGGCCGCGCATCACTGGCGCTGAGGTCGTGCTGAGTCACTCAGGTCTCCCGGCGCGCGCTGTGCGGACAGGTGAAGACATTGAGCTCCGCGTCCGCTGGGAGAACCCCGACCCAGAGGGGCACCCTGTACAGCTAGGTGTCGCCTTCGTACGCGGAGATCAGACCCTCTGTGCAGCCGCAGCGACGCACCACGACGGCGTCAGCCTCAGCGGATCGGGCGGGGTCTGCACCTTGCGACTGCCGCGCCTCTCGCTGCTCGCAGGCAGCTTCCTCGTGAAGCTCTGGCTCTTTGATGACGCCGGCGTCTTCCGCTACCAAGAGACGGCCCTCGACCACGACCTCGTGGTGATGGGGGATGCTCGAGAGGTCGGGCTGGTGAGGCTCGAGCACAGCTGGAGCGTGGACCCTAGGGCGCTGGAGTTGCGGCGCGCTCCCAGCGGCAAAGCGGAGGCGGTGTCTTGAAGAGCCTCCTCGCCATCATTGTCAATCATCGCTCTGGGGCCTTCTGCGTTCGGTGCGTTCAGAGCCTCAAGCGAGCCTGGTCCCTCGAAGGTCGCGCGTCCGCTGATCTACGTGTGGTCGTCGTCGACACAGCCTCTGGGCACTATGAAGAGCCCTGGCTCGGCTTGCTAGAGACTGAGGGCGCCGAGGTCGTTCGCTCTTCGGAGAACCTCGGCTATGCCGGAGGAATGAACTTGGGTTACAGGTACGCGCTCAGTGAGGGAGGAGCGCCAGAGTCAGAGCCGGGCGCGGTCGCGCTCTTGAACCCTGACCTCCACTTCACGGCCGGCTCGATCGAGCCGCTCCTCGAAGAGCTCGAGCGTGACGCCTCTTGCGGTGCAGTGGGGCCGAGGATGTCTGTGGATGAGGCGCAGACGCTGCACCACCCGAGCCTCGACCTGCCGCACGTCGCGGATGAGGTCGTCGCGCTGCAGGCTCGCTTTGACCGCCCCGCCTTACGCGCGCGCCTCGCGCGTCGGGCGCGGAGCGCGGCAGCCTTCTACCAGTGCGAGGCGCCGCGTGCGGTCCAGATGCTCTCCGGAGCGTGCGTCGTCATGCGAAGTGAGACCGTCCGGGCGCTCGGTGCGCCTATGGACGAGGCCTATCCCCTCTACTACGAGGACGCACAGCTGGCGCAGGACCTCCGCGCGATCGGGCTCAGCTCAAAGATCGTGCCTGCCTCACGCGTCTTGCACCACTGGTCCCGCTCTGCCGGGAGCGGCGAGGACTTCGCCGGTGAGCCCGCGCGACGCGCAGCTGTCGGGCGCGCGCTCTTTCATGCGCGCCACGGCAACGAAGACACTGCTCGGGCTCTGCAGGAGACTGAGGAGCTCCTCGCCCGGAGCGCGGTCGAGCTCCCCTTTGAGCTCAAGGAGCTCGGCGTTCAGTCGGAGGCACCTCTCTTGGACCTACCGCGCGAGCGCGAGGTCCTGCTCGAGATCTCCGCCTGCCCCTTCTTCCCGCTCGCCGCGGGCGCCGTGGTCTCGGGTGGTGAGCGCCGCCTCGGGGACGCCCTCTGGGGTTGGCTCTTCCCCGGCCGCTGGTATGTGCGCGCCGCCTGCGCGCGTACAGGGCGTCACCTCGGCGCCTGGTCCTTCGAGAAGCACCAGCCGACGAGGACCGCGCCGGTCGAGCTGGGCGGAGCCGACGCGACGATACACGCGATCCAAATCAGACCTGAGACAAGAGAGGCAGCATGACCCGCTATGACTTCGAAGAGCTCCCGCGCGGGCGCGTGCTCGTGATCGCACCTCACGCAGACGACGAGGTTCTCGGCTGCGGTGGGACTCTCTCGCGCCACATCGAGCGCGGAGATGAGGTTGAGGTCCTCATCCTTACGGACGGCGCGCGCGGGACGGCTGACGGGCGGGCTGACCATGAGCTCGTCCAGAAGAGAAGAGACGAGGCGGTCGCAGGTATGGCGCTCCTAGGCGTCACAAAGTGCGATTTCTGGGACCTCCCGGAGGGGCACGAGCCCGACGCCGGCTTGCTGGGTGCGCTCAGTCTACGCCTCGCTATGAGCGTCTCTTGCGCGCGCCCCGACGTCGTCTACGCGCCTTGGATCGGTGAGGGACACGCTGACCACTTCCACGCTGCGCGGCTCGCCCGCTTAGGCTTGGCGCTCGCAGCCTTCGATGGTTTGGCGCTCGGATACGAGGTCTGGACCCCCCTCGAGCCGCGCTGGCTTGTTGATGTGAGCGCGGTCTGGGGTCGCAAGCGCGCGGCTGTCAGCGAGCACTCGAGCCAGCTGGAGCACACAGACCTCTACGGGATCGCGCGAGCCAACGCGGCACGACGCGCCCACCTGCTCACGGGAAAGAGCGAGGGCGGGCTCACCCCTCGAGCCGAGGCCTTCTGCCTGCTCGGCGCACCAGAAGCTGCGGACAGAGAGCTCTTGAGCGCGCTAGCGGGAGAGGCGGCGTGAGGGTCGCTGTCATCCTGCCCTTCCTCCCGCCTGAGCTGCAGGGGGGTACAGAGCGCGTGGCGCTCGCTCAAGCGCGAGAGCTAGCGAGGCTTGGACACAATGTCCGGCTCGTCGCGGCGACTGATGAACCTGGTACTTCTAGGGTCGCGCGGACGGGGCTCGTTGATGGACTCTTGGCTGTACGCGTTCCACGCCTTGAAGGGGAGCGCAGCCCCAGAGACCACGCACGCCCGAGCCTCTCGAAGCGCGTGGACGAGGCCGTCGGGGAAGTGGACCTCGTCCACGTCCACCACCACGGACCCTTCTCTAGCGACCTCGTCCGGCGCCTGGCCGAGCGGGTCCCGGTGGTGCTCACGCTGCACGACCACTTCGTCTCATGCCCGCGCTATTTTCGCGCGCCTGAGCACGGGGCGAGCTGCCCCACGGATCGAGAGCTAGCAGGCTGCGCGTCCTGCCTGCTCCCAGACTTACCGGGCTGGAACCGCGGGGAGGTGCTGAGACGCCTCAGCGATCGACGCGCTGCCTTTGAGGCAGAGCTCCGCGCTGCGAGCGAGGTCTTGGTCCCCAGCCGTTGGCTCAAGGAGAGCCTCGCTCAGAGCTTGGAGTTGCCCGAGGGTGGCTTGCAGGTCGTCGGTCATGGCCTCTGCGAGGAGCTGGACGTCTCCGGAATGGAGCTGCCGCTCACTGAAGAGCTCTCGACTGCGCGCGTGCTGTCAAGGGGAGGCGGCGCCGAGCGCGAGGGACCCTTGACGGTCTTGCACTTCGGGAACCGCGCGAAGATCAAGGGCGCGCTAGACCTCGTCCGCGCCGCGGCGAAGCTGCCTAAGGGGAGCGTACGGCTCATCTTGATCGGCAAGGAGCTCGAGGCTGGCTTTGACGAAGAGCTGCGTCGAGCGGCGGGCGGGCAAGAGCTCCACCTGCATGGGCAGTATACGCCTGATGAGCTCGCGCGCTTTGCGCGGGAGGCTGACCTCGCCGCCTTCCCATCGCTGGCCAGAGAGAGCTATGGGCTCGTAGTCGATGAGGCCCTCGCTTTGGGCCTGCCGGCCCTGGTCTCTGATGCTGGGGCCCTCCCAGAGCGGCTCGCGAGCGCGGGTCACGGAGGGCGCTTTCCCGGCAGGGTCCTGCCCCAGGGAGACCTCGAGGCGTGGGCGGAGTGCCTGCGGGGTCTTGTGACGGAGCGAGGCCTCTTGCAGGATGCGCGCGCCGTCTTGCCCGACTGGCTCCCGACCGCGGCTCACACAGCCCGCGAGCTCGAGCGCCGGTACACCGCGATCACCGCGGTGGATGAGAGATGCGCTTCGTGATCCCTTGGAATCCTCCCAGAACGATCCGACTGAAGACGCGGCCGTGACCGCTGCGCCCGCGGTGTGGAGTGAGTTTCCGCCGCTCGTCGATCCTGTGAGCTTGCCTGCGCGCGTGCTCGTGCTCGCGCCGCACCCCGACGATGAGGTCTTGGGATGCGGAGGGATGCTCGCCTTTCACGCTGACAGAGGGGACAAGGTGCGCGTCGTGATCTGCTCGGGCTCCGGAACAGACCGCGAGGAGGAGGCAGCGCGGGCAGCGCAGGCGCTAGGCCTCAGCGCTCCCGAGGTCTTGAGCTTCGCCGACGGCGGGCTCGCAGATGAGGACGAGCTCACGCCGCGCATCGCCCAGGAGCTCGCCCTCCATCAGCCGGAGCTCGTCTACGCTCCCTCTCCCTTAGAGCACCACCCCGACCACCGCGCGGTCTTGCGCGCGCTCGTCGACGCGACAGAGGGGCTCGAGCTCCGGTGTCTCCTCTATGGTGTCAATCAGCCAGCACCGCGGGGCGTCCTCTGCGACATCACGCGCTGGCGCGAGAAGAAGCGCGCGGCCCTTGAGGCGCACGCGAGCCAGGTGACCGCGACAGGGCTCGTGGAGAAGGCGGAGGCCTTAGGGCGCGCGGCGACGATCAACATAGACGACCCCTCCGTCTTAGCCTGCGAGGCCTTTAGCGATGTGAGCGCGCGCGAGCTCGCTAGCTTCTCGCGGCGAGCTGACCAGCTGGCGCCGCCGGTCGATGATGGGCTACCCGCTGCGACCGCTGTGATCTCATCCTGGAATAAGGTCGAGAGCGTGAGGCGTAACCTCGAGGGGCTGTTCAGGCAGACGCGCCCCTTCGCGAGGGTCGTGGTCGTGGACAACGCCTCTACGGACGGGACAGCGGAGATGGTGCGGGAGGAGTTCCCCGCTGTTCATCTCGTAGAGATGCCGCACTCACGCTATGGGGCGTGCGAGACGTTCAACGTCGGCTTCGCGCAGGCGGAGACGCCTTGGATCGCGATCTTGGACGATGACGTCGTCCTACCACCTGGCTGGCTGGAGGGCGCGACCGCGCGCTTCATGGAGGAACCAGAGACGACGGCGGTGCTCTCTACGAAGGTGGTGGAGCCTGGCATGCCGGCGCAATACCGCGACTCCGATGCGGTGAACACGGAGCGCTACATGAGCACCTTCCGGGGCTGCGCCTCCCTCGCGCGTCGCGAGCCGCTCGCTGCGGTCGGCTACTACGATGAGCGGCTCTTCATCTACGGCAATGAGCGCGATCTCACCTGCCGCCTCTTGAACGAGGGCTATCGCGTCTTGCAGTACCCGGGGGTGGAGGTCTTTCACGAGACCCCCTTCGGCATCAAGCAAGGCAAGCGAAGCCTCTATTACCACGCACGCAACGCCGGGATCACGATGTTGAAGCACGCTCCCCTGGGCGCGCTCTTGAAGCTCCCTTGGCTCGTGTTGAGAGGCGTCGTCTTACGCCCCCGCGCAGCAGAGGAGGGAGGGGAGGTCACGGACGCCACCGGGACCATCGGTATCGGACGCTCCCTCCGGGAGACCCCCGGCGCGTGGTGGGTGATCTTGAAGGCTGCAGGGAGCGTGCTTTGGAATCTGCCCTACTGCATTCGGCACCGCCGACCTGTAAATCACCCTGACTTCGAGCTGCCCCTGGAGTGATGAGCGAGACGCGCCCAGAGGATCAGGCGCCGCTCGCGCCTACGACGCCGGTCTCGGTCGTCGTCGTGAACTATGAGGGGGCGCGGCACCTCAGGGAGACCCTCCCTGCCGTCGCCGCGCTCAAGGGGGAGGTCTGCGAGGTGATCTTTGTCGACAACGCCTCGAGCGATGAGAGCGTGCAGCTCGCGCGGGAGCTCCTCCCTGAAGTGACGGTCATCGAGGCGGGCGGAAACCTCGGCCCGGCCGCAGCGCGCAACCTCGGCCTCGCCGCCGCGAAGAGCCGCTGGGTGCTGCTCCTCGACAATGACGTGGTGTGCCCGCCGCAGACGTTGGAGGTCCTCTTGGCCGCAGTAGAGCCTGGCGTCGCGCTGGTGCAGCCTCGCAGCGTCCTCGACGACGCTCCTTTGGTCGTGCACTACGACGGCGGCTCACCGAATTGCCTCGGTCTGATCACCTTAGACAACTTCTACGCCCCCCTGGACACGGCCGAGGGGGCGGGGGTGCGGGACGTAGACTGCGTCATCTCGCTCGCGCTCCTCTGTGACGCTGACGCGGTGCGAGGCGCTGGGGGCTTCGATGAGGACTACTTCATCTTGTTCGAAGACCTCGACCTCTCTTGGCGCCTGCGCTCGCGAGGAGCGCGGCTGCGCGTCACCGCGGACGTCTGCGTGAGGCACCGGGCGGGGACGCGTGGGGTGAGCTTCCGCGAAGGGCCGAGCTATCCGGCGCGGCGGCTCTTCCTCCATGCGCGCAACCGCTGGATGTTCCTCACACGCAACCTGCGCTGGCGCACCCTGCTCCTGCTGACGCCGGCGCTGCTCCTCTATGAGCTAGCTGGGCTCGGCTTAGCGCTGGTCTCCGGTCATCCTTTCGCGTGGATTCGCGGGGAGCTCGCTGCTCTTGGAGGTATAGGCCGCACCCTCGCTGTGCGGCGCCAGCGCTCAGGGGGTCGCGTTCTCCGCGACAAGGACCTTCTCGTGGGCGGGCCGCTCACGGCGACCCCTGACGCTGTGCACGGTCTGCGGGGGCTGCTCTACGCCGGGCTCTCCGGCGTCACGCGCGCTTGGTGGGGGCTGGTGCGCGCGCTCGCCGCGTGAATCGCAGGGAGGAGTCGCTCCTCCGTGGAACCGAGCCGCTCGCTTTGGTTGGATGCAAGCTGTGCGCGTCCTCCTCGTGAGCCATCGATACCCGCCTGTGAACACCGCAGGGACGGAGGTCTATACCGCCTCGGTGGCGGCGCGGCTCTCTGCTGCGGGCGCGGAGGTCGAGGTCTTCTGTGCTGACAAGGACGTGGGCGAGGAGGATCGCAGCCTGCGCGTTCGCGAGCATGAGGGCGTCCGCGTGCACGAGTTTGTGAACAACCTCCACCTCTCTGGTCTGCGCGAGACTTGGGAGCTCCCGGAGGCTGAGCGAGCCTTCGTCGAGGTGCTGGAGGAGTTTCAACCGGACGTCGTTCACTTCAACCACCTCATGTACCTCTCGCTGGGCTGTATCAAGGCGGCGCATGATCGCGCAGCAGTCGTCTACACGCTCCACGACCTCTGGCTCTCATGCCCGCGCTGGGGGCAACGCCTCGGGTGGGACGGTGAGCTCTGCCATGAGGTGGACTTAGCTCGCTGCGGCGAGTGCATGGCTCACACAAAGTTTGCGCAGACGAGCATGGAGGAGCGCATCTCCGGCTGGCTCGTGCGTTTGAAGGAGAGCACAGGCCTCGACCTCGCCGAGGCCGCGCGGCGGGCGCGCAAGCTCCTCGCAGAGCGTGATGAGGCTTCGGCTCCGGCGCCGGGGCTCACAGCGGAGCTCGGCGTGGCAGTGCGTGAGCGCGAGGAGGGAGTTCGCGGCTCTGTCGTAGAGGTCGACCGCTTCCTCTCACCGAGCCGCTTCGTCGCGGATGAGCTCGTGCGTTGGGGATTGGATGCTGCGCGCGTGGAGCACCTCGGGACAGGCTTAGCTGAGGGAGAGGTCCCTCGTCGTGTCCCGCGTGGCGAGCGGCTCAGGGTGCGCTTCCTAGGCTCCCTCATACCTTCCAAAGGGGCGCACGTCCTCGTCGAGGCGTGGGCGGGTCTCAGCCCAGAGTTGCGCGAACGAGGCGAGCTAGTTCTCTACGGCCCCCCCGGTCATGACGCGGCTTACACAGCCTCGCTAGAGCGCGCGGTCGAAGAGGCCGGTGCGCGCTGGGGTGGCCTGCTCGAGCGAGACGAGGTGCCGCGGGAGCTGGCGCAGGCTGACCTCGTGTGTCTCCCGAGCTTGTGGTTTGAGAACCTCCCGCTAGTCGTCCTTGAGGCGCGCGCTGCGGGTGTCCCGCTCCTCGTTAGCGACCTCGGCGGACTCTCAGAGGCGGTCGAAGAGGGCGCCGGAGGCTGGCGCTTCCCCGCTGGAGACTCCGCTGCATTGTCCGCGAAGCTGGAGGAGCTCCTGCGCGACCCAGCAGCGCTAGACGCGATGCAGATCCCTCCTGCTCCCACGGCAGAGGCTCACTTCGCGAGGCTCTTAGAGGTCTATCGTGAGGTCCAGAGCGAGCGGGAGGCCTCCGCATGAAGGTGTTGATGGCTGTCCATGGCTTCCCGCCTGAGCTGAAGGGCGGGACCGAGCTCGTCGCAGCCGTGGATGCGGCCGCATTGGCTCGGGCTGGCTGCGAGGTGGTCGTGGTGACTGGGACCTTGGCTCGCGGCGAGGGTCTGGTCGAGCGGGATCTAGAGGTCAGAGAGGACGGCGTGCGGGTCTACACTCTCGCCCGACCGGACCTGCACTTCGACCACTGGCACAAGTCGAAGTCTGGACGGATCAGCGCGGCCTTCGAACAGATCTTGCGGGACGAGCGACCGGACGTCGTCCATGTGCATCACTGGACGCGGCTCAGCCGAGACTTGGTCCTGACAGCTGCGCGTCGCAGGGTGCCCTCGATCGTCACCTTGCACGACCACTTCACCACCTGCCTCGTCACCTTTCGAGTGCCCCCTGCAGACCCGCTGCCGTGTGATGTTCCTTTGGCAGCGGACCCTTGTCTCGGCTGTGCGGCGCACCTGCCCCCGGCCACACCATGGGTGGGGGAGAGCGAGGGGCGGCTGATCTTGGCAGAGCGGACACGCGGGCTCGCGCGCGAGCTAGAGCTCGCGCACAAGGTGCTCGTCCCCAGCCAGGCGCACGGCGAGGCCCTCGCGCGCGCTTGGGCGCCGCACGGGCTCGACGTCGAGTTTCTCGTCTCTCGCCCAGCGTGCGAGCTTGAGCCGGTCGAGCGCCCGCGCCCGAAGCCGCCTGCCGGGGGTGCCCCTTTAGTGGTCGCTGCTTGGGGGCAGGTCTCAGGCTTGAAGGGGGCCGATCTGCTCATCGAGGCGGCGGCGAAGCTGCCCCCTGGACGTGTCCGCATAGAGCTCGCAGGGCGTGAGCAAGAGCCGGGCTGGCTTGACGCCTTGCTCTCAAGACACCCCGGCGTGGAGCTCATGTGGCACGGCGCTTACGAGCGCGAGGGCCTCGGGGAGCACCCAGTGAGCGGCGCCCACCTCATGGTGTCGGCGACCCGCGCTGAAGAGAGCCACGGGCTTGTCCTCGACGAGGCGAGAGTGCTGGGCTTGCCGGCAGTCTTGCCAGCCGCTGGCGCCTTCGTTGAGCGGGCTCTGGAGGGTGGCTGCAAGCTCTACAAGGCGCAGGATGTTGACGCGCTCGCAGCGGCGCTCGATGAGCTCTACCGCTCTCCCTCTGAGCTCGCGCGCTTGGAGCAGGAGGTCTGGGGCGCGCGGGTGGTTCGACCTCACGAGCGGGCGGCAGAGCTCTTCGAGCTCTATGAGTCAGCGCGGATCGAGGGTGTCCCCGATGGCGTGACCAAGGGGGAGTGGTATGACGAGCGGATGGTTAGCTTTGCGGAGGAAGAGTGGGACAAGCAGTGCTCGAGCGCGCCCAGCACCCAGGGCTGATCCTCCTCGCAGTGGTGGCGCTGCTCCAGAGCGCTTGCACCACGCCACCCGTGACACCGGACGCCCGCAGCGAAGAGCGCCGCGAGCTCTTCGCCGCGTGGATCGCGGGGCCCACAGAGTTTCGAGCCCAGGCCGCCCGCATCCAGGGAGACGCCGAGCTCGCGCGACTGTGGGCTGAGGACCTCGTCGTGGTGATGATCGCGAGCTACCGAGGAGACGGAGTGGCGGCGTTCGGAGAGCAGCATGGGCGCTTCGAGCGCGCGCGCGGGTCGCTCTTGGAGCTCGGCGCGGTCGCCGTAGAGCCGCTCGTAGAGCTCGTGCTTGTGGGGGATGACGTGGGCGCGAAGCTCGCGATAGACCTGCTCGTCGAAGGGCGCGAGCGTGGCGCCGCGTCGATGTTGGCTAGCGCGCTGAGCGGCTCCCCGACGCGCTCAAGGCTTCGCGGAGTCACGGCCTTAGCGCAGCTCGCTTACGCAGGGGCAGAGGACGAAGGGGCAGTCATCGAGCGCCTCATCAGCGCCCTCTTGCAGGACCCGGCATGGATCTGTCGCGCGCAAGCCGCGGTGAGCCTTGTGGCGCGGGCGGACGCTGCGGGCGCGGTCCCTAGGGTGCGTGGCGCCCTCTCTCGTGGGCTGGCGGACCCTGACACAGGGGTCCAGTCGGCCTGCTGTCATGGGCTGGCAGAGCTCGGTGACGCTGTGGCCGTCCCGGCGTTGATCAACCACCTCGAGCGCCTGGTGCGTAGCGGCGCGGGTCTAAAGCACCTCCGGACGGCCCAGTCCGCCCTCGTGACGCTCACAGGCTCTCCTGGCGAGCGCTCGCCCGCGGAGTGGCGCGCCTTCATGGCGAGGCGAGAGGATTCTAAAGGAGGTTAGGGCAACGGGCGTCGCTCGCGTAGGATCCTAGTGCACCATGAGTAACTGGAAGATAAGGCGGCTGCGCGGTGAGTGCGCCAAGTGTGGGCAGCCGTTTAAGACGGACGGGGAGCGGATCTTGACTCAGGTCAGGATGGAGGGTGGAGAGCTCATAAGAGAGGATTATCACACCGAGTGTTGGGAAGAGCCTGCTGACGCGATCTTCTGGTGGGCGACGCGCTTCGCCTCAAAGAAGAAGTCCACGATGGCCTTGGACTTCGAGCTGATTGAAAAGCTGTTCTTCCAGCTCGAGGGGCGTAGCGAGGAGAAGATCCGCGAGCTGCGGTATCTCCTCTGTCTGATGCTCATGCGTAAGCGGCGCCTCAAACTCGTGAAGGTTCACCGCGGCAAGGAAGGCGAGGCCATGTTGGTGAGGCAGCCGCGCCGTAAGCAGGAGTGGAAGGTCTTCGTCTACGACTTCGAGCCTGAGCGCATCGAGGTCCTAAGAGGGGAGCTCTCAAGCCTGCTGGATGGGGACCTCGGCGACAGCGCTGAAGATGCTCTGGAGGGCGCTGTAGAGGCTGAAGAGGCCAGCTCAGAGGCCTCCTCCGTGGGCGCCAGAGACGGCTCCTGAGCGCGGCGCAGCCCCTGGCTTGGGGCGTTTAGAAGGGGTTGAGCCTAGCGGTGGGGCGCTGTCCCATCTGGGGGTGGGCGTGAAGATCGCCCAGCGGTTTATTTATGTAGGGAATTGCAAAAAAAGTAAGCGCTATAGGTTGGCTGCTCGACCCTGAGCGACCACCACAACATCTAGGGGGTCCACCCCAAGATATAGGGGGTGCTCAACGACATTTAGGGTGTGTAAATCGAGGCCACTTGCCCGGCCAGGTGTGCGCTCAGCTGGGATTCCCAAAAAGCTGCCCTGTGGGTGTTGCGAGGTACGTTTTGGGGGTAGAGAATGCCTATGTGGTGGAAAGTGGTGGAAAGTGGAACTCACGACGTGGGGGATGTCTGATGCGTCCCAACGGCAGATGCACGTCGTCAGCGACTCAAGAGGCAGCCTCATGAGCGCTGTTTTCTACGGAGATTCATTCCACAGCGTCGACGCAAAGAACCGCGTCCACGTCCCTAAGCGCTTCCAGGAGGCGCTCGCTCGAGACGGAGAGGGGAGCCTCGCTTGCTACCTCTCGCTGGGCGTGGACGGCTGCCTCTACCTCTTTAGTGAAGAGGGCTTCCGTCAGGCGATGGAGCGCCTCGAGACGCAGGCCATCACTGGACCCGAGCAGCGACGGCTGCAACGGCTTTTCTTCGCCAACACCCGCCGCGTTCAGCTGGACGCGGCGGGTCGTCTGCTCGTGCCGGAGAAGCTGAGAGCCGCCGTCGGGATCGAGCGCGAGGTCGCCATGGTAGGGGTGGCACACCGCGCAGAGATCTGGCCCCGCGAGGCGTGGGAGAGCTTTGAGAGCTCGAACGCTGAAGACGGGTTGGACGACCTTCACACGATCCTTTGTTCACCCCCCGGGAGTGAGGGGGACGCCAGCGCCAGCTGAGGCGCGCGGAGGAGATGGCGATCACGATGGCAGCAGCCCACCGAAGGGATCCCCAGGCCAGAGGCGACGGAGTGCACGCGCCCGTCCTCACCGAAGAGGTGATCGAGGTCTTCGGGCGGGTCTTCTCTGGTGGTGATGAGGGTTGGATCGTAGATGGAACCGTCGGCGCTGGCGGTCACACTCGCGCGCTCCTAGAGGCTTACCCAGGGCTCTCTGTCCTGGCTGTCGATCAAGACCCTGACTCACTGGCTGAGGCCGCTCCAGTCCTCGAGCCCTTCGGTGACCGCGTCCGTCTCCGCAGGGGTCGGATGAGTCAGCTCGGCGGGCTCTTGCGTCGTGAGGGCCTCCCGGGTGTCGCCGGGGTCCTCTTCGACATCGGCGTGTGCTCCTTGCACCTCGATCGGCCGGAGCGAGGCTTCTCCTTTCGGGATGACGGCCCCTTGGACATGCGCATGGACCCCTCGAGGGAGCGCACCGCGGCAGACGTGGTCAACTCGTGGGACGAGCGAGACCTCGCAGACCTCTTCTTCCATGAGGGGGGAGAGCGCCGCTCTCGACAGGCTGCCACGGCCATAGTTGAGGCGCGCCGGCGGGTGCCCTTCCAGCGCACCGCGGCACTCGCTGACGTGATCGCGAAGGCTGTGGGCGGTGGCGGTCGCATCCACCCCGCGACCCGCTGCTTCCAGGCGCTGCGCCGGGCGGTGAACCAAGAGGGCGAAGAGCTCCTGCGCGGTATGCAAGCTGCGGAGCACAACCTCGGCGACGGCGGGGTGCTCGCCGTCATCACCTTCCACTCTGGCGAAGACCGCGAGGTCAGACGCTTCCTCACTGGGCGCGCGCGCGCTGGTTACTGGTCGCTCCAGAGCGACAAGCCGCTGCGAGCCAAGCGAGAGGAGGTCTCAAAGAACAGGCGCTCTCGCAGCGCGGTCTTGCGTTGGGCGACCCGCTCGGGCTCCGAGGGAGGGCAGGCGTGACGCGTGCGATCCTCGTGATCTGCCTCTGGTCACTCTGTGGCTTGGTCGGCTTGTACACAGCGCACCTCAAGGCGGTGAACGTCGAGACGGGACAGCGCCTCGAGTCCAAGCGCAAAGAGCTGCAGTGGAGCGATGAAGCTAACGGGGGAATAGGTATCCAGATCGAGGAGTGGAGCCTGAAGATGGAAGAGGGCTTCGGCGTAGGGGAGGAGCCAGATGAGCTATAGGGAGAGAGTCGTCGGACGCTCTGGCCTGAAGCCCATGGGTATCCTCGTGTTCTGCGTGGTGCTCTTCTTCACAGTCGCAGGTCGAGTCACAGATGGCGTCGTGAGCGGAGCCGGAGAGGCGCCGCGCGAGCCGCTGGTCTCGCGCACCCACGTCGAACCCAACTGGGATGTGATCGATCGAGAGGGGCGCCTCTTAGCGACGGACGCGCGGCTGCTCGAGCTCAGCATGAGCCCTAACGCCATGTGGCAGGGGCACACGCCAGCGCGGATCGCGAAGAAGCTCAGCGCCTGCCTCGATGAGGGGCGCGATCTCAGCTGGCGTCCTGTCCTGGACAAGATGATCCCTGACGGGAGCTTTGGGGTCGTCCAGGTCACCCTCACGGAGCCGGCCTCTAGCGGAGGAGGCTCCGTGGAGCGCTTCATGAGCCCGCAGGAGGTCAAGCGCCTTGATGACTGGCTCATCAACGGTGAAGAGGGGTCGCCTGTGAACGGGATGTGGCTTCAGCCTGCGGAGACCCCTGGGCAATACAGGGTTTGCTGGATGCCTGAGCTCTTGCTCAGCGAGGCTACACGAGAAGCGCAAGGCTACCGGACGCGGCGCAGGGACGGCAGCGGGTATGTCGATCGTCCCTCAGCATGGAGCCGTCGGATCGCTGCAAGGCTCGCGCCATGCCTCGGATTCGCCGCCCTCGACGCGGGGCTCGCTCGGCGTGAGGTCTGGAAGCTGCTCATGCCGGACCCCTACGAGGTGGTCTTCGATCGGCTCAGCACTCTCGAGGGACAACGGATCGCCGCGCTCCTCGCCGAGGAGGGGATCAGTGAAGGTCAGATGAAGCTCTCTTGGTATCGCGAGCGCGCCTACCCCATGGCCGGCGGCGAGGGCTTAGAGGCGGGCTACGCTTGGCTCGGTCCGTGGCGATTCCGCAGCCAAGAGCGTTGTGAAGAGCTGGTCCTCGAGCGTCACGGCTTCAGCTCATTTGAACAGGCGACACCTGAGGAGGCGGCGTCCGTACGCCGTGAGGCGCGGGTCGAGGCGACCCGTAGGACTCCGCTCTCTCGCTTAGAGGCCACCTGCAAGGAGCTCTTCACTAGGGATGAGTTTCAGCCCTTCGTCGCAGCTCCCGCAGAGTTCTCCTTCCTCGCCTACCGCCCAGCGCGGGGGAGCAGCCAGCGCTCCTTCCGCGGCGCACGGAGCGAGGAAGAGACGCCGCAGGTTCAAACCACGATCGATGCGCGCCTGCAGAACTTCCTACACCGCTCGCTCGCGGACGCGGTCGAGGAGCACGACGCCGCCCTCGCCATGGGGATCGTCGTCGATGTCTCGAGCGGAGAGGTGCTCGCTGTAGATGGCGTCAGCCAATACCGACAGGATCAGTTCCTGCCCCTGCAGTACGCCTTCACCCCGGGCTCGACCTTCAAGCCGCTCATCGCAGCGACAGCGCTGGATCTCGGCGTCGTGCGGCCTGAGGAGCGCTTTAAGACGCACGAGCGCTCCTTCCACCTCGGGGACATCGTCGAGGGTTGCAGGCGTCGCCCCATCGGCGAGGCGCGCAACTCGGCGCTCGGGGCGGATGGGACCCTCAGCTTGCGCGAGGGCCTCGCGCACTCAGTCAACGCCGTCATGGTCCAGGTCGGGCTCGCGATCCCGATGGATAACCTCTACTCCACGCTCATCAACTTGGGCTACGGACAGCGGCACAAGACCGAGCTCGGGAGTACGAGCCCCGGAATCGTCACCCCCTACGATCGCTGGACGCAGTGCTACACCCAGGCCTCCGTAAGCTTCGGGCATGAGATCATGTGCACCCTGTGGCAGCACTCCGCCGCCCTCTCCTCAATCATTCGCGGTGGTGAGTGGCGCCCGCTCCACGTCCTCCGCGGCGTGACGCGGGGTGAGCTTGAGCAGCCTGTGAGCGCTGGAATGGGTCACACCGTCTTCTCCAGCGAGGCCGCTCACGAGGTCCGCGAGATGATGCGCCTCGCTGCCGAGGTCGGGACCGGCAAGCGCTTCTTCAAGTCGCTCGAGGCCGCCGGGACGCCCCTCGTCTTCGGCTGCAAGACCGGCACCACACAGAAGGAGCCCGGCACCTCCTGCGCGCACCTAGAGCTCAGCTGCGCCGAGGAGAACGTCCAGCGGAAGCGCGACGGTCTCCCGCTCGTGAACTGCACGGAGTACGGCCGGACGGGAACTCGTCCGCACATGCGCGACTGCTACACCGCCTCCATGGTCGCCTTCGGCAGCGTCGGCGACCCCAGCGCTCCAGGGCCGCGCGCCGGCGAGGAGCGTGAGGTGATGGTCTTTGTCGTGGTCGATGAGCCGAGGGGTGACCTCTACTACGGCTCCCAGATCGCGGGCCCCACGACGATGGCTGTCCTAGAGGAGGCCCTAGGCCTCACTCAGAACGGCCAGCCCTTCGCCGAGGTCATCCCTGACCCCGTCGCTGTTCCCCTCGAGGTCTCCCTCGGGCTCAGCGAGGACCCGGTCCTCGAGATCCCCAGCGACTTTGAAGAGGAGCAGGGGCGGTGATGCTGCGCGCGCTCATAGATGAGCTCGGGGGGGAGGTGAGCGGAGACATCGACGGAGTCGAGGTCTTGGACGCTCGCTTAGACAGCCGCGTGATCCAAGCGGGGGACCTCTTCTGCGCGCTCCCTGGTGGACGCGCTGACGGCACCACCTACATCCAAGACGCCGCTGCGAAGGGAGCGGCCTGTGTCCTGGCGCAGGCGGGCGCGAGCGTCACCGCTGACATTCCGATCTGGCTGCACGAGCGTCCACGGGGCACCTTCGGCATGGTCGCTGCCCGATTACATGGGGACCCCTCAAGCGACATGAAGGTCGTCGCGGTCACGGGGACCAATGGGAAGACCACAGTCGCCCACCTCACCGCTGAGCTCCTTGAGCGCGCAGGTAAGAGCACGGCGTGCCTCGGCACCGTCGGGCACCGCGTCGGAGGTGAGACTGTCGCGACGACGCACACGACCCCTGACGCGGCAGAGCTGCAGCGCTTGCTCGCAAGGCACCGCAGGGCCGGCGGGAGGTACGCCTGCCTAGAGGCGAGCTCGCATGCGCTCGATCAAGAGCGCCTGGCTGGGCTCTCGGTAGACGTCGCAGTGTTCATGAACATCTCCGTCGATCACCTGGACTATCACGGTGACATCGACGAGTACTCGCGCGCCAAGCGGCGACTCTTTGAGGCGCTAGATGATGAGGGATTGGCCGTCATCAACGCGGCGGACCCCAGGGGGGAAGAGATGGCAGAGGCCGCGCGCGCCGCAGGCGCACGCGTCCTCCGCTTCGGCGCTTCGGGCTCTGAGCTTCGTGCAGAGGAGGTGGAGCTAGGCGCGCTAGGCACGAGCTTCGTACTCGTCATGGGGGAGGAGCGAGCGGCTGTAAAGACCAGCCTCTTGGGTCGCTTTGGGGTGGAGAACGCCCTCGCGTCTGCGGGCGCCGCGATCGCATGCGGGCTCTCCCTGGAAGAGGTCGCCCGCGGATTGGAGGCGATCAGTTCGCCGCCCGGACGCATGCAGGTGGTGGAGAGCGAGGGGGCTGGCTTCACTGTCCTCGTTGACTTTGCTCACACCGAGCGCGCCCTCGAGGGCGCACTCGAGACCTTGCGCCCGCTGCTCAAGCCTGGCGCGAGCCTCTCTGTCGTCTTCGGCTGCGGTGGTGAGCGTGACGTCAGCAAACGCGCTCCCATGGGGCGAGTAGCTGCTATCGGCGCAGACCGGGTGTACATCACGAGCGACAACCCGCGGGGAGAAGACCCCCGCGCGATCTGTGAAGCTGTCCTAAAGGGCGCGCGCGATGGAGAGGCCCACGTCGAGGTCGAGCCTGACCGCAGAGCCGCTATCCGCGCCGCGCTCGCAGCGGCGCAGGAGGGAGACGTCGTCCTGATCGCTGGTAAGGGGCATGAGACTCACCAAGAGGTCGGGGGCGAACGACTCCCCTTCGACGACCGCTTGATCGCTGCAGAGGAGCTAGAGGGCTAATGCGCGCCCGAGTGGAGGACATCGTGGGGTCAACAAAGGGAAGATTGGTGCGTGGAGATGGGACGCGTGAGGTCCAGGGGGTCAGCACCGACACTCGCTCGATCCAGGCTGGGCAGCTCTTCATAGCCCTAGAGGGCCCGAACTTTGACGGCAACGAGTTCGCGTTGAAGGCCAGCGCCTCCAGGCCGGGCGCGCTCCTCCTGCGCGACGGCCACCCGGCTGTCCCTGGGATCGTTGAGCGCCTCCCCGAAGACTCCGCTGTGGTGCTGCATCCGGCGCCGCGAAAGGCGCTCAGTGAGCTCGCCTCTTGGCACAGGGGCCGGCTCGATGTGCCGGTCATTGGCATCACCGGGAGCTGCGGGAAGACCACGACGAAGAACGTCCTCGTCCACCTCCTAAGTGAGACGCACCGCGTCGTCGGCTCACCGAACTCGTTCAACAATGACATCGGGGTGCCGCACACGCTCTTCTTGGCTGATGACTCCACGGAGGCGTTGGTCGTAGAGATCGGCACGAACGCGCCGGGCGAGATCGCTGCCCTCTGTCGCACAGCGCGTCCCACGGGAGCGATCATCACGAACATCGGCGCAGCGCACCTAGAGGGCCTCGGCTCAGTTGAGGGCGTCGCGAAGGAGAAGGGCGACCTCGCTACGAAGGTCGACGCTGATGGCTTCTGCGTCTTGAACGCGAACTGCGCTTGGACGCCGACCATCCGAGAGCGGACAGAGGCTGAGGTGATCACCTTCAGCGTTGAAGGTGACGGCGACCTCGACGCGCGGGATCTCTACACCCACGGTGCGGGCACGACCTTCCGCGTTGAGGGCCACGAGGTGACCTCCCCGCTGGTCGGGGCGCACAACGTCGAGAACCTCCTCGCTGCGTTAGCAGCGTGCAAGGGCATGGGCCTAGAGCTCGCCGATGTGCTGCCGCTTGTGAGCGGGGTGCGGACAGCGCGCGGTCGCATGGAGCGCATCGAGCTCGAAGGACTCACGGTCCTTGATGACAGCTACAACGCGAACCCCTCCTCCGCGATGGCGAGCGTCCGCGTCCTGTGCGGTATGCACGGCCACGGTCGCCGCGTGCTCGTCTTGGGTGAGATGCTCGAGCTCGGAGCTCACTCTGACCCGGCCCACAAGGCCATCGGTGGTGAGGCGGCGGCGAGCGGCGTAGACATTATCGTCTGTGTCGGCGAGCTCGCTCGCGCCACGGCCGCCGGAGCGCTCGAGGCTGGCCTCGGAAGGGAGTGCGTCCACCACTTCGAGACCGCTGAGGAGGTCGTCGCTGCTAGCGATCAACTCTTCCAAGAAGAGGACGTCGTCTTAGTGAAGGGCAGCCGCCGCGTCGGCTTGGAGCGACTGGTACGTCACTTCAGCGAACGCCACGAGACGGGAGGCGCGTCTTGATACCCGGCTTGTTCGAAGACCTGATCCAGATGGACCTCTTCGGGTACATCACCTTCCGCATGGCGATGGCAGGCCTGACGGCCTTCGTCCTCGCGATCTGGTGGGGAGGTCGGACGATCCACTGGCTGAAGTCCAAGCGCGTCGTCGAAGACCTCACTGCGACTGATCTACAGCCCCGACCAGACATCGCGACCCACAAGGGCAAGGAGGGGACGCCTACGATGGGGGGGAGCTTCCTTGTCGGCGCCTTCCTGGCCTCGACCTTGCTCTGGGCTCGCCTAGACAACATCCACGTGATCCTCGGGCTCTTCCTGGTCGCAGGTTTCGCAGCGGTCGGCTTCGTCGATGACTGGCGCAAGCTGACGATCCCTCAGTCGAAGGGAATCACAGCGGCCTCCAAGATGCTCGGGCTGTCGATCGTGACCCTCGCGGTCTTGGCAGCGTGGCTCTACTACGTCCACACGACCGAGCGGGAGTCGATGCTCTCGCTCTACTTCCCCGTGGTGAAGGAGTGGCAGATCCCCTTCGGAGCTTGGGGTGTCGTGGGCCTCGGACTCTTTGTGGCCGTTCAGTACGTGTGGATCGTAGGGACATCAAACGCGGCCAACATCACAGACGGCCTAGACGGCCTCTGCGTGGGCTGCATGCTCATCTCTGGACTCGCCCTGAGCGTCTTCTGCTACGTCGCAGGGCGCTATGACTGGGCCTCCTATCTGCACCTGCCGCACGTCCCAGACGCGTCGGAGATGGCGATCCTCGGCGGCGCGCTCTGCGGCGGGTGCATGGGCTTCCTGTGGTTCAACTCGCACCCCGCGCAGGTCTTCATGGGAGACTCCGGCTCGCTCCCGATCGGAGGCCTCCTCGCGTGGATGGCCTTGGTCGCGAAGCAGGAGCTGGTCCTCCCGCTCATCGGCTTTGTCTTCTATGCAGAGCTCGGATCGAGCTTCCTCCAGACCCGCTACTACAAGGCGACGGGCGGGAAGCGCCTCTTCACTTGTGCGCCCATACACCACGGGCTAGAGCGGCACGGCGGCGTGTTCACCGAGGGCTCAGCGCCTTGGCACGAGAGCAAGATCGTCATCCGCGCGTGGATCGTCTGCGCGGTCTGCGCGATCGCTGGACTCGGACTCTTAAAGGTGCGCTGATGGCGAGGTTTAGGAGACGAAAGGGAGACCCCACGCCCCCTACGAAGGAGGTGCAGCACGGTCTTTGGGAGGCCATGAGCCAGCGCGCTACGGGCCTCGTTCGACGTGTCGCTGCGCCCGACCCAGCGCAGCCAGCCTTCATCGTGCTCTCCTGTGTCCTCGCGCTCTTCGTCATCGGCTTCATCCTGCAAGCCTCGCACGCCGCGACGACTCGCGGCATCGAGGGTTATGAGGCTGAGGTCATTCAGCAGGCCCGTTACCGCACCGCTGCGCTCGTTTGCTTGCTCATGGGGGTCCGGCTCGGCCCTCAGACCTTCCAGCGGCTTGTCCCGTACCTCTTTGTTCTCTCGCTCTTCCTGCTCATCGCAGTCTGGATCCCAGGGATCGCTAAGCCTGAGAACGGCTCTCACCGCTGGGTAGACGTCTTTGGATTTAGCTTCCAAGCCTCAGAGCTAGCACGCGTCGCGCTAGTCCTGTGGACCGCCGACCGCTGCGCACGGATGGGCGCGGAGCGGATGTCGGAGACAAGGAACCTGCTCCCTGTCGTGGGTGTGGGGATCCTCGTCTGCATGCTCGTCTTCCTCGAGCCAGATCTAGGGGGCAGCGTGGTCCTCATGTGCTGCTTCTTTCCAACCCTTTGGGTAGGGGGGGCTTCGACGACGCGCGCCCTCGGCCCGCTCTTAGGGTTGATCGGTGTCGGTGGGGCTATCGCTTACTCGGCCAACGAGTACGTCCGCAGTCGCGTCCATATCTTCCTGCATGGCGCGAGCGAGGGGCAGGTGTCAGACGCTGAGGCGGCGATCTGGAGCGGCGGACTCACCGGAGAGGGCTTGGGCAACGGCCTCTCGCGACGGCTGGGCTTCATTCACCAGGAGACGGACTACGTCTTCTCACTGGTCGGAGAGGAGCTCGGACTCCTCGGCATGCTGATCGTGATCGGTCTCTTCGGCTGCATCGCTTGGTTCGGCCTGCGCATGGTGCTCGCGATCCCTGATCGCTTCCGAGCCCTCTCAGCCTTCGGACTCCTCCTGTGTGTCCTCATCCCAGCCCTCGTTCACATGCTGGTCGCGGTCGGTCTAGCTCCTCCCAAGGGTATGACGCTGCCGTTCCTCTCGAACGGTGGGACCTCACTCGTCATGTCCTCGCTCGCGTGCGGCCTCGCCTTGGGCGCCGCGAGAACTCGTCAATCAGACAGCGCGACGACGGGGTCGCGCTGGAGTCCCCTTGATCATCTTCCCCAACCATGAGCATGCAAACACCGAATTTGATGGACGTCCCCACACAAGCGACCCGCCGGATCGAGCGCTACGGATTGCTAGCGCTGATCCTCTTCCTCACGACCTTTGGTGTCCTCTATGTCTGGGACGGCCCTAGCGGTGAAGAGGCCAGGACAGACTCTGTCTTGGCAGCGAGTGATGGGAGCTTGAGCGGCTTCCACCCCCGCTCGACGGCGCGTCCTGCGCGCCCCCGGGTAGAGGAGCAGGCGTCGACCCAGCGCGTGCCCATGCCGCCGAGGGCGACCGCGGACCCGGAGCAGCGAGAGCTCGCGATGAAGCAGCGCGCGCGGAGCGCAGCAGCTCGTGCTGAGGCTGAGCGCGCAGCAGGGGCCGAACGCACGCTCGGGAGCGAAGATAGAAACAAGATGGTCGGACACTTCCGCGGAGACAGAGAGGCGCAGGCTGAGGTCTATGACAGCCCCGCGCAGGATGTCTCAGTGTCTGGATACAGCGGAAGGCGGGTGAGAGAGGAAGTGAGGTCCCCTGCGAAGCCCAGCGCGCCGGCGCCTGTGGAGATGGAGTACCTCGTGAAGTCGGGCGACTGCCTCTCGACCATCGCTCAGGACAAGCTAGGGAGTGTGCGTCATCTCTCGCGCTTGCTGGAAGTGAACGGGCTCACCGAGTCCTCGACCTTGAGGATTGGGCAGCGCCTGATCTTGCCTCACATCGGTGAGCGAGAGCCTGTGCGAGGCGAGACCCTGAAGCCTGTGCGCGCCGTGCCCGCTGCGTCAGATGACTGGGCCGTAGTGACGGTGCAGGAGGGGGACTCTCTCTGGAAGATCGCCGCGCGCGTGCTCAACGATGGCAACCGCTACAAGGAGCTCATGGCTTGGAACAGCTTGACCTCTGAGACGCTTCAGCCTGGAACGAAGCTCAGGGTGCAGCGCTCTGAAGCCGAGGCGCTCGCGATGGGGGAGGTCTCTCGATGAGCGACTCCTTCTCGAGGTGGTTCGTCGCCGCAGCGCTCCTCGTGGGCAGCTTGCATGCTCGCGAGACCTTTAGCCTGATGTTCGAAATGAAAGAGCCTGCGCCTGCAGAGCTCTACGCCCTGACGCCCTCTGAGGAGCCGGCCCCGAGCCGCTCCTGAACCACGTGCGGCTCGCCTTCGCAGGCGGCGGCACCGGCGGGCACATCGCCCCTGGCCGCCGCGTGCTCGAGGCGCTCGATGAGCGCCCGACAGACCTCGTCTGGTTTACGAGCGGGCGGGCGGTAGAAGATCGCGCGCTCACCGGGCTGGAGGAGAGCTTAGGGGGTGCTGGATGGGAGCGGGTTAAGGGCAAAATCGAGCCACCCGAAGGGGGTGCGCCTGGGCTCGCTCGCATCGCCCGGCGCCTCTTGCCAGAGGTCTGGAGCTCTAGAAAGAAGCTCAAAGAGCACGAGAGCCAGTTCCTCTTAGGCCTTGGGGGCTTCTCTGCGCTCGCGCCGGTCTTGGCCGCACGTAGCCTCGGGATCCCCTGCGGGTGGCTTGAGGTGAACACAGTGAGCGGGCGGGCAACTCGCGCCCTCGCCCCGCTCTGTCAGCAGGTCTGGCACGCTTGGGAGGAGACCTCCCGTGGGACCTCCGCCGACGAGGTCGTAGGGCCGCCACTGGCTGCTGAGCTGTTCCTAGAAGGTGACCCGGAGGAGGCTAAGGCGACGCGAGAGGGGCTGGGCTTCGACCCCGAGCGGCCCCTCTTGGTCATCTTAGGGGGTAGCCAAGGGGCCCTTGGCCTGAACCGCTTCATCGCCAGCCATGCCCAGGCGATCGTAGACGGGGGCCTGTCGGTCTTGCATCAGTGCGGTCCCGGCCGAACAGGGGAGGGGGCAGGCGCTCTCGAGTCCTATCAGGCCGTAGAGTTCATCGAGGATGTCCCACGTCTCCTGGCTGCCGCGGAGCTGGCGCTCGCGAGGTCTGGGGCATCGACGGTCGCCGAGCTGGGGGCAGCGCGGCTCCCTGCGGTCTTCGTGCCACACCCGGCGAGCCCTGACAGGCACCAGCACCGCAACGCAGCGCTCTTGGGGGCGGGGGCGAGGGTCGTGGACGAGCGTGATCTAGATGAGTCCTGCGCCCAGCTTCTCATCCAGCTGGGAGGGGCCGCTGGCGCCGAGGAGCGGGCCCAGATGCGCGCTGTCCTGAACGGCAAGGTCCCCCACGACGGCGCGGGCCGCGTGGCGCAGGCGCTCACCAAGCGGCTCTCTTCATAAGAGAGAGGCTTGGAGTGGAGGTCTTGTTTCGGTCGAATAGGCGCAGCCCAGCGAGCTGGGCTTGCGACAAGGAACAGGAGAGCCAAGCGAGATGGATGAAGTGAAGAGTCAGGAGCGCCCGGTAGATGGGCCGGTCCATTTCCTCGGCGTCGGTGGTGCGGGTGTCTCGGGCGCCCTCCGTATCGCACGCGCAGCAGGTGTCGAAGTCAGTGGCGCCGACCTCGCCTCGACTCGCTTCAGCGCGCTCCTCGAAGAGGAGGGCGTCTCCATCAGCTACGGTGCCCACACGCTCCCCGAGCGCACGAGGCTCCTTGTTCGCTCCGCTGCGGTGCCCGTGACGGACCCCGCTTGCCAAGCAGCTGAAGCGCGAGGCGTTGAGGTGCTCAAGTACGCGCAGTTCCTCGGTCGGCTCTGTCCAGTTGGGCGTACGCTCGCTGTCGCAGGGACCCATGGGAAGACGACCGTCTCTTGGATGCTCTACCACGCCTTGCGCGGGGTCGCGCGTGAGACCGGTGGTCCCCAGCCCGGCGCGCTCGTTGGTGGCGTCTGCCAGCGTGAAGAGCGCAACGCCATCGCGCCTGAAGATGGTGGTAGCTTCGCCGTCGAGGCTTGTGAGTATGACCGCTCCTTCCTCCAGCTTGACCCGCGCGGAGCGATCATCACGAACCTCGAGGCAGACCACCTCGACTACTACGGCACCTTCGAAGCGATCGAGGGAGCCTTCTCGCGCTTCGTTGACCGGATCGAAGACGACGGGCTCCTGGTCCTTGGTCCCGCGGTCTCGGAGGTCGTCGAGGTGAGCGCAGGCTGTGAGGTCTGGCGCATGGGGAAGGAGTTCCGAGTCGAGCTCTTGGGAGAGCGCCGAGGCCGCTTCCGCTTCCGTGTCTGTGGGCCGAAGTGGGCGACCCCTGAGGTCTCCCTCAAGGTCGCAGGTGAGTTCAACGTAGAGAACGCCGCCCTAGCGATCGCCCTCGCTGTCGGCCTCGCAGCCCGTGGGGGCAAGGTTGACGCAGCGGCTGCCGCGTTGGGAGCGGCGCAAGGGCTCATGGAGTTTGAGGGGGTCGAGCGCCGCTTTGAGCTCTGGGGTGAGGAGGAGGACGTGCGCGTATATCACGACTACGCCCACCATCCTACGGAGGTCCGCGTGACGCTTGAGACCGCGCGGCGCGTGCTCCCCAAGCGCGAGCTGCACGTGCTCTTCCAACCGCATCAGCACAGCCGCACGGCGCGCTTCCTGCCCGACTTCGTCGAGAGCCTGCGTGGCGCTGATCGGGTCGTCATCGCAGACGTCTATGGCGCGCGCGCTCACATCGACTCGGAGAGCGCGGGTGCAGAAGAGCTCGTTAGGCGCTTAGGTCTCGCGGGTGTGGACGCTGTCTTAGGGGGGCCGCTCGCAGAGAGCGTCACAGCCTCTGTGGAAGGCCTGCGGGCTGGTAGCGGACTCTTAGTGTTGGGTGCTGGTGACGTGGATGGAGTCCGTGAAGAGCTGCTCGAGCGACTGGCCGTGCGCAGCGCTGCCCTCAGCTGAGCTCGGGGCTCGCACGACCCTCAAGGTCGGCGGCGCTGTCGAGTGGCTGGTGGAGCCCAAGACGCCCGAAGAGCTCGTCGCGGCTGTAGCGCATGCGCGAGAGGCGGAGCTAGACGTGCGCGTCCTCGGAGGCGGCGCGAACCTGTTGATCGTTCCCGAGGTGCTCCCGGGCTGCGTGATCTCCACGGAGCTCTTGAACCGCACCTTCAGGCCAACCGATCTAGAGGCCGGCGGCGAGCTCGATGGGAGCGACGCGCCCCTCGCGAGGGTCGCGCCTGAGCTCGCAAGTGATGACCCGAGGCTGGTCCTCTGGGCCGGCGCGCGCTTACAGGGCCTGGTGCGGACCGCATATCAGCTCGGGCTACGCGGAGCGGAGCTTTTGAGCGGGGTCCCTGGGCACGTCGGAGGCGCGCTCGCCATGAACGCTGGCAGCCGTGATTGGGGCTTCTGGGATCAAGTCGAGAGGGTCTGGCTCTTGGATCCGGCGACAGGAGAGGTCTCTGAGCGCGCGCGCGATGAATGTGCGCCCAGCTACCGAAACGGCAATCTGCAAGGGAAGATCGCCCTGGCCTGCGTGCTGCGCTTCGAGCCAGATGACAAGGCGGTCTTGAAGGCTGAGGCGGATGACTATTTGCGCGCAAAGTGCGCAGCCCAGCCAGTCACAGAGCGCAGCGCAGGTTGCGTCTGGAAGAACCCCGACCCAGAGCTCTCTGACGGGCGCGGCGCGGGGAAGCTCGTCGATGACCTCGGGCTCACAGGTTTGAGGCTCGGGCGAGCGATGGTGAGCCCCCGGCACGGGAACTTTGTGCTGAACGCGGGGGAGGCGACTGGGGTCGAGGTGCTCGCGCTGATCGAAGAGATCGAGGCGCGTGTCCTAGACGCTACGGGGATCGAGCTCAAACGAGAGGTCTGCCTCTGGGAGTCCACGAAGGACGATACAGGGGGAGGGCCAGACGACAGGATCGGGTATTCTTCACAGACCTCCGGCCCCGAGGGCGGGCCTGAGGGCTCGGGCGCGTCAGGTTGACGCGTCGAGTTCAATCCAGCCCGAAAGGAACTGAGCGAGCCATGTCCGACAATGGCGCGGCTTCCCAAGTGGGGGAGCCCTTTCCGCTTTCCACCCTCCGTCACTCCGTCGCGCACCTGATGGCATCGGCTGTCGGGAAGCTCTATCCAGGAGTGCAGTACGGCATAGGCCCCTCGATCGAGCACGGGTTCTACTACGACTTCGAGTTCCCCGAGCCGATCACGGAGAAGGACCTTAAGCGCATCGAGAAGGAGATGCGCAAGATCGCCAAGCGGGACAAGGAGATCGTCTGCGAGTCTCTGACCCGTGATGAAGCCAAGGCGAAGCTCCAAGCTGGCGGACAGGAGTACAAGGTCGAGCTCCTCGATTCGATCCCCGAGGACGAGGCGATCACCTTCTATGGACATGGCGAGTGGGCGGACCTCTGCGAGGGTCCCCACATTGACCGCATGGACCGGGAGTATCACTTCAAGCTCCTCAACCTCGCTGGAGCCTACTGGCGAGGGGATGAGAACAACCCGATGCTGCAGCGCATCTACGGGACGGCCTTCTGGACGAAGGAAGAGCTCGAGCAGCACCTCGAGTGGTTGGAGAAGGCGAAGGAGTCGGATCACCGGAAGATCGGGACGGAGATGGACCTCTTCAGCGTCCACGCGGACGTCGGCGGCGGGCTCGTCTTCTGGCACCCGAACCTCGGCGTCGTGCGGCACTGCCTCGAGCAGTTCTGGTGGGAGCTGCATACGAAGGCTGGCTACAAGCCCGTGTATACCCCGCACATCTCACGCGAGGCGCTCTTCAACGTCTCTGGTCACCTCGAGAACTACGGCGAGATGATGTATTCGCCCATGGCCATCGACGAGCAGCCCTTCCGGGTGAAGCCGATGAACTGCCCTGGCCACATCATGATCTACAAGAACCGCGGGCGCTCGTACCGTGAGCTGCCGTTGCGGTGGGCAGAGCTCGGCAACGTCTACCGCTACGAACGCTCTGGGCAGCTTCATGGGATGTTGAGAGTGCGCGGCTTCACCCAAGACGACGCGCATATCTTCTGTACGCCAGAGCAGCTCGCGGAAGAGATCGCTGGCGTCTGCCGCCTGACCAACACGATCCTCGAGACATTCGGCTTCGAGTACACGGCCTACCTCGCGACCCGACCCGCTGACAAGACCATCGGCGAGGCGGAGGTGTGGGATCGCGCTACGGAGGCGCTCAAAGAGGCGGCCGATTCAGTCGGGCTCCCGCTCGAGCTCGACGAGGGCGGCGGGGCCTTCTACGGCCCAAAGATCGACTACAAGATCCGAGACGCCTTCGGCCGCGAGTGGCAGAACTCCACGATCCAGTGTGACTTCAACCTGCCTGAGCGCTTTGACATGTCCTTCTCAGACGCAGACGGCGAGCTGAAGCGACCGATCATGGTGCACCGCGCGATCTTCGGGAGCCTCGAGCGCTTCGTCGGCGGCCTGATCGAGCACTTCTCAGGGAACTTCCCCGTGTGGTGCTCGCCGACTCAGGTGGCTCTGATCCCGATCCGCGAGGAGCAGGCAGACTACTGCCGTGAGCTCGAGCGACAGCTCTTAGAGCGCATGGCGAGGGTGGACTGCATGACCGCGCCGGGTCATATGAACAAGAAGATCAAAGAGGCGCAGAAGCACAAGGTGCCCTTCCAGCTGATTGTGGGTGACCGCGAGGTGGAGGAAAAGACCGTCGCGATCCGCCGGCGCGGAACGCGCGAGCAAGAGGTCGTGCCCTTCGCTGAGTTCCTCGAGCTCTTCGACCGCCTGGTTGAGACGAAGAGCCGCGAGCTGCGTTGATGCGAGCGCGCGCGCTGCTGCTGACGTTCGCCCTCTTCGCGGGGGCGTGCGCCGACGAGGCGCCTCCTGTGCGCCCGCACGTCGTCTTCATCTCCGTCGATGACCTCCTCCCGCAGCTCGGCTGCTATGGAGTCGGCGACGCCCACACCCCAAACATCGACTCCCTCGCCATGGAGGGGGCGCTCTTCCAAGGCGCCTATGCGCAGTTCGCGCAGTGCGGCCCGTCTCGTGCCTCCGTCCTCACGGGGCTGCTGCCTGAGCGCTGCGGGGTCTTGAGGAATGACGCCGACTACCGAGCGACGATCGGAGACCAGCTGGTCTTGCCGGAGCTCTTCCGCGAGGCGGGCTATCGCTCTCTCTCACTCGGCAAGGTGCACCACGGCTACGGCGCTTCAGATGATGAGCGCGCTTGGAGTGAGGCTCCATGGCGCCCCGAGCGGTGGCAGCGTTGGTACGCCAGCGAAGAGGCGAGGGCGACTCAGCGGGCTGCAGAGGCTGAGGTGCCTGAGGCGCAGCGGAGCTTCGTGCGAGCTGTGATCGAAGATCACGCAGACGTGGATGACAGCGAGTTCCCAGACGCGCTGATCGCGGAGGAGGCGATCCGCCTGATCGAGGAACACTCGAGGGAGGGAGCGCGAGCTGGAGAGCGGCTCTTCCTCGCTGTGGGCTTCTTGAAGCCGCACCTGCCCTTCGTCTCGCCCCAGCGCTTCTGGGATATACATGAGGGGACGAACCGTGTGCTTCAAGGCAAGGCACCTCGCGGCGCGCCAGGGCTCGCGCTTCATGACTCGCCTGAGCTTCGCGCCTACCTCGACGTCCCCAACGAGGGGCCGTTCTCCGCTGACTTAGCGACCCGGCTTCTGCGCGGCTATCGAGCTTGCGCGAGCTTCGTCGACGCTCAAATCGGGAGGGTCATGGCTGCGCTCGAAGAGCACGGCATGTCTGAGGAGACCATCGTCGTCTTATGGGGAGACCATGGCTGGCACTTCAATGAGCTCGGGCTCTGGGCCAAGCAGACGAACTTTGAGCAGGCGCTCAGGGTGCCGCTCCTCATCCGAGGTGGGGGCGTCCGCGCTGGCGAAGTGAGAGAGCTCGTTGAGCTCGTCGACATCTATCCGACCTTAGCCTCACTAGCGGGGCTTGAGGCGCCGCTGGGGTTGGACGGTCGTGACCTCTCGTTGCCGCTGCGCAGCGGTGAGTGGCCAGAAGAGAGGCTCGCACCTCGATCTCAGTATCCACGCCAAGGGGCGATGGGGCGCAGCGTCAGGGACGCTGAGAGACGCTACACGGAGTGGGAGCGTGACGGCGAAGTCATCGCGACTGAGCTCTATGAGGCGCGGCCTGGAGTCAACGAAGAGCGCAACCTCGCGAGAGACAAGCCCCAGGAGCTCACGCAGATGCGGGCGCTCTTACGCGCGAGATTCAAGCTGTGAGAGAGACGTCGTTGGAAGGAGACGCTGCCTCGTTGACTCATAGAATCTTCACTCTCTGCCTCACTCCCAGCCATGAAGTAAGGAGCCCAGGATGACACCCAATGAAGCGCTGAATCCGCTCCGCTCTCTCAAGGCGACCTTTGAGGCGATGGCACTTCAACCTGCCTTGCTTTGGGGAGGCGCGCTCCTCTTGATCTTCATCGACCAGATCACCGGGGTCGGGTTTCAGTTCACCGAGCCCGCGCTCAGGGCAGGCGGTAGAGAGCTCCTCGTCATCATTATCGCTGGGGCTTGTGTCGTGGGCTTGGGCTCCTTTCTGCTGTCGACCTGGCTCGTCTCAGGCCTCTTCCTCAACTTTCGGTCTGTCGCTTGGCGAGGGGAGCCCACCGAGGGTGGCCTCTTTGATCATGAGGGGAAGTTCATCCCGCTCTTGCTCACGAGGATGTTGGTAATCATCGGCTCTCTGATCCTCGCCCTCCCTGGGGCGGCTCTGATCGCGCTCTTGGCTTTCGCAGGAGGGGATTCCTTGGACAGTGGGAGCCCTCTCGCCATCGCAGGCTTCGTGCTGGCTGTCATCGTCATTTATATGCTCATCCTGCTCCTGGTGATCGGGCTCGCCTTCGCAGAGAGCGCCGTGATCTATGAAGAGCTGCGGCCGACTGAGGCGCTCAAGCGCTCATGGAGTCTTGCTAGCGGGCGCCGCTGGCGCTTCCTCTTGTTCTTCTTCATCAACGGGCTCTTTGCTCTATCAGGAATCCTGCTGTGTTGCGTAGGTGTCTTTGCGACCTCCGCGATCACGCGTCTCGCGACGGCTGAGGCCTTCCTTCAGCTAACAGCGGCATCTCGAGCGTCAAGTGATGGCAGCCAGCCAGCTCAACTTGATTGAGCGCGAGCTCGGGGGAGCGCGATTGAGCTAGCGGAAGAGTTCTTTTGACTCTCGGAGGTCGGGTGCGGCAGGCTCTTGGCCCACTCACGTCTCGAAAGAGGAGAAGACGACATGGAGTTTAAGCAGGCCTTTGACCCTATCCGCTCGCTGAAGGAGACCTTCGCGGCGATGAACCTCGCTCCAGCGCAGCTTTGGGGTGGGGGGATCCTCCTCGTCTTCTTGGACGGATGTACCAGCAACACGGTTCAGGGCGGAGAGGGCATGCCCATGCCTGAAGAGCTCCTCTTCATTTTGCTCTGTGTGGGCTGTGCACTCGGCCTGATCGCGTTCCTCGCTTCGACTTGGTTCCATCCTGCGGTCTTCCACAACTTGAAGAGCGCTGTAGAGACTGGGGCGCCAGATGAGCGCAGCTTCACAGATCACAGGGGGCTCTTCGTTCCGCTGCTTCTCTGCAGGCTCTTGAAGGGGGTCATCCAAGTGGGAATCACCCTGCTCGTCATGAGCCCCTTTATTGCGGCGTTCATCGTCATGTCGGAGTCAGGAGATGAGAGGCTCGGGAGCATTCTGTTAATCGGCTCCCTGTTGTTCTTCTTGCTTGTCGGACTCCCGACCCTCATCTACCTCACTCTCGGCGTGGCGCTCATGCCAGAGCTCGTCCTCTACTCTGGGGCCTCACCTGGAGAGTCGCTGGCACGCGCTTGGCGGTTGGCGAGCGGAAGGCGCTGGCAGCTCCTGCTCTACTCGCTCGTCACGGGCCTCTTCTCGATCTTAGGCTTCTTGCTGTGTTGCGTAGGTGTCATTGCGACCTCTGCGATCGCGAGGCTCGCTTGGGGCGAGGCCTTCCTCCGTTGGACCGACGGCGGCGTGCTCGTGACCGCATCTGAGATGGGCGACTCTGCTGGACCCCCGGAAGATGACGACCTCTTCGTTGAGCGAGAGGCCTAGCTTCGAGAGGAGAGCGCGGAGATTCAGGCGCTCTCTCGCCTCTCGTGAGGCGTAAGTCCAGTCTGATTTGACGGGCTTCGGGCTCCTGGGGCACTCTCTAGGCGTGGCAAGCCGCGCACCCTCGATCCTTCACGTGGACATGGACGCCTTCTATGCGTCCGTGGAGATCCGTGACACCCCAGCCTTAGCGGGCAGACCTGTCTGCGTTGGCGGGCCCTCAGCCGGCCGCGGAGTGATCTCTGCCGCGAGCTATGAGGCTCGCAAGTACGGCGTCCACAGCGCCATGCCGACCGCGCAGGCCGCGCGCTTGTGTCCTGAGCTAGTGCTCTTGCCTCCGGACTTCAAGCGCTACACCCAGGCCTCGCGAGAGATCATGGAGATCTTCAAGCGCTACACGCCTTTGGTAGAGCCGCTCAGTCTGGATGAGGCCTTCCTCGACGTCGTCGGCTGTGAGCGCTTGCACGGTGACGCTGAGGTGATCGGTCGAGAGATCAAGGCGGCCATCCTCAAAGAGGTCGGGCTCGTCGCCTCAGTGGGGATCGCGCCTAGCAAGTTCCTTGCGAAGCTCGCGAGCGATCTCGACAAGCCCGATGGCTTCCGAGTGATCCAGCCTGAAGAGGTCCGCGACGTCCTCGACCCGCTCCCTGTGTCCAAGATCTTTGGGGTAGGGGAGCGCACCGCGAAGCGGCTCGAGACGATGGGGGTGCGCACGATCGGAGAGCTCGCTTCCCGAGACCGCGAGACCGTCTTGGAGAGGTTTGGCGCGAGCGGCGCGTGGATCCACGATCTCGCGCACGGCCTCGACGCCCGTCGCGTGAACCCCTCGCGCGAGGAGAAGTCGCATGGGATGGAGCGGACCTTCGCCGATGACCTCTCCGACCCTGAGGAGCTGCGGGTGTTTCTCTTGGAGTTCTGCGAAGAGGTCGCCTTCGGCCTGCGCGAGAAGGGGCTGCGCGGAAAGACCGTGACGCTCAAGGCCCGCTATGCCGACTTCAAGACCGTCACGCGTAGTCAAACCTTGGCGTCCTCCACGAACTTAGGCCCGCGGATCTACTCGGTCGCGAGAGAGCTGATGTCCCGTGTGCCCGAGGGCTCGTTCCGACTCATCGGCGTGCAGGTATCGAACCTCGAGGATGTCCGCGAGCCCGTGCAGGCCGACCTCTTCTCAGGCCTAGAGGAGTCCGGGCGAGGGGGTCGGGATCACGAGGCAGTGACGGAGGGGCTCGACAAGCTGCGCCGGAAATATGGGCGCGGAGCGGTCACGAGAGGGAGCCTCGTGGGGCGCGGACGATCGAAGGGACGTGACGGGAGCTGAGCCCTAGGTGGCTCAGTGCTCGTCGGTGAGGTAGCTCATGAAGGACATGCCGATGTCCTCGAACTGGTGCGGCCTCGGGACGACGATGGCGTCCTTGATGCACACCTGCTCACAGAGCTTGCAGGAGACGCAGTTCTTGTCGATTACTGACGCGATCTGACTGGTCTGAGGGAGGCTGTAGCCTCCAGCGTCCACGAGGCCTTCCATCTCGAGGGCCTCAAAGGGGCAGACGTCGACGCAGAACTCACAGCCAGTGCAGAGCTCTTCATAGACCTCTGCCTTGGGGACCTGCTTGGGCTTGATCTTTTGAACGACGACTTGCTCGTTGTCATTGATCGCGTCGAAGGGGCAGTAGACGCCACAGACCGAGCAGTTGATGCAGAGGTCGGGATCGATGAAGTAGCGCTCTTCGCCGCTGGTGATCGCGTTCGTCGGGCAGACGCGCTCGCAGATGGAGCAGGCCGTGCACGCCGTCGTGATGAAGTGGGACATCCACTGCCAAGACTCTTGCTTGGCCGCCGTCTTGAAGAGGACGACCTCGATCAGGCCATGGGCGTCGTGGCGTACGTCAAAGCCGACGAGGTCACGGTTGAAGTCGAGGCTCGTTGTGAACTGACCGGGGAAGGAGCTGGAGGTGTGCGTCAGAGCGCGGATCTTGGGATCCTTGACCCAAGCTGTGATGAGGAGAGAGTCTCCTTGGCGGTAGACGTGAGAGCCGTACTCAGGCATCTCTTCAGGCATCCCGAACTGGAAGCGGTCGCGGACGGCGGGGACGCGCGTCGGCAGGTGGAGCTTCACGAGGATGTGGTCGTCGTGTTCTTCGACGTTGTAGTCGCGGCCATAGCGACGTTCGCGCTCGAGCTGATCTTCTTCAACGCCGCGCCAGAGCGCCCACTCGGCCTCCCAGCCGGGGACAGGCTCGAGGTTCGCGAGGTCCTCAGCGGGGGGGAGCTCACCGGAGAAGAGGATGGCCGAGGTCGGGCACACATCGACGACAGTGCGCGCGTTGTACAGGTCAGCCTGCTGGTCATCTAGGGCGTGCGCCTTCTGGTCGTCCCCCATGTAGAAGACCTCGGGGAAGTCCTGGCAGCACGCATCGCAGGCGATGCAGAGCTCGGGGTCGACCGAGAATTCGGCCGCCTCGTTGATGGTCTCTTGGATCGCAGATTCAGACATCTTCTTTGATTCGTACGGGGCCCGCTCAGGGAGCATATCGACCGGGCGTGCTCCTGCAAGGCCCTGCTCATGACTCCTAAGGGGGTCACCAGGGAAACTTGAGAATCATCCTCCCAGTCCTCCTTATTGTGGCTCATCCTTCATATAGGGCAAGCCGCAGGCCCATAATCCTATGTAGAGGCGATTCATTTGAAATCTTTACGGACCGGCTACTTATGGCTGGGGCGACTCTTGAGCGTCCTGGCACTACTCACGAGCGTCGCCCGAGCAGACACCATCCTCGTGGACGCTGCGAACGGGCCTGGAACCGACTACACGGACCTACCGGACGCCCTCGCAGGTGGTCCTGGCTAACTGAGTCCGGCTTAGTGAGCTTCTAGCCAGTTCTTGCCGTGGCCGAAGTCCACCTGCAGGGGGACGGAGAGCTCGACGGCTCCCTCCATACACTCGCGCACGAGGGCCGTCGTCTCTTCTAGCTCTGACGCAGGGACCTCGAGGACGAGCTCGTCGTGCACCTGCAGGAGGAGCTCGGCCTTGAGCTCGCTCGCACAGAGGCGGGCGTCGAGGTCGATCATGGCGCGCTTGATGACGTCGGCGGCTGAGCCTTGGATGGGCGTGTTGACAGCGACGTTCTCTGCGACGGCGCGGAAGCGCTGGTTCTCTGCGTTGATGTCCGGGATCTCACGACGGCGGCCCATGAGCGTCTCGACGTAGCCGAGCTCGCGGGCAGAGTCGAGGGTCTCATCGATCCAGCCTCGAACTGCCGGGAAAGACTCGAAGTAGCGGTCGATGAAGCCGCGGGCTTCGAAGATGTCTAGGCCCGTCTCGCGCGCGAGGCGGTTCGGTCCCATGCCGTAGAGGAGCCCGAAGTTGATCGCCTTGGCGCGGCTGCGCATCTCGCGGTCCACGTCTGCCTCGTCGACGCCGAAGACGATCGAGGCGGTGGAGGCGTGGATGTCACGACCCTCTGCGAAGGCCGCCTGCATCTTCTCGTCTCCAGCGAAGTGGGCCATGATCCTGAGCTCGACCTGACTGTAGTCCGCGGCCATGAGGACCCACTCGCCGGCCTCATCAGGCTCTCGGGTGATGAAGGCCTCGCGCAGCTTGCGACCACGCTCGGTGCGGACGGGGATGTTTTGGAGGTTGGGGTCGGAGGAGGCCAGCCGGCCTGTGGCTGCTGCGACCTGAGAGAAGGAGCAGTGGATCCTCCCGGTCGCCTCGTTGACGTAGTCGGGGAGGGCGTCCACGTAGGTGCCCTTGAGCTTCGAGAGCTCTCTGAACTCCAGCACCTTCTGCACGATCTCAACGTGACCGTACTTGTCGGTCAGGGTCGCGGCGTCGGTAGCCCAACCGGTCTTGGTCTTCTTGGGTCGCTTGATCCCGACCTTCTCATGGAGCGCGAGCTTCTCGAAGAGCACGCTCCCGAGCTGCTTGGGGCTCGCGAGGTTGAAGTTCTCTCCCGCGAGCTCCTGGACAGAGTGTTCGAGCGCTTGGATCTCCTCGCCGAGCTCTTCGGAGAGGCCTTCGAGCTTCGGGGTGTCGAGGCGGATCCCGCGCTCTTCCATCGCCGCGAGCACCGGGACGAGCGGCATCTCGAGCTCGTGGAAGAGGTCCTTGGTGCCAGCCTCCTCAAGCTCGGCTTGGAGCGGGGCGCGCAGTCGGTAGGTCGTGTCGGCGTCCTCGCAGGCGTACTCCGCCACCGTCGGAATGTCGACTTGATCCATCGTGACCATCTTCTTTCCCTTCCCGATGATGTCAGAGGTGGGGATCTTCCTGAGATCGAAGAAGGTCAGCGCGAGCTCGTCGAGGTTGTGTCGGCGCTTGGAGCCAGCGGCGCAGAAGCTCGCAACCATGGTGTCGAAGTCCGGGGGCGGCAGCCTCAGCCCGTGCTTAGCGAAGATGAGCCAGTCGTACTTGGCGTTCTGGGCTGTGCGCTCGAGCTCGGGCGAAGTGAGGAGCTCTTCGAGACGCGCGAGGACGGCCTCGGTGCCGCCCTCTAGGACCGGGGGCTCTGCGTTCATGGGGACGTAGAAGGCCCGCCCTGCCTTTGCAGAGAAGGAGATGCCTACGAGCTCTGCCTCAAGGGGGAAGAGGCTCGTAGTCTCGGTGTCGACGGCGTAGGAGCCGGCCTTCGTGAGCTCTTGGATCATGTCGTCGAGCGAGCTCTCGTCGGTGATCGTCACGTAGTCGCGAGGGGTCTCATCTTTCTTCTTGGGCGGCGCCGCGACCTTCTGCGCGAGGCTCTGGAAGTCCAGCGAGCGGAAGAGATCGCCGAGGGCCTCCACGTCGGGCTCAGCGGGGCCGACAGACTCGAAGCCTGGCTCGAGGGGGACGTCGGTGCGGATCGTGACCAGGTCGAGGGAGAGGAGCAGGTTGTCTCGATCTGTCTCTAGCTTCTCCTTGGTCTTCCCCTTCACCTCGTCGATGCGCTCGAGGAGGCCCTCGACTGAGCCAAACTCTTGGATGAGCTTGGTCGCGCCCTTCTCTCCGATCCCCTTCACCCCGGGGATGTTGTCTGAGGAGTCGCCCATGATCGCGAGCACGTCGATGACGTGGTCTGGGGTCGTGCCGAACTTCTCCTCGACCTCTTCGAGGCCTTGGATCACGAGGTCGACCTTTGGCTTGAAGACGTTGTAGAGCTTGGTCGACTCGCCCACGAGCTGCATGAGGTCCTTGTCGCCCGTGACGATCATGACCTCCTTGCCAGCGGCCTCGGCCTGGCGGGTCAGGGTCCCGAGGACGTCGTCAGCCTCGTAGCCGGGGACCTCGAAGATCGGGATGCCGTGGGCGCGCACGACCTCGCGCATGTCGTCGAGCTGCCCGACGAGGTCTTCGGGCATCTTCTCACGGGTGGCCTTGTACTCCTTGAACTCCTTGTGCCGGAAGGTCGGCCCAGGGGGGTCGAAGGCCACGGCGATGTACTCGGGAGACTCGGTCTCGAGGATGCGCCGCAGGGTCGTCGTGAAGCCATAGGTCGCCCCGGTCGGGCGCCCCTCGGCGTTCGTGAGGCCAGAGCGGAACATCGCGAAGTGGGCCCTGTAGGCGAGGGCCGTGCCATCGAGGAGGAAGACGCGGGACATAGGGGAGAGGGTATCGCTCTGCGTCGCTAGAATCCCGCAGGTATCTGACGCTCATGAAGACCACCGCTATACGCCTCGCCCCTGACGTCCCGGATCTCGCCGGCCTGGGGGCGGACTGCTTTGAAGATCTGATGGGTTGGACGGAGGGCCTCGTCGGGGGTCCTAGGGCCGAACTCTTAGAGGAAGGCCCCGGCTGGAAGCTCTGGCGGCTGCCCCTGCCCGGTACGCCTGATGAGGCTGGCAAGGTCACTGAGCGGCCCCGCGGCGCGGGGACAGGGTGGATCAGGATCAAGCGCTTCGAGGGCGGCGGGTTTCGGCGCGCGGTGGGCGCGCGCTTTCGAGAGCCGCGCTCTTCCTCCTTCGCTGGCCGAGAGTGGAACTTGCTCTGCCGCCTCCGGGAGGAGGGGGTCCCTACGCCTGAGCCCTTGGCCGTCGGCGAGGTGAGCGCGCCGCTCTTCTCGCCCGCCTCGGTCTTAGTGACTCGGGAGCTAGAAGATGTTCAGCCCCTAGTCGCTTGGCTTGAGGAGCGCCCTGACGCGCGCAACCGCGCAAGACTCTCGAGAGCGCTCGGCGTCTTCTTCCGTCGCCTGTTTCAGGCGGGGGTGTCGCCGCTCACGCTCACTCCGGGCTCCATCGTCGTGGGGACTGAGGATCCGAGCGAGCCCTCGGACTGCGCCCTCGTGCAGCTCGCGCCCAAGACAGAGAAGGAGCTGCGCTTCGGTGATCTCCCAGACGTATGCCTCGTCGACGTGCCGCCGGGCCTGAACCAGGCTGAGCTTGAGACGGGTGAGGCCTTGGGGGTCTTGTCTGAGGTCGGGGCACATTTACAGGGAGCGAGCGCTCGAGAGCGACACCGCGTGCTCTTCGGTGCGTGCCTGCGCGGGCTGCCTAGGGATGAGCGCCGCAAGCTCCTCGCGCGGGTCTCGAACGCCGCGTCTTGAGTCTGGGCTCCCGACTCCGCAGGATCGCTCCTCTATGAGCTCCTCTTCTGCTCCGCCGCCCACTTCACGCACCCTCCTAGGTGGCGTCTTGATGGGCCTCGCGAACCTCGTCCCCGGCGTGAGCGGCGGGACGCTGATCTTGGCTGTGGGGATCTATGACCGCTTCGTCGGATCCATCGCTCGCATCTCGAGGCTGAAGTTCGAGCGCTCAGACCTCGTCTTTATCGGGACCTTAGGTCTCGGCGCCGTCTTTGCAGTCTTCGCCTTGGCGGGTCCAGCGGTCTTCTTAGTGACGCATCAGCGTTGGGCCGCCTACAGCCTCTTTATCGGGCTGACCCTCGGCGGCGCCCCCGCGCTCTCGCGCTCCCTCCCGAGCCCGCGGGCGCCAGAGGCCTTGGCCTTTCTCCTAGGCTTCGGCCTCTTGGCGGGCCTGGCTCTCTCATCGAGCGGCGGAGCGCTGCCGCAGAGCGCGCTCGTCCTCGCCGTGATCGGGGCGATCGCGGCCTCGAGCATGGTCTTGCCAGGGATCAGCGGCTCCTACGTCTTAGTCCTCTGTGGGCTCTACGAGGTCGTGATCGGCGCGCTGCGACCGGCGGCCCTCTCGGATGACTTCGGTGGCTCTGTCTCCGTGCTGCTGCCCTTCGGGCTGGGCGTCCTGGCTGGCGTCGCGCTCTTCTCCAACGCCATCCGCTCGGCTTTGGAGCGCGCTCCGCGTATCACACATGCCGCGCTCCTTGGCCTCTTGGTGGGCTCGGTCTTGGGGCTCTGGCCTTTCCAGGAGCCTGAGCACCCCTTCCTCGTCCACGATCGCGGCCGGCAGGCCGTGGTGGATCTCTTGGGCGGCGTCTCCACCTCGGTGGTGAATGACCAGCACAACTTCACGCTCACTGAAGAGGAGGCGGGAAATTTGAAGGCTAGCTTCGCAGGGGAGAACGGCGACAGCCTCGAGGGGCTCGCGCGCCAGTACGTGCGCTATTCGCCCTCTACGTCGGAGCTCATCAAGGCGCTGGGTCTCTTGGGCCTCGGCTTCTTCTTTACGTCACGCTTGGCGAAGAGAGGTCAGAGAGATGGCGCGTAAGCCCAAGACCTTCACTGTCTCCTCGCTCAACCTGAACGGGATCCGCTCTGCGGAGCGGCGTGGCTTCACCAAGTGGCTGAAGAAGAGGCAGCCTGACCACCTCCTGATGCAGGAGGTGCGGGCGACCCCTGATCAGGTGCCTGACGAGGTCCGCTCTCCTGTGGGCTACAACTGCCGCTGGGAGTGCGCCGAGAAGAAGGGCTACGCCGGGACAGCGATCTATACGCGCTCTATGCCTGACGCTTGGACACCTGGGGTGGGCTTGGATTGGGCTGACGCGGAGGGGCGCGCGATCCGTGCAGACATAGGCGAGCTCTCCTTGGTGAGCCTCTACCTCCCCTCAGGCTCTTCGAGCGAAGAGCGCCAGCAGCGCAAGTTCGCCTTCATGGAGCACGCGCAGTCATGGCTGAGAGGGCTCCTCAAGGAGGGGAGGCCGATGATCGTCTGCGGTGACTGGAACATCGCCCACACCGAGGCGGACATCTGGAACCCTACAGGCAATAAGAAGAACTCGGGCTTCCTGCCCGAGGAGCGCGAGTGGTTCTCTGAGGTCCTCGCTATGGGCTGGCACGACGTGTTCCGGGAGCAGCACCCAGACGAGGCAGGGCTCTACTCTTGGTGGTCTAACCGCGGCCGCGCCCGCGAGCAGGATAAGGGCTGGCGTCTGGATTACGTCCTCACGACGCCGGACCTCGCAGAGAGGGTGCGCTCAGCAGAGATCGACAAGAAGGCTGGCCTCTCGGATCACGCTCCTGTGATCGTCGAGTTTGAGGCCTCGGCTCAATAGGAGCGGAGCTCCTGTTCGCCACTGAGGGCCCTCTGCCCTGAAGTTCGAGCGATAGCGCTGATGTCGAGCTCCCATACGCCCCTCGCGAAGACGCTCCACTGGGGATTCGTTGGCCTCTATGCGTACGGGATGTTCAAGCAGCTCGACGACCTCTCTCAGCTTGAGGACGCCGCGCTGCTCCAGTTTGAGGTGCTCTTCGCGAGTGTCTTTCTGCTCATCGTTGTCTTGCGCTATCTCTATATGAGGCGCTTTGAGACCTTCTTGGGGGCGCGTGAGCCTGCAGCCCCAGGGCACAAACGCCTCGCGAGAGCGGTCCATCTCTCCATGTACCTGTGCCTAGCCTCGCTCCCGCTCTCGGGTCTCTTGATCGCTGGGCTGTACGCCAATGGCGTCAAGGGTGGGCTGTTGCAGGGGGTTGTTGTGGAGATGCACGAGTTCTTCGCGTCGCTCAGCTATCTCCTCATTGGCATCCATGTCGCAGCCGCGCTTCTTTCTCGGCTGCATGGAGAGGGGGTTTGGTCATCTATGGTGCCAGTCTTTAAAGAGAGGGAGAGAGGAGGTCCTCGATAGGGCTTCAAGTGGGATGACCCTGACTGAGTCTTGAAGAGGGGCCCATCAATCGTTTCAGTGTTTGCATCCATGTCTTTCCCGCGAGGGCTCCTGCGTTGGCCTAAGGCTTCAAGATCCCTCCCCCTTCACGAAGGCCCTGAATACGTAATTCCTTAAGCATGAAGTTATCTATCTGCCTCAGCCCTCTTTTGATCCTCGCTGCCTGTAGCACGCCAGCTCACAAGGGTGACATCACTCCAGGTGATGAGGCCAAGGGGTCAAGTGGCGCTTCGCTTGAGAAGGAGCCCGACCTGACAGAGGATGCGGTGCGTGCGTTTGCGGTTGATTTCCATGCAGGCCTCGTAGGGTTTGAGGCTGGCGCTGAAGTGTTTAGGCAGGGGGTCAGTTCAGACACACGCAGCTTCAACGCGGGTTTTTCAAATGAGATGCGATTTAATGCAGATGGGATCAACCCCGCAGACTTTTGGGAAGACGAAGTCACATGTGAGGTTGTTGGTGTCCACATTTACGGAAGCGTGGCGAGCGTCTTTGGAATCGTGACCTACACCGACTATGAAATGAGCTGGTCTAAAAGGTTCCACGGGACGGTGATCCGTGAGAACGACCGACTCGTTTGGCACCGGTGGATGGAGATTCCTGACACGATCCTCGCTAACAATTATTTGGGCTTTTACACGGAGAAACCTGAGGCAGGGCAAGCTTACTTTCGGTTGGCTTGGGCAGTGGTCAACGGGAAGTTTGATGAGGCGTACGAGTTCGGCGAAGAGACGATCAAGGAGGATCCCGGTCTTGCCATGGGCTACATCGGCCGTGCTTGGAAGAGCTTCCTGCTAGGCAGCGAGGAGGGCTGGGACAAGGCGATGGCCGAAGCAGTCGCCCAGCTGGACGAAGAGTCATACGCCCAGAAGTTATTTGTGCGCTCTATGGCCTCTAAAGATGTTGAAGAGCAGCGCTCTTTGGCGCGTGAGGCATTAACCCTAGCCCCAGACGACCCTCTGCTTGGTCTGTGGTACGTCTTTGTTACCGCCTTTGTGGGGCAGGATGCAGATGTAGAGGCAGGGCTTCGACATGCGAGGCTCATGCTCAAGAGGTGGCCCGTGTCAGGCGGAATTCATAACAGCATGGGCTACCTGCTGATGCGTGCAGGGCTCATGCAAGAGGCCGAGAAGCACTTCAAGATGTATCTGCGCTTAGAGCCCGAGACGGCCAATGCGCATGACTCATGGGGAGACTACCTCAGCGCCGCTGGAAAAGAAGAGGAGGCGAAGGCTGCCAAGTCAAAGGCTGCGGAGCTCTCTGCTCTATTTTCAGAGCGCTACAAGGACTAGCTGTCTCTCGCATACCCCATGTGCTTGAGTGGCTAACCTTTTAAAGACCTGTCCGTCAGCGACATTCATGCTCAGACAATTGAGGTCGTTGCTATTCGTCTCTCTGCTGTCGTTCTTCGCGGGATGCCTAGAGACGGGGCCGATCGCTGAGTTCAGTTCAGGCCCGATCTCCGATGTCAATTATCGGGAAGATGGAGAGCTTGGGTCTTTTCTGAGCGCCACATATCCCCAGGTCAGTTTGAACGCTGACGATGAACTTCGCAGGGAAGCCTTGAACGCCCTCATTCAGCACAAGTTTCTCGCCCGACTAAGCACCTGGAGGGACTGGGTCATCGTGGGCTCTCGTGAGTCGAAGGAGGGCATGGAGGTTGACCCTGATTCTTATAGCGGTGCTTCTTTTCAAAACTGGAAGTGCGAGATCACGTACGAGTTGGGTTGTCTCCGTGAAGACTGCGTGAGCCTAGTCATGATGGAGTACTGGTATACGGGGGGGGCGCACGGCAATTGGAGCTTTCGTCCTTTGAACTACTGGTGGGTAGAAGACGAGTTTCGAGAGGTGTCTCTAGCCGACCTCTTCAATGACACAGAGCATTGGGACGAGGAATTGGACCTCTTGATATGGGAGGGTTACTTAGGGCTTTTAGCCGAGAGGGTAGAAGCGCAGTACCTAGATGCTGTAGAGCGGGAGGAGGAATACCTTGAAGGAATTCACAGGGATGCTCCGTTCCACATATCCAAAGAGGGCATCCAGTTCTATTACGCCCCCTACGCCCTTAACTCGTTCGCTGTCGGTGACTTTCGAATCTTGATCCCGTGGAATCGGATGGAGGGGATCTTGGCTCCCGAAGTTTCTAGTGAAGCTTGGGCTCCCAAGTAGAAGATCCTGGTCTGCTCCAGCCATAGTTTTTCAAAGTCTATGTCCATCGAGCTCTTGTGAGCTCAAGCACCTGGTTTCAGAGGTGTGGTGAGGTGTTGGCTTGGAAGGTGAGGTCTGATTTGCGCTCAGTTCGTCTCTGGGCTCTTCATGCGATACAAAACGTGGGGGCGCAGCGGATGGCCTTCCTCTAGGCCTGGGTGTTCGAAGTCTCCTTCAGGATCCCTGTTCATCCCGATCTTTTCCATCACGCGACGAGAGGAGAGGTTTTCCAAAACGGTGAAAGAGACGACCTCGTCGAGTTCAAGCTCATTAAAACCATGATGTACGGAGGCTTCCGCCGCTTCAGTTGCGTAGCCCCTGTTCCAGTGTTTTGGGTGGATGCGCCAGCCGATCTCTACGCACGGCG
>JAKVCD010000014.1 GCA_022446815.1 Planctomycetota bacterium
GAACTCCCGCTACCCCTCACGCAAGGTGAACGAGCTCGACAACCGCGGCTCGACCTACTACCTCGCGACCTACTGGGCCGAGGCCCTCGCGGCCCAAGACTCCGACGCCGAGCTCAAAGAGCGCTTCGCGCCCGTCGCGGCAGCCCTCAAGGAAGGCGAGGAGGCGATCAACGCGGAACTCCTCGCGGCTCAAGGTGAGCCCGTCGACATCGGCGGCTACTTCCACCCGAGCGCCGAAGCCTGCGCGAGCGCCATGCGCCCGAGCGCGACCTTCAACGCGATCATCGACGGGATGTGAGCCTCAGGCGCTCGTCTCAGCCGCTTCCTTTGGGGCGAAGGTGTCCTTCAAGAGGCCGCCGAAGCCCTGGACTGCTGTGCGCTGCAGGTAGAAGTCCAAGCCGCGCAAGCCACCCAACTCTTCCCCACCACCCGCGCGACCCGGGCCGCCGTGCACCATCTGCGGCATGACCATGCCCGGAGGCAAGGACTGCTCTGCGGAGCGCTCGTTCGCGAGCCAGACGCGCCCGTGCCACGGCGCGACGCCGAGGACGTAGGCCTCGGTCCAGTCGTTGTCATTGGAGTACGCGCTCGTCACGAGGCCGCCGCAGCCCATGCTGACGAGCTCGACCGCCTCCTCTGCTGAGCCGTCATAGGGGAGGATCGTCGCCACAGGTCCGAAGACCTCCTCGGCGTGGATGATCTCGGCCCGCGAGTCCTTCGCCACGAGCAAGGTCGCCGCGACATAGCAGCCCGTCTCAAAGAGCGCCTCAGGGCCTCCGCAGGCTGTCTCCGCGACCTCCTGGAGCTTCGCGATCCCGTCCTTCACGTCCTCGAACTGCCTCGGAGAGGAGAGCGGGCCCATGCGGTTCTCCCGCTTGGAAGGGTCCCCGACCTGCGTCCTACCCAGCTCCGCGACGAGGTCAGCCTTGACCTCTTCTACCCGCTCCGCCGGGACCAGGATCCGACGCGTCGCTGTGCACTTCTGCCCCGTCTTCTGGGTCATGTCGACGGCGACGTTGCGCAGGAAGAGCGCGTAAGTCTCAGAGTCAGAGTCGACGTCCGGGCCGAGCACCGCGGCGTTCAAGGAGTCCGCCTCGATGTTCACGCGCACGTTGTTCTTCACGAGGTTCTCATTGCCCTTTAGGTACGCGCCCGTCGAGGCCGAGCCCGTGAACGCCATGCAGTCCTGCACGCCGAGACGATCGAGGAGGTCGCCAGTGGAGCCGCAGATGAACTGGTACGCGCCCTCCGGAAGGATCCCAGAGTTGACGATGATCTCAGCCGTGCGCCACGCCGGGAGCGCCGTGGCAGTGCCCGGCTTCTCAATGACGGGGACTCCCGCGAGGATCGAGCAGGCGAGCTTCTCGCACATCCCCCAGGCCGGGAAGTTGAAGGCGTTGATGTGAACAGCAGCGCCGAGGCGCGGGACCATGAGGTGCCGGCCGGCGAAGCGCTTGGTGCGGCCGAGCTGCTCCATCTCGCCGTCATTCAGGAAGGTGGCGTCACCGAGGCTCTTCCCGAAGTGGGCGTAAGCAGCGAGGGTGCCCGTAGCACCGTCGATGTCGAACTTCGCGTCGCCGCGAGTCGAGCCAGCGTTCCTAGTGCTGATCTCAATCAACTCTTCGCGGTGCTCGTGGATCGCCGCAGAGAGCGCCTTCAGGAGCGCCGCGCGCTCGCCAAAGGTCATCGCCCGGAGCGCAGGCCCGCCCACATCGTGCGCGTGGTCGAGGACGGCTTGGAAGTCGAGGCCTGTGGAGTCGACCGTGGCGATGGCCTCTCCGGTGTGCGGGTCGTGGATCGGTGCGCCCTCTCCGGTCCCTTCATGCCAGGAGCCGGCGGCGTAGCTGGTGAGCTTTTGCATCGTGAATTTTGGGTCTAAGGGGGGTCCAGAGACATGCGCTCCTCCCCCTCGATCCATCAGTCTAGGGAAAGTGTTGGGGAGGCCGCCACCGGCCTGCCATCCTCATCCCATGGACCCCGCCCTGGGACCCCGCGATCACCTCTTAACCGAGCAGCCGAACGAGTGCGCCCGCGGCCTCGATGCCCTCACGACGGAGGGGGCCTTCGACGTCTTGAACGCCGAAGATGCCACAGTCGCCGCCGCCGTCGGGACTGCGCGGGAGGAGCTCGCCCGGGCGGCTGACCTCATCACAGCGCGCCTCGCCGCTGGCGGCCGCCTCTTCTACGTGGGCGCAGGCACCTCAGGTCGCCTCGCGGTCCTCGACGCCGCAGAGTGCCCGCCGACCTTCTCCTCGGACCCCGAGCAGATCCAAGCCATCATCGCCGGCGGCCCCGCCGCGCTGACCGCGGCCATCGAGGGCGCGGAGGACGACGCCGAGGCCGCAGGGCGAGAGCTCGACGCGCGCGGCCTCAGCGACAGCGACGTGGTCTTAGGCATCACCGCCGGCGGCACCACCCCCTTCGTCCACGGCGCGCTCCACCACGCCCGCAGCGAGGGCGCCTTCACGATCTTCTTCGCCTGCGTCCCGAGAGAAGAGGCGCCCGACGAGGCCGACCTCTCGATCCGCGTCCTCACAGGCCCTGAGGTCGTGAGCGGCTCGCCCCGCATGAAGGCTGGCACAGCGCCCAAGCTCGCCCTGAACACCCTCTCCACCCTCGTGATGGTCCGCCTCGGCAAGGTCTACGACAACCTGATGATCGACGTCGACGCCTCCGCCAACGCCAAGCTCGTCGAGCGCGCGCGCACCCTCATCCAACGCGTCACCGGCTGCGACCGCGAGCGCGCAGCAGAGCTGCTCGACGAGGCCGGTGGCAGCGCCAAGCTCGCCTGCTGCATGGCGCTAACAGGCCAGGACGCAGAGGGTGCCCGCGCGAGCCTCGACGCTGCTGGCGGGAGCCTGCGCTCCGCGACCTGATCAGGGCGTCCAGGAGAGGCGCTCGGCACCGCGCTGGCGCTTGAGCTGGTGCTCGATGGTCTGCGCCTCGCCGCGGTCGAGGAAGGGGCCGTGCTTCTTCGCGAGCTTCCAGGGCCTGCCGCGGTGAGTGCTCTTGGCGCCGCCCGGTTGCTCACCGTTGTGCTGCTGGAGTCTGCGCTCGACGTCGACCGTGACGCCGACGTAGGTCTGGCCGCTCGCCTCAGAGACGAGGACGTAGGCCCACCACTCCTTGAACTCTTCGGTCATCAGCTCTCTTTGGGGATCTCGCAGCCGGCGTTCGCGAGCTCGACTGAGTAGAGCGAGGTGCGCGCCGTGATGTAGAGCGTCTTGAAGTCGTCGCCGCCGAAGCAGCAGTTGGCCGGGGACTCAGGCGTTTTGATGGTGCCGATGATCTCGCCGTCTGGACGAAGCACCGTGACGCCTTCTCCGGAGGTCGTGTAGATGTGCCCCTTGACGTCCACGCACATCCCGTCACAGCGAGTCTCTGTCTTCCAGACAGGCTTCGGCTTCAGGGTCCCGTCCGACCTCACCTCATAGGCAGTGACCGTCGGCGGCAGCTGGCGGAGTGACTCGTCAGGGTTAGAGCCGTGCCCGCCAGTGTCGGCGATGTAGAGGTAGCGCTCGTCTGGCGAGAAGGCGAGGCCGTTCGGCATGCAGAGGTCTTTGACGAGGACCCTGACCTCCTTGGTCTCCGGGTCAAGGCGGAAGACCCAGTGACCGGGCTGCTCCTTACCCTCGCGCTGGCGCGGGAGGCCCCACGGCGGGTCCGTAAACCAGAGGGTGCCGTCCGACTTCACCGCGACATCGTTGGGAGAGTTGAAGCGCTTGCCCTCGAAGCGCTCGCAGAGGACGGTCAGCTCACCGTCCTCCTCCGTGCGGACGATGTCCCTCGCGCCGTGGCGACAGGTGAGCAGACGCCCCTCGCGGTCAAGGAGGTTGCCGTTCGGGTTGGGGCTCTCTCGGAAGACCTTCAGGCCGCCCGATTCGCTCCACTCCATGAGCTTCGCACTCGGGATGTCGCTGAAGACGAGCTTCTTCTCCTTCGGGAGCCAGACAGGACCCTCGGTGAACTTCATGTCCCCGGCGAGCTTCACGACCTCGGCCTCTGGCGCGAGAAGGGCTGTGAGCTCGGAGGCTTCGACGTCTTGAGCAGCGAAGAGGGCGAGGGTCAGGAGGGTGTTCAACATAGGGCGCTGGCTTGGGTATCTCCGGGACGCCTAGCCTAACGAGTGCTACACAAGAGGATCAGGCACAACGGATCGCTAAACTGCACCCCATGGATTCCTCGACCACGATGGAGGGAGGCGCTGGCGCCGGCCCTGCCGCATCCGCATCACGCCGCGACCTCCTCGCGCTCTTCGCAGCGCTCTCGCTCGTGGCCATGGGCCTGGGTGGGTGGCTGACATCTTTAGGCTTCGGCGAGTGGTATGACGCCCTCAAGAAGCCACCCTTCCAGCCGCCGGGATGGATGTTCTCACCAGTGTGGGCCACGATCTTCACGCTGCTCACCATCGCCACCTGGAGGGTCGCCCGCCAAGGCGCCGTCGCACGTACAGCGCTTGTCGTCTACGGCTTCCAGCTGGTCTTGAACGTCCTGTGGTCGCTCTTCTTCTTCACGCTGCACGAGACCGGCTGGGCGCTCATGAACATCGCTGTCCTCGACGCGCTCGTACTCTCCATGGTCTTCCTCTACGGGCGGATTGACCGCATGTCTGGCTGGTTCATCGTCCCCTACGCCGTCTGGCTGGGCCTAGCGACCGCCATCAACACCTGGATCGTGCTGAATAATTAGGCTGCGATGCCCATGGAGGCCGCATCTCTTTCGTAAGGGAGCCTCGCCGCCCCGGCTGGGCTACTTCCCTATTGAGCAGTGCTATCCCTCGCCGCGCTGGCTGCAGGCTTCAGCTCCTGAGCTTCGGCTCAACTCGGTAGAGCTGGAGCGGCTGAGGCTTCCCCCGCAAAGAGGCCGGGGACAACGCTTCGCATGCGAATGAGCCCGGCAGCAGCGCGTAGGTCTCTGCACCAATCACGACCTCACCTGCCCCTGCGACCTCGGTCTCTATTCGCTTCGCCGTATTTACGGTGTCCCCGATCACGGTGTAGTCCTTCCGCTCAGGGCTCCCAATGTCACCGACGATGACCGGACCAGAGTTGATTCCGACGCTCATGCTGAGCTCAACCCCATGAGCTGCGCTCGCGCTGAGCTTCTTCAAGCGCTCTTGGATCTGGAGCGCACACTGAACCGCCCGCTCGGCGTGATCCTCCTGTGAGATCGGAGCACCGAAGAAGACCATGATCTCGTCGCCGATGAACTTATCGACGGTGCCGCCAAGCTCGAACACGACCTCAGTGAGCTGAGCGAAGATGCTGTTCAAGAGCTGAGTCACCTGCGGAGGGCTCATCGATCCAGAGATCGAAGTGAAGCCCACGAGGTCGGCGAAGAGCACCGAAGCCACCGCCTCCTCGGACATCATCCCAGGTATGAGCTCTCCACTCTCAACCTCCGACTCCATGAGGCGGTCTACGACGTGACGCGAGCTGTATCTCGAGAGCCGGTCGCGGATGCGCTGCTCTCGGTTGACCTCTTCGCGCATGCCTGCCTGACGTAACGCGACAGCTGACAAGGCAGCCAGAGCAGTGAGGACTTTCAGATGTTCCTCTTCGAAGGGCACCTCCCTATCGCGAGTGTCGAGATAGAGGACGCCAAGGACCTCCTCATCCACGCACAAGGGTGCGCACATGATCGAGGTCAAATTCAGCTTAGAGATGCTCGCCGAGGTAGGAGCTTCTGCTTCAGCGTCTCGATAAATAACGCTCCTTCGCTCACGGATCGCTTTAGCGGTGATTGAGGAGCTGATGGTCATGACGCCGTCTTCACCCGGGCCGGCTCCTCGCGCGAGCTGGATCGCGACCTCTCCCTCCGAGTCAGCGCAGAGCCCGAGACAGGCCCGCTGCGCTGGCAGGTGCGCAAAAGCTAACGACAAGACGACCTCGAACATCTCATCTAGATCATCGCTAGAGAGCAGGGACTCCGCCGCCTCATGAAACATCGACAGCAGCCACTTCTCGCCTTCGGAAGAGGGCCCCTTGGCACCCTGATCAGCAGTGCCGTCCCCAACAAGTCCAGCGCCCTGCAGCGAGAGAGCCGAGATCATCACTGTCTCCTCGAAGCCGCTCTCTGTGAAGCACACCTCTGAGCCTCGAGACTCTCTTGTGAAGGAGAGCTCTACGCTGCCGACTCCGAGTCTGTCCCCATCCTCGAGCCGCGCACGCTTGATCTGTCGGCCGTTCAGGTAGGTCCCGTTCTTCGAGGAGATCTCACAGACATACCAGGCGCCGTCCATAAGGATCAGCTCCGCGTGACGGCGTGAGACAGAGGTGTCTCTCAAGACGACGTCACACGCATCCGACCTCCCGACAGTGAGCGGACTCTGCCCGAGCTCGACCTCATGGGCCTTGCCTTCCTGCTCAAAGATGAGCTTGGAGCGCAGCGGAGCAGCCATCAGCCACGCGCCTTCGCTCGGAGTTCCACGCAGGAGGTCATGGACTCATCTTATCCACTCACTTTCCCACCTCGCAAAGGCGCGGCTTGCAACACCTAGCTCAACTCAGCTCTTCCCTTCCCACCGATGCTCTGCGTCGCAGCACGCTGAGCTCCCAGAGATAGAGCACCACCACCCAATAGGTGAAGGTCTCTCTGAACTCAGAGATGTTGTTGTAGAGGCTCCCGTTGTTCGTCCAGCCAGCGTCCTCTAAGCCGTGGGCGAGGTTGCTCGTGATGGCTCCGCCCAGGAGAGTCAGCGCGGAGTGGAGCTTGGGCAGGAGGGGTCGCAGGGGCTCTCGGACCCTCCCCTTCGCGAGAGGCAGGAAGAAGAAGATCAGCACGAAGCCGATGTCGACGACCTTCTTCAGCCAGCGATTGATGTCGCCTTGGTTATGAAGATTGAAGTACTCGCCAGCCGGTCGCTGTGCGCCCGTGAGGGCGCTCCAGTAGTGGTCACCCCAGTCGATCTCCTCCATGAAGAAGACCAAGCAGGCGACGACCCCGAGGGCCCAGAGCCTCCGCCATCCCCTGTCAGCCTCAAGACGCTTAGCCCGCCAACAAAGGAGCGCGCCGCTCAAGAGGATGAGGTTCTGGACGTTCTCAATGAGACCAAACTCCCGGTCCTCTGCCGGGCTCACGAGCTCTTGGAGTGACATGACTCCTGAGAAGTAGAGCGAGACGAAGAGGAGCCCAAGCGTCAGCGGGGCGACTCCGTAGAGGAGGAAGCGGCGCCTGTCTCGCACAGCGACTCCCCTCAGGGTGTCCCCCGCCTAGCGAGGTGAAAGAGATAGTCCCAGTCGAAGGCCGGGCCGGGGTCAGTCTTGCGTGTCGTGATCTGCTGATGACCGATGAGTCCAGACCAAGCGCTGAGCTCTGCATCAGAGAGCGCGTCCGTTCGCACGCGCCCCTTCGCGTCCCTCGGCACCGCCAAGGGAATATCGAGAGCCTCACTGAGCGTCTTGGAGAGGGCTGCGAGAGAGTCGTACTGCTCCTGGGTGAAGTCATACTGCTCGAACTCTGCTCCGTGGGCGAAGCCACGTATACGCTCCTCCACCCGCGGGCGGGCGACGAAGTTAGGCGTCCGGACCCCTGTCTCTCCATACCAGGGCGGGTACTGAAGGAAGGGCCCCTCCTCGTCCATGGAGTACCAGCCCTCGAGGGTCTCGACGGCAGAGCTCACGGGATAGGCGCCGATGTTCGCGATCTCGACACCGACGCTCCGCCCGTTCGCCTGAGAGGCGTGCCAGCAAGTCTCGCGCAGGTCACAGGTCTGGTAGATCGTCCCGTCCACGTCGAGGAGGAAGTGGACGGAGAGCCCACGCATGTCCTGCAGGACCTCAAAGCAGCGGCGGCTCGAGGCGCAGACGTCGTAATGAAGCACAAACTGCGTCACGTGCTCCCTGAGGAGCGCGAGGTCGCCGGAGTTGGGCTGGAGGGTGAGGACGCCGTCGCGTTCCTTGCGGCCGAGGACGAGGCGCGGCCCCTCCTCTGCGAGGACGCGGCCGGCCTTCGGGTTGAAGCGGTGCGTCGTGGAGGTCGCGTCGTAGTAGGGCGCCTCGGTCCATAGGACGACCGGGGCATCGACGGCGAAGCGCTCACCGCAGGCGATGATGTGCCCCTTGGGTCGCTCAGGTCGTTCGTTCTTGGGGAGCGGCGGCACGGACTCCGAGAGCGATGGCTGAGTCACGCAGGCTGCGAGCGCGACGAGCGCGAGCGACAAGGCGCGCTTTAAGCTCTCCCTCAGAGTCAACATGCAAGGAATGTAGCGAACTCAGGGCGCGACCAAGGAGGAGGGAGATGGTCTCTCTCTCGATGGGCACCAAGATTGGAGCCGTGAGGGCGCTCGGAGCCTTCTTGGAGGGCGCTGAGGCCGTCATGGTGCGAGTCGAGGCGCGCTTTTCTCCCTCAGAGACCTCCGGTCGCACCGAGGTCGTGGTGACGGGGCTACCGGACGCCGTGTTGCGCGAGACGCGCAGGCGGCTCCTTGACTCCCTCGATGAGTGCGGGCTCCGTGTGCCGCAAGGCCGCCTGCTCCTGCATCTCGTCCCCGCCGCTCGCCCCAAGCGCGGCGACTCCCTCGATCTCGCCCTAACCTTGGCGGCGGCCGCGGCCTGCGGACACGTGGACCCCGCGCGCCTGGAAGAGACGCTCTGGCTGGGAGAGGTAGGGATCGACGGGGCGCTCTACGCGGTGCCTGGCGGCCTGGCCGCCGCCATCGCTGCGGCAGAGGCTGGTGTACAGGAGGTCATCGCACCGAGCGCAACAGCCCACGAGGCCGCGTGCACGGGCCGGGTGATGGCGCGCGCAGCCGACCTCCTGCGAGACGCGGTCGCGCACGCAGCAGGACGTGAGCTCCCCGTGATCGAGATAGAAGAGTCAGGGCCTGAAGCCCCACCATCTCCAGCAGGCCTCGACGAGGTGAAGGGACAAGCCGCCGCGAAGGAGACGCTCTTGGTCGCGGCCGCTGGGCACCACAACGTGCTCTTCCTTGGACCGCCGGGCTCTGGAAAGACGATGCTCGCCAAACGCCTCGCAGGTCTCATGCCTCCCCCTTCCCTCGCAGAGCGCATCGAGATCACGCGCGTGCTCTCCGCCGCGGGTCGCTGGCCCGGCGGGATCGCCCGGACTCGCCCCTTCCGCGCCCCTCACCACACGGCGAGCCACGCCGCCTTGGTCGGCGGCGGCCCGCTCGTGGAGCCTGGAGAGGCCACTCTCGCGCACCAAGGTGTCCTTTTCCTCGATGAGCTGCCAGAGTTCCGACGCGAGACCTTGGAGGCCCTGCGCGAGCCCTTGGAGTCTGGAGAGCTCCTCATCAGCCGCGCACACGCCAAGGTGATGCTGCCCGCCCGCGTGCTCTTGGCCGCCGCCATGAACCCCTGTCCCTGCGGCTGGCTGGGCCACCCGAAGATGGCCTGCCGCTGCAATCCAAACTCGATCTCCCGCTACCGCGGGAGGATCTCCGGGCCCTTCCTCGACAGGATCGACCTGCGCGTCGAGGTCCCGCCGCCCTCACTGGATGAGCTCCTCGGCAGGTCACGAGGCGCCACCTCACCGACCGAAGAGGAGCTGCGCGAGCGCTTGGAGCGCGCCTCCTTCACGCGCGCCGCGCGGGGGCAAGAGCTCCCCAACGCAGCCCTCTCGCCCGAGGAGCTCTTCGAGTGGGCATCGTTGGACACGAAGGGCGTCTCCGTCCTTGAGAGGGCCGCCGCACGAGGGACTTGGACTGCACGCGGACTCCAAGTCATCCGACGGGTGGCCCGCACAGTGGCTGACCTCGACGGCTGCTCTCAGATCCGATCAGAGCATGTGGCGCAAGCGATCTCTTTGCGTCCCGCGCTGTAGCGCCTACTCGTGCCGCAGGGCCTCGACGGGGTCCATGTTCGCGGCGCGCCAGGCGGGGTAGATGCCGAAGATGACGCCGATCCCAGCGGAGATCATAAACGCGAAGATCGGCGCGTCAGGCGTGACGATCGTGCGCATGTTGGCGAAGTGCTCGATGGCGGTCGGGATGATGAGTCCGAGGACGATACCGAGGAGGCCGCCCCCGACCGAGAGGACGACTGTCTCCACAAGGAACTGCGTCACGATGTGACGACGCTTGGCCCCGAGAGCCCGCCGGATACCAATCTCTCTCGTTCGCTCAGTCACGGTCGCGAGCATCACATTCATGATGCCTATCCCGCCGACGAGGAGGCTGATCCCTGCGATGGATCCGAGGACGATATTAAAGATGCGCTTGGTCTCTTCGCGGCGCAGCATCAGCTCGAGCGGGACGACGATCTCGTAGTCACGCGTCTTGTGATTCCTCGCGAGCATCTCGCGGCAGGCGTTGGCCACGAAGAGCACGTTGTCCTGATCACCGACGTCCACAATGATCTCGTGGTAGTCAATCTCCTGCATATCGAAGGACCCTGCGCGGCGCCTAGCCAGCATCTCACCCCACCAACTAGAGCCCGTTGAACGCGGGATGAAGATCTCACCGGTAACTTCAGAACCAGCCTCTGCCGCATCTCCCATCAAACGAACCCTAGGGAGGAGGGTTCCTACCACGCGAAAATAGTCTGCGCCGATGCGGACTCTCTCATCGAGGGGATCCTTGAGCGGAAAAAGCTCGCGCGCGGTCTCATGTCCTAGGACACAAACATTCGCGATGGTTTCCTCATCCACCTCTGAGATGAAGCGGCCGCGCGACATCTCCCTACCTGTGACCCTTAGATAGTCCGGAGTCGTGCATAGGACCCTAGGGGTAATTTCAATCTGTCCGTGACGCACCTCGTCCGGGATCTCTCGAATCGGGACTGCGCCTTTCACCCCAGGGAAGGTGTTGACGATGCGGTCATAGTCCTCGTGGGTCAGACCAAAGGTGAGCACGCGTGCGCCGGAGCTCGCATTCTCTTCATTAGGCTTGACGCTTCTGAGGATTACATTCTGGCTACCGAGACGACGGATCTGCTCCTGCGCCTCCTCGCTCGCGCCCTCGCCGATGGCGAGCATCGCGATCACGCTCGAGACCCCGAAGAGGACGCCTAGGGTCGTGAGCGCGCTGCGCAGCTTGTGTAAGAGCAAGCTACGAATCCCGAGCCTCACAGCGCGCTGAATACCGACAGAGATCATGACTTGTCCCCCTTCCTCACGACGCTCTCAATACGCCCATCCGAGAGCCGCATGACGTGTTCTGCACGATCCCCCACCTCTGGCTCGTGCGTGACGAGGAGGATGGTCTTGCCCTCGGCGTGGAGCTCATCAAAGAGCTCTAAGATCTCTTGGCCCGTTTGTGTGTCGAGGTTGCCCGTCGCCTCATCAGCGAGGATCAGCGCGGGGTCGTTGATGAGCGCGCGCGCGATAGCGGCGCGCTGCTGCTGTCCCCCTGAGAGCTCAGAGGGCAGGTGATGGATGCGATCGCCCAACCCGACGCGCTCGGCGAGGGTGCGGGCGCGGTCCTCAGCTCCTGGGTCAGGGTTGTCTTGATAGAGGATCGGCACCAGGATGTTCTCTAAAAGGTCGAGCTGAGGGATGAGGTTGTACGACTGAAAGATGAACCCGAGCTCACGTGAGCGGAGGTCCGAGAGGTCATCGTCATCGAGCTCATCGACGTCGGTGCCGCGCACGAGGTAGCGGCCGCTCGTAGGGCGGTCGAGACACCCGAGGAGGTTCAAGAGCGTCGACTTACCGGAACCCGAGCTCCCCATGATCGCCCAGTAGTCTCCTTGCTGGAACTGAAAGGAGAAGTCAGCCAAGGCCTCCACCCGCGTCTCCCCCATCTGGTAGACGCGACTGACGGCCTCAAGCTCAGCGACGATGCTGCTGTCGCCGTTATTCGTCATCAGCCACCTGAGCCGCTGGGACGACCCGAGCGACCCCCAACGCCCTCCGGCTTACCGCCAGCGCCGGCAGGTCTGCCGCCGCCAGCCCCCTGCGGCTTACCGCCGCCGACTCCCGCCGGCCGACCAGAGCCGCTCGGACGCCCGCCGCCGGCGCCACCCTTAGAGTAGCTCGCGCCCCCGGACTGACCTGCACCGCCAGTGACTCCTGCAGGGGGACCCCCGCCCGAGGGCTTGCCGCCCTCCGCTCCCGAAGCGCTCGCCTTCGCTCCCGCACCGAAGCGCGGCGCGATCTCGACGCTCGAATCGCCGCCAGCGTCAGCCTCGAGCGCGCCGACGGGCGCACTCATGAGGACGACTTCGCCTTGCTCAACCCCAGACTGAACCACAACAATCTGAGTGTTGTTGGGGCCGATCTCTACCTCACGCTCCTCATAACCTGTCTCCGTCTTCACGAAGCAGACGTTCTTGCCGCCTTTGAAGAAGACGCACTGCAAGGGCACATAGAGCGCGTTCGAGACGAAGTCGACGAAGATCTCGACCGAGCAGCTCATCCCCGGGCGCAGCTCACGGAGGGAGGCCATCACCTCCACGTCTTCTTCTTCCGGCTGGTCCAAGGCGACCTCCGTCTTGAAGAGGCGCAGGTTCGGGTTCGCGTACCAAGCGTTCTTGTCCGGAAGCGGTGAGACAAAGGCGATTGAGCCCTTGAACTCTAGGCCAGGGACCGCATCCACGGAGACGCGACAAGGGAGCCCCTTCGAGACCTGACTGAGCGCAGACTCGTGCAGACTCATCTCTGCGACCATCTGGCCCGGTGAGGGGATGGTCGCGATCTCTTGCCGCTCGCGGACCTCTGCGCCGACCTGGACAGGCTCACCCCTACCCCAGCGATCTCCCTCTTGCCGACCATAGACGACCATGCCTGATGAGGGAGCACGGAGTATCCCCTTCTCGATCTGATCCTTGAGCTTCTCGAATTGCTGCCGCTCGAGGTTCAGCTGTGTCTCGCGCGCCCGCAGCTCGACCTGGTAATCGACGAGCTCTGCGCTGGCCTGCTTCTTTACGCGCTCGACCTCTCGCTGAGCCTCTTTGAGGTCTTCTTCAAGCTGCACCTCTTGCTTCGGATGCTCGTATTGCACGAGGAGGACCTTGGCCCGATTGGCCTGATCCAGAGAGATCTCTGCACGCTCGAAGGAGAGCTTGTCTCGCTCTAGCTCTGTAGCGGTGAGGAAGCCCTTCTCCGCCAGCTCTTTAGACCAACGGTACTGCTCTCGCGCTTGTTCGAGCTCGCCCTCGGCAACCTTGATGCTCTCGTCAGCCTTCTCTTGCTGCTGCTTCATCTCTGCCTCACCAAACTTGGTGAGGTCGATCTGCGCGAGCGTCACCTGAGTCTCCGCCTTAGCGATCTCACTCTCGTTGTTGAGCTTCTGGATCTCGAGGTTCTCGCGCGCCTTGGTGAAAGCGGCCTCTGCCTGCTGAACTTCGATCTCTTGCTCGATGACCTTGTTCACTTCGTCGGTAGTATCGAGCTCACAGATGATCTCGCCCTCCTCGACGTAGCTGCCCTCGGCCACCATGGAGAGGATCGTCGCGCGGCCCTCGATCTCGCTCTTGATGCTCGCGGCGTTCTTGGCAGAGAGGTTGCCGCGGTCGACGACCGTGATCTCTACGTCGCCACGCTTCACCGTCGCGCCCTGAATGAGGACCTGCTCCTCTCCCTCCCAGTCGCGGGTGCCCAAATAGGCAGCGCCGGCGATGAGCCCGAACAAGAAGACCTTGTTCGTCGAGCTAGATTTCTTGGCCTGAGTGTTTGTCATTGTCCTGATGCTCCTGAGTCTTCGTGCTCTCCTAGCAGGATGGGCCGGGTCGTGATGCCTTCCTCGCCGACCTCGAGGTGTTCTGTGTCTCTGTATAAAGCGAGCTTCGCCAACTGGAACTCGACGAGGGAGTTCGTCACGGAGTTACGTGAATCAAGGAGGGCCTCTTGCGCCTCTAGGATGTCACGAATCTCGGCCCTGCCAGCCTCCAAGCGCAGGTTTGTGCTCTCGACCCTCCGCTCAGCCAAGGCGACGGACTCTAGCTGGATGTTGTACGTCCTGAAGGCCGTCGCCGCCTCACGCAGGGCGTCTCGCAAGGAGACGCGGATCGAGTCGCCGAAGGACTCCGCAGAGCGACGCGCCGAGTCCAGCGAGATGAGTGAGGACCTATAGGCGTTTCGCTCAGGGAGCTGACCTACAGGGAGGTCGAGCCCTAGCCCTAGGCTCCAGCTGGTGTCCTTGAAGTCGAACTCTGCTGGCTTGTCCGCTGCAGAGCCCGTCGAGCTCGTCGCGATGAAGTCCAAGCCTGCGCGCAGCGCGTCCGCAGAGACCTTCACTCTGCGCTCTGCGTCTTGCACTTGGTCTAGGGCAGTCAGATAGTCGAGACGCGAGCTCAGGGCGACCTCAATCAAGAGGTCCTCTTGGAGCTCCACCGCGACTGGCGCCTCTTCAGAGAAGCGATCTAAGTCCGCGCTGTCGAAGCTGAGCTCGACACCGATCGGGAGGCCGAGGAAGAACTTGAGGTCGTCGAGGCTCGAGCGGAGAGATGCACGTGTGTTCGAGAGCCGGTCTTCACTTCGCAACTCATCTTGCTTCACCTGGTCGAGCTGCAGGTCATCGAGCCGCCCAGCCTTCGCGAGAGCGCGGTTACGCTCGGCGAGGGTCGCGAGGTTTGTGTAGTTGAGCTCAGCGTTCTTCACCTCGTCCATCCGGCGTAAGACCTGGAAGTAGCGTGAGGCGACGTCGACCGCGAAGGTCTTGCGGAAGCGCTCGTAAGAGCGGACCTCATAGACGAGGTCGCGCTCGGCCTGAGTCAACGGCTCGAGCACGATCTCGCGCCCTGCACCGCGCAAGAGGGGCTGTGTGATGGAGAGCGACAGGACGCCGCTGGAGCCCTCGTCCGGGCCTGAGGAGATGAGGCGGAAGAGGTCCACTCCAATCCCAGCGATGATCTGTCCGCCGTCTCCGAAGAGTCTTGAGAGGCCCAGATCAGCGCTCGCTGTCACGTCATCGCTCCCCGTCCCCTCCCCTGCGGCTGTGACATCACCGCTCCCGCTCGGGATCCACCCGAGGCGCCAACGCTCTAGGGTCAGATCGAGGGCGGTGAGGTAGAGACGCTCCCGACGGTCTTGAAAGTCTCTGCTGTTCTCTGCCGCGATCGCGAGGACCTCATTGAGGCTGATCGGCTCGACAGGCGGATCCTCTCCAGCGAGCAACCTGCCACGCAAGCTGTTCGGGTCCGCTGTGATTTGAAATGTGCTGGTGTCGCCGAAGAGCTCGGCCCTTCGAGTTGCCAAGAGCGCGTAAGCCTCTCGATCTGCCGCAGCGGCGTGCTCCTCAGGCGTCACACACGCCGAGGCCAGCACCAGAGAGAGGGCTACTCCGAGTTGTCTCAGGGGTTGGGGCATCACTCCCCTTGTACGCTAGAGAGGTGTAACTAGTGGTCAGTGCTACGAAAAAAGCTGCTCGGAGAGCCCTACTCGTAGCAATTACGGGCCTATGGGAGGGTATTTCGCCTCCCAAGAGGAGAGCTCGCTGAGGATTCGCTCTAAGGCCTCTGGAGCGCTCAGAGAGACGTCCCTGAGCTCAGCCGGGTCTGATGCTGTCTGAAAGAGCTGCTGTGGCGGGAGGTCGTAGGCCCCCTCGCGCTCCCGTGCGCTTCGATTTAGGACTAGGGACCAGCCCTCTACCCGTACAGAGAGGCCCCCATCAGGGTGCTCAGAGATCACAGGGCGAGCCTTGAAGCTCCGCCCACGGTCGGTCCGAGCGAGCAAGCTCCTCCCCTCGAGGTCCGTCGGAGCCTCCACTTCCATCCACTCACAGACCGTCGGTAGCACGTCTGAGAGACCTACGACATCCTCGAAGATCCGCCGCCCCGTAAGGCTCGGTGGGTGATGGAACGCGAGGGGCACGTGCAGGCCTTGAGCGTGGACGCTCTCCTCGGAGCCGAAGTATCCGCGCTCGCCTAGCTCACAGCCTGAGAGACCTGCGGTGACGACCAAGGTGTTTTCCCAGACCTCCAACTCGGACTCAAAGTGGTGCTTATAGATCTCGAGCACCTGCCTGAGGAGGAAGTTAGCGCGCTCTAGATCAGCGTCGTAGAGCGCGATGAGGGCGTCGTGATCCTCGACAGTGAGCTCCACCTCCTTCCGGTTGGCCTTGCTCAGGAAGCCGAGGTTGGTCTGAACAGGGCCCTCGTATTCCGGGGGTAGATACTGCCTGAGGAAGTCCCTCTCCCCCGCCGAGGTCGGCACAGGCTGCGGATCCCAAGGGGGCGCGGGGCTCCCGACGTGCAGCCACAAGAACTGGGGGCGCTCCGGGTCAAAGTCCGTCCGCAGGAACTCGAAGGCACGCAGAAGCAGTCCATCGACTGGGACACCGTCCCGGTAAACGATCTCCGCATGATCTTCGACAAAGACGTCAAAGCCGCGGGTGAGGCCGCTGTCTGCGATCGGCCGTGAAGGCGAGGCGAAGCCAGCTGTCTGATACCCAGCGTCCCGCAGTCGCTCCGCGAGGGTGCTCACATCCTCCGCGAGAGCTCCGTCTGGGGTCATGAGGCCATGTGCGCGCGGCGGCAGCCCCGTGAAGAGGGTCGCGAGGGCGGGGCGAGTCGCGCCGGATGGCGAGAAGGCTTGGTGGAAGAGCACCCCACGCTCCATCAGGAGGTCCAAGTCCAAAGACCGCTGGTCGTCCGAGCGCTCGATGAATGTCGTCGGACGCGGGTACTGCCAGAGGTGGGTGTGGTCCGCTCTCAGATTCTCAACCGTCACGAGGAGGACGTGCTCAGGCGGTGTGCCAGGGCGCTCCGCGGGAGCGCCTCCACAAGACGCTGCGAGGGCTAGGGAGATGAAGCTGAGCGCGCGCATGACCTACTTATCGACCCATAGCCCAGTCAGGGAGCGCAGACTCGATCCCCCACAGCGGGCGGACCCAGAGCTGGAAGACGATCACGATCAAGGTGACGGTCCAGATGTTGAGGAGGAAGCCGGTTCGGAACATCTGCGGCACAGTGATCCGGCGGCTGGAGAAGACCACCGCGTTGGGAGGGGTCGCCGCAGGCATCATGAATGCAGCTGAGGCTGCGATCGTGGCGGGCATCATCACCATGAGCGGGTTGAGCTCTGCGCTCGCGGCGGTAGCCGCGAGGACCGGCAGGAGCACCGCGGTGGTGGCTGTGTTGGAGGTGAGCTCCGTCAAGAAGCTGAGGAAGAGGGCGACCGCCAAGATGATGATCCACTCAGAGGTCCCCTCTAGGAGCGGGGAGAGCGCGGCTCCGATCTCCTTGTCTAGGCCTGAGACTTGGAAGCCCTTCGCGATGCAGAAGCCCCCGCCTAAGAGGAGCAAAACCTCCCACGGGATCTTGGAGGCGCTGCGCCAGTCCATGAGGTTTTCTGAGCGCCGCACCCCAGAAGGGATCAAGAAGGCCAAGAGCGCCATCACGGTTGCCACGGTCGCGTCTGAGATGTCGTTCTTGTGTTTGGCGTACCAGGCCGGGTCGGCGGCCTGCTCTCCCATGAAGAGGCGCGCCCAGCCGGGGAGCCGAAGGTCACCGAGCACGAGGTCCGCGCGAGTGATCCACAGCACCGCGGTCGCGATGAAGAGCCCCAGCATGCGCGCCTGAGCCTTGTTCATGGGCCCTAGCGCGTCGCGCTCCGCGCGGATCACGTCTACACCTAAGGATCCCTGGGCGCCGGAGTCACGCTGCGGGAGGAGGACGCGCGTCAAGAGGAGCCACGCGGTCGGAACAAAGATGAGCACGAGCGGTGACCAGGCCATGAACCAGTCACCAAAGGAGATGCGCGGCCCATCTGGGAAGCGGCTCTCGAGCTGCCCCAGAAACTCTTGGTTCGGCGCCGTCCCGACAGGCGTGCCCATGCCCCCCACGGAGGCTGAGTAAGCGATCCCCAGGAGCAGCGCGATCACGAAGCGGTCATCGCGATCTCCTTTCGCCTCGATGCGGTCGCAGACCGCGAGCGCGATGGGCAACATCAGGAGGGTCGTCGCGGTGTTCGCGATCCAAAGAGAGAGGAACGCAGAGGCCATCATGAAGCCGAGAATCAGGCGCGTGCGCGACGTCCCGACCCTCACGACGATCGCTAGCGCCATGCGCTTATGTACCCCCCAGCGCTCGAGGCCGATCGCGACAATGAACGCGCCGATGAACAAGAGCACCAGCTGGTTCATGTAGAGCGGCGCGGCCTCCTTTGCGCTCATCACGCCGAGCAGCGGAAAGAGCGCCACGGGGAACAGCGAGGCCGCCCCTACAGGGATCGCGACCGTGACCCAAAGGCTCGCCGTGAGCGCTGTGGTCGCAGCTACCTTTCGCTGGAGCGGATCCAAGCCGAGGTCTGGCCCAAAGAGAAAGAAGAGGAAGAGTGCTGCCCCTCCGAGCTGCCCGATGCGTCGAGCGATGGGGCCGCCCCGCTCGGTGCCTGACTCGCTCACGCTCCCTCCTCCCCTGCGACAGAAGCACGCAGCCACTTGAGGTACGGCGCGGCCACATGGCCAGGCGCGAGAGCCACAAACTCCGGAACCTCGTAGGGGTGTGACTTATGAATCGCGGCTTCAAGCTCCTGAAGGCGCGCGGAGGTCGTCTTAATGATCATCAGCACCTCAGCGTCCTCGCACACCTCTCCCTGCCAGCGGTAGGTGCTCATGACCCCCGGCACGCGGTTGACGCAGGCTGCGAGCCCGCTCGTGACGAGCTCACGTGCCAGCCGCGCGGCCTCGACTTCGTCGGGGGCGGTCACGAGGACGACCCTAGGATCAGCGGGATGCTCCATCAGCAGGTAGCGAGGATAGTCCGACAGAGGCTCTGCCCCAAGAGGAGAGAACATCAGGCCTTCTCGGATTAGAATCTGAGGCCCAAATGCTCCACCGCCTCCTCGCAGCCTGTCTCCCCTATGTCCCGACGCCCATTATGAGGCGCCTCTCGGCCAAGTACATCTCAGGGGAAGAGCTCTCCGAAGCCCTCGAGCGAGTGGAAGAGCTCAAGCGCTTGGGCTTCCCCTCTGTCCTAGACCTGCTCGGAGAAGAGGTGGCAAATGCCGCAGCTGCTGACGCCGCCTGCGAGGAGTACATCCGGGCCTCAAGAGAGCTCGCCGCCCGCCGGATAGACTCCTACGTCTCGATCAAGCCCACGCACCTCGGCCTCACCCTAGATGAGGAGGCGTGCTTTGCGCGCTACTCCCGCGTCGCCGAGGTTTGCTCAGAGCTCAAGCTGCGCGTGCGCGTTGAGATGGAGGACGTGCGCTTCACGGACTCGACGCTGGCGCTCTATCAACGCCTCCGCGCGGAGTACGACAATGTGGGAATCGTCCTCCAAGCACGCCTCTTCAGGACACCCGATGATATCGCCGCGCTCAGTGACGAGGAGCATGACGTCCGACTCGTGAAAGGCGTCTACCTCGAGCCCAAAGAGATCGCCCACACAGAACCTGCAGAGATCACGAACGCCTACCTCGCATGCGCCGCAGAGCTCCTGAAGCTGAGCGGACCGCTCAGCTTCGCGACTCACGACGACCTCCTCATCGAACGCCTCGCCCCCATGATCGAAGAGGCGGACTCCCCGCCGCCCTGTGAGATCCAGGTGCTCGACGGCGTTCGTCCCTCCTATTGGGAGCGCTGGCGCGCTGAGGG
>JAKVCD010000015.1 GCA_022446815.1 Planctomycetota bacterium
CGACCCCCCACACACACCCTCCACACACCACCACCCCCAACCCCGCCTCCCCCCCACAGCCCCCCACGCTGCGCGCCCCGCTCAGCTCCGCGACTCACGACGACCTGCTCATCGATCGTCTCACCCCGATGATCGAAGCTGCGGACGACCCGCCGCCCTGTGAGATCCAAGTTCTCGACGGCGTGCGCCTCAGCTATTGGGAGCGTTGGCGCGCCGCTGGTCATGTCGTACGCGTCTATGTGCCCTACGGCCCAGACTGGCGCGCCTACAGCATCCGGCGCATGCGCAAGAACCCGCAGATGTTCCGTGCGGTCACGCGGAGCATGCTGTTGGGCGACTGAGAGTCGCCAGCCTCACTTACCGACTTGTAGCCGGCGCGCGAGCAGCTCGGAGAGGTTCCCAGTCGCGAGGATCTTATTCATCGTCTCGCGATAGTCATAAGGCACTCTGTGCCAGGTGACGGCGTCAGGCTCGAGGATGGCGTAGCAAGCTCGGTTGTCACCGTCTCGAGGCTGACCGACGCTGCCCACGTTGATGAAGAACTTCTCATCGCTCGGGAGCTCCATGGTGCAGGAGTCTTCGCCCTCTAAGCCGTGAAAGCGCAGCGCCTCATCATGAATCCCGGGGTGGTGCGTATGCCCAGCGACAGCGACGCCGTTGAAGCTGTCGAAAACACTGCGGAGCTTCTCTGGGTTCAAGAAGCCATCTGTCGGCAGGACGTACTCGCGGACCGGGTCTCGGGGTGAACCATGAACAAAGAGGAAGCGCCCTTCTTCGTGAGACAGCGGCAGCTGCTCAAGCCAGCGCCAGCGCTCCTTCTTCTCAGAGGAGGAGTACCACTTCGGCTGCATCCGCTCGCGCGTGTATTCGATGGCTCCCCGAGCGTGAGGATTGAAGTCCGCTGCGCTGCGAGAGAGAGCGTCATCGTGGTTACCCATGAGACAGATCTCAGCGTGGCCTCGCACCACATCTACGCAGAACTCGGGCTCTGGTCCATACCCCACCACATCTCCGAGGCAGTAGATCTTGTCTACATCCTGACCCCGGAGGTGTTCGAGCACCGCGTTCAGCGCCTCCCTGTTTGAGTGGAGGTCTGAGATCAGCCCGATCCTCATCTCTACCCCTCTGCTCCGCTGCTGAGATCCTCTGAGACGGCCTGCCGCAGGTCTGCGCAGGCGCGCTCGAGAGAGCAGTCAAAGCTCGCCCCCGCAGCGCGCGCGTGCCCCCCGCCGCCAAAGCGCCGCGTCAGCCGCTGGACGTCATACCACTCCTTGCTGCGAGCAGAGAGCTTGCAGGTCTTGTCAGCGAGCTCCCGCACGAAGAGCACCACCTCAAGACCAGCGACGCTGCGAACGCAGTCGAGAACGTCGTCGCTGTCGTAGCCGACCGCGTCCTCAGACCAAGGCTGTGTGATGAGCGCAGCCCTACCACCTGCGAAGTATTCGGTGCGCGAGAGGACAGCGCCGGTGAGGAGTGGATGACTGGGCTTCTTACGCTGCTCGATGGCCTGGAACATGCGTGCGGGCTCCACCCCTATCTCGACAAGCTCAGAGGCGATGCGCAGAGTCTCGGCGTCCGTGTTGGAGTACTTGAACCAGCCGGTATCAGAGACCATGGAGGTGAAGATCCCCTCGGCAGCGGGCAGGTCGACGTCCAGCCCAATCGCCTCGTGAATCCTGTGCACCAAGAGCCCAGTAGCTGAAGCTCGGACGTCTACAAAGGCCTCATCCCACCAGGGCTCTCCGACAGAGATGTGGTGGTCAATCACGAGCTTCTTGCTGTCTGCGCGGGCGAAGGCCTCGCCTAAACGTCCGCAACGAGAGAGTTCGTTGAAGTCGAGCAGGACCACCACGTCGTGCGGTGGTAGCTCCTCTCCGTCCCATGCGCGGAAGGGTACGTGGCGAGCGAGGTACTCAAAGCGTGGTTCGATCGGGTCAGGGTTGAGGATCGTGACCTCTGCCCCCATCCGCTCCAAGCAGGAAGCCAACGCGGCCTGAGCGCCTACACAGTCTCCGTCAGGGCGCACATGACCCGTGAGCACGAAGCGCTTCGAGGTCTTGAGCAGCTTGAGGGCAGCGAGCTGCTCAGCGGTGCACTCGAGGGCGGCCTGATCTGCGCTCTGGTTCATCGACATGTTCATAAGAGGAGTCCCGCCCGCTCGCACATGAGCGGAGAGACCCGTGGGTGCTCAGGGTATCCCATGCGTATAAGCCACGAAAGGCTCACGGGGTACACCCCGTCCCCAAAGAGATCTCTCCCCCAGCGACCCACACTCGCTGTACCTGGGGCTGACCGCTTGTGAGAGCTTCCAGAGCTGGTCCCTCACAGTCGTAGAGCACCATGTCTGCATGAGCCCCTACGCACAGCTCTCCGACTCTGCCCTCCATGCCGAGAGCACGCGCGCCTGCGCGTGTTGCCACCTCGAAGGCTTGCTCCGGCCCCACCCCGGGGTGCGCCTCTCTAAAAGCTGCGACCTCCAAACGCATGTCTAAGGCCTCATTTCCGGCGAGGGAGTCTGTCCCGAGCGCCACGTCAACGCCCTCCGTCATCCATCGGGATGCGTCAAAGGGTGCTCTCCCAAACCAGGCGTGAGCGCCGGGGCAGTGGACGATCGACACGCCGCGCTCTCGCAAGAAGCTCGCGTCGACTTCTCCCGGATAGTTGGCGTGGACGAGACTCACCGGTCGCCGCAAGAGTCCAGCCCGGTCTAGGCGCTCTAGGGTGGTGCCCTGCGGGCTCGGCATCACCAGCCCGTCGAAAGCGCTCGAGAGACCACGCTCCCAGTCTGCCTCCTCCTTTGTCTCGTTCCAGTGGACCTGCACAGGCTGCTCACCACCGCCGCCGAGGGCGCTCAAAAGCTCGTCACTGACAGTGTAGCCAGCGTGAGGTGAGATCCCGAAGCTGAGGCGCTCACCAGACACGAGCGGCGCGTTGATCTGAGCGAGGAGCTCCTCCCTGCGCGCGGCGTCTCCGAGGTCTAAGACCTCTCGAAGCACGACCGCCCTGAGCTGGTGCTGAGCGAGCACCCGCGTAGCAGCACCCGTCGAGTCGACGTCTCCTACTGTTGTAGTGCCACCAACTAAGAGGCGCTTCGCGCCATCGCGGACGGCGTCCTCGAAGTCGCTGTCCGTGAGCCCTGTGCGCTCTCGCAAGAGCGCGCGTATCCAGTCAGGGAAGGCCTCACCTGCCTCGACTCGCCCCTCCAATCCTGTGAGCTCTAGGTGAACGTGAGCGTTCACCCAGCCAGGCGCTAGGACGCCCTCTCCCAGGTCTACAAGCTCTCCCTCCGCGCGCCGCCGGAGTGCTCCGGGGCCCTCCAAGACCGCGACCACCTCGCCGGCATCATTGACGACGACACCGCCACCGGCGTGTACCTGTTGTGCATCAACGACTAGCTGACGGGCGGTGTAGGTTCGAGCGGCCATGCGTGGATCCTACCGCGCAGCAGCGCGTAACGAGCGAGGGACCCACAGACAAAGAGACGGGGGCGCCTGCGGCTCCCCCGTCTCCTCAGGTCTGTCTGCACCAGCGCTGAGATCAGTCAGGTGTGACCGCGATCGTAAGGTTCGTGACGCCGTGAATTTGAGAGTTCAGGAGGCTGTCAGGGTTACCGATCTCCTTCATCGACTCCTCGAAGACAATGCAGAAACGCACCATGTTCGGCGTGGGCGAGAAGAGTCCAAGCTCCTCAGGGTGGCGGACCCAGGGAGTCAGTGACCCTTCAGCGATGTCACTGGTGACGCCGCCAAGGGAGACATCGCAGGGATCTTCAAGGAGACCGTTCAGGCGTGCACCTTGGAAGCGGACCGTGAAGAGGCTGCCGTTGAAGCCGATCTGATCGTGGTTGAGCTCTTGGCCGATGAACTCCTCAAAGGACTCACCAATCAGCGGGAAGTTCGGCTCGTCCGCGAGGTCGGGGATACCCCGATACGGCATGAGGTCAAAGATCGGGTCACCGTTCCCATCGAGGCCGACCTCGTAGACGACGTCCATGTTCCAGCCCATCTCATCGGGCTCGATGGTCCCGCTCAGGTCCTTGTCCTCATCCGAGTTGAAGCTCAGCTGGAAGAAGTTGCCAGTGGGCTTCATCCAGCAAGACATCGAACCGCTCATCGATTCCGGACGGACGCGAGTTTGGCTCATGCGTCCCACACTCAAGATCGCTGCCGAGTCATAGGGAGCGTTGAAGCTCGGATCACCGGGGTTGAAGGGCGCGATGAAGGGAGCGACCGCTGAGGCTAAGGCCTGCTGACCGGGGAGGTCATTCTGCTGAGGACCGCCCTGCACTTCGAAGCGCACCAGGCCGGGGCCGCCGTCGCCGCCGAGAGAGCCGCCGACGCCTTCGCCGCCGGCGCCACCTGCGACGACCAAGCGGTTCGAGACCGACTGGATGTCGATATCAGGTGCCTGAATCTTGATAGCGCCGCCAGAGCCTGCGCCGCCAGGTGAGGCGAAGGCCCCACAGGCGATCTTGTTAGCCTCTTCCCCTTGCCCTTGGTTAGTGCAGGCCCAGATGTCCTGGTTGAGGATCGTAGCGCTGCCCCCGTCACCGCCAGAGCAGTCGATCTGGCCATTGACGGTGATCTTGTTGCCGCTGTGCAGCTGCAGAGCGCCGCCGCCGCCGCCGCCGCCAGCGCCAGAGTGATCCCAGTACGGGAAGAAGAAGTTGGTACCGCCGCCGAGGCACTGGCTCCCGCTAGCGTCAGGAGATGCGTTGTTACGGATACCCCAGATGTGCATTCCGCCGCCGCCGCCGCCAGAGCCGCCTCGCAAGAGCCCGCCCACGAGACCACGAACGATGGGCTGTGTACCGGGCGCCTCGATGTTGAGGCCCGCGGTGCTGGCCGGGGTCGTGTTCGGGGGGAGGTTGGAGCCAACTCCAGGGTTGATCGCTACGTAGCCATATGCGCCGGGGACGCCCTCATTTCCGGCGAGGGCGTAGCCTCCACCAGCACCGGGCTGACCGACCGTCGCGACCCGGCACTCGAGGGCGCCAGAGGAGACGTTGAGGACCACGCTGTAGTCGACGTCGCCGATATCCTGCGCGTGCTGGTTTGAGGTCGGGATGTTCTCAGGCCAGTGAATGCCGCCCGTCCCTTGACCAAAGTCAGCCACAGGGAAGCCACCGACTCCTTCGCCCCCGCCGCCGTCGATGACCGCCCCGGGGTTCGTGATACCGCCGAGGTTTTGCAGCGCGGTCGCGCTGCCCGAGTGGTCGAAGCGATCTCCGCCGAACCCACCAGAGCCAGCAGCCGGGCCGCCCTGACCGCCCGCGCCGCCGAAGGCGGTCTGAGGGCTGATGTCGGGACCATCCGTGTACGAGTTTGACTGGTGATCAGGTGCGGTCTCGCCCGTGCAGTCGAGGATGCCGTCGACAAGCAGCGAGCCTCGCGAGTAAACGCGGCCGGGGTTGTCGCCCGTTAGGACGAGGCGCCCGTTGCCCTTAATGACAACTCGAGAGAACTCGAAGCGTCCGTCGGTGATTGTGATCGTCGGCCAGGTGCTCGGATCAGCGGCGTCGTAGTCAACTCCAGGCTCAGCGTTGTCGAGGAGGTCACGAACCTGCTCGGGCAGCGGAAACTCTTGGGAGTCCGTGTTGAGCGTTACGACCTCGCCCGGCTCGATCACGAGCTCGCCGAGCCGGCCTGCCCCACCACCCAAGCCGAAGCCGAGGTAATCGAAGGCGTTGCCTAGCTCGTCGACACCGCTCTCCCCCCAACCGATTCCGGAGTAGAGGGACGCGTGGTTGTCGTCATTGTCGAAGTTCTCGCCGTCCTGGTCAGGGAGGGTTACGTCCTGGAAAGGCTGTGCTTCAGGGATGCAGTAAAACAGGCCTGCATTGTCGAGGCCGTTCCCGACGAGATCAGAGATCTGGTCAGGGAGATCGATGACGATCTGACGCGGAAGAAAACCTGAGCCGGAGGCAGGGAAGCCCACCTCAGGCGTGAATACGAAGGTCGTCTGAAAGAGGTCTTGGTCCCAGAACGCGGCCCAAGAGCCACCAACAGGGACTTGGTCCGTGATGTTATTGGTGTTGCCGTCCGGGTCGATCATCACGCGCGCGAAGGGTGCGTCGCCAGACTGCGGACTCGCCAGCGTCGCGATGTTCATGAGGTCGTCGAACACGATGGTGATCTGCGAGCTCAGAAGCACGCCTGAGACTGAAGCGGGGCCATCGAGGAGCTCGATGTCACCTTGGGAAATCGTGTCAACAAAGACGCGCGCCTTCGGCTTACCAGGCACCGCGTCAAGGATGTCCGTCGTCGTCTGGACAGTGCATGAGAGGCGACTCTCGTTGGGGCCTCCACCGAGCGCGCGGACAAAGGGACCATCATCCCCCTGAGAGGTCCCCGGGACCTTGATCAGATAAGTCTCGTTCGCCTCCAGCGCAAAGACCGGGTTGCCTGCAGAGTCGAGGCTCAGCGTGGGGCGCGCGATCAAGCGGCTCGGGTTGAGCGGATCCAGTGAGTAGTCGAAGGCCGGGATCGAGCCATCGTTTGCGTTCTGCACTTGGAAAGACTGATTGTCGACACTCTGGAGGTCAACGGGACCAGAGAACAAGACGACAAACTCGGGGTTGACCCCGACGAGGTCGATGGAGCAAGAGACCTGGCTACCGCCCGCGCCGTCACCGCAACCGAGGGAGCAGGACTCAATATAGAGCGAGCCTCCGCCTCCGCTTCCGGAGCCGTTTGAGCAAGCGGCTGCGAGGAGTACTGAGGCGACGGCAAGGGCCTTGGACGCGTTCTGTGCGTTCTTCATATGGGGCTCTTCTGGGGGTCGGCGATGCGGACTCATACCGCATGGTCGAGGTTCTTGTGCTGGATCCACCCCAGACCAAACGAGGTCCGAGGAGCGTTCAGATACCCTGCCCATAGCCTTCTTGGACAGGAACAGGGGCTGAGCATATTAGGCGCTCTAGCGGGAAGGTTGCCATGTATTTCTGGCCTTGTAGGCCCAAGAGAGCCGTTTTTACCTTCTAGTGCCCCCTGAGCGCGCTTATGCATTGTATTCCGACATCCATCCGCGACCATGGCGCTCCACGTGGGTACCTTGAGCCTTGAGCCCTCAGCGCCCAGTAGAGCACCCTGCACGGGTGTTCTCCCCCCCTTAACAAGATCCATGCCGACACTTAGCCCCCAGCAAACCGCCTCCTATGGCCCCGATGTGGCCCCTCAGCCCCATCAATCGCTGTGGGAACGTGCGAGCTCGCACACCCTCCCGCTCGCCCTCCTCCTCCTAGCCGCATGCGGCGGCGAGGGAACACCTGAGCCTGCGCCGGCCTCCACCTCTGGAGACCCTGAGGCCAAGATCGAGGAGCTTATTCGCCTGCTGACTCCGCTGGACCCGACCCTTACGAGCGACCATCACGACAGACACCTCCACGCGCGCCGAGCCCTTCAAGAAGAGCTGGAAGGGAGCAGCGAAGAGTTCGGTCAAGCCGCGCTTGAGGCTTTCCACCGACACCGGGACGACATCGTCGATGTCCGCCGTGGGCTCCTCCAGGTCGCGGCGCGCTCTGCACCGCTCGAGACCTCCCCACTCTTAGAGAAGCTCGTTGTCGAGTACGGCCACCCCCTAGAGGAGCGCGCTGAGGCGACCCTGTTGATCAGCGAGGCCGCACCTGAGCGGGCCCTCAAGATCTTAGAGCCGATGTGCAGGAGGACGAAGCGTAACGAGACCCTCCCCCACGACGAGTTCCTCATCCGCGCTTGGGTGCGCGCCTGCGAAGAGCTCGATATGTCTCCCGTCCCTGTCCTCGTAGACAACGCTACGAACATCACGAAGGACCAGACCTCTAGGCACTACTCCGTAAAGCAACTCGGCAACCACGTCGATCCGCTCGGACGACAGGCACTTGAGATCATCCTCATCGAGTCTACGGGGAACGGCTACATCCGAAGGATGGCAGCGCAGTCCCTGCGCAAGACGCTGCCAGCAGAGGACGCATGCGCCCTCTTTAAGGAGGTGGCGGACAAAGAGGCCGAGAGCAACTTCCTTGTCTTCCTCTTAGACGTCATCTCGGAGACGTGCCCGTGATCACCGACACCCATTCCCACCTCTTCTGGGAGCGCTTTGACGAGGACAGGGAGGAGGTCATCTCCCGAGCCAAAGAGGCGGGCGTAGAGCGCATGCTCGTCGTCGGCACGACACTTGAGACCTCCAAAATTTCCTTCGAGCTAGCGGCGCGGCACGAGGGCCTCTTCCCCACCGCCGGCGTCCACCCCCATGACGTACAAGAGCCCGACGATGCCATTCGAGAAGAGATCGCGACCCTCTGCGCGCTACCGGAGTGTGTCGCTGTAGGCGAGACAGGGCTCGACTACTTCCGCGAGTACAGCCCTCACGAGGTGCAGCGTGACTGGTTCAGGTGGCACCTTGAGCTAGCTCGCCTCCTCGACAAGCCCGCGATCGTCCACTGCCGCGCGGCTCACGAGGACACGATGCAGATCCTGGGCGAGTTCCCCGGCGTCCGCGCTGTGATGCACTGCTATGCGATGGGCGAAGAGGAGCTGAGCCCCTACCTCGAGATGGGGCACTACATCTCATTCAGCGGCGTCGTGACCTACCCGAAGAACGACGGTAACCGCGCCGCAGCCAAGGCAGTCCCAGCAGACCGGCTACTAGTCGAGACGGACTGCCCTTTCCTCGCGCCCCAAGCACACCGAGGTAAGCGGAACGAGCCCGCCTTTGTCGCCGCGACCTTGGAGGTCGTCGCTGAGCTGCGCGGAGTGCCTGCGAAGGAGCTCGCGAGCCAGACCTCTAAGAACGCCGCCGAGCTCTTCAGCCTCCCAGCGGTCTAAAGCTCCAACGAAGAGAGGCCCCGCCGGAAGACCGACGGAGCCTCTACGGAAGGGAGTGGTCCGGATTACTGGACTGCCACCCAGGTGTTGCTGTCGTTGCCAGCGCCCCCCACTGCGACCGGTGACGCCATGTCATTCGCGGTGGTAAATGCGGCGTCATAGCTCGGTCCGCTCGTGACGCTGGAGTATGCGCTCCCGCCACGGTTCGATGTCTGCATCAGGTCGCCCTCTTGGTTGACGAAGAAGCAGCGGTTGCCGGTGTTCCCCGAGTCCAGCGGCCACGCGTAAGCGCACCAGAGGATCTCGCAGTTGTCCGGATCCGGATAAGGCGCGCTCGCCTTGCCTCCGCCAGAGTCTTCAGTCACTCCGGTCGGTGCGCTGCCCGTCGAGGGTAGGAAGATCTGGAAGCAGTAGCCCGAGCGCACGACCACACCGTTCGCGTCTACGCTGCCGAAGGCAGAGGAGAGCACGGAGGGCGAGAGCTCATCGGTGCCAGCGGCACCCGCTGCGGGCGAGCCGCGGCTCGAGATGCGCCGCGGCCCCTGCCCCGCAAGCTCTGCGAAGTAGCCGTACTCTCCGCCCCCGTCAGCGTCAGTGTCGATCGCTGCAGAGGATTGAATCTGCGCCTGGGCAGATGAGAGAGAGCGCAGCGTCGCGACTGCGGCTGACTCATTCGCTGAGAGTCGTGCGCTCATCAGCTTCGGGATCGCGATAGACGCGATGATGGCGATGATCGCGACTACGATCATCAGTTCGATCAGAGTGAATCCTGCCTTACTTCTTTCGCTCATGGTGATTTGGGGTCCCTTCCCCTGTTGAGTTGTTGAGTGCCTCTCTGCTTCGTGCGAGAGAGATCACCTGCCTGTCTCGGGGCCTAGCGGCCCTTTGACTCGTGCTATCGCATACAGCGCAGAGCATCGAGTCTGCTGAGTCCTCTGCCTCTCCAAACGTCGCTGACTCGATGCCTCTCGAGCCAACCAGCTAGAGTCCCCTGCCCCCCATTGTTCGGAAGTTCGCCCCCAGGACCTTGAGAGAGAATTCGCTGATTCTCCCGTGATAGGGGCATTTCAACCCGAAGCGCCCAGCTCTCCTACGATGTCGAGGATGGGGAGGAAGACCGCGAGGACGACGCCGCCGACCAGCACACCCATCACTGCGATGAGGATCGGTTCGATCAGGCTCGTCAGCGAGCTCACTGTGGCTCGCACCCGCCCCTCATAGAACTCTCCGATCTTCTCAAGCAGCGCTTCAAGCGAGCCGGTACGCTCCCCGATCCCGACCATGCGGGAGACCATCGGAGGAAAGAGTGATGACCTGCTGAGGGGCTCAGCGAGTGAGTTCCCTGACTGAACTGAGCTCGAGCAAGCGCGCACTGCGCGGGCGATGGCTCGGTTCCCTGAGGTGTCTGCGACGATGTCCAGCGCACCCAAGATCGGCACCCCGGCACGTATGAGCGTGGAGAAGGTCCTGCTGAAGCGCGCCAGGGCGACCTGCTGTAAGACCTCCCCGATCACTGGCAGCCGGAGGCTTGCGCGATCAATGAGCTCACCCCCGCGCACAGTCCTCTTCGTCAACCAGAAGATCACCCCTGGCAAGGCCAAGACGCCTAGGCAGACAAACCACTGCTCCCGGATCGAGTCGGAGAGCCCGAGCACCGCTGTCGTGATGGCTGGCAGGTCGCTGTCGAGCGACTCAAAGACATCCCGAAAGCCTGGCACCACTCCGATCAGCAAGAAGGCGGTGATAGAGACGACGAGTCCCAAGGACACCACAGGGTACGTGAGCGCCGAGCGCAGCTCGGAGCGCAGCTTGTCCCCCTCCTCCAAGTGGTCGGCCAGACGCTCGAGGATCTGATCCATTTGCCCAGAGGCCTCTCCTGCTCGCACCATCGAGATATAGAGCGCGCCGAAGGTCTTCTCTCGGCTCTCTAGCGCAGCCGAGAGGTCCGCGCCGTTACGTACGTCGCCCCCGACCTCTGCCGCGACCTTCCGCATCGCCTGACTCTCCGACTGCTCAGAGAGCACGTCCAAGGCCTCGAGGAGGGCGAGCCCTGCAGCGAGCATAGTCGAGAGCTGACGCGTGAACATCGAGAGCTCTGTTCGCTTCACGCGTCCGGTGAAGCTGCGCGCGCCGCGCAGCTTGGTCATCAATCCGCTGAGACCTTGAGATGCGGGCTTGACGCGCACCACTGCGAGATCGCGAGCTCGCAAGAGCGAGAGCACCTCTTCCCTGCTGCCCGCCGCGACCTGCCCTCGCACGGCGCGGCCAGCGCGCTCTCTCGCTGCGTACTCGTAGAGGGTCACGTCGCCTCTCCTCTGTCACGCGAGCCGTCATCAACGGTGACACGCAAGACCTCCTCAAGAGACGTCCTGCCGCGCACAAAGTTCAAGAGCCCCGTACGACGTAAAGTCTCCATCCCGTTCGCGACTGCGACTTGCTGGAGCTCGTGGGAAGGGGCGCACGCGAGCACCATCTTCCTGAGCTCCTCATTGAAGGTGAGCGCCTCGACGATCGCGAAGCGCCCGGAGTAGCCACCATGGCAACGCGCGCAGCCGTCTAGGTTCGGCTTGTAGAGCGTGGCCCCCTCACAGTCAGCCTCCGTGAGACCGAGCTTCTGCAGCTCTCGCATAGAGACATCTACGGGCTGCCTACAGTGCGTACAGAGCTCGCGCGCGAGGCGCTGTGCTGCGACGCACGTCACGGAGCTCGCCACGAGGTAAGGATCGACCCCCATGTCCACGAGCCGCGTAACGCTGCTAGCCGCGTCATTCGTGTGCAGGCTTGAGAGCACGAGGTGCCCTGTCAGCGCCGCCTTCACCGCGATGTCAGCCGTCTCAAGATCTCGAATTTCACCGACGAGGACGATGTCCGGGTCCTGTCGGAGGATCGAGCGCAGCGCGTCGGGGAAGGTCAGCCCGCGCTTCGGCTGCACCTGAACCTGGTTGATCCCCTGCATCTGAAACTCCACGGGGTCCTCGACAGTGGTCGTATTCACGCCGTCTGTAGAGATCTCACGCAGGCAGGAGTAGAGCGTCGTCGACTTTCCAGAGCCCGTCGGGCCTGTCACAAGCACGAGGCCATGGGCAGCGCGGATGGACTGCCGGAGATCAGTGAGGGTCCTACGCTCATAGCCCAGAGAGTCGAGCCTGTGCGGCACCGCGTCAGAGTCAAGGATCCGAAGGACCGCCTTCTCTCCTCCCACCACAGGCAAGACTGAGAGCCGGAAGTCGACCGCGCGACCCTCAAAGCGGATGCGAAACTTTCCATCCTGCGGCCTGAAGCGCTCTGCGATGTCGAGCTGCGCTAGGACCTTCAGTCGGCTGATCAGCGCGGGGAGGATCGCGCGCGGCGGCTGCATGAAGGTCGAGAGGCTCCCGTCAACCCGAAAGCGCACACAGATCGTCTGCTCTCCAGGCTCGATGTGGATGTCGCTCGCCTTCTCCTCGAGCCCGCGAGTCAGCATCGCGTTGATCATCTTTACGGCCGGGGCGTCGTCCCCCGTGCTCTCTGCGAGGTCGAGGTCGTCCTGACTCGCCTCCATCTCGACCTCGACGCCGCCGACCTTAGAGACCTCTGACAAGAGCTCCTCGACCTCGATCTCTGTAGAGCGGAAGGCGCGATCCATCGCCGCGCGCAGTGAGCGCGGGTCGGTGACCATCGGCTGTACGCGAGAGCGCGTGCGCTTCTCTAGGTCATCGATCAGGACGAGGTCAAAGGGGTCACAAACCGCGACCGTGAGCACGTCCCCGTTCTTCACTAGCGGGAGGACCCCGCGCTCCAGACATACGCTCCGAGGGATGCTCTCTAGGGCCTCAGCGGAGAGCTCAACTCGGTCCATGTCCACCGGCGGCATCCCTGAGGCCGCGCACAGCTCCGCGACGAGCGCGTCTGTGCTCAACGCACCCGCCTCTAGGAGGTCTCCTACAGGCTCAGGTGAGCGCGCGGCAGCTTCATCCCACTCGCTGCGTTCGACCAGCCCGCGCTCGAGCACGAGGCGCTCCATGCGTCCCCCGCCCATCACGCACTCACCGCCCGGAACATGTCCTTCAGCTCAGAGGGATCTGTCAGGGCCCCCTCAGCCTCGGCGAGGGTCACCTTCCTGGACTGCACGAGCTCGTAGAGGTGCTGCGCCATTGTGCGCATGCCTCTCGAAGAGCCAGTCTGTAGACAGGTCTTGATCTGGTGTGTGCGACCTTCACGGATGAGCGCGCGCATTGCTGACGTGGCGCGCAAAAGCTCCGCGGCCAGGACGCGCCCACGACCGCTCGCGTGCGGGAGCAGCTGCTGCGAGATGACCGCCTCGAGCGAGAACGAGAGCTGCGTCCGCACCTGCGTCTGCTGATGAGCTGGAAAGACGTCCACCACACGGTTGATGGTCTGCGCCGCGTCAGAGGTGTGGAGCGTGCCGAAGGTTAGATGTCCGGTCTCAGCTAGGGTCAGCGCGGCCTCGATAGTCTCCATGTCACGCAGCTCGCCCACGAGTACGATGTCCGGGTCTTGCCGCAAGACGCTCTTTAGGGCGCGCTGGAAGCTCTTCGTGTCTCCCCCCACTTCGCGTTGCGTCACGACGCAAGAGCGGTGGACATGGGTGAACTCGATCGGATCCTCAATGGTCACGATGTGTGACCGCCGCGTGCGGTTGACGTGATCAACCATGGCCGCCAATGAGGTGGACTTTCCTGAGCCTGTCGCTCCGGTCACGAGCACCAAGCCGCTACGAAGGTTCGAGATCTCCTCGCAGACACGCCGTGGCAGACCGAGGTCTTCAAAAGAGGGGATCCTGTCCGGGATCGCGCGGAAGACGGCGCCGACAGCGCCCTGCTGCCAGAAGACGTTAGCCCTGAAGCGTCCCGTGCCTTCCTGCGCGAAGGAGAGGTCTAGCTCAAGATCTCGGTCTAGAGTCTCCGCTTGCTCGCTGGAGAGCGCGCTCTTCGCGAGCCGCTCAGTGTCCTCTGCGGTAAGTACGGGGCCCTCAATCGGCTCCAACGCGCCATCAACGCGGACCCTCGGGGGGGAGCCCACGGACAAATGTAGATCCGAGCCGCCCTCCTTCACGAGCAACTCGAGCATCACGCTCAGTTCGTATGAGTTCATCCTGCCTGGGGTCCCTGCGACCCCTCTGCCGTCCATTCCTTCGGACTCTACGGCGCCTCGGCTGAAGACTTTGCACCGGAATCGAACGAGAGAGCTCGACTCTTCAACGCGAAGAGGAACGCCGACCTCCACCGGCGGCACCCCTCTCTTGGGCGAGCGAAGCGCGCTCGCTCAGTCCTCTTACACCGCCTGCTTACCGATCTCTAGACCCCTAGAAACCACGCACGAAGGTGCGGCTCCCAAGAGAGCAGCGCGAGGGCTACTCCTAAGGCCAGGTGTGGACCGAAGGGCAGGTACTGGCTCACCAATCTAGCCGTACGCCACGCCCGGCCTCGGGTCCTGTCTCGACCTCTCGAGCGATCTCGCGAGCGAACTAAGCAGTAAAAGCGGATCAGGTTGCTCACTCCCACGATGCTCGCCGTGACCGAGCCAATGAGCAGCGCGACCAGGACTCCTCCGGGGCCTACGAAGCCGCCGCCAGCAGCGAGCAGTTTCACGTCCCCCAACCCCATCGCGTCTCGCCCATAAGCTCGCGCGCCCAAGCGACCGACCAGGAGGAGGATGCCGCCTCCCACGACCATCCCACCTAAGGCAGCGACGAGCGCGCCCGACCTTGTCACCTCGAGGCCTCCTGAGACCTGCTGCGCGAGCCAAGTGTGCTGATGGAGTGAGGGCGCAGCGAAGGCGGCGATGGGCGCGAGCACCATGCCACCGATCGACACGGAGTCAGGGATCTCGAAGCAGTCCAAGTCCACGAAGGAGGCGGTCAGGAGGCCGCTGACGACGAGGAGGTTGATCACCAGGAGGAGGTGTTCCCCCTCCGGCGTCATCTGCGCGGTGACACCCCACGCGACACCTGTCATGAGCTCCATGAGGGGGTAGCGAAACGGGATCACTGTGCCGCATGCTCGGCAACGCCGCCTCAAGAGGAGCCACGAGAGGACCGGGATGTTCTCCCACCAAGAGAGCTCGTGTCCGCACTCCGGGCAGCTTGATCTGCGCGGACTCGCGGGGGTCTGGTCAGGGATCGGGTAGCGATGTACGACTACGCACAGGAAGGAGCCCACAAAGAGCCCGAAGACAGCGGCGACCCAAGGCAAGTGGGCTGGGTCGAGGAGCTCACTCATCGGGGCCTCGCCTCTTGCTCTGTGCGCTCCCAGCGGAGCAGAGCGCTGTCCACCGCGGGAGCGACCCAGCGGCTCCCAACCTTAGAGGCCGGCGGCTCTGCCCGGACCTCAATCAACAGACGCAGCCCGCTCCTCGAAGGGAGGAGCCGCGGGTCTGTCTGAGGAAGGAAGGTCTCCGCGCGAGCGCGTATGCCGTCCATCTCTATGTCTTCAGGCAAAAAGGCGAGCTTCCATCCCCCCGAGCCAGAGCGGCCCGAGGCGTCAGCTCCGAGCCAGCGCTCGACACCTCCCCAAGGCGGGAGCGGCGCCGAGAGGACTGCGAAGTTGAGCGGCTCGACGAGCCGGTTGATGATGGGCTCATCGAGCTCAAGTCTCGGGCGCGAGGCTTGCGAGTCCACGCTCAAGCCGCCACCCTCCCCCACCAGCCAGAGCATTCCTGCAGGGATCGCCACCTCACCGACGATTCTAATACGGCCTCCAGCGACCAGGGCTAGGGGGCCGTCCATCTGGATCGAGCCCTCCAAGATCAAGTCTCCGCCAGCGACCAGAACGGTCCACGCGCGCTCCTCAAGGCTCGCGCGCTCTAACCACTGACTCAAGTTCAAACCGCGGGGGTCATCGAAGGACTCCCCACCGTTGCCTCGACGGGTGAGGGCCCCCTGGATAGTCATCGCGCCCTGACTCCGTAAGACGATCAAGCCAGGAGAAGTGAGCGTAGCTTCCGACTCAGGAGGGACGCTCAGTCGCACAGAGTGCAGGTCGGCCTGTCCCACCTCCCCAACCAATGAGACCGACCCCTGATCGCCGTCCCCACAAGCCGCAGGGATCCTTAAGCGAACCGTCCCGTCCCCATCCCAGGTCGCCGTTCCATCTACCCCTGGGACGCCGATAGGTGAGCGCACAGAGGTGTCAAGAAAGTCCAATGACATGCTCTGGATGGTCGCGTCCCCCTCGAACTCTTGGACCTCCACGACGAAGCCTTGAGCGCTTGAGGGGGTCGGCGGGAGCCAGACCTGGTTACCCGCAAAGTCCCTGAGTCTCAGCGTCGCGCTAGGTCGGAGGAGATAAGTGCCAGCCATGAGCGTCTTCCTTGGCCGCACTTCAATCACAGCGCGTCCCGCTTGCGAGCCTGCTGGGTGCTCGTTGCTCAGCAGGCGCAGCCAGACAGGGATCTCTTCTACCGGTCCGGCGTCTGTCACCAAGTGCAGCGTGAAGTCCTCGTCCTCGAGAGTCGTCGGGTCCAGCGGCTCTGCGCACGCCAGACGCAGCGCCTCATCCGGCGCAGTGATGGTCGACTGCATCGTGATAGGCGCGCCGAATGCGGGCGTCCTGTCGTCGAATAGCTGGCGTGGCGGCTCCGTGCGCGCCGCGGTCTCAAACTCCCACTGAGTCGAAGCTGACAGCGGCGTGCCTCTCACAGATCGAACGCCGTCTAGGTGTGGATACCCGCGGACATGCACCTCGTAGCGCGTCCCTGGCAGCAAACCAGCGTCCTCGAGAGAGCGGGAGAGCGGGATAAGCGGGTCGAAGCGCACCTTAGGCCCGTCCACAGAGAGGCGACCCTTCGCCGGCCTCCCGTCTCGCGCTCGCCTCACGACGAAGCTCGCGTTCGTGACAGATGTGCGTTCCACGTCATCGGAGAAGTGGACGACGATCGCCTCGTTGAGGAACACTCCGCTCCCCTCACGAGGCCAGACTCCGTCCACGATGAATTGGACGTTCTCGACGCTGGCACCTTCCCGACATGCGCCGAGCCCTGCAGCCAAGAGGAGCAGGGCGAGCCTCACGCCACGGCGGAGATGAAGATAGGTGTCCCTCACGTAGGCATTGAAGCACGCCCGAGACCTAGGACGAAGCCTCCACCGGATATGAGAGCAGGCGGCGCTCAAGCGCCGCCTGCGTAGTCATAGCTAGGCCTCTCGGCCCCTCCGAACCTAGAAGGTGAAGGGGATCGTCAAGAACTCAAGCCTCGGGCGCGGAGTCGTAGCAGAGAGCTCCGCGCCAACACCGATGTCGAAGCGGACGCGGAAGCGGACGAACTGCAGCTCGGAGTTACCCGCGAAGTTCAGCGTTGAGATGTCCGTCGCCCAGGTGCCAGCAGAGGGCAGGATGCTGCCCTCGTCCGGGGTCCCCAGCGAAGAGAGCGTAGTAGCTTGGAACTCGATCGAGACCGTGGAGGTGTCCGGGAGTGCGTCTTCGACGCCGAAGGTGGACACCACGAAGTAGCGCGGGACGATCTCCGCAGCGCCCAAGGTCGGGAGCTCATCGCCCTCGTTAGAGACGTGGATCCTCAAGGTCGCGGCGTTCCCGAAGGAGGCGTCCGCAGCGGTGTACTCAGCAGCGACGATCGAAGACTGCTCGCCAGCGATGACCAAGCGATACCGAGCCAAGAGCGACGGGTTGTCGACGTAGACGTCGTTCCCAGGTGCGAGGTCTGAAGCGTCAACCACGATCGAGTAGGCGTTCGAGGGATCGATCGCCGGGAGACCGGTGGTGGCGTTCGGAGTCTCGAGCGTATCCGACGTGGTCAGGATCGCTGCGAGGGAGTCCACTACCTCGTTAGTACGAAGGATCTGGCCCGTCGCGGGGTCTGTGCCCTCGAAGGCGAAGTTGAAGTCGTCTAAGACCTCGGTCCCCGACTCGATCGCGACACCGCCGAGCGGAACCCACTTGGACTGGGAGCTGGAGATGCGGCCGAATTCCGGCAGGAGCTGGTGCTCCCAACGACCAGAGACGGGGTCATAACCAAGCGGCGGAGGCATCACTGCAGCGCCAATGTTTTGCTCGATCGTTCCGCCGGGGGGGATCACGTCCGTGTCGAGGTTTGAGACGTGGAACTGGATGATCCCAGGCCCGCCGTCACCGCCTGCGCAGTCCTTGGGGGTGTTCTGGGTACCGCCGCAGTCATCGAGCGAGAAGGGGTTGGTGTTGCCGTCGTGGACCGCGTCCTTGGTGGGCTGCCCTTCGTAGTTGTTCGCGCCGCCGACGTCACCTGCGCCCGCACCACCTTGTCCACCTTTCACGACGATGGAGGGCGTATCGTTGAGCGGGTTCCAGTTGGTCGGGAGCTGAGTGAGGTCGATCTGACCAGAGGTCTGGATGACCAGGTGTCCACCAGAACCACCACCGGAGCCACCGCCGATGCGGTTGACCCCTGCGGTGTTCTCACCGCCTGAGCCGTATCCACCGCTCGCGTCGAGCTTTGAGTTCGGACCGAAGACCACGTCGCCGAGGGCGAGGATCGTCAGCGAACCGCCGCCGCCGCCTCCGCCGCAGCCCTTGTCCTCATTCGAGTAGACGAAGGCCAGCGGGGGGTAAGAGTCAGTCCGTGAAGCATCACCGCCTGCACCACCACCAGAGCCTGCCCAGACATACGGAAGTTCACCGACGACGAGCGCGGGTCGTTCCTCTAGGTCCGGGTCGTCAGCGTCGCCTTCAAAGTTGCGAAGCATGACACCATAGAAGTCGTTCTTCTTGTCCTCATCGTCCCCGTTGGGGTTGAAGAAGGGCTGCGGGCCCATCGTTCCACCGTAGGCGCGAGGGTTACCCTCTGCGCCGGCGCCGTTTGATGCGCCAGGGAAGCCGTCCTCTGCGTCGAGGCCGATGATGTACTGATCGGGGCAGCCATTATTCAGGAGGACGTCGTGGCCGAAGCGTCCGCCGCCTCCCCCGCCACCCCGGCGGGCGGTGCCGTAGTTGGATGTGATCGGGCTGTAGCCTGTCTCACCGCCGCCGCCGCCCCCGTTAGGGGTCTGGAAGGCGCCGAAGCCAGTGCCACCGCGCGGGGTGGACTGGTTTGTGAGATAGCTGCCTACACCACCGGAGCCGCCGCCTGCGTTACCCGCCGCGCCGTTCTCAGGCTGGAAGGGCGTGTTCAGGGTGAACACCGAGCGAGCATTGCCGCCACGAACCAAGACTTGGCCGTCAATCCTCACTGTACCCGTCGCATAGATCGTCACCGGGTCTTCGCCTTGGACGCGAAGGATGCTCGACTCAGGCACGTAGAGATCTCGGATGTCGATACGACCGTTCAGGACGAACTGCTGGTAGACCGGGATACCGCCAGGGCCCCCGAAGATCTGCGTGCTGTTCGTGTCGACGTTGAACTCAGTGTTCTCGGGCAAGTGCCAGTCGAACTCGCCGTTCGGGCCACCGGTACCGCCGAAGCCGAGGCCAGCTTCAAGCCCGCCGTCAGCCCAGACCGCGCTGGGCTCTGCAGCGAGGGCGTCAGTGTCCTCATAAGAACCCTCGTCTCCAGCGCTGAGAGTGAACTCCTCGTTGAACTGATCGGTGAGGTCGCCAGACGCCGTCTCGGAGGTCGAGAGGGCGAAGTTCGTCAGGGGCAGCGGGTTCCGCTCGCCGCGGAGGTCCTCGAACTCAGCGCTGATGAAGAGGCGCAGGTTGCGGTCCTGGGGGATGATCCCGATCGGCGTGAGTCGCAGCGTTGAGCCAGAGTCTGTGCAGTTTGCGATGAGCTCGACCTCGGAGACGACCGCTTGCCAGTCTGTCCCGACCGGATCGAGGTCTGCGTCGTACTCGAGACGCACGCGGTTCTGATCGATGTTCTGCGCAGCAGGGTTCACCGGCTGGTTGAACTCGATGACCATCGCGATCTGGCTGGCCGTGTCGCTGTAGAGGTTCAGCGGGATGAGATCTCCACCGGGCAGGACGCCCTCCCCCTCAGCGTTGTACTCAAAGTAAGTCCTCGCGGTCGGGTCGCCGCCATACTCGACATAGGTCCCGATGCCAGTGCTACCAGCCGAGCGCACAAGCGGGATCGGCGGGCCCTCTTTCGGATCGAAGAAGAGCTCGGAGAGATCGCCGGCGATGCTGGTCTCGAAGAAGACGGTCTGGCCAATGTTGAGGCGGCGACCACTCGTCGAGGTCACCGTCACAGGGCTGGTGTCAGAGCCACGAGCGAAGACCCGATACTCCGTGGAGGGCAGCAGGCCCGAGTCGGCATAGTCGGCGCTCGTCGGGCAGACCGGCTGCCAATAGAGGCGGCGAGGGTCCGTCTCGTCCATGTAGAACTCCCCTACCGTGCCCTCTCCACTGACCTGACTGATCTGGATCGTGTTGGGGTTGACCGTGTCAAAGTCGATCGGCTCAGAGAAGGTGAACTGGATGGGTCGGTTGATCTGCCAAGTCTGACCCTCTTGGACGCTGATAGCGTCTAGGGTGAGCTGACCTTGACCAGAGCCGCCACTGCCGCCATCAGAGCCGGAACAGCCAGCGAAGAGCGCAGCTGTGAGGGCGAAGGACAGGCTTGACCAGCGCCTCTTCGAGAGAGCAGTCGTGTTGTAGTTCATCGTTTCGACAGGGTTAGACAGGGTTCGTCTGTTTAGAGTCATGAGCTGGGGCCTTTACTCGCCGTAGGCGAAGCCGAGGGTGGAGAGCCACGGCGTTCGATCCGTTGCGGCGTTTGAGATGAAGGTGAGCCTCAGCTGGAAGAACTGCGCTCCGTCGATCTCTGAGATGTCGTTCTTCCAGCCGGAGTCCCCGTTCTGGAAGTTGATGGTCCCGGGGCTGCCCTGGACCTGCTCACCATAGAGGTCGATCTGTGCGGGGTTCGAGAGGATCGTGTTGGTCTGAGTCGTAGGGTTGATGCTCGTGATCGTCGCGCCTCTGTAGTCCATGACGATCGAGGTGCCAGAGGGGAGATCCTCAGGAGCGGGCTCAACAACGGGGTCTTGGTAGCTCGGGTTCGTGAGGCCAGAGTCGAACCAGATCGAGTGGCTCCTGCTGACGCGGGTCACGAGGTCTACCTGCCCGATGTAGAAGGTGTTGTCTACGCCGGGGGTCGTCGCGCCGGGAGGGTTGCTGGCAGGGTTGAAGCCGCCGTCTGCCGCGTCCTCAAGGTCAGGGTCCTTGAACTGCGGGTCGTTGTTGGTGTTGTACCCGCCAGTTGAGAAGGCGCGGAAGTTCGGACGCGCCGAAGAGTTCGTCGCGAGCGAGATGTCAAAGGCGTTGAGGCCTAGAGCGCCCGTGTCCACATAGCATCGGAACTCCATAAGGAGCGGCAGGCCGATCGAAGGGACGTTGCCCGGCGTGTAGGTCTTCGCCGCGCCGCCCCCACCGAAGAGGATCAGGTCTTCGATGTCGAGGATCGCGCCCGCGCCCTGGTTAGCAGCGGTGCCGAGCAGCGAGGTGTCTCGCCATGTGTAGTAGAGGAACTCATCAGCCGGGACGTCCTGGTTGACCGGGAAGGGCAGCATGTTCGAGCCGTTGCCCTGACCGATGAAGAGGTCGCCCGGGTTGACGACATAGCCGCGCTCGCGGGGGTGCAGCACAGTGCCGGGGTCGCCGATCTGATCGAGGAAGTTCGTCGAGTAGACCGTATTGAGGCCAGACTGCGGGTGTGAGGGGAAGCCCGAGTTCGGATCGAGGAGCTCATCGGGGAGCCAAGCTGAGTGCGCCACCCTCACCTCAAACTCATCGTAGGCGTCTGAGACCACGCTGCCACCTGCGGGCGCCCAGGCGAGGCCCTCGATGTCGATGTTCATGTTGGTCTCGTCAGTCAGTGAGAAGCCCAAGTCGCAGTAGCGCCAGAGGGTGTGCATCTTCGACCCGAGGGGCGAGAGCGGGGTCTGGACCCCTGCGGGGAAGGGCGTCATGACCGCCGGGATCGGCTTGTCGCGGTCCGCAGCGACGGAGTAGTGCGTGACCGGCCTCGGTGAGATGGACTCGTCGTTCAGGTCATAGATCAGCTGTGCGTCACGGAACTCAGTCCAGTTGTTCTCCGCGTCTTCAGCGTTCAGGACGAGCTGGTTGATGTCTGCGAAGCGCAAGGCGAAGCCCCTCGAGACCGAGGTGCTCTCCGCGTTACTGAGCCCGAAGCTCACACGGAAGATGTCGCCGAGGTCGATCGCGTTACCAGAGAGGTCCGTCGGGGCTGCGTCACCACCAGCGAGGGCGAACTTGTACTCCGACACGATCGAGCGGTCGAGCGGAAGCGAAGGCACGAAGGAGAACTCACGTAAGTCGGCAGAGGCCTGCACCGTGCCGATCACGTAGTCCTGCGGGAGCAGGTTCTCGTCTTCGATGTCGACGCGGGTCAGCGTCATGTTGTCGAAGGGGTTGAGAGAGTCAGGATCCATGGGCTCTGAGAAGCGCACGAGGACCTGCGAGTTCTTCGAGACATCCGCAACAGGGGGCGAGCCCGCGTTCGGAGAGAAGCGCAGGAAGCAGTCGGGGTTGTCCGTTACCGGATCGTAAGGGGTCTGGATCTGCGCGACGCCAAGCTGGATCACGCCGTCCGGAGGTGAGACGACCTGTAGGTCGAGCTGATAGACGACGGCGCCGGCCTGAACACCCCCCATCACGATCGCGCGGACGCCTTGGTACTCGAGGACGTCCTCGCCGAGCTTGAGCTGGCTGGGGGCGCAAGCAGGAGGGTTGAAGCGCGCCTCTGCGACGCGATAGAGACCGTCGCCGGGGTTGCCGATGCTGGTCACGCTGCCCTGGAGATCGACGGTCAAGCTGCCGATGATTTGCGGAGCGACGTCATCACCGAGGAAGCCGTTGTTCGCGTCCGAGGCGCTGCCCGTGCGCATTGCCCGGACGACGTCGTCGGTCACGGAAGAGATGTCACGGCTGCCGTTGTCGGTGAAGTCGAGGGGGTGATCCGTCGGGTTCGTCAGGACGATCGACTGACCGCTGAGGAGGTCGAGGCCAGTGGGGATGCGGATAGCGAGGTTCGCGTCCGTGATCCCAAGGAGGCTAGCGGGCAGTCCCACAGAATTAACAGTGAGCGGAGGGTTGCTGACCGCAGCCTCGAGCTCTGAGACCGTCATGTCGACGATGATCCGGGTGGGGTGGAACTCCACCTCGCCGTCTCCGTCGTAGTCTGCGACGTCCCCGTAGTTGGAGTTGACGACCACGCGAGCCTCATAAGGCACGCTGGGCGGGTAATCCGTGATGACCTGGACCACCGAGGAGTTGAGTTGGCCGCTCGAAGAGGAGACGAGGAGCCCGTTGGAGCTGTCCAGCCAGTCCCCGTCGTCGTAGCGCACGTCGAGGATGTCATTGAACTGGATAGAGAGAGCCGCGTTCCGAGGCATGATCGGGAAGGGCGGGAGCTCGTCGACGTCGAGGCTCTTGTCGAAGATCGGACCGAGCGAGTCATCCAAGCTCTCGAGCGCGCTCACGTAAGCTGCGCTGCCGAAGGGGTGGAGGATCCTGACTGAGGTTTTGTCTGTGATCGGGTTCGTCTTGACCTCGTAGTCAACGAAGTCTGTCTGGATGCCCTCGTTGACTACGAAGTCCTCGTGACGCTTCACCCCTTCAACGTCGAGGACGTCGACCAAGCGGCCCCATGACATCCGGACGATCTTGAGGTTGGTCGTTGTGCCTCGGAAGTTCGAGTCGACGACGAAGGCGCCCGGGAAGTTCACCCCTTCCAGGTCTTGGTAGGAGCCGACCGGTCCAGCGCTCGAGCCAACAGGCACGGGGTCGCTGTTCAAGTTGCAACCCGCTCCGAGGAGGAGTGAGAGCGACATCGCGCTAGCGATGAGACGGCGCGAAGCTCCCCAAGGAGAAGCGGAGAGGGTGGAGTGAGCGGACTGTGAGAGCTGGTTCATGAGAGGGTGACGATAGAGAGGTCACCGCGAGCGCGACTGAGACTCAGTCGCTGCGCGGATGGATCCCTGGATTCGGGTCTATCTCGATTTGTGTGCTGTCTTCTCGGAGCGTCACCGCTGCGCGATAACGCTGACTCTTTACTGGGTGGGCCTGAGCCCTAGCCCGATTGACAAGACGAGGCGACGCCTAGATAGCGGGACCGCTTCTGAGTATCCGCCTCTGGGGTAGTTGACTACGCCTCTTGGTGGATAGAAACGGGCTTTCCTGGGAGTCTGAAGGTCTCGCCTGACAATTCGGGGCCCCCATTCTCGCGCTCCCGGAGCAGGGGTCAAGCCCTCGAGCCCTTTGGGCTCTCTAATTGGACCCCTCTGAGGCCTCCAGTGAGGCTCCGAGCAGCTCGGATAGGTTGAAAATCTGAGGGTGAAAGAACACGCCGGCTCACCGGATCGAACCCGCCCATAGTTGCGGATACAGTCCGCCCCAAGGTCAATCCGGGGCCGGCGGCAGACCTCTTCACAAACAGTGTGCCAGCCGTGCGGAAGCCATCACCTTAACTTAAACAATTGCCCTAATTGACCTTACGTCAAACTCACTCAAGTTCCTTCGGTCGTCATACCCAGGCCTCGAGAACCCCCGTGCGAAAACGCACGATCATTAGAGCACAGGGGGCGCAGGCTCTCTCTCGGCCTCACTGAAGCCTGGGGCAGCCCGAAATCCACGGTCCTCAGCCTCCTGCGCGTCAGCGAAGAAGGCCATCTCTTCGGGGCGGACCTTTTTGAGCTGGGGAGAGTTGGGGGCATGCCACTCCTGAGTTGTCCGGCAACCGACCGCACCGACCTGGATCTCGTGGGAGCAATAGGCGCAGGCGACCTGCAGCGGAACCCTCGAGATGAGCTTGTACTTGGTGTCGGCGTGGCGGATCTCTGTGCGGGAGATGCAGCTCTCCTTGGGGCAACGCAGCTCGTCCTTCTCCCCTCTCCGTACCTCAAGCGCAGGCTTCGGCTCCGCGTCAAACACATCGATCTTCCCAAGGAAGGCGGCCAACAGCGCCATCCGGACAGGCACTCCCCTCGCAGCCTGCTTGAAGTAGATTCCGCGCGGATCGCTGTCGAAGTCAGCGGAGATCTCATCCCGCCGAGGCAGGGGGTGCATGACGACGGCATCCTTGAGGGACTCGGCTGCCATCGTGTTCTTGCCGAGCTGCATGTACTCCTCTGACTCAGCTGACCCGCCGCTCGCATAGCGCTCAGTCTGTGGGCGTGTCATGTAGACGGCGTGGACGTGTTGGATGTCCTGCGCCTTCCCCTTGGCATCTGTAAAGAGGCTGAGCTGGTGCGGCTTCTGCGGAGTGAGGTAGACCACGTCGCTCGACTTCGCGAGGTCCCCGAGACGCTTCCCGCTCGCCCGTATGGGCTCAACGCCGAACTCTTCTCTCAGGCGCTTGACCACATAAGGGGGGAGCTCAAAGCCATGTTGCGGAATACACACCAGGTTCGCGCCGAAGCGCGCGAGGGCATAAGCGAAGGAGTGGATGGTGCGGCTGTAGCGGAGGTCTCCAGCCAAGACCACGTCCAAACCTTCGAGGTGCCCGTGCTCCACCCAGAGGCTGTAGAGGTCGCAGAGGGTCTGCGTCGGGTGCTCATGGCTCCCGTCCCCCGCGTTGATCACTGGTACGCCGGCGTAGTCAGCAGCGAGCCGCGCGGCGCCCTCCGAGGGGTGGCGCAGGACCAAGAGGTCCGCGTAGCTGGAGCTCACGACGCGGACCGTGTCCGCGAGAGACTCCCCCTTAGATGCGCTGGAGTTGCGCATGTCTGCAGCGGTGATCACTCCCCCACCGAGGCGCTGGGTGGCCGACTCGAAGGAGAGCCGCGTCCTCGTCGATGGCTCATAGAAGAGCGTCGCGGTGATCGCACCTTGGCAGAGCTGGGACCAGCCTGTGAGGTCCTCAGAGATCTCACGAGCCTTCAAGAAAATAGCCTCCATCTCCGCGAGGGAGAGGTCATCAATGGAGACGAGGTGCCGGAGCTCAGCCATGCCAGGGGTGCGCCGGAGGAGGTCCCGCCACCCGGCGAGACCGCGAGGCGATCCGAGGGAGAATATTCGCACCTGCGCGAGCGCGCAAGGGTCTCACTCTCCTAGCCCTCGAGCGGCGCTCGCAATCGTGTGCTGAGCGCAGACAAGGGACCCGCCAAGACCTCTTCCCCCCAAGCGCAGAGCTTCGGTGAGAACAGCACCGGCTCACCAGCGCGCCAACGAGCGCCGCTCTGCTCGAGGCGGCTGCGAAGCTCTCGGCGCGCGCCGAGAGGGTCTGCGAGCGCTGAGATCGACCCCATCGGCGGCTCATTGAGGAGGTCCGCCTTAGTCAGCAGGAGCTCGCACCCGTCCGGTGAAGCTGGCGCCTCTGCCCTCGCGTCCTCCACCCAGAAGACCTTGTACGCTCCCTCACGCAAGAGCTCCCCGGCGCGCTGTCCCTCTAGCTCGACCTGCTCTGCTCCTCCGCTCCCCTCGACCTCTCTGACGCCTGCTGTGTCGATGAGTTCGTACTCGATCTCACCGAAGCTCGCGTAACCAACGAGCATGTCTCGTGTCGTGCCTGGAGAGTCACTCGTGATCGCGCGTTCGCTCCCTACGAGGACGTTGAACAGGGTCGACTTGCCCGCGTTGACCGGACCAGCCAATACCACCCGAGGCGCGCTGAGCACGGGAGCTAAGGCCAGAGAGCGCTCAACGAGCTGCTCTAAACCCGTCCGAGCCTCAGCCTCCTCTTGCCCTGCCAGCTCTTGAAGTCGCCGGCTGAGCGCGCCCTCTGCTTGGTCTAGGAGAACTCGCGCGGCGGCCTCAGTCCGCGCAGACCCCAAGCGCTCTGCAGCGCTCGCCTCGAGCTCAGCGCTTTCATTCCCTCGATGTGCTCCTCCACCTAAGGCGTCGATCACCCGCGCCACCAGGACGGGGCTGCCGTGAAGGTGCAGCTCGACATGATCTGAGCCGTGCACCACACAGAGCGCCTCGTCAAGGTCTTCACCCGCTGCCCTGAGTCGCAGCAGGCGAAGCGCGCCGTCCTGCATCTCTCCGACCCCGCCGAGGGTGCAGACAGCGTCTTTCGCGCCATCGCCGCAGAGCTCCAAGACGCTCACAGCCCCCGCGCCCCGCGGAGTCAGCTCTCGGAGATGGAGGGCCAAGACTCCTCCTCCAGCTCAGCGGGGACGCCCTCGCTATGGAGCACCCCTAGGTGGACGAGGTCTGCGTATGCGTGCACTTGACGGGCGCCGAAGAGGCCGTCTCCTCCGAGGAGGACGCGGGCTCCTCCTGTAATGAGCAACGGCGCATCGGCGAGCCCCGCCTCGAGCGAGACATGCTCGACGAGAGCTGCAGCGGCACCTCGGAAGCCGACGCTCACTCCAGCGACGAGGGCGGCCTCGGTCGAGCGCCCAAGTGCGACAGCGTCGGGGTCTGGGGTGACCTTAAAGAGCCTAGCTCCCCCGCGGTCTAACGCGTCTGCGAGGAGCGTGGGGCCAGGGGCGATAGCGCCGCCTAGGAAGGTCGGCCCCTCTGCTACAGCGTCAACCGTCAGAGCCGTCCCCGCGTCCACTACGACGGAGGGTCCCTTGAGCAAGAACGCTGCAAGCGCTGCGAAGCGACGATCACGGCCGACAGCCTCAGGCTCCTCGCAACGGCTCGCGAGCAGAGGAGCCGGTTCACGCCAGGGCGCGCTAGGTGCGAGAGACTCCCACGCCGCGCGCGCAGCGAGCGCGCGCTCCTCTGCTGCGACCCCTGAATAGAAAGCCGCCGCGGGCGCTGCAGCCGCGGGCTCTCTCAGCGCGCGCTCCAGGGGTTCGTCCCCCGCTGCTCCGCAGCTAACGATCCGCGCAGGCTCATCGCCCTCGGACTCCCAAAGGCACCACTTGAGCGTGCTGTTCCCTTGATCGAAGGTGACCCAACGCATCGCTCCCTCCGCGTCCGGTTTCGCTCCTACCAGCAGCTCAGCCGTCAGACGGCGAGTGATAGGTGACCGTCCGCTCAGCGCCGCGATTCGAGATGACGATCTCCCAGACGCTGTACTCGTCCTGGTGGTTCTTTACGAAGGTGACCGCCTCGCTGACGCTCGTCACGGGGTGGCCGTTGATGCTCCTGATCACGTCTCCCTCCGTCGCTCCGTGCCGCGCGGCCATCGAGCCAGGCGCGACCGACTGGATCTCGATCCCGTCAAACTTGCCGGTCTGCGGATCACGGTGCCTGCGGTGACGTACCTCATTAGCGAGATAGCTCGCGTAGTTCTCACCTAGGTCTACCGCGTCTTGCGAGCCGATCTGAAAAGTGTCTGTGCCGATCTGTGTCGTCTGCTCAGGGCGGTATGCCACGCCGAGCTGACCACGCGGGATGGAGACCATTCCAGGGCGCCTAGCTGACGCGGGATCCACTTTGGGGATCTCAAGCTCTGTCTCGAACTCTTCCGTCTTGAGGCTCTCAGCTTCGCGCCCGTCGTCTTCAAAGCGGAAGGTGACCCCGTCCTTGAGGGTGATCGAATCGACCCAGATGTTGTCGTGCGGAGCGGCGAGCCTGCAGGGCCTGCGCTCATCATAAGGCGCCCCATCCGAGTCGCCGGGGAAGAGCACCTGCCCGAGCTCCGCCGCTTCACCCGTCACACCTGAGCTCGACTTGTAGGAGACAAAGGCCCGGCTGAGCTCAGGGTGCGCGGTGTCTTCCTGCATGAAGTAGATCGAGAGGATTTCGGCTACAGGCGTGTAGACCGGCTTCGACTCGACCGGCGCAACGACCGGCGCCTCGACCACCACAGGGGCAGGCCTACCACTCCAATCGAAGTCCCAGAAGGTCTTCCTGATGAGCTGCGTGTCGACCAAGCTCTGCTTGGGGCCGCTGTAGTCCTCGACATCCTGGAGGGTCCGCGTCACCTCTTTGGTGTCGATCTCTGCGCCGCCGGCCTTAGCCACGGCGATGATCTCATACACGTACCACCCCAGACCGGCGGTCAGGAGGAGAGAGGCGATCCAGATGATCTCGCGAAGTCTTGTGACGCTCATAAGTACCCGGATTCCATGCTATGAGGCTCCAGGGGCAGTGGCAAGGAGACTCGGGGGAAGGTGGGAGCATCACAGACGCCCCCGCTGACAGTCTATTCCCCTCGCTCGCGGGATTCTGTGACGAGCTGATGAAGCCGTCGCAGGAGCTCTGGCAGGCCTTGGTGCGTGTGTGAAGAGAAGCGCAGCACAGGTCTTCCGGTCGCCTCTTCTAGAGCCTTGGCGGCCTCTTCAGCCTCTGGCCCCTCGACCTTGCTGCCCGCGAGCACCAAGGTCTTACCTGCGAGGAGGCTGGAATATTCTTCCAGCTCCTTGCTGATCGATTGGAAGGCCTCCAGCGGATCGCTCACACCATCAGCAGAGCAATCCACGAGGTGTAAGAGCACTCTGCAGCGCTCCACATGCTTCAGGAAGCGGTGCCCGAGGCCGACCCCCTGCGCGGCCCCCTCGACGAGGCCGGGGAGGTCCGCGATGACGAGGGACTGATAGTCGCTCACGCTCGCGATCCCGACCTGTGGATCCAACGTCGTGAAGGGGTAGTCAGCGACCTTCGGCTTGGCCTTGGTCACGACCGAGAGGAAGGTACTCTTGCCCGCGTTCGGTAGACCGACGAGCCCCACGTCAGCGAAGAGCTTCAGCTCGAGGCGGAGCTCTCTTCGCTCACCCTCTGTCCCTTTGGTCGCGTAGCGGGGCTCTTGGCGAACGCTACTCTTGAAGCGGCTGTTCCCCTTCCCGTGCCTGCCCCCCTTAGCGACGACGAGCTCCTGACCTTCCTCTGTCAGGTCAGCGAGGCGATTCCCGCGCTCACTGTCATAGACGAGGGTGCCAATCGGCACCTCAATCTTGACCGACGCGCCGCTCTCTCCGGTGCAGAGGCGCGGCCCGCCGGGCCGACCGTTCTTTGCCCGATAGCGCGGACTCCGCGCGACAGAGAGCAGCGAGGTGACGCGGTCTGAGGCGACCAGGATCACGTCCCCGCCCCTGCCGCCGTCGCCGCCGTCTGGTCCGCCCTTTGGGACGAACTTCTCTGTACGAAACGAGACCGCTCCGTCACCGCCCTTCCCTGCGGTCACCTCTACGAGCGCTTCGTCCCTAAACACGAGACCTCCTCGTCAGCGGCGCCGCGCGGGCGCCAGCTCTCAGCCCTAGCGAGCGTCGCTCAGCTGAGCGGGTCCACGTGGACCCGGCGTCCAGACTGGAAGCGAACGACCCCGTCGATGCGAGAGTAGATCGTGTAGTCACTGCCAAGGCCGGTGTTCTTACCAGGCTTGAAGCGCGTCCCGCACTGCCGCACGAGGATCGTACCCGACTTGACGGTCTGCCCGCCGAAGCGCTTGACGCCACGGAACTGGGGGTTGGAGTCCCGACCGTTACGAGTTGAACCTTGTCCCTTCTTATGTGCCATCGCTGTTCCTTTAGGCGTCGATCGAGGTGATCTTCACGGCTGTGTACTTCTGACGATGTCCCCGCTTGACGCGCACATTCTTGCGGCGCTTGAAGCGGAACACCACGATCTTGGGACCCTTCTTGTCTCCGAGGACCTCTGCCTTGACGGAGGCGCCCTCGACCGTCGGGTTACCGACCTGAACCTTTCCCTCGTCGCTTACGAGGAGGACCTCATCAAAGGTCACGGTGTCGCCCGGCTGGGCGTCTGAGCGAAGATCGCACATGACCACGTCGCCGGAGCGGACAGTGGCTTGCTGGTTACGATCGCGAATGACGGCGTACATCAGAACTCCTGGGTGAATGGGCCGCCGGGGACGCCCCGGAGGATCCGGATGCGCGCTGCCACGGCTGGGCGGGAGGCACCTCCACCGTCGGAGGCACCGTTTGGGCGGAAAAATATAGCAGCAGACCCCCTCAGAAGCATCCCCCTAGCGGATACATCCGCTCAAAAGGGGCCTAGAGGGGGCCTCTATAGGCTCAACGCTTCCTGCGACCGCCGGGCCGGACCTCCCGGCCATCAGCGCGGAGGTACCTCAAGACGCTGTCTTCAACCTGATCCGGCGCCTCGACAAACTCTATCTTGCGCTGGGAGCTGTCGGAGAGCTCATCGATCTCGTTGAAGCAGAACTTCTTCAGATACTCGATCGAGTCAGCGTGCGTGCGGACCTCGACTTGGCTGAAGCCCTTGAGCGCAGCGGAGGACTGGAGGCGTCGTAAGATCGCCGCAGCGCGAGACTGGACGGTGCGGATCTTCCCCTCCCCCCTACACCGGGGGCAGTTGGTGAAGAGCTTCTGGATGATCCCGGGGCCGCCGCGCTCACGGGTCATCTCGAGCAGCCCGAACTGTGAGATCCGGCCGATCTTGCTCCGTGCGCGGTCCTTCGCGAGCTCTTGAGAGAAGGCCTCTTCGACCTTCTTGTTGTTCCCGCGCTTCATCATGTCGATGAAGTCGACAACGATGATCCCGCCGAAGTCGCGCAGCCTCATCTGGCGGGCGATCTCCGGCACAGCTTCGAGGTTCGTCTTCAGGGCGATCTCTTCGAAGTCGTGGCTGTCCACGCGCGTTCGACCGGAGTTGACGTCGATCGCGACGAGGGCCTCTGTCTGATCAATGACGATCGAGCCGCCAGAGGGGAGGTCTACCCTTCGCGCGAAGATGCGCTCGAACTCCTCCTCCATCCCCTCTTCTCTGAAGAGGGGGCGCGTGCCTTTGTGGAGCTTGATGCGGTCCTTGAACTCAGGCATCACCTGGTCTGCAAACTTGCAGAGCTCCGCGTGCATCTTCTCGTCGTCGACGAGGACCACCTCGGTGTTCGCGTCAAAGTGCTCACGCACTGCGCGCACGGCCACCTCAGGCTCCTCGTAAAGCAGCATAGGTCCGCGCCCGACCTTGAGGCGCTTGCCGAAGTTGTCCCAGTGCTCAAGCAGCCCGTCGAGGTCTCGCTGCAGTTCCTCCGCTGAGCGACCCTTCGCCGCGGTACGGCAGATCAAGCCGAGCTGACTGGGCAGCTCGAAGCCGTCGAGGATCTTCCTCAACCGCTTGCGCTCACGGACGCTCTCGATCTTCCGGCTGACGCCCTTTCGCGTCATGTTCGGAGTGAGCACGAGGTAGTGCCCTGTGATCGAGAGGTAAGTCGTCAGAGTAGGCCCCTTGTCACCGATCGCGTCCTTCGTGACCTGGCAGACGACCATCTGCCCCTTCTTGAGGAGGTCATTGATAGGGAGCCGGGGGCGCGCGTGGAAACGGCGGCGCCCGCCCTTCTTCTTGACGACCTTCTTCTTGGCCTTCTTCTTGCCCTCACCTTCCTCGTCCTCAACCTCAGCGGTGATAGAGGGCTGACTCGAGGTGCTGTCCCACTCCTCCGGATCCACCTCGACGCTGAGGAGCTTCTCGATGCTCCACTCCTTCTCTCCGTAGACGCCGAGCACGTCAGAGGTGTGGAGGAAGCCGTTCTTCCCGCGCCCGAAGTCGATGAAGGCAGCCCCGATGGACTGCTCAATGTTCACGACACGACCACGGTAGATGTCGCTGACGTGCGAGCGCTCGCTCTGCACAGTCATCTGGAAGTCAACGATCTTGCCCTCGCGGACAACCGCGACGCGGGTCTCCTCACGGTCCTTAGCGTTCACCAGGATCCGCTTGGGGGACTCCGGCTCTGCGGCCGTCTTGCGCCCGCGCTTGGAGCGGAGCTTCTTCTTGCGGGACTTGCCCTCCCCCTTCTCCTCGTCGTCCTCACCCTTCTCGCCACCGCTCGCGACCTTCTTGCTGCGGCGGCTCTTCTTCTTGGCCTTCTTAGAACGACGACCCTCGGACGCCTCCTCCTTCAGGGGGGGCAGGTCATCATCCTCGAAGGGGATGAGCTCAACCTCGGCCGCGCCATCGCTAGCAGACTTGCTGCGTCGGGTGCGTGTCTTGCGCGCACGTTTCCTGCCCCGCTTGGGGCCACCCGCCTCAGCGGGGGAATCCGCCTCCGAGCTCTCTACGCTCTCCGAGCTCTCGCTCTCGTCGGCTTTTGACTCAGCTCTGCGCCTCGATCGGCGGCCGCCTCGACGGCCGCGGCGGCTCCTCGTGCGCGGCTTCGCCTCGCCCTCGCCCTCGCCCGACTCGTTCGAGACCTCCTCAGCCTCGGCTGTGGCAGCACTCTTGCGCCTCCTGCTGGAGCGGCGACGGCGGCGTTCTCCTTGCGCCTCAGGGTCTTCTTGTACGGCGACTGTAGGGCTGTCGCCGTCGTCCTTGGGCGTCTTTTTGCGCCGGCGCTTTCTGCGGCGGGGCGCTTTTGAATCGTCTGATTGTGATGCGGTCGAGTCGTCCATCTCTCCGAAACGGGGAGCTGAATCCTCGCCGCCCTCTTGAGGTTCGGGGGAGACGGCGTCTGCCCCGATTGAGCGGTCTGTCATGGATTGAAAAGAGGATCATGCCTTTGGCGCCGCGTTCTGACTCGAGCCCCAAGCGGGGGCGAGATGATGAGGCGCGCCGGGCCGGAGGTCACCACATCGGGTGGTCTGGCAGGCGCTGCGCTCGTCTGGGGGTGCCCAAGACGGTGAATCTGAAAAGGAGCCGAGCGCTGCTGCGCCCGATCAAGCGACCCTTCAGGGTCGCCCTGTACGTTGTTTCGGGTGGAGGCCTAGGGGCCTTACGTTTGTGGGGCTGACGCTCACGGGCAACAGCCCACAGCGAGTCAGCCTCGCCACGGACTCATCGTCACCTATGTGCGGCCAACTGCGAAGCCTGAATCAGGATTTCCCTCCAAAAGACCGCCTCTGGGACGCCTCAGGAGTCCTCTCCGGTGCCCTCGGGACCCAGGAGTGAGTCGAGCTCCTGCCGCAAGCCTTCCCGTCGCGTGAGGAACTCTCGGCGCATGAGGGCCTCTCGATCGACGTCCGAGCGGACCAGGGTGGGTCTCAGGAAGACGAGCAAGCTGCGCTGGTCATGGCTCTCCGAGTCATGAGTGAAGAGCCTCCCCAAGAACGGCAGGTCGCCGAGCACAGGCACCTTCGACTGGCCCTTAGAGTCCGTCTCGGTGGTGAGACCACCGATCACTGCGGTCTTGCCCGACTCGATCAGCATGGTCGTGACGAGCGTGGAGGAGCGCGTACGCGGGAGCGCGATCGAGCCCTCGAGACCTGCCGCGCCGAGGGTGTACAGCTCGAAGCCTTGGGGCGCGAGCGCAGAGGTGCCGCTCCCGGAGAGGCTGGTCTCCTTCGGGATGACCTCCATTATGATCTGGTCCGTGCCAGGCACAACCTGAGGTCGAATCAGGAGCTGAAATCCGACCTCAACCGGTGAGGCCTCAGCCTCCCCCACCGCCAACTGCAACCCGCCAGCTTGGCCTTGCTCAGACTTCGCCTCCGCATAGCGAATCGTCTCACCGACGAAGATCGTCGCCTCATGTCCGTCTAGCGCGAGGATCTTGGGCGCCTGGATGACCTCTGTAGATGAGTCGCGCTGCAAGAGGCGCAGGGTCGCCTGCACCTGCGTGAAGGAGAGCGTCCCGAACATCGTCTGCGGTACGAGCGTGTTGCCCGGCGCCTCACCTCCGTTCAGCAGCGGGTCTAGGAAGGGTCCTGTGCCGTCCGGGCTGGCGATGAGGTCGTCCTCAAACCCTCCGGCGCCCAAGTGGAAAGGGAACGTGGTCGGGATCTGTCCCCCCGAGATAGAGACCGCGGGGCCTGTGTCTCCATAGTCCACCCCGAGGTCGAGCAGCTCAGCGTTGCCTGTCGCCACGAACTTTACGTCGCAGTAGACCTGCAAGGGAGCGATGTCTAGGTCATCGAGGATCGCGCGCACCTGGTCGTGGACGTGGATCGTGTCGTGGACGACGATCGTGTTTCGCGAATCGACGTACTCGATCCCTCCGTTGGGTCCGAGGACCTTCTCCAAGGCGCGCAAGACGCTGAAGTGCTCTCGAACGCTTCCGTCTGGCGGCGTCGCGCCGCCCGCCACGAACTCTGACTCGAGCTTCGGGACGTAGTTACCCTTCGGCCGCAGGAAGCGCAGCTGATAGCTACGTGAGACAAGCTGCTCCTCAACACGCGCTGGGTCCGTCACTCGCAAAACGCCACCACGCTCCTCCATGACCACGTAGCCGCGGGTGCGCGCGACCACCTCCAGTGCGTCCCGCCAGGGCACGTCAGCAAAGCGTAGGCTCACGGTCCCTTGGACCTCCGGCCCGACGACCACGTTCGCGCCTGCGGCTAAGGCGATCGTGTCGACCACCTCCACGATGTCGGCGTTAGGAAACTGGAGGGTGACCCGGGGTGGGCTAGAGATCATGAGCACGCCATAGCGATCCTCCTCGAGGACACATCCAGCCTGACTCACTGCGAGCGAGAGCGCTGTGCGCCAGCGCACGTTAGCGAGCTTGAGCTCTACCTCGCGGGCGGCGAGGTCATCCTCGTCACGCATGAAGACGATGTTCGCGCCAGTCGTGAGACGGACGATGTCAGCGACCTCACCGAGAGTGCCTGGCTCTAAGGCCACGTCCACGCGGAGGCTCTCAGGCGGTCCCTGCAAAGGGGCCGCACTCAAGACAGGAGCGAAGAGGGCGAGGGTAAGAATGAGGGCACGTTTCAAGGTTCACCTCTCCCAGATGCCTGGGAATTGAAGGGGGACACGACGCTTGATGAGTAAGCCACGGAACTCGAACACGACCTCTTCCGAGGTCACGCTGTGGACGAAGAGCTCGTCCTTGATCTTCTGCCCCTCCATCACTGCCCCCTCTCCTACCAAGGCGGCGGCGCGCTCCCCGAGCACGACGACCCCGCGCGGGGTGTAACCCATGGCGTCGAACTCAAGCTCTGCTCGCGAGTGCGCCGCGGCGCTCTGTAGGGAGGCGACATAGGGGGCGCGAGCTACATCCTCCGCCAACCACTCGAGGTCTGCCTCGACTGGGGCGATGGCCTCGAGCGCGAGGCCGTGCTGACCTCTCTCCGCGTGCTCCCTCATCGCCGCAGAGACCTCCTTCAAGCGAGCGATGGACGGCCCACGATTCCCGCGCTCTTCGTCTAGAGCTGCGCGCAGCGCCTTGAGGGAGTCGAGCGCGCTCACCGTGAGCATCCGCTCAGAACTGTCAGCGTGAGGCCCTGACCCCTCTAGCAGGCTGCGCGCCATCGCCTCGAGCCGAACGACCTCAACCTCTAGCTCCTCAGAGAGCCCCGTCCCCTCGATCGCAGAAGTGCTTTCTTCAAGCTCACGCCAGCTAGCCCATGCCTCAGAGACTCCTGCGGCGAAGGTGGCTTCCTCAGGCTGCGCGCCCTCTCCTTCATGGGGGCGCTCGCCTGCGGGGGCATGGCGTGGATCGACCCAAGGGTCGCGGCGGCCGCGCCGGCCACGGTACTCATACTCTGCGGGCTCCAAGCCCGTGCGGCGCCTCGAGACCTCTCCGCGGAGCTGGTCGAGCTTCCAGTCCGCCCACTCGATAGGCACTGGCTCGCTCTCAGCACCAGGCTCAAAGACGAAGGTCTCAACATCTAAGCGGATACTGTGGACGCGCTGCCTGCCCCCCAAGAGCTCTTGTCGCCTCGCGGCGTCCACCTCAAGCCGAGGGATCCGTAAGAAGCGGTCGTTCGTCTCGACGAGGTCCAAGAAGCTCAAGAGCTCGAAAGCGTCCCCCTCTAGCTCGAGGGTGTAGCTGACCGCTCTGAGATCTCCTCCGCGCTTGGCCTCTCCACGAGGCGCCGCGCGGCGGAGGCTGCGAATCTCTACTCCCGAGCGCTCGCTGAAGACCTGCAGACTGCGGACCAGGTCATTCAACCCAGCTTCATCCGGGAGGATCGCCGCCATCCTCCCTGAGATCTCTCTGTACACGAGCAGCTCTTGCTCGAGGGCGGGAGTCTCATCGAGGAGCACGCGCTCAGCGGTGATCCGCTCTGAGGTCGACTTGACCTCAAGGCGCGCTGACTCAAGCCCAGCGTTTGAACGCCAGACAAGCCCTGAGAGGCCGACCGTGATGAGGCCAGCTGAGATGAGGAAGACCCTCAGACCGCTCGCGTTCACTGCCGCTCCCCCTCGCTCAACAACGACACCTGCAGCGGGAAGGACCAGACCACAGGTGGCTCTAACTCTGAGTCCACGAGCGAGACAGAGCCCTCAGGGGGCGCTGGCGCGCTGAACTGCTGCCCAAAGGGCGAGGCCTCGAGGTCATCGAGGAAGTCCGCCACGTCTGCGAAGCGCTCGGAGCCAGAGACTCCGCCAGCTCGGAGCGCGCCACCCCGCTCGCCTCTACGACCGCTAGCGATGTCGGCCTCGAGGTCCGTAAACCAGATCTTATGTCGCTCCGCTTGCCCGCCATCTGTGACCACGTCTACGAGCTGGTCCAGCTTCTCAGTCCAAGAGATGCTCTCCTCTGCGATGCCACGCAAGGTGTCCTCGCGCTTCGCATGACGCGCTCGCTCCCTCTGTAGAGCGCGGTGGTGAGCGAGCTGCGGCTGGATCCCGCGCATCTCCAGCTCGAGCACGTCTAGCTCTGCCTCAACAGCTAGGCGAACTCCAAACTCGGACCAGGTCCACCACGACAAGAGCGTCGCGTTGAGCGCGACGAGCGCGCACACCGCGACGAGCCATGCCGCCGGTGTCTTTCGCTTGCGCAGATGCAGAGGCAGGAGGTTGATTTGAATCACGCCGCCACCAACCTCGCCGCGAGGCCCAGAGCGACCGTAAAGCTAGGTCCACGCTCCCCGAGCTCTAAGAGAGAGGTCTCGTCCGACGCTTGCACCAGCAGCTTCATCGGGTCCCAAAGCTCCACCCGCTTGCGTGACTCCTCTGCGAGGCGGACCCGGAGACCGTCGATCAGGGCGCCTCCTCCCGTGAGGTGGATCTCCTCTACCACGAGGCCCTCGTTGTGCTCCGCGTACTCAACGCTCAGGGCGATCTCTCGCGCGAGCGCATCTAGCTCGTTTGGCTCACTCGTGCCAGCGATCGGCGCCTGCATGACCGCTGAAGGGCTCGAGGAGACATCTAGGCTCCCTTGACCGAACTCACGGTTGAAGCGCGGCGTCCCATCCTCCAGGAGGACGACGCCTGTCCGGGAGCTGCCGACATCGACAAGCGCGACCACGCTCGGGCGCTCTGCTGAGGGGTCTAGGGACCAAGCGTTCACCAACCCAAAGATGTCGACATCGACCGCCGTGGGCGTGAAGCCTGCCCGTAAGACAGCATCAACTCGCTCCTCTACGAAGTCTGTACGACATGCCGCGACGAGCACGGGGACGGTCTCTTCGTCTGGCGCGCCTCGGCTCGGCGTGAGCTCTTGGCAGTCGAGCGTGATGGCCGTGTCCTCAAAAGGGAGCAACCGGTCTGACTCTAAGCGCACAGCCTCTAGGAGCTCATCTTGCGGCATCCTCGGAAAGCTCGCATAGCGCACGCAGGCGGAGCGGCCGCCCACGGCGAGGACGACCTCTCTGCTCGCATAGCCGCCCCTCTGGAGGAGCTCCGTCAGCGCACGCTCTGGATCGTCCCCCACCGGCGACGCGTCAAAGCCCGTGAGGTGGACCTCCGCGCCTACGCGCGTGAGCTCGACGACCTTGAACGAAGATGCGCCGAAGTCTAGTCCGAGGAGTCTCCTCGGACGCTTGAAGTGAAACCCTGCTCCCATGTGTTTTCTGAGGGGAGAGCGCGCCCTGCGTGCGCGTCCTGCCTCTCCCGCTCAGGAGGTCTGTCGACCGAAGCTGGGCTAGGGCTTCAGTCGTTTTCGATGAAACCTGCCGCGATCAGCGCTGTGAGCGCCTCAAGCAGGGCGAGGGCGTCTTCCCCTTCTGCCCTTAGCACGAGCTCATCTCCGCAGTTGGCAGACAGGGTCATGAGCTCAAGGATGCTACGACCGTTCACCTCTGTGGCCCCATTCCTGATCCTGAGCACGGACTCGTACTCCCTGACCAGCGACACGACCGCGTGACAAGGACGAGCGTGCAGCCCCTCAGGGTTGACGATCTTCGCCCGCTGCTCGTGGCCTCCCAAGTCCTCTCCCGAGCTGTGGCCTCAGACGGCCGACATCTCCTTCAGGAGCCCCAGCATCTCAGCCTTCGTGTTCGTCTTCTGGACGAAGCGCCGGAAGTCGGCCTCGCGGCTTAGGCGCGCGATCCAAGACATCCGCTCAATATGCTCCTCAGGGGCGTGCGAGTCCGTCGCGCGCTCCGGGCGGAGGACGACGAAGAGGATGTTCACCGGGTCGCCATCAATAGAGTTCCAATCGAGACCGGTGCGGCTCACGCAGAGGCTGCAGATAACCTTGTCGATGCCCTTGAGCTTTACGTGCGGGATCGCGACGTTCATCCCAACGCCTGTTGAGGCCATCTGCTCCCTGGCCAAGAGGGCTGAGAGCGCCTCATCGCGGAGGGAGCTGTCGAGCTCTCCTCCCTTGACGATGAGGTCGACGATCTCTGCGAGGGCCTGCTCTTTGTCCGCTGCCTTGAGGCGGGAGCTACAACTCTTGGACTTAAACTCTTTCCAGAAGGTCATCGGGGATATCGGTGGATGCGCTGGGGTGTGGATGCGTGCAGACGTCAGAGCCAAGCGTGAGCGCTCACTTGGGCTCACAGCCTCTTCAGCGCTGAAGGTAACAGAATCAACGCACCCTTCCACCGGGCATGTGCGATCAGACTGCCTGAAATTTCACGCGCTCTTATGAGCCGAGCGCCTGCGCTCCAAGCCGCGCTTCCGATTGGACCTCTTCAGCGAGCGGGCCATACGGTCGAGAGCTTCCTCTAGTGCAGCCTCGAACACATCCATACAGACATCTGCGACGAGGGTAGGCCCATGTGCGATCTGAGCGACAATCTCAACGCGGTGCCCATTTCCCTCACGCTCAAGTCGTGCGGTCATCGTGGTGACGTGATGATTGAAGCGCTCGAGCGCTTCCATCTTCCCTCGGACGTGCTCGCGGAGCCTCGAGGGGTAGTCGTGGTGAAGGATCGAGACCTGGGTCCTCATCGTTGCGCCTCCTGGGCTGAGAGAGTGGGTGCTGTGGTGCCTGGCGCGTACGCGCCCGCGACCTGCAGAGACAGCCCTACCCCTTTCGAGGTCAGCGAGCCTCCTATACGTAGCGCGCACAGCGCGCTCGATAGGCCGCGGTGACCGCTCCGGCGGCGCCCTCGAAGGGCAGCAGACGAGCCGGAGAGAAACAACGAGGTCACGACAACAGATGGGCCGAAAGCAGCCCTAGATCAAGAGGTCTCGTCTGCGACTTCGATTCACCCCAAGCTAGCTAGCCCTAATCACCCCTCTCGGGGTCGAGAGGCTGGATCACACCGGGCGCGCCGCGGGGCCCGAGATCTGGCCCTCTGAACGCAGGGAAGGGATAGAGCACGCGCAGGAGATAGAGCCCCGCGGCAGGCGCCGTAGGCCCCAAGGGCGCGCGCCTGCCGTCCTCGATCGCCCGCGCGACGCAGTCGGTGTCGAGCCGCCCCCGCCCCACATCGATCAAGGTGCCGGCGATCGTCCGGACCATGTTGTAGAGGAAGCCGTCTCCTTGAACGACGATCGCGAAGCCACGCCTACGGGGGAAGATGCGCGCGCGAGTGATCGTCCTCACCGTTGTCTTGCGCTCAGATCCTGAGCTCGCAAAAGCGGCGAAGTCATGCTCACCGATCAGGTCTCGCGCAGCCACCTCCATTGCTGCAAGGTTGAGAGGCTGGTTGATCCAGTGGGCGTACTCCTCGGGGAAGGGAGAGCGGAAGCGAGAGGTGCCGACCCAATAGAGATAGCGCTTCCCACAAGCCGAGAAGCGTGCGTGAAAGTCATCGTCACAAGTCTCTAGGCGCTCCAAGACGGCCCCATCACTGACGTGCGCGTTGACCGCGTGGCGTAAGCGATCATCTGAGAGCTCAGACTCAAGGTGAAAGCTCGCGACCTGCCGGAGGGCGTGGACTCCTGTGTCGGTCCGGCCTGCACCAAAGACGGTGACAGATTCACCCGTCGCAGACTCTATTGCGCGCTCGAACGCCTCCTGAACAGACCAGAAGCCCTCTTGGCGTTGCCAGCCAAAGAACTTCGAGCCGTCATAAGAGATGAGCGCACGGAGGTTCCGCATGGCCGGAAGGATACGCGCAAAGCGGGCGCCGCGTGCGCGTTGAGCTCAGGCGAAGCGCCGGCGCCGGTAGGAGCTGGGGATATCCAGCTCCTTGCGGTACTTGGCGACAGTCCTCCGCGCAGCGTCGATCCCGCGCTCTCGCAGGCGCTCAGCAGCGTCCTCATCGGAGAGCGGCGCTGCGGGGTCCTCGCCCGCAAACACCTCGCGGACAGCCTCGCGGACAGTGTCTAGGGCACAGGCATCGTCGGCGGGGCCCCCCGCCTGGAAGAACCAGCGAAGAGGGTGGACGCCCCAAGGGTTCTGAACGTGCTTACCCGCCACAGAGCGGCTGATTGTGCTCGGATGCAAGCCAAGCTCCTCAGCGACCTCGTTCATTCGAAGAGGCTTCAAGCTCTTCGGTCCCTCCTCCAAGAACTCGCGCTGGCGACGGAAGACGGACTGCGCGACTCTGAGTAGGGTCTCTTCGCGCTGTTGGACAGCATCGACGATGGAGCGCGCGTCTCGAACGCGCTCACGGAGATAGCTCGCGAGCTCTCCGTTAGCCTCCTGGAGCATGGAGCGATACTCCGCATCTATCGAGACACGCGGGAGGTGGTCGCTCTCTAGCTCGACCTCCCAGCTGCCGTCAGGAGCGGGCTCTACGATCAGCTCTGGAAATATGACCTGCGCGTCCTCAGCGAACTGCGCCTTCCCTGGGCAGGGGTCGAGCTCTCGGAGCCCGCCAACGAGCTCTTCAAGCTCTTCGAGGCTGACGCCGAGGGCGCGAGCGATCTGTGGGCGCTGGTTCTTGGCGAGCTCATCGAGGAAGTCCTCGAGGAGCTGGCATAGAAGCGGATACATCGGCTCCGTCGGGTCCAGCTGGAGCAACATAGCCTCGACCGCATCTCGTCCACCGACTCCGCGAGGCTCAAGGGACTGCAGCGTCGCGATGGCGGGGCCGAGCTGCACCTCTCCGTCTTCGAGCCCCTCCTCTGCTGCGAGATGGAGGCACTCTTCATCGCTGAGGCTGAGGAGACCCGAGGGGTCGAGGCAGCTGATGAGGAAGCCCACCCAACGTGCATGCTCCTGAGGGAGCTCACGGAGCGCGAGCTGCTCTTGCAGACGCTCCGCGAGGCTCGCGCTGCGAGCGGGCTGGTTCTGGAGCGCTTGGTAGAGGCGGTCTGTAGTCTCGGCGCTGCCGCGTGGACTGCGAGCGAGCTCCTGAGGCCGAGTCAGTTCGAGGGCGTCGTTCTCCCGCGCTGCCTCTTCGAGCCACTCATTGAGCTCTCCGCAGGAGAGCTGAAGGAGCTCGATGGACTGCAGCATGCGGGGCTGCAAGGTCATGCGCTGCTCGAGGCGGACGCTGAGTCGTTGAGAGGGGCCAGTCATGGAGTTCCTTTCCACAGCCCGTATCGACGCGACCCACCTCAGACATTGAGAGCACGAAGCTTGCCAACCCCTGTTCTTGTCCCAATGCGGGCGAAATCAGGCCCTAAAAAAGAACGCAAGCCATTACTAAATAGATACTTACGTTAATACCCCCGCAGGGGGACAACTCACCATGTCGCTGGTCCTTCTGCGCCTAACGGCGCTCGCCGATGGACCTGCGGCCCTCAAATGCGTCCTGGATGACGCCTCGGTGCATGTACTCCAGGGCCCCCCCAGAGGGAACCCCACGCGCGAGGCGTGAGAGGAGCGGGCGTCGCTCGAGCCCTCGCTCCAAGGCCTCCACCACCGCGTGGGCGGTCGCCTCACCCTCGACGTCAGGGTCTGTAGCCAAGATGACCTCACGGACCTCTGTGGCGCCCACCCGCTCCACCAGCGCAGGGATCGAGAGCTGTTCAGCCTCAGTACCCTCGGAAGGGTTCAGCGCACCCATGAGCACGTGGTAGACGCCCTTGAAGGCTCCGGAGCGCTCGATCGCCTCGACATGTCGCGGCTCCTCCACCACGCAGATGAGCGTGACATCACGCTGCGGATCGGCACAGATCGCGCAAGGGTCGGTCTCCGCGATGTTGCCACATGAAGAGCAGCGGAGGGTCTGGGTCGCAGCGCGCTGAATAGCCCCCGCCAAGTCCGCGGCCTTGGGGTCGCGCAGGACGTGAAAGGCCAAGCGCTCAGCCGTCACGCGGCCAACGCCAGGGAATCGCTCGAAGGCCTCAATAAGCTCTTCGAGAGGTGCGGGAAAGGCCAAGGGCTCGCGCTCCTAAAACAGTCCGGGGAGGTCCATCCCTCCAGTGACCTCAGAGAGGCGCTCGCGCTTGACCTGCTCGGCGCGGGTCTGCGCGTCACGCACTGCCGCTAAGACTAGATCTGCTAGAGCGCTCATGTCGTCGCCCAGCCCAGCTTCATCGCTGAGGTGCACCGCCTTGACGGTCCCCTCACCATCGACCTCGAAGCGCGCTAAGCCGCCACCAGCGCTCCCCTCAACGGTCATCGCGCGGATCTCTTCGCGCGCGAGGTCCATCTCACGCTGCATCTTCTGTGCCTGCTTGAGCAGATTCCCTAGGTCGCCGGGGCCAGCCATGAGTCAGTCCTCGATTTGGCCGTCGAAGAGCTCGGCGACCTGCTTGGTGTAAGGGTCTTCCGCGCCGGGGCGGATCGTGTCCGAGTCTTCGATCTCGACGGCGAGCTCTCGACCGAGCACGGTGGAGAACACCTTCGAGAGGGTGCGCTGGTTTCGCTTGTCCCCGAGCATCGCCTTCTCCTCCTCGAGGAGCTCTGTCGCTCTGAGCACCGCGCGCTTCTCCTCAAGAGAGACTAAGCGGGTCTTCCTGCTGACGACCTCACCTAGCGTCTGAGCGCTCCCCGACAGATCCTCGATAAAGGCCGACCAGGCCTCCGTCGCGCTCGAGCGCGCAGCGCGGCGATCCGCCTCGGTGCGCTTGCGCGGTCCGCCGGAGGCCGCAGAGCGTGACTCCTCACGCGGAGCTCTGGGCTCGATGACGGCCTCCTCTCGCGGAGCTCTGGGCTCGATGACGGCCTCCTCTCGCTGCCCCCTGCTTGGCGCGGGAGGTACCTCGGCGGGGCGCTGAGCAGGCTGTTGACTGGGAGCTGGCGCGTCTCCGATGCGGCCTTCAAGCGCAGTCAGGCGATCAACGAGCTCGCTCAGCGGCAGGGTGTCCTCCTCCCTAGCGAGGGCCAACAAGGTGCTCTCAAGGATCGAGCGACCATGCGCGTTGAGGGTGTGGATGCGCTCACGGCAGAGCAGAAGCTCCTCTAGCCAGACCTCTGCTCGCGCCGGCCCTAGGCGCTCGCCGAGAGCAGCCATTCGCGCGCGTGTCTCCTCTGTAGCATCGACCAGCGGGGTGTTCCCACCACAGTGCGCGAGGAGCAGCGCGGACCGAGTGAAGCCGAGCAACTCATCAGTGAGCTCAGCCTCACTTCCTTCCACGCGTGGGAGCGCCTCCAAGAGCGCGGGGGCGTCGCCCGAGGCCGTCAGCTCGAGGACGCTGAGCGCGTCACCGCCCCGGGTCGAGGAGAGCCGCTCAAGATGCTCCATCTCGAGTTCTTTACCCGCGAGCGAGATCAGCCTGTCTGCGATGGAGAGTGCATCCCGCATGCCTCCACGCGCCATACGCGCGACCCCTGCGGTCACACCCTCTGCAACTTTGACGCCCTCTGCGGCGAAGACGTGCTCGAGGTGGGTGCTGATCACAGGCTCAGTGATCGGATCAAGCTGCAAGACCTGGCAGCGTGAGAGGATGGTGTCCGGGACCTTGTTCCGCTCCGTCGTCGCGAAGAGAAACTTCACGTGCGGGGGCGGCTCCTCGAGGGTCTTCAGCAGCGCATTGAAGGCTGCCTTGGAGAGCATGTGCACCTCATCGACGAGGTACACCTTGTAGCGACCACGCATGGGGTTGTATGCAGCCTGCTCTCGCAAGGCGCGTACCTCATCCACACCGTTGTTCGAGGCCGCGTCGATCTCGATCACGTCTGCGTCGGAGCCGCGGTCAGCCTCCAAGCAGCGATCGCACTTCCCACAGGGGGTCGCGGTCGGTCCCTCCTCGCAGTTGAGCGCCTTCGCGAGGATCCGAGCGATGGTCGTCTTCCCTGTCCCTCGCGGCCCGCAGAGCAGATAGGCGTGAGCGACTCTGTCATCCGTGATGGCGCCCGTAAGGGTGCTCGTGACCACCTCTTGCCCACACACCTCTTCAAAGGTCTTAGGCCGGTACTTCCGGGCGAGAACGAGGTAGCTCATGGGAGCAGTCTATCAGCCTGAGAGGCCTGCGCAGAGACCAGACTCAGAGGGAGCGCAGAGCAAGGAAATCGCAGTGAAGAGTAGAGAGGGGCGGGCGAGGCACGAGAGAGGGCCCGGTCACTCACACACGCGTCGGTGATCTTAGGGCTGCTCCATTCCTGGCCTGACCCGGTTCGACCCTGACCCGTCGCGAAGACCGGACCCACTCTCGGGCCCTGGCGCCCGCCCCAAGGGATGGCGGAGAGGGAGGGATTTGAACCCTCGGTGCCGGGAACCGACACACACGCTTTCCAAGCGTGCTCCTTAAGCCACTCAGACACCTCTCCTGGACGAGCTCATCAGAGACGAGCTCGCGTACATGGCGGAGAGGGAGGGATTTGAACCCCCGGCGAGGAAGAACCCCGCGCTGGTTTTCGAAACCAGTCCGTTCAGCCGCTCCGGCACCTCTCCAGGTGGCGATCAATCTATAGACCGACCGCGCCGACCCCTGCGCTGGGGTCGGACTCTTCTTGCGCCGCTGGAGGTGCTCGCTCCGGGTCAATCCCGGGGCCCTGCTGCCTTGGCGGCGCGTTTGCTGCGAAAGAACGACTGGAGGAGCTCTCGCGCCTCATCGGCGCATACCCCCTCAGCCCACTCGACCTGATGGTTGAGCCGAGGATCGGTGAGCACCTCCCCGAGGGAGGCGCAGCCGCCGAACTTCGGATCACGTACACCCCAAACGACTCGAGCCACGCGCGCGTGGCTGAGCGCCCCCGCGCACATGAAGCAAGGCTCCACTGTCGTGTAAACCGTGGCTCCTACGAGCCGCATGCTCCCGAGCGCCTGCGCCGCCGCTCGGACGGCGATGAGCTCAGCGTGGGCCGTGGGGTCTGTCTCTGTGCGCGTCTGGTTGTGAGCGCGCGCGATGACCTCTCCGTCGACGACGACGACCGCTCCGATCGGGACCTCGTCCGAGACCTCCGCAGCCAAGCGCGCCTCCTCGAGAGCGATGCGCATGAAGCGCTCGTCCTCGGCAGCGTCGGGGCCAGGTGTCTTGGGCTCAGTCAGGGTGACTCCTGCGAATTCCAGAGAGCGGGTCGCGCCTCCTCTGCTCGCCGTCCGTATCCGGACGGGAGAGGCCGGCGCAGGGGCCGGACACCTGTGAGCGGTGCCCGCTGTGCTGGTACACCCCACAGGATTCGAACCTGTAACCTCCTGATCCGTAGTCAGGTGCTCTATCCAGTTGAGCCAGGGGTGCAAAAGTTGGGGGGAGTTTGTATCCGTGCCTCCCGCCTAAGTCAAGGCGCGGAGCCTGCAAGTCTGCTTCCCGTGAGACATGGCACCCTCGGCGCGTTAAACTACGTCCATGCCCTCCTCTACCCAGTCACTCAGGCATCTGGTTCGCCTCACAGACTTAAGCCAGGAGGAGATAGAGGGCATCCTCGAAACCTCAGTCAAGATCCGACAGGAGGGAACGACTACAGCGCTCTCAGGGAGGACCCTCGGGCTGCTCTTCTTTAGGGGTTCCCTGCGTACCCGCGCTTCCTTTGAGGCCGCGGTCGGCCAGCTCGGGGGCCACCCCATAGACCTCAACGCGACCTCGGACTTCTGGGACCTCGAAGACCGGGAGGGCGGCGTCATGGATGGCGCTGCACCGGAGCACGTACGTGACGCCGCGACTGTCCTCTCTCGATACGTCGACCTGCTCGCGATCCGCCCATCTCTCTCCGGGACCTCCTGGGGTACGGACCGGAAGGACTCCATGATTCAGTCGTGGGCAGCGCACGCAGAGGTCCCTGTGATCAATATGGAGAGCGCGCTCTGGCACCCGCTGCAAGCGCTCGCAGATCTGATGACCCTGCGCGAACACTTTGGCGCCCTGTCCGGCAGGAAGCTGACGATCGTTTGGACTCACTCCCCCACCGCGGCGAGCCCCTCCGTGGTCAACTCGCTCCTGCAAGCGACTGTCCGGAGCGGGATGCAAGTCCGGCTCGCGCACCCTGCGGGATACGAGCTCGACAGTCAGGTCCTAGAAGAGACCAACGAGCTCGCGACCAAGTCGGGCGGGAGCTACGAGGTCAGCAATGAGCTCCCCGAGGCTGTCGATGGCGCCGAGGTGGTCTATGCGCGCTCGTGGTGGTCAACAGAGGACTATGAGAACCCCACCCTCGCCGCGAGCCGCCGCGCGCGTCACACCGACTGGATGGTCGACCCTGCTCTGCTGAAGCGCGGAGACCACGCCCACTTGATGCACGCCATGCCCGTGCGACGAAATCTAGAAGTGACAGATGAGGTCCTCGATGGCCCTGAGAGCCTCGTCTACCAGCAAGCGGAGAACCGCCTTCACTCTCAGAAGGCCCTCCTGATGCACATCCTGCGGGGCGCAAGCTAGCGTCCCTCACCGCCCACAACTGCTCCTCGATCCACACCCATGACCGCGCCGGACTTCGTCCATCTCCACGTTCACTCCGAGTACAGCCTCCTCGACGGAGCGAACCGGATCTCTAGCCTCGTCAAGGCAGCTGCAGACGACGGCCAGCGCGCGATCGCCCTGACCGACCACGGCAACATGTTCGGTGCGATCGAGCTTTACAAGGCCGCCAAGGCCTCTGAGCGCGAGGTAAAGCCGCTCATCGGCTGTGAGGCCTATGTCGCCCGTGACTCGATGCATAAGCCTCACAGCAAGAAGCAGGGCAACGGCTACAACCACTTGACGCTGATCGCTCGAAACAACGAGGGCTACCAGAACCTCATCCAACTTGCCTCCTCTGCATACACGGAGGGCTACCACTTCCGCCCTCGCATCGATAAGGAGCTGCTTAGTCAATATGCGGGCGGTATCAACTGCCTCTCTGGCTGCCTCGCTGGCGAGATCAATCAACTCTTCCGCGAGAACAAGGAGGACGCTGCCGAGAAGCTCGCGATGGACTTCCGTGACCTCTTCGGCAAAGAACATTTCTGGTTGGAGCTCCAGCGGAACGGGATCAAGCTTCAAGACCGAGTGAACGAGAGCATGGTCCGTCTCAGCCAGCGCACGGGGATCCCGCTAGTCGCGACGAACGACATCCACTACCTGCGTCACGAAGACTGTCAGGCGCAAGACCTCCTCCTGTGCATCAATACAAACGCGAAGAAGAGGGAGGAGAACCGCTTCAAGTTCGACACGGACTCCCTCTATTTCCGGACTCGAGACGAGATGGGTCACATCTTCCGGGACCTCCCAGACTCCGTAACGGAGACGATGAACGTCGCGGAGCAGGTCGACATTGGGATCGAGTTCAGCTTCGAGAAGGAAGACGGCGACCCTGACAAGTACCACATCCCTGTCTTCGAACCTGAGGGTGGCGGAGACCCGGAGCTGTTCTTCAATGAGCTCCTCGAGGCGGGCCTCAACAGGAAGTACAGCGGCGACCAGAAGGAGGCGCGCGAGCGTCTCGAGATGGAGAAGAAGGTTATCCGCCAGCTTGGCTTCACCTCTTACTTCCTCATCGTTTGGGACCTGATCAAGTGGTCGCGTGAGAACGGCATCCCCGTCGGCCCCGGTCGGGGTTCAGCGGCGGGCTCGATCGTCGCCTACCTCCTCGACATCACCCTGATCGACCCGCTCTACCACGGGCTCATCTTCGAGCGCTTCCTCAACCCCGAGCGCGTCTCGATGCCTGATATCGACATCGACTTCTGCAAGGACGGTCGTGAGCGGGTGATGGAGTACACGCGTGAGAAGTACGGGAACGACCACGTCGCCCAGATCATCACCTTCGGGACCATGCAGTCTAAGGGCGTCATCAGGGACGTGGGCCGCGCCCTAGACGTGCCCCTGCGCGAGGTCGACCGCGTCACCAAAATGATCCCGGATGGCCCGAACACTCCCAAGCTGCCCGTCCTCTTGGGGCTAGAAAAGAGTGACAACCCGAAGAAGCAAGAGGAGCTTGATAAGAGCAAGAACGACGACCTCATCAAGGTCAGCAAGAGCTCTGAGGTCATGCGCGAGCTCTTCGACTACTCCCTCTCTCTCGAGGGCATGTCGCGACACTTCTCGATCCACGCCGCGGGGGTGGTGATCGCGGATCGCCCGATCCTTGAGTACGTCCCCCTCGCTGTAGATAAGCGCGCAGGGACCCCCATCACTCAGTGGGCAGCAGGTCACCTCGAGGACCTCGGGCTGCTCAAGATGGACTACCTCGGGCTCAGGACGCTCACGATCCTCGACAAGTGCGAGACTTTGATCCGAGCCGCTGGCGGAGAGGTCCCTGACCTCTTGGAGGGCACACAGGACGACCCCGCTGTCTACGAGCTCCTCATGACAGGGGACACGCAGGGCATCTTCCAGCTTGAGTCCGAGGGCATGCGTAAGCTCATCACGCGCATGCAGCCGGACTGCTTCGCAGACTTGGTCGCGCTCCTCGCGCTCTACCGGCCCGGCCCCTTGGACGCCGGGATGGATGATCTCTACGTCAACCGTAAGCACGGTCGCGAGGCCGTCGAATACGAGCACCCTGTGCTCGAGAGCATCCTCGAAGAGACCTACGGCTGCATCGTCTACCAAGAGCAGGTCATGCGGATCTCGAGTGACCTCGCTGGCTTCTCGCTCGCCGAAGCAGACAACCTGCGCAAGGCCATGGGCAAGAAGATCGTCGCCATCATGGAGAAGTTCTCTGCGAAGTTTGTGGAAGGCGCAGTGGAGAACGGCTGCTCTAAGCAAGACGCCAAGCAGATCTGGGACAACATCCTCAAGTTCGGAGGCTACGGCTTCAACAAGTCCCACTCAGCGGCCTACGCGATCTTGAGCTATCAGACTGCGTGGATGAAGGCGCACTACAGGCAAGAGTTCCTGGCCGCGAACCTGTCCTGCGAGATGTCAGACTCGGACAAAGTGAAGGCGCTCTTAGACGACGCGCGCAATGCTGGGATAGAGATCCTCGGCCCTGACGCCCGCCGCTCCGACTGGTACTTCCTCCCCGAGGGAGACTCGATCCGTTATGGGCTGGGCGCCATCAAGGGCACGGGAGAGCAAGCGATCACTCACCTGATCCGCGCACGTGAGGCGCTCAAGAAAGACAACAAGCCCCTCGGGCTCTTCGAGTTGACAGGTCAGACAGACCCTAAAGAGGTTGGAAAGATCGCTTGGGAGGCCCTGATCAAGGCTGGCGCCTTTGACTTCACAGAGGTCAATCGAGGCAGCATCTTCGCCGCCTTGGAGGGCGCGCTCTCAGATAGCGCGGCGGCCGCAGCAGATCGTCGCTCGGGGCAAGCCAACCTCTTTGGCGCCCTCGAAGAGGAGACCGATGACGACTCAAGGAAGTTCTCAGAGTACGACGCCTGGAGCCGCCATGACCTCTTAGACAGAGAGCACGAGGCCCTCGGTCACTACCTCTCCGGCCACCCGCTGGAGGAGCGCGGCGGCCTCTTGTCCCTCCTCTCGACCGTCACGAGCAAGAACGCGAATGAGCTGCCCGGCGCTGAGGTCACTGTCGCGGGGATGATCCGCGAGATGGAAGAGCGCGTGGTCCAGAGCGGGAAGAACATGGGCAAGAAGATGGCCCGGTTCCGCCTCGAAGACCTCCACGGCAGTATCCCTGTGACGTGCTTCCCCCGCACATACGCTGAGTGCCGCGATGACATCGGCAACGGGGAGATCGTCGTCCTGCGTGGTCGCATGGAGCGTGACGCTGACGACCCGAACCTGCTCCTAGACGAGGTCATGACGCTTGAGGAGGCTCTGCAGCGCTTCGACGGCGGCCTCGTCATCCCGGTCACCCCAGATGACGCAGAGCTCCTCCCCCGCCTACAGGAGCTCTTCCAGCGCCACCCAGGCAGGCAGAGCGTCTACCTGCAGGTGCAGGGGAACGACGGCACCACCCGCCGCATTCGCGCAGGCAGCCACTGCCGCATCTCGATCTCCGAGCCCTTCGCCCGCGAGATCGACGAGCTCATCGGAGAGGGCCGCTTGAGCCTCACTCGCAGCTGATCGGATGAAACAAAACGAGGCGCCCACCCTGCCGGGGTAGGCGCCTCGCTGTCTTCTCTTGAGCTGACTCAGGCTGTGGCTTCGGCAGCCTCAGTAGCTGCGGCCTGCTCCTCGGGCGAGGTCTCATCGAGAGTGCGCTCAACGAACTCGATGATCGCACGCTCGCCAGCGTCGCCAAGACGCGGCTTAGAGATCTTCAGGATCCTGCAGTAGCCGCCCGGGCGCTCCTTGAAGCGCGGCCCGAGGACGTCGAAGAGCTTCTGCACAGCCTCCTTGTCCCGCAGCTTGGAGAACGCACGACGGCGGTTAGCCTGCGTGTCGTCCTTAGCCATGGTGACGATCTTCTCGATGATCGGGCGAAGGTGCTTCGCCTTGGGCACGGTCGTTGTGATGCGCTCGTGATCTATCAGCGAGACCATCATGTTCCGGGTCATGGCCGTGCGGTGAGCAGCGGTCCGTCCCAGCTTGTAGCCTTTTACTCTGTGTCGCATATCTAGATGCCCCTATGGGTCATTCAGCGGCCATCCCGAGTGCCAAGCCGCGCTCTGCGAGCTTGGCCTTGATCTCGGTCAGGCTGGTCTTGCCGAGGTTTTTCAGGTTCATGACCTCTTGCTCTGAGAGCGAGACGAGGTCTCGGATGGTCTGAAGGTTCGCGCCGTCTAAGCAGTTCTTAGCTCGGACACTGAGCTCGAGCTCTAACAGAGAGCGGTCCAGCGCGCGCTCGATCTCAGAGATCTCACGGTTGCTTTGGTTGAACTCGCTGTCGACCGGGTCATCCGTGAGCAAGACGTCGTCCTTGAACGCGTCCTGCAGCACGAAGGGGTTGAGGTGCTTGCGATAGATCTTGGCAGACTCAACGAGGGCCATCTCAGGAGAGATTGTCCCGTCAGTCCAGATCTCAAGCATCAGCCTGTCGTAGTTGGTCAGCTTGCCGACGCGGGTCTGCTCGATCGAGTAGCGAACGCGCAGTACGGGCGAGTAGATGGAGTCCACGGGGATCTTCCCGATGACACCCTCGACCTCCACCGCGTTGTCATCAGCGGTCACGTACCCGCGACCGCGGTTGACGTCTAGCTCAACCTCAAAGTCACGATCCATCGTGAGTTCAGCGATGCGGAGGTCCTTGTTGACGACCTGCGCATCCCCCTCGCACTCGACATCAGCACCGGTGACGACACCCTTCTTGCTGACGTTGATACGGCAGGTGATGGGCTTGTCGCCAGAGTAGCTGATCCTCAAGCGCTTCAGGTTCAGGATGATGTCGGCCGCGTCCTCGTAGACGCCGTCGAGAGAGTCGAACTCGTGCGAGACGCCCTCGATCTTGACCGCAGTGATGGCCGTCCCCTCGATGGAGGACAGCAAGACGCGCCGAAGCCCGTTGCCGATCGTGTGGCCGAAACCACGCTCGAACGGCTCAACGGAGAAGCGTCCATACTCTTCCGACTTGGTCTCCTTCTCCAGGATGACCGAACTCGGCAATTCAAAATTACGCCAGCGAATTCTCATGGTGCGTTTCTCCTCGACCTACTTGGAGCACAGTTCGACGATGAGCTGCTCTTGAATGGGGAACGGGAAGTCGTTGCGCTGCGGGAGCGAAACGACCTTGACTGCCATCGTGTCTGCGTTGGCATCGAGCCACTCGGGGACGAATCCGCCCTTGTTGAGCTCGATGTTCTGAGAGACGATCTGCTTAGTGTTTTCCTTGTCGCGCGGCTTGATCTCGTCACCAGGACGGACCTGGAAGGAGGCGATGTCCACCTTCCTGCCGTTGACGGTGAAGTGGCCGTGCGCGACAAGTTGTCGCGACTGAGCGATCGTGAGGGCAAAGCCGCTGGTGACGATCGCGCTGTCGAGGCGTCGCTCGAGGAGGTTCAAGAGGTTCTCCCCGGTGTTGCCCTTCATGCGCTCCGCGCGCTTGAAGTAGCGCTGGAACTGGTGCTCACGAACACCGTAGATGCGCTTGAGCTTCTGTTTCTCGCGAAGGCGGATGCCGTACTCGCTGATCTTCCGGCGGCTCTGCGCGTGAACCCCGGGGGGATAGTCGCGCTTCGCCAGGGGTGACTTGCCTCGGGCGCCGTGTGCGCCGCGGCTGAAGAGGTCCATCCCCTCCCGCCTCGAGAGCTTCCACTTAGGTCCTGTGTTTCGTCCCATTGACTCTATTCTCCTGGATGAACTAGACGCGCCGACGCTTCTTGGCGCGGCATCCGTTGTGCGGGAGGGGCGTGACATCCTCGATGGAGAGGATCTTCAGGCCCGCCTTGGCCATCGAGCGGATAGCGGACTCGCGCCCGGACCCCGCTCCCTTGATTCGTACATCGACCTCCTTCATCCCGTGGCGGATGGCCGCGACAGCGGCTCTCTCGCCAGCGCGCATGGCGGCGAAGGGTGTGCTCTTACGAGTCCCCTTGAACCCCATCGCTCCGGACGACCCCCATGAGACCGTGTTCCCCTGCGGGTCAGCGATCGTGATGATGGTGTTGTTGAAGGACGCGAACACGTGGGCGATGCCCTTGACGATGTTCTTCTTCGCTTTCTTTGTGCTCTTAGCCATGATTCAAACTCGGGCTCTAGGCCTACTTCATCCCCTTCACTGACTTCTTGCCGGCGACGGTCTTCTTCGGGCCTTTGCGGCCACGCGCGTTCGTCTTGGTGCGCTGCCCGCGGACAGGCAAACCGCGACGGTGGCGGAGGCCCCGGTAGCAGTTGATGTCACGCAAGCGGTTGATCGCCGACGCCCTGAAGCGACGGAGCTCACCCTCGACGAGATAGTTCTTCTCGATGTAACCGGAGAGCATCGTAACCTGCTCTTCTGTCAGGTCGCGCGCGGGCATGGCCGGGTCGAGCTCAAGGCCTGCGCAGATCTTCTGGGCGGTCACACGACCGACTCCGAAGACGTACGTCAGGGAGATCTCCAGGCGCTTATCGTTGGGTATGTCTACACCGTTGACTCGGGGCATAACTGTCGACGCCTCACGCTCTAGAGCGCGGCGTGCCTCCTGTTCCGGTTCTGGGGGTTCTTCATTCGTATGTTCCTACTTGCCCTGCCGCTGCTTGTGGCGCGGATCCGCGCTGCAGATGACCCGCAGCACGCCCCTACGACGCACGATCTTGCAGTTGAGGCATAACCTTCTGACGCTGCTTCGTACTTTCATCTTCTTCGTCTCCTCGGCCTAGGCCGACGGTCTCCGCGTTGGATGATTCGCCCCTTTGTTAGGTCATAAGGGCTCATCTCTACGGTGATCTTGTCTCCGGGCAGGATGCGTATGTAGTGCATCCGCATCTTCCCGCTGACGTGTGCGAGGATCTCGTGTCCTGATTCCAACTTGGCGCGAAATCGGGCGTTCGGGAGCGACTCTGTGACGACGGCTTCCACGGTTATGGGCTCTTCCTTAGCCATCATGAGACCTCCTGTCCTGAGGTCCCGCTCGCAGAGAGCAGCCCTCGTAGGTCTTCGAAGACCTCGTCAGGGGTTCGCGAGCCATCCACCACATCGAGCATCTCTCGTTCGCCGTAGTACTGAATGAGTGGGCTCGTCTCGTTGTGGTAGACCGCGAGGCGCTCCGTCACAGTCTCAGCGTTGTCATCAGCGCGCTTGTAGAGCTCCCCACCACAAGCATCGCAGACGCCTTCGACTGCGGGAACCTTGTACTTCTCGTGGTGGATGTTTCCACAGTCCTTGCAGAGCAAGCGACCTGAGGCGCGCTCGACGAGAGCCTCATCAGGTACATCCAGCTGCAGAGTCCGCGTCGTCCACCCATCAGAGAGACGCTCAGAGAGCGCCTCTGCTTGGGCGACGGTGCGCGGGAAGCCGTCGAGGAGATAGCCCCCCCCACAATCATCTGCCGCTACCCGGCCAAAGAGCATGTCGATCACGACCTCGTCAGGGACCAGCTTGCCGGCCTCCATATAGGTCTTCGCGAGCTTGCCGAGATCGGTCTCGTTGGAGAGGTTCTCCCGGAAGAGGTCACCCGTTGAGATGTGCGGAAGGCCGAGCTCAGCGGCCAGACGCACAGCCTGGGTACCTTTTCCTGCCCCGGGGGGGCCGAGCATGATCACGGCAGAGGTCATTAGGCGTCCCCTTCCTTCTTAGTCCAGCCGGGGCCACCCTCTTTCATCGCGCCCTCATAGTTGCGCATGACGAGCTGGGCGGCGAGCTTGTCGACGAGGTCTAACGCGACCCCCACGACGATCAGGACGGAAGTGCCGCCGATGAAGTACTGCATGTTCGCAGGCATCGGAGTGCCCTCAGTAATGAATGAGGGCGCTACAGCAACCACGGCGAGGAACGCTGCCCCCACCAAGGTCAGGCGAGTGAGGACGCTAGAGAGGTACTCGGCAGTCTTCGCTCCCGGGCGGATACCAGGGATGAATGAGCCATGCTCGCGCAGGTTGTCTGCGATCTCTTCCGGACGGAACATCAGTCGGTTCCAGAAGAAGCAGAACGTGAACACCATCGCGACGTAGATCGAGACGTAAACGAAGCCCGTTTGGTCGCTGAAGATGGACTGCGCATACTCCCAGCCGAGCACGCCGAAGATCACGCCGGGGATCACGAAGAGCACCGAGGCAAAGATGATGGGCATCACGCCGGCCATGTTGACCTTCAAGGGGAGGTAGTGGCGCTGGCCACCGTAGACCCTACGGCCACGTGTGAGGCGCGCGTATTGGACCGGGATCCGACGGGCGCCCTTATGCATGAAGACGACAACGTAGACGACCACAGCCCAGATGCCTGAGATGAAGAGCAGCGTGCTCCAGAACTCAGGGGTGTCCCAGATCTGTAGGAACGAGACCGGCATCGAAGCGATGATCCCCGCCATGATGATCAGTGAGGCGCCGTTACCGACGCCGTGCTCAGTGATGAGCTCTCCGAGCCACATCACGATCAGCGCGCCCGCGATCAGGGACGCGATGACGACAGCGCCCAAGAGGACAGGGCTGTCCTGCATCTCAGGCGAGATCATGTTGGGGTCGTTCAAGAACACCCCGGTGTAGACGAAGAAGGCCTGAATCAAGGCGATGGGAACCGTCGCGAGACGGGTCCACTGGTTGATCTTCTTCTGACCGGAGGCGCCCTCCTTGGCCACAGCCTCCATCGTCGGCGAGATCTTCGTCAGCATCGAGAAGATGATGGACGCCGAGATGTAGGGCATGATCCCTAGGCCGAAGATCGTGGTCTGCCCCAGCTGACCACCTGAGAACGCGCTCATGAGGCCGAACAGGGGGTTGGTCTCGTTCCCGCCACGCAGGAACTCAGCGCTCATCCCGGGGATGGGCACTTGGAATCCGACCCGATAAGCGAGCAAGAGGAAGATCGTGTTGAAGACCTTTTCTCTCGTCTCTCGGACGGTGAAGATCTTTCCGAAGGAGGCTTCCACTGGGGATCAGGCGTCGGAGTCGCCGCTCTCCTTCTCTTCCGCCTCGTCGTCACCCTCAGCGTCAGCCGGAGCCTCCTCTTCGGGGGCCTCTTCGACCTTCGCCTCAGGCTCACTCGGAGCCTCAGCATTGCTTGAGCCTCTTGAGTCGAGGATTACGATCTCTCCACCTGCTGCCGTGATCTTCTCCACGGCGCTCTTGGAGAACTTCTGAGCGCGCACGGTGAGCTTCTTAGTGAGCTCTCCCATGCCGAGGACCTTCAAGAGCTTCGTCTCGAGGCTCGTGAGGCCTTTAGCCAAGACCGCGTCCAGGTCGACCGTCGCGCCGTTGTCGAAGGCCTCTAGGTCACGGACATTCACGATGGTGTACTCGGTGCGGAAGCGGGCGTTTGTGAAGCCTCGCTTGGGGACGCGCCGGTAGAGGGGCATCTGGCCGCCTTCGAAGCCGGGCTTCTTTGACGCGCCGGAGCGAGAGCCGTAGCCCTTGTGGCCGCGGCCGCTGGTTTTGCCGCTGCCGCTGCCAGTGCCCCGCCCCACGCGCTTGCGCGTGCGGTGCTTAGTGCCCTTACTGGTGACTGATCTGAGATCCATGGGGGGTCCTCTCTGTTTACTAGAGCTCGACTCCGCGAAGCTCCGCGGTCTTCTCATGCGTCCGCAGCTGCGCCAACGCGTCGAGGGTCGCCTTCACCAAGTTCATGGAGTTGTTAGACCCATATGACTTGGTGAGGATGTTCGTTACACCAGCCATCTCGCAGACAGCGCGGACAGCGGAGCAGGCGATGATGCCCGTACCAGGTGAGGCGGGGAGCATCCTGACTGTGGAGCTGCAGAAGCGACCCGTCACCTCGTGGGGGATCGTCCCGCCCTCAGAGACAGGGACGACCTGGAGGTGCTTGCGGCCATCCTTCGCAGCCTTCTCGATTGCGCCAGGCACCTGACGGGCCTTGCCGAAACCGTAGCCGACGACGCCGCTTCGGTTCCCGACAACACTCAACGCGTTGAACGAGAAACGTCGGCCACCCTTCACGGTCGCCGCGGAGCGGTTGACCTTGACGAGGGTCTCCTGGAGGTCGTTGACGTACGCCTCTGAGTCGAGGGTGTCGAGGTATGTGATCTTCTTCTTCATCTTGCTGTGGCCTCTCTTTGGAGGGCTAGAACTCGAGGCCGCCCTCCCGAGCGGCGTCAGCGAAGGCCTTTACGCGTCCGTGGTACTTGTAGGGACCTCGATCTAAGACGACCTGCTTGACGCCGGCCTCCATGGCGAGCTTTGCGAGCTCTCCGCCGATGTAGGCGGCCTGCTCGGTCTTCTTCTTTCCAGCGAGCGCGGCGCGCGCCTCTTTGTTGCAAGTCGACAGAGCGCAGAGAGTCTTGCCCTCTTCGTCGTTGATGACCTGCGCAGAGAAGTGCTTCGAGCTGCGGAAAACGGAGAGACGCAGGCGACCCGAGTTCTCTCGGATGCGGCGCCGAACGGATTGTCCACGACGCCAGCGGCGCGCGTTCTTGAGTTGAATGCCTCTCATGATCAGGTACCGAAGCTCTTACCGGCCTTACGGCGGACGTACTCGCCGACGTAGCGGATTCCCTTGCCCTTGTAGGGCTCAGGCGGACGTGTCTTGCGGATCCGGGCCGCGATTTGCCCGACGGCTTGCTTGTCGGGGCCGCTGACCTGGATGGAGGTGGGGTTCTCACACTCGACGGTGCAGCCCTCAGGCATCTCGATCTCAACGGGGTGGCAGAAGCCGATGTTCAGCACGACTTTCTTGCCCTGCGCCTTCGCATTCCAACCGACGCCCTGGATCTCGAGCTTCTTGGAGAAGCCGGCGGTGACACCGGTGACCATGTTCGAGAGCATCGCGCGGGTCATACCGTGGAAGGCGCGACCGTTGCGCTCCGAGCCAGTCCCCGTGCGCTCCACGGTGGCGGCTCCGTCGGCGACAGAGACTGTGACCTCGGGGCGCAGGTCCATGGAGAGGTTGCCTTTCGGCCCCTTCACCGCGACTTGCGTGCCCTTGAGATCAACGCTGACCCCCGAGGGGATTGAGATGGGTTGTTGTCCAATTCGTGACATGTTTGATGCTCCCTGGGATCACCAGACCTTGCAGACGACCTCGCCACCGACGTTCTCTTTACGAGCGTCGCGATCTGAGAGGATTCCTTTCGGAGTGGAGAGGACGTAGATGCCTTGGCCGCGCAGGAGAGGCTTCATCTCTTTAGCCCCTGCGTAGACCCGGCAGCCGGGCTTACTCACACGGGTGATGGTCCGGATCGCCTTCTCGCCCTCTGAGCCATAGCGCAGCTCGAGGCGGATGACGCTCCTAGGGCTCATCTCTTCCACGTGATAGTTCGTGATGAAGCCCTCGCGCTTGAGGACCTCAGCGATGTTCACCTTCATTTTCGAAGCAGGCACATCAACCGTCTTCCGCCCCAGCGCGTTGCTGTTGCGAATGCGGGTGAGCATATCTGCGATCGGGTCGGTCATCATGGTGGTCTACTCCTCTACCAAGACGCCTTGCGCATACCAGGGATCTCGCCTACGAGGGCCATCTCCCGGAGACAGATACGACAGATACCGAACTTGCGGTAGACCGCACGAGGGCGTCCACACATGTTGCAGCGACTGTAAGCACGAGTTTTGAACTTGGGCTCGCGCTTGGACTTAACGATGAGGGATGTCTTTGCCATTTGATTTACTCGTCCTCTGTGCGGAAGGGCATCCCGAGCGCCTTGAGCAACGCGAAGCCTTGCTCGTCGTTGGGTGCGCTGGTTACGAAGGTGATGTCCATGCCTTGCTGAAACTCAATCCTGTCGAAAGGGATCTCGGGGAAGATTGACTGCTCGCTGAGCCCCATCGTGTAGTTGCCGCGCCCGTCAAACTTGGACTTGAGACCGCGGAAGTCACGTATACGGGGGATGACCACCGAAATGAGGCGCTCGGCGAAGTGCCACATGCGCTCACGGCGGAGGGTCACAGCGCACCCGATCGGCATCCCCTCTCGGAGGTGGAAGCCTGAGATCGAGTTCTTTGCGTTCCTGATGGTGGGGCGCTGGCCAGCGATTGTGCCGAGGTCACGGGCGGCGATCTCCACGCGCGCCTTGTTCTCGACGGCGCCGCTGACGCCCATGTTGATGCTGATCTTCTTCAGCGCGGGAATCGCCATGTCGTTGGCGATGTTGAAACGCTCTTTGAGCGCCTGCTTGATCTCCTGCTCGTACTTGGACTGCAGGCTCGGCTTCACCTTCTCGGCGACCTGAGTGGCTTCATCTGCTGACATGATCAGCTCTCCTTGTCAGGACGCTTGCGGACGCCCTTCTTTGCTTTCTCGTCGTAGAACATGACGTTGCTGGCATGGATCGCGCACTCGGTGCGGACGCGCTCGCCCTGGGGGTTCTGCTGCGTCGGCTTCTTGTGCTTGTAGCGGAGGTTGATCCCCTCCACGATGACCCGGTCCTTGCCGTGCTGGACCTCTTGGACAGTGCCCGTCTTGCCTCGGTCGTTACCCGAGATGACGATCACGTTGTCACCCTTACGTACTTTCATCAGACAACGTCCTGTGCGAGGGAGACGATCTTGAGGAAGTTCTTCTCCCGGAGTTCACGGCCAACCGCACCGAAGATGCGGGTGCCGCGGGGGTTTCCGTCACCGTCAAGGACGACCAGCGCGTTGTGGTCAAAGCGGATGTAGGTGCCGTCCTTTCGTCGGGTGTTCTTCTTCACGCGGACGATCACGCCTTTAACGATCGTCCCTGTCTTGAGCTCCGAGCCGGGCATGGCCTTCTTCACAGAGGCAACAATGATGTCGCCGAGGCCTGCGACCCTTCGGCTCGAGCCCCCGAGGACCTTGATGCACTGGACCTTCTTGGCGCCCGTGTTGTCGGCGACGTCCAGGTAGGTCTGCATCTGAATCACAGGACACCCCCATCGACCTCGGTCGGCTTACCGTCAGTGACGGTCGCTTGGGTGAGCACCTCGACGAGGCGCCAACGCTTGCGCTTGGAGATCGGACGGCACTCAGAGATCTGAACAATGTCGCCCATTCCGGCCTTCCCATCTTCGTCGTGCGCGATGTACTTCTTGTGCGCGCTCAAGTACTTGCCGTACTTGGAGTGCTTGTAGCGACGCTCGACGCGGACGGTGATGGACTTGTCCATCCCCGTACTCGTGACGACCCCTTGGAGGTCCCTTCTCGTTGCTCGTGACTCACTCATTTCAGCGCGACTCCTGGCCACGGACTCCCGTAGCACGCTCGTGGAGAATGGTCCGGACACGCGCGATCGCGCGCCTGACCCTGTTGATCTCCGCAGGGCTTGCGATGCTCTCAACTCCGGCCTTGAACCGGAGCTCGAAGAGCTGCTGAGACATCTGACCGAGCTCGTACTCGAGCTCGGAGTCGGTCTTGCTGCGGACTTCTTCGATATTCATTTCTATTACCTGTGTTTCTTGTGTGCTCTCGCTTCGGCGCTCATCAGTTCGTCGGGACGCGACGGACCATCTTCACCTTGACGGGCATCTTGTGAGCGATGCGCTTGAACGCGAGCTTGGCCTTGTCCTCAGAGACGCCTCCGAGCTCGTAGAGGATGGTCCCGGGCTTCACCTCAGCGGCCCAGAAGTCCACATCACCCTTACCCTTACCCATTCGGGTTTCAGCGGGCTTTGAGGAGATGGGCTTGTGCGGGAAGATCTTGATCCAGATCTTTGCTGCACCCGCCGTGGCTCGGTTCGCTGCGACACGACCGGCCTCGATGTGACGTCCGTTGATCCAGCCGTAGTCGAGTGACATCAGGCCAAACTCACCGAAGGCGACCCTGTTACCACGAGTCGCGAGTCCTTTCATCTTGCCGCGGAACACCTTTCGGTGCTTAACGCGCTTGGGCATCATTGCCATCGCGTCTCCTCCCTCGGCCACCGCCGCGTTGCGGGCGCTCGGCCCTGGTCATGCTGAGTCCTTGGCGGAAGTCGATCTTCTTCCCGCGCTCGATCTCACCTTTGTAGATCCAGACCTTCACGCCGATGATTCCGTAGGTCGTCTTGGCCTCCGCGGTGCCGTAGTCGACATGCGACTGAAGGGTCGAGAGGGGCACGCGGCCTTCTCGCTCAACCGTCTCACGCGCCATCTCAGCGCCACCGAGTCGACCGTTCGCCTGAACCTTGATGCCCTTGGCGCCCGCCTGCATGGTCGTCTGGACCGCGCGCTTGATCGCACGACGGAAGGCCATACGACGCTCGAGCGCCTCGGCCACGACCTCTGCGACGAGCTTGGACTCAAGCTCGGGGCGCTTGACCTCATGGAGCGTCAGGTGGCATGTCATGCCCGTCAGTTCCTGGAGCTCCTTCTTGAGCTCCTCTACGCGAACGCCCTTACGACCGACGAGAACGCCGGGGCGAGCGGTGTAGATGATGACGTTGACGGCTTCGCCGCTGCGCTCAATCTCGATACGGGGGATTCCGGCAGAGCCGAACTCCTTCTCGATGAACTTGCGGATCTTCCGATCCTCCACGAGCATCCTCGGGAAGTCCTTCTTGTTCGCATACCACCGCGAGCGCCAAGGCTCGATGGTGCCGATGCGATATCCGGTCGGGTGTACTTTCTGGCCCACGAATCAGCTCTCCTGTTTTTCGTTGTCGGCGTCTTCGTCCGCTGCTTCTTCATCCGCAGCATCGTCGTCCGCTGTGTCTTCTTCAGCGCCATCTTCTTCCGCTGCAGCGTCAGGAGCGGCCTCTTCTGCCGGGGCCTCCTCTTGAGAGGCCTCCTCTTCAGCCGGAGCCTCCTCTACGGGAGCCTCCTCTTGGACCTCCTCCTCGACGGGCGCCTCTTCAGCGGGCGCCTCAGCCTTCGGAGCGGCCTTGTCTTTCTTCTTCGCCTTCGGCTTGGGAGCCTCTTCCTCAACGACCTCGCGCTCGCTGACCTCGACGGTCAGGTGGCTGGTCTTCTTGGCGTAAGGCATCGCGCGACCTTGCGGACCGGGGCGCCAGCGCAACCTGTTGTTGAGCATGGGGCCGTCGTCTGCGCGGCAATCCGAGACGAAGAGGTTGTTCAGGTTCACCGACTCGTCCTGGCTCGCGTTCGCGATCGCAGACTGCAGCACCTTGAGGTAGAAGGCTGCGGCGCGCTGCGGCAGGAACTGGAGGTGGTCCAGCGCCTGGTTGGCGTTCCGACCGCGGATCTGATCCGCGACCAGCCGCGCCTTCCGGGCGGTGATCCGCGCGTATTGATGACGCGCTGTGAATGCTTGGGTGGCCGTCATGATGAATTAGCCCTTCTTGATGCCCTCTTTCTTGTTCGTGTGGCCTCGGAAGGTACGGGTGGGAGCAAACTCTCCGAGCTTGTGTCCGACCATGTCCTCAGAGACGAAGACCTTCACGTGCTGGCGTCCGTTATGAACCATGAACGTGTGGCCGACGAAATCCGGCGGGATGGTCGACGCGCGGGCCCAGGTTGTGACGGGGTCCTTGCGGTCTGCTTCGTTGAGGGCCGCGACCTTCCGCGCGAGCCTCGGGTCGATGAAGGGGCCTTTCTTTGTGCTTCGTGACATGTGTTCTTGCCGCTCTGGGGTTACTTACGCTTCTTGCGACGACGGATGATGAACTTGTCCGTGGGGTTGCTCCTACTGCGCGTGCGGCCGCCCTTCGCGAGGACGCCGTTCGGCGAGCAGGGATGACGTCCACCGGCGGTACGTCCCTCGCCACCACCCATCGGGTGGTCGACAGGGTTCATGGCGGTACCGCGCACCTTCGGGCGACGCCCGCGGTGACGGTTACGACCAGCTTTTCCAAGCTTGACGTGCTGGTGGTCGGTGTTCCCGACACGCCCAATGGTCGCCATGCATTCGATGTGGATCCTGCGCAGCTCGCCCGAGGGCATAAGCACCACGGCGTACTGACCTTCGCGGGCCATCAGCTGGGCTGCGCCACCGGCGGTGCGGCAGATCTGTCCACCGCGCCCGATCTTGAGCTCGATGTTGTGGATCTGGAGACCGATCGGGATGTCCTTGAGCTTCATCGCGTTGCCCACGGTGGGTTCTGCGTCGGGCCCGGACTGGATCATGGTCCCAACCTCGAGGCCGAGGGGGCTCAGGATGTAGCGCTTCTCTCCGTCCACGTAGTGGAGCAGCGAGATGAAGCACGAGCGGTTCGGATCGTATTCGATCGTGGCGACGCGGGCGGGGATGCCAACCTTGTCACGCTTGAAGTCGATCACGCGGTAGCGACGCTTGTTGCCGCCGCCGCGACGGCGGGAGGTGATCCGGCCGCGGTTGTTACGACCGCCCGTCTTCTTGAGCGGACGCAGGAGCGACTTCTCAGGCTTCGTCGTCGTGAGCTCCTTGTAGTCAAGGACGCTCCCGTCGCGACGGCCAGGCGAGGTCGGCTTGTAGGTCTTGATTCCCATGTTTCTGTTCCTCTGCGCTCCTAGAAGATGTCGATGGTTTGGCCTTCAGCAACGGTCACCATGGCCTTCTTCCAGTCAGACTTACGCCCGGCTGTGTAGCCCCTGCGACGCACCTTCCCGTGGACGGTGAGGGTGTTCACAGAGGTCACCTGGACCTCAAAGAGGCGCTCGATGGCCTCGCGGATCTCCACCTTCGTCGCGTTCGTAGGCACGCGGAAGTGGTAGGCGTTTCGCTTCGCGGTGTCATCGGAGGCCTTCTCCGTGACGACCGCCTTCTTGATCAGCGTGTATGTGCGGGCGCCGCTCATCCCTCACCTCCGTCGTTCTTCTTGTTGGCGACGCGCTCCGCCACCTGCTCAAGGACGCCGCTCTCAGCGATCACGAGGCCGCCGTTGACGACGTCGTAGGCGCAGAGGTCAGCGCCTGTGCGGACCTCGACCTTCGGGAAGTTCCTGAAGGACTTGTAGACGTTCTCGTTAGCCTCAGCGAGGACGACGACTGCGCGCTTGGGCGAGCCGAGGTCTGAGAGGATCTTCCGCGCGGCCTTCGCCGAGGGAGCTGAGAACTCACCGAACTCAGTGACCACAACCTCTTCGTCGCGAAGCTTGCCAGCGATGGCCGAGCGAAGCGCCGTGCGGCGCACCTTGACCGGGGGCTGGTAGGAGTGATCCCTCTGCTTGGGGCCGAAGGCGACGCCACCACCGCGGCGGATGGGCGACTTGATGTCACCGGCACGAGCGCGGCCAGTACCCTTCTGGCGGTAGGGCTTCTTGTTGGTGCCCTTCACCTGACCGCGGCTCTTGGTGGAGTGGTTGCCTTGGCGCTGGTTCGCCATGTGGTTCACGACGACGTCCTTAAGGGTGCGATAAAGGACCTTCTCACCGAAGGCTGCCTCATCGACCTCGACCTTGCCGAGGCTCCCGTCCTTGTAGCTCTTGACCTTCATGACCCTCAGCCCTTCTTGATTCCGGTCTTGGCGGTGCGGACCTGGACGAACCCGTTCGGCGGGCCGGGGACCCCACCGCGGATGAAGATCAGGTTGCGCTCTTCGTCGACGCGCATGATGCGCAGGTTCTTGGTCGTCTTCCGTGCGTTGCCGTAGTGGCCGCTAGAGCGCTTGCCCTTGAGCACCCGTGAGGGCGTCGCAGAGCAACCGATTGAGCCCGGCGCACGAACGTTGTGAGAGCCGTGCGTCTCCTTCCCTCGCGAGAACCCGTGGCGCTTGATCGTGCCAGCGAAGCCGCGGCCCTTCGTGGTGCCGATGACGTCGACGAGGTCTCCCTCTTCGAAAGCGTCCGCCTTCACGACGTCCCCGATCTCGCACTCAGCGGGCCCGTTCAGGCGTTCCTCGCGGAGGAAACGCTTGGGCGCGATCTCATTCTTCGCGAAGTGACCGCGCTGGGGCTTGGCCACTAAGCGGTCGGGCATGTCCTCGAAGCCGAGCTGCACGGCGTTGTAGCCGTCATTCTCCTCCGTACGGATCTGAGTGACCACGCACGGACCTGCTTCGACGACGGTCACACCTGCGACCGTTCCGTCCTCAGCAAACAGCTGAGTCATTCCAATTTTTCGTCCTAGGATCAGCGTCATGACGCCTCGAACTTTGCGTTAGTACCGGTTCGACCAGGGAAGGTCAGAAGGTCTGACCTTCGACGCCTGGCCACGCGGCTGTTTTTGTGTTGGGGGGTCAGGGAGCAGGCTTCGCGTGTCGTTCCTCGCTGGTTCCTGCTAACGACCTGTTGGGATTTGGTGAGAGCCTTAGGGTGCGGAGCTCGGAGAAGGCTAGGCCTTGATCCGAATGTCCACGCCCGCAGGCATGCTGAGTGAGCTGAGCGCGTCCACGGTCTGCGTGGTCGGCTCAGAGATGTAGATGAGTCGCTTATGCGTTCGAATCTCGAACTGCTCGCGCGACTTCTTATCGATGAAGGGAGAACGCAAGACCGTGTACCTCTCCACCCGCGTCGGCAGGGGGATCGGGCCATTGACTCGGGCGCCTGTCCGCTTCGCGCTCTCGACGATCTCGAGGCACGAAGTATCGAGGGCCTCGTGGTCGTAGGCCTCCATACGGATCTGGATTCGGTCCTTCATGTGTGCTGGAGCTTCTCTAAAAACCCACCCCACACGTGCGCCAGCTGGGCGCGCGTGAAGCGCGGGATGGGTGGTTCCTACGGCTTGGGGAAAGCCGCTTCTCGACCCTCTCGCAGCGTGCGAGAGGCCCCTCACTGGGAGAGCCAAACCGGCTCTCTCATTTTTGAGGGCCGAAGAAAATACCAGCGCGCTAGGGTGGGGTCAACCGCGAGGGGCTCGGAACAGCCTAAGAAGCAAGAAAAATTTCACCTTTGAAATATCGTACCTCACGGGCGCTTAGGACCATACGAGGCCCCTGGCCTCTAGCTCTGCCTCATCTAGGGCTCGATGGCCCGCAGGTTCCATAGAGAAATCAGCGCGGCCCTGGGAGAGGGAGCGCACAGCCGTAGAGTAGCCAAACATGGCTGAGAGGGGCACCAGGCCCGCTATATGGGTGATTTCGCCTTCTGCGACTACCTCACTGATCTCTGCTAAGCGGGTGTTGAGATCGGCGATCACCCCGCTGGAGAACTCGCCTGGAACCTCAATGCGGAAGCTCATCAGGGGCTCTTGCACCACGACGCCAGCCCCCCCTAGGGCCTCTCTTAGGGCTGAAATGCCCGCGAGGCCATATCCGGCCTCACTCTCCGCCCCATCACGCTGCTCTGTCGACAAGACCCTCACGCAGACCCCATCCAGTGGATATCCGAAGCGTGGGCCCACCCCGCCCTCCTGTAAAAGTGCGTTTTCGAGGCCGCTACGCCACTTTTCGTCCAGTGAGCACCCCATATCGAACTGGACGCCATCCGAGCCGAGGCCTGCGGGGCTGACCTCCACCTTGACCTTGGCCCAGACCTCCTTCCCGCCGATCATCCGGTCGACGCTCCCCTCGCCTCTGCTCTCCTGAGTGATGGCCTCTCGGTAGGCGACCCGGGGCTTCCCGACCCGCGCGTCCACCTTGAACTCGTCCCTCAGGCGGTGCTCGATGATCTCGAGGTGCAGCTCCCCCATCCCGGAGACGCTCCACTGCCCCGAGTCCTCCTCCTCCGCGACCCGGAGGCTGGGGTCCTCGTGAGCGAGGCGTTCGAGGCCCTGGCGCAACTTGTCGCGGTCGTTGGCGCTCGAAGGCTCGACGATCCGAGTGATGACGGGCTCAGGGAACTCGACGCTCTCTAGGACCACGCCACAGCCCTCGCTGCAGAGGGTGTCCCCAGTGCCGGTCCCCTTCGGACCGACGACAGCGATGATGTCGCCAGCCACGACCTCCTTCACGTCCTCCCCCCCGTCTGCGTGGATGCGCACCATGCGGTTGATCCTCTCGCGCTTGCCGGTCCGGGTGTTGAGCACCGCAGTCCCAGCAGCGAGGGTGCCGGAGTAGACGCGTAGGAAGCAGAGGTCACCGTGCGGGCCTGCGTGCAGCTTGAAGCTCAGCGCTGCGAGCGGTCCCTCAGGATCGCTCTCGAGCTGGACCTTCTCATCAGACTTCACTCGCTCTGCCTCCACCGGCGGCATGTCGATCGGCGAGGGCAGATAGTCCACAACCGCATCGAGCACCGGCTGCACGCCCATGCCCCGGGCGGCCGCGCCACAGAACACCGGCAGCAGGCTGCGCCCGATGACCCGCGCACGGAGCGCGCTCTTCAGGTCTTCGAGCAGAGGCTCCTTTCCCTCGCAGACGAGCTCTAAGAGCGCCTCGTCCTCTTCGGCCAACTGATCCACGAGCTCAGCCCGCAAGACCTCCACGTCCTCCATGGTCGCTTCTGGGACCTCGGCCGCCTCCATCTCCCTCGCGTTGTGAGGGAAGCGCCACCCCTTACGGCTTAGGAGATCGACCACCCCCACCGGGGTCTCGCCCTCGTAGAGCGGGACCTGTAGCGGCACAGCCGGGGCACCCAATCGCTCCCGCACGGAGTCGATGGCGCCCATATAGTCAGCGCCTGGCTTATCCATCTTGTTGACGAAGGCAACGCAAGGGACCGAGTGTCGCTCGATCTGCTTCCAGACGGTCTCAGACTGGGCCTGCACCCCGGCCACACCATCGAGGACGAGGACGGCGCCGTCTAAGACGCGCATGCAACGCTCTACCTCCACCGTGAAGTCGACATGCCCAGGCGTGTCCACGAGGTTCAGGCTGTGCCCCCTCCAGGGGATCGTGGTCGCGGCCGAGGTGATGGTGATCCCTCGCTCGCGCTCCTCGGACATCCAGTCGAGGACCGTAGTCCCTTCATCCACCCCTCCGACACGATGCTCTACGCCTGTGAGGTAGAGCATGCGCTCAGAGGTCGTGGTCTTCCCCGCGTCGATGTGCGCGGCGACACCGAAGTTCCGGAGGAGGCTGCGATCCATGCCGCGATCCTAACGACCGCTGGCCTCTCCCCCCAACGCCCCCTCAGCCCAGCGTGGGATTCAGGCTCAGGAACTCCTCTGCCCAGCGGTAGCCCTCGAGGAGCTCAGGTCGTGGACCGTAGAGGATGTGAACCGCAGCGTAGAGCGCCTCGATCGAGGCGAGGCCTGGCTCAGGGTCATTGAAGTAGTGGCTCTTCCTGGGGTAGGCCGTCTTGAAAGGCGGCAGCCGACGCTTCACGGGCTCGCCGTCCACGCGGTCGAGGAGCTTTGGTAGCCGGCGCCAGGAAGAGTCGACGAGGAACAGCCCCTTTCCCTGGTCAGCCTCGCTCAAGAGCTCCCCCTCGTGGTGCAGGAGGATCCGGCCTGTGGCGTCGTAGCGCTTGTCCGGGTCGTAGCTCCAAAACGCGACGTCTTCTCGCTCGCGAAGCGGTGTGAGCGAGCACTTCTTAACAGACTCTCGCGGGTCACGGAGGATGAGGACGTCAGCGGACATATATATCGCAGGATAAAGAAACAGCCGACCCAAGCGGATCGGCTGTTGATCAGTGCCTTAGAGGCCGATGTCGACTCAGGCGAAGTGGGCGTAGGCCTTGTTGGCCTCGGCCATCTTGTGGATCTGCTCTTTCCAGGCCACCGACGTTCCGGTGCCGTTAAAGGCGTCCACGAGCTCTTCCGCGAGGCGGTCAGCCATCGGCTTGCCCTTCTTCTTACGGGCGTTGTCGATGAGCCAGCGGATCGCGAGGGTCTGCTGGCGGTTGCGCTTGACCTCACGCGGCACCTGGTAGTTCGCACCACCGACGCGCTTGGAGCGGACCTCGACCTGCGGGCGGATGTTGTCGATGGCCTTCTCGAAGATCTCCTCGAGGCTCTCGGCTTCGAGCTTACTGTTCGCCTTATCGATGGCCTGATAGAAGATCTTCTGCGCAGTGCTGCGCTTCCCGTCCAACATGATCTTGTTGATGATCTTGGTGGCGAGCATCGATCCGAACTTGGGATCGGGGCGGAGGTAGACGTCCGTCGCTTTAAAATTTCTGGGCATAGCAGCTCGTTACTTCTTCGGGCGCTTAGACCCGTACTTGGACCGACCCTGGTTACGATCGTCGACGCCAGTGGCGTCAAGGGTTCCGCGGACCACGTGGTAGCGGACGCCGGGGAGGTCGCGGACACGGCCACCACGCACGAGCACGACAGAGTGCTCCTGGAGGTTGTGGCCCTCACCGCCGATGTAGGCCGTGACTTCTTTGCCGTTGGAGAGGCGCACACGAGCGACCTTCCGAAGCGCGGAGTTCGGCTTCTTGGGCGTCATGGTCTTCACCTGCAGGCAGACACCGCGCTTCTGGGGGCATGAGTCCAGCACAGGCGACTTTGAGCGCTTGCGGATGGCTTTGCGTCCCTTGCGGACGAGTTGATTGATCGTGGGCATATCTTTTTCGGTCGTCTCTGGGCTGCCTAGAGGGGTCCAGGCCGCTTTCGAGGGCGGAGTATTCTAGGGCTCGAGGTCCGCCGGTCAAGTCCGACGGGGCCTCAGAGCCGCAATATCAGGCCTCAGGTGCCTCCGAGGGGGGGTCTGCGTCAGCTGAGGGGGCAGGGTCGACCGCGGGAGCGGCGCCCTCTGAGCCCGTCGCCGCGAGGGCCGGCTCTTCTCCAAGCACGCCAGAGAGGAGCTCCTCCATCTCTGCGTCCATCTGGGCAGGTGCGAGGCTAGAGCCACCACCGATCTCGCCGAAGTCGATGTTCTTCTTCACGCGAGTGCGGTAGTGGTCACGGAAGCCGGTGCCTGTCGGGACCATGTGGCCGAGGATGACGTTCTCCTTGAGACCGACGAGGTAGTCACGCTTGCCGGCGATCGCCGCCTCGGTGAGGACCTTCGTGGTCTCTTGGAAAGAGGCTGCAGAGATGAAGGAGTCCGCGGAGAGCGAGGACTTCGTCACACCTTGCAGCATCGTCTGGCCGACTGCTGGCTTCTTCTTCTGAGAGCGGAGCTTCTCGTTCGAGGTCCGGAAGACGAACTTGTCGACCGTCTGTCCCGGGAGGAACTCGGAGTCACCAGAGTCGCTCACCTGAATCTTCCTCGTCATCTGGGAGAGGATGATCTCGATGTGCTTGTCATCGATTCCGACGCCTTGGGCACGGTAGACGTTCTGGATCTCGTTGAGGAGGTAACCGAGCGCCTCATCATCACCACGAATCTTGAGGATGTCGTGCGGGTCCTGGGGACCATCGACAAGGGCCTCGCCGGCTTGCACTTCATCGCCCTTGTGGACGCGGAGGTGCTTGCCCTGGGGCACCGCGTGCTCCTTGGACTCGATCTCCTCGCCAGCGTCATCGAGCGCCTTGACGATGATCGTGCGCTTGCCACGCTTCTTGTCACCGAGCTCAACCACGCCCTCGATCTCCGCGAGGATGGCCGCCTCCTTGGGACGACGCGCCTCGAAGAGCTCGGTCACGCGGGGCAGACCACCCGTGATGTCTTGGGTGCCTGCGGCCTCACGCGCCGTCTTGGCGATAACCTCACCGGAGCCGATCTTCTGACCGTCTTCGGCCTCGAGGTACGCGCGCTCGGGGATCGGGTACAGAGCCAGCGCTTCGCCGTTCTTGCCCTCGATAATGATCTGCGGGTGCAAGTCGCCCTTGTGCTCAGTGACTTGGGCGCGCTTCGTGTCGCGGCGCGAGTCGACCTGAACCTTGACGGTCTTGCCCTCGATCAGGTCCTCATAGCGGACCTTACCAGCGACCTCCGAGACGATCGGCACGTTGTGCGGGTCCCATGTGCAGAGCACATCGCCCGCCTTCACCATGGCGCCGTCGTCGAGGTTCAGGATTGAACCCGTCGGGACCCCGTAGCGATCGATCTCTCGGTCCTTGTCATCCAAGAGGAGGAGCTCGCCGTTCCGGCTGAGGACGATGCGCTCCTTCTGCTTGTTGCTGACGACCTTGAGGTTCGCGCTGTATTGGATCTTTCCGTCACGCTTCGAGCGGCGTGTGTCCTCAGCGACGGAGGCGCTAGCCGTACCGCCGATGTGGAACGTCCGCATCGTCAGCTGCGTACCAGGCTCACCGATCGACTGGGCGCCGATGATCCCGACCGCGAGGCCACGCTCGGCCATGTTGTTACGGGAGAGGTCCATGCCGTAGCACTTCGCGCAGATCCCTAAGGGCGCCTCGCAGGTGAGCGGGCTCCGGACGCGGATGCGCTCGTTGCCGTCGGCCTCGATGCGGTTCGCGATCTCTTCCGTGATGAGCTCGCCCTCACGGACGATGACCTCATCGTGGACCGGGTCGATGATGGTGTCACGTGCGACGCGACCGTGGATACCCTTCGCGAGCGAGACTGCCACGCGGTCGCCCTTGTAGACGACGTGCTTTGTGACGGACTTCGGCGTACCGCAGTCCTCCATCGTGATCACGACGTTCTGAGCGACGTCTGTGAGCTTACGCGTGAGGTAGCCAGCGTCCGCCGTCTTGAGCGCGGTGTCTGCCAGTCCCTTACGCGCGCCGTGTGTCGAGGAGAAGTACTCCAAGACCTTCAGGCCTTCGCGGAAGTTCGCCTTGATGGGCGTCTCGATGATCTCACCCGACGGCTTCGCCATCAGGCCACGCATACCGCCGAGCTGTCGCACCTGGTCGATCGAGCCACGAGCACCGGAGGCGACCATGCAGAAGATCGGGTTCACGTACCCATTGGTGTCGTTCATGTCCTGCTCGAGGACGCCCATGAGCTCCTCACCCACCTCTTCACGAGCCTGGGTCCACAGGTCGACGATCTTCAAATAGCGCTCGCCGTCGGTGATGACACCTTTCATGAAGGAGTTCTCAACGGCGTCAATCTTCTCCTGAGTCTCATCAAGGAGGCGGTCCTTGGACTCGGGCACGCAGATGTCGTTCTTACCGAACGACAAGCCTGCGCGGGTCGAGGCCTTAAAGCCGAGGTCCTTGAGACGGTCGAGCAAGACGAGCGTCGCGTCACGACCAAGCAGACGGTGGCAGTCGTTGATGAGGCCCTGGATGAACTTCTTGCTCAGCGCGTAGTTATAGAAGGGCATCCCGGGAGGCAGGATGTCATTGAAGATCGTGCGACCGATAGTGGTCTCGAGGTACGAGCGGCCGTCCTCGGTCTCGATCTTTCCGTCATCCCCGACCTGCAAGACGTCGTCCTTGCCAGGACCGAACTTGACCATCGTGCCCGGCTCCATCCGTACACGAATAGCGCGGTGGGTGTGAGTCTCTCCGTGGCCCCAGGAGAGGAAGAGCTCACCAAGGGACGAGTAGGTGCGCGGCTTCTCAGCGTAGGCGCCGAAGGGGTTCATGGAGATGTAGTAGATCCCCAGGACCATGTCCTGCGAGGGTGAGATGATCGGTGAACCGTTCGCAGGCGAGAAGATGTTGTTGCTCGCGAGCATCAGGGTCGAGGCCTCGATCTGCGCCTCGTAGGAGAGCGGCAGGTGGACCGCCATCTGGTCACCGTCGAAGTCGGCGTTGAAGCCGCCACAGACGAGCGGATGGAGGCGGATGGCCTTGCCCTCGATGAGCACCGGCTCGAAGGCCTGGATACCCATTCGGTGCAGGGTAGGCGCGCGGTTCAAGAGGACCGGGTGGTCACTGGTGACCTCCTCAAGGATGTCCCAGACCTCTTCGTCGCGACGCTCGAGCATGCGCTTGGCGGACTTGATGGTGTCCGCGAGGGCGAGCTCCTTGAGGCGTCGGATGATGAAGGGCTGGAAGAGCTCGAGGGCGATCTCCTTTGGCATCCCGCACTGGTGCAGGCGCAGCTCCGGGCCGACGACGATGACAGAACGCGCGGAGTAGTCGACTCGCTTACCGAGCAGGTTCTCGCGGAAGCGTCCCTGCTTACCCTTGATCATGTCTGTGAGAGACTTGAGCGGGCGGTTCGAGGAGCCGAGCACCGGGCGGCGGCAGCGACCATTATCGAACAGGGCGTCCACCGACTGCTGAAGCATCCGCTTCTCGTTACGGATGATGACCTCGGGGGCGTTGAGGTCGAGGAGCTTCTTGAGACGGTTGTTCCGGTTGATCAGGCGGCGGTAGAGGTCGTTGAGATCGCTCGTCGCGAAGTTGCCTGAGTCCAGGAGGACCAGCGGGCGCAGGTCCGGCGGGATGACCGGGACGACATCCATGACGACCCACTCAGCCTGGTTCTCGGAGTCACGCAGCATCTCCACCGTCTGGAGGCGCTTGATGATGTCCTTGTGTCGCTGCTGTGAGCGGGTCGAGAGGAGCTCCTCACGGAGCTCTTCGCTGACGCGCTGCAGGTCGAGGCGACGGAGCATCTTCCGAACCGCCTCGGCGCCCATATCGGCGTCGAACTCAGAGCCGTACTTGTTGCGGTTCTCGCGGTACTCCTCCTCTGTGAGGAGCTGGAACTCCTCGAGGGGGGTGTCGCCGGGGTCCACGACGACGAAGTCCTGGAAGTAGATGACCCGCTCGAGGTCGGCGACCTTCATGCCGAGGAGGTTGCCGAGGCGCGAGGGCATGGCCTTGAAGAACCAGATGTGCGCGACGGGAGCGGCGAGGTTGATGTGCCCCATTCGCTTACGACGCACGCGGCTGTGGGTGACCATCACGCCGCATTTGTCACAGACGATGCCCTTGTGCTTGATGCCCTTGTACTTTCCGCAGGTGCACTCCCAGTCCCGCTCGGGACCGAAGATGCGCTCGCAGAAGAGGCCGTCACGCTCGGGGCGGTAGGTCCTGTAGTTGATGGTTTCGGGCTTCTTCACCTCGCCAAAGGACCATGACCGGATGTCTTCCGGTGAGGCCAGGCTGACGGTGACGCTGCCGTAGTCGTTGACTTTGTTGTAGATCGACTCGCTCATTTTTCTTCGCCTCCGCCCTAGAGGGTTGCCTTCTTGTGAAGCTCCATGTTGAGCCCCAGTCCTCTGATCTCGTTCGTTAGGACCTCGAAGGACACAGGCGTGCCCGGCTCGAGGATATTCAAGCCCTTCACCATCGACTCGTAAATCTTGGTGCGGCCGTCCACGTCGTCCGACTTGACGGTGAGCTGCTCTTGCAGGATCGCCGCTGCGCCGTAGGCCTCGAGGGCCCAGACCTCCATCTCCCCGAAGCGCTGGCCGCCGAAGCGCGCCTTACCGCCGAGGGGCTGCTGCGTGATGAGGCTGTAGGGCCCCGTCGCGCGCGCGTGCACCTTCTCATCAACGAGGTGGTGCAGCTTGAGCATGTACATGACCCCGACGGTCACGTCCTGCTCCATGGGTTGGCCGGTGCGGCCGTCGTAGACCTTGAACTTACCGGACTCGGGGAGCCCGGCCTCCTTGAGGAGACCTTCGATCTCCTCCTCAGTCGCGCCGTCGAAGGCGGGCGTGTAGCAGATCTTGCCGAGCTCCTTCGCAGCGAAGCCGAGGTGGGTCTCGAGGATCTGGCCGACGTTCATCCGGCTCGGGACGCCGAGCGGGTTCAGCACGATGTCGATCATCGTGCCGTCCTCGAGGTACGGCATGTCCTCAACCGGGCAGATCTTACTGATGACACCCTTGTTGCCGTGACGGCCAGCCATCTTGTCACCGACCTTCAGGTTTCGCTTGGTGGCGACGTAGACCTTGACCATCTCGAGCACGCCTGTCGGGAGCTCATCACCACGGCTGAGGCGGTTTACGACCTTGTTCTTGTCGCGCTCCTTATCCTCAATCTTCTCCTGGTAAGAGGTGACGATCTTAAGAGCCTTCTCGCGCTTCGCCTGAGAGCTGTTGTTCTCAGCAGCGGCGACGCTCAGGAGGCGCACGCGGCGTAGCTCATCGAAGGTCGCGGTGGCGTCCACCTCGATCGGGTTACCTGTGAGGTCATCCATGACGTCCTCACCGAGGGCGTCCTTGACCTCCGTCAGCATCTTCTCGGTGTACTCACCGAGAGCGCGCAGGAACTCCTTCTCAGCCTGGCGGATCACGCTCAGGGCCTTTTGGCGCTCAGCGTCCGTGAGGTTCACGCGGCGCGAGAACTTCTCAGCCTCGATCACGACCCCGCGGGTCCCGGGAGGCATGGTCAGGGAGGCGTTCTTCACATCGACGCCTGCCTTACCGAAGATCGCGTGCAGCAGCTTTTCCTCAGGGGTCAGCTCACTCTTCGACTTGGGCGCGACCTTGCCGACGAGGATGTCCCCCGCCTCGACGAAGGTGCCGACGTTCACGATTCCGGAGTCGTCGAGGTTCGAGAGGGCGTTCTCCCCCACGTTCGGGATATCCCGGGTGAACTCTTCTTTGCCCAGCTTGGTCTCGCGAATCTCAACCTCGTATTCCTCAATGTGGAGCGAGGTGAAGACGTCGTCTCGCACGAGACGGTCCGAGAGCAGGATGGCGTCCTCATAGTTGAAGCCGTCCCAAGTCATGAAGGCCACGACGAGGTTCTTGCCCAACGCGAGGCTGCCGTCTTTGGTGGAGGCACCATCTGCGAGGAGCTGGCCCTTCTCAACCACGTCACCCTCAGAGACCTTCGGACGGTGGTTCTGTGCCGTGCGGTCGTTGAGGCCACGGAACTTCGTCAGCTCGTAGTTCTCCCCATCAACGACGATCGTGGTGGAGTCCACGTACTCGACGGTGCCGCCCTCTTTTGCGTAGAGCGGGAGGCTTGAGTTCCTTGCGACGACCGGCTCCATCCCGGTGCCCACGTAAGGCGGATCGGGGATGAGCAGCGGGACCGCCTGCCTCATCATGTTCGAGCCCATGAGCGCCCGGTTGGCGTCATCGTGCTCGAGGAAGGGGATCAGCGAAGCCGAGACACCGACGATTTGGTTCGGCGCGACGTCTACGAGATCGACCTCCTCCGGCGGTACCTCGATGTTGTCCCCGTCCTTTCGGGCCAGGACGCGCTTGTTCTGGATCTTACCCTTGCTATCGACAGTGACGTCGGCGGGCGCCATGACCTTCCCTTGCTCCTCGTCAGCGCGCAGGTAGACCACCTCATCAGTGAGCTTGCCTCGCTTGACTGTGCGGAAAGGCGTAGAGAGGAAGCCGTAGTCATCGAGCTTCGCGTGCAGCGCGAGGCTAGAGATCAGGCCAATGTTCGAGCCTTCGGGAGTCTCAATCGGGCACAGGCGGCCGTAGTGAGAGAGGTGCACGTCGCGCACCTCGAAGCTGGCGCGCTTACGGTTGAGGCCACCAGGGCCAAGCGCCGAGAGGCGTCGCTCGTGGGTCAGCTGCGAGAGCGGGTTCGCCTGGTCGACGACCTGGCTCAGCTCGCTGCGGCCGAAGAAGTAATCAACAGCGCTGGAGAAGGTCTTGGAGTTGATGAGCGTCCTGGGAGAGACGGTCTCGGGGTTCTCCAAGTTCATCCGCTCCTGGGCTGTGCGCCGGAGCTTCAAGAGGCCCTTGCGGAACTCCTCTGAGGCCAGCTCTGCGATCGAGCGGACTCGGCGGTTCCCAAGGTTGTCGATGTCGTCCACCTCACCCTCTCCTGCCCGCAAGCCGACGAGGTACTTGATGGAGTTGACGATGTCTTGGGGCTGGAGGACCTGGATGTCCTCAGGGATGTCCTGACTGAACTTACGGTTGAGGCGGAAGCGACCGACGCGACCGAGGCGATAGCGCTGGTCATCGAAGAACTTCTCGTGGAAGAGCTCACGTGCCTTCTCGATCTGCACCGGGTTCCCGGGGCGAAGGCGTCCGTAGATCTTCAGCAGGGCCTCCTCGTGCGTATTGGTGGGGTCATCACGCAACGTGTTAAGGATGAGCATGTCGAGGTCGTCGGGATCACCGTCGATGATCTCGATCTCTGCGAGGTCAGACTCTGCGATCTCAAGGGCCGCTGTCTCACCGATGAGCTCGCCCGAGGGGACGAGAACCTCACCAGTCTTGAGGATGACGATCTCGCCGACCGCGTAGCGGTTGGTGATCTGCTTCGCGAAGGCATTCGCTGACTTCGAGGGCGCCTTCTTGACGGTCTTGGTCTTGTAGAAGTGGCGCAAGATGTCGCGGTCAGAGCCGAGCTCTTCCTCGAGGGCGCGCACGAGAGTCACGGCTGAGAACTTGCCGGACTGGTCGATGCGGACCTGGAGTGCCTCCTTCTTCGTAACGTTCAGCTCGATCCATGAGCCGCGCTCAGGGATGATCCAGCAGCTGTGCAGACGGCGCGCGTCTGAGGGGCTCGCCTGGTCGTAAGAGAAGTCGACCCCAGGGGAGCGGTGCAGCTGGCTCACGATGACTCGTTCGGAGCCATTCACGATGAACTCGCCACCCCCGATCATGATCGGGATCTCGCCGAGGTAGACCTCTTCTTCAGCAGGCTCCGGCTTGATAAGGCGCAGTCGCACCTTGAAGGGGTAGCCGTAGGTGAGGCGCAGCTTGCGGCATTCGTCGATGGTGTAGCGGGGGCGCCCAAGCTCGTAGCCGACGTACTCAAGGCACATCGTGCGGTCGTACGAGTAGATCGGGAAGACCTCCTTGAGGAGGGCTTGAAGCCCCGCGTCAAGGCGGTTGCCTGCCGGGGTGTCCATCGCCAAGAAGTCATCCCACGCCTGCGTCTGGATCTCTACCAGATTGGGAAGGTCAACGATCTTGGGGAAACGTCCGAACTGGAGGACGTTGTCTGCATTGGTAGTCGTCATGGTCAACTCACGAAGGCTGCGGGGCGCCCGAGATTCTCTGTTCCCGACGTTCCCGAGGTCTTGTTGAGGCTGGCTACGCGCTCGGTCTGAAAGAGATGTCCCCGCGAGCCCGGGTCGTTGCAGAGCGATCTCCCCCTGAAGGAGAGATTCCCTGCGCGATCTCGCGGATGGGACGAAATGGCAGACACCCTCGCCATGGTGTCCGCGCAGTCCCCAAGCACACCTTCACAATTCCTCATCTCGGGATCAAGCGAGATGAGGCTGTGAGACGCGGCCGGGGCCGAGGATGCTGACTCCAGCCGACCCTCTCCCACCCCCTGAATGGAGTGAGAGGTAGTACGGCTGGGCGCAGTGCCCTCTAGAGGTAGCAAGGTACGGAGCGGGGCTCAGGCCAGTTCGACAGTCGCGCCAGCGCCTTCGAGCTGGGCCTTGATGGCCTCTGCTTCGTCCTTGGGGCAGCCTTCCTTGATCGGCTTGGGTGCACCGTCGACGATCTCCTTGGCCTCCTTGAGGCCGAGACCGGTGATCGCACGCACCTCTTTGATCACGCCGATCTTCTTGTCGCCTGCGGACTGCAGGATGACGTCGAAGTCGGTCTTCTCTTCAGCAGCGGCGCCACCGCCACCGCCCGGCGCCGCCGCGACGGCGACGGGAGCAGCTGCGCTGACGCCCCACTTGTCTTCGAGGTGCTTGACCAGCTGAGAGGCCTGCAGAAGGGTCAGCTCATCCAGCTGGCCAGCAAGTTTCTCGAGGTCCTTGTCGAGCTCGACGACGTTTGTCTCTTCGGACATGTTCTCAGTCTCCTAGTAATTGTTGTTCCCAAACGGAACGGGGGGGGTTCTTGTGAATCTTGGTACGGCTCGCGAAGGCTGGTTGCTGACGCGAGCACGATGAAATCTTTGAGAGCTACTCCTCGGCGGGAGCATCCTCTTCAGGTGTGTCTTCCTCTGAAGATGTCTCCTCGGCAGGAGCTTCCTCTTCGGTCGGCGCCTCCTCTGCGGGAGCTTCCTCTTCAGCCGGCGCCTCCTCTGCAGGAGCCTCTTCTGCAGGCGCAGCAGCAGGAGCCGCCTCGCCAGTGAAGCCGTCTTGGTCGACGTTCGCCTGTAGGACTCGGGCCAACCCGCCGGGCACCCCAGCGAGGACCTGGACGAGACCGCGCGCAGAGCCGGTCAGGGCGCTCAGGAGCATCGCACGCAGCGAGTCCTTGTCCGGGATGTCTGCGAGGGCTAAAGCCTCGTTCCCCGCGAGGAAGCGACCTTCAAAGACGCCGCCCTTGATGGTGACCTTGCCAGCCTTCTTGACCTCTTTGTCAGTGAAGACCTTGGCCGCGCCGATGGTTGCCTCGGCGTCACCCCAAGCAACAGCGGTGTTGCCGGTAAAGACGTCGTCTCCGAACTCATATCCCTTCTCAGCCATGACCCGCTTGCAGAGCTTGTTCCGCACCATGCGGAACTCGACGCCCTTCGCAGCGAGGCTGTCTCGGATCTCTGAGTCCTCTTTGACTGTGAGGCCGCCGTAGTTAACTAGCACTGCGCCCTCAGACTCTTCGAAGCTCTTCTCTAGGTCCTTGACCAAGAGCTCTGTGATGACGTTCGGCATGACTACTCTCCGTAAAAGACCCTAAGGCCGGGTCCCATGGTGGTGCTGAGGCTCACCTTCTTGAGATAAGCACCCTTCACGGCAGCGGGGCGCATGCTCGCGAGGTGATCAAGGAAGGTGGTGAGGTTTTCTGAGAGAGCCTCTGAGGAGAAGGACGCGCGTCCAACGGGAGCGTGGACATTGCCTCCAGCGTCGGTGCGGAACTCAACCTTACCGGCCTTGAACTCGTTGACTGCCGCGGCGACGTCGGGAGTCACGGTGCCTGACTTGGGGCTCGGCATCTTGCCCTGGGGGCCGAGGACCCGCCCGAGCTTGCCGACGTGCTTCATCATGTCCGGAGAGGCGATGACGATGTCAAAGTCCATCCAACCGCCGTCGATCTTGGCGGCGAGCTCATCGGAGCCGACTTCATCTGCGCCAGCGGCCTTCGCCGCCTCCGCCTTGTCTCCCTCTGCGAAGACCACGACCTTCACGGTCTTACCAAGGCCGTTCGGCAGAGAGACCGCGCCGCGGATCAGCTGATCCGTCTTACGAGGGTCGATCCCGAGTCGAACGACGACCTCCACGGCCTCGTCGAACTTCGCCTTGGGGAGGGTCTTTAACAGGTCAATAGCGTCATTGACCTCGTAGACCTTCTCTCGATCTACGAGCCCGACCGCCTCTTGATATCTCTTGCTGCGCTTCACCATCGTTTCAGTCCTTCACCTACTCCACGCCCTCGACGACGATGCCCATCGAGCGGGCTGTTCCTGCGATGATTCGAACGGCGTGGTCTGTGTCTCGCGCGTTCAAGTCAGCCTTCTTGAGTTCAACGATCTCCTCAACCTGAGCTCGTGTAACGGTCCCGACGAACTCAGTCCCTACTTCGCCTGCGCCCTTATCCACTCCGGCTGCCTTGAGCAGGAGGACTGAGGCCGGCGGAGACTTCATGATGAAGTCGAACGAGCGGTCCTTGTAGATCGAGATCTCCACAGGGATGGTCATCCCCATTTGGTCTCGCGTGCGGTCGTTGAATTGCTTGACGAACTCCGCGATGTTCGCGCCGTGCGCACCTAGCGCGGGCCCGATCGGGGGTGCGGGGGTCGCCTGCCCTGCTGGGCAGTGCAACTTCACCAACGCCATGATTTCCTTGGCCATTTAGATCGACTCCACTTCCCAGTACTCGAGTTCGACTGGGGTCGGCCGGCCAAAGATCGTGACGATCACTTTGACCATGCCCTTTTCCGGGTTGACATCTTCCACGGTGCCATCGAAACCATCGAAGGCGCCTGACTTGATCTTGACGAGGTCGCCCTTGTTCAGGCCTATCGCGACCTTGGGCTGTGACTCAGTCTCGGACATCCTCGAGAGGATCCCCGTGACTTCGGCGTCCGTCAGCGGCGTAGGCTCTCCGCGGCTCCCAAGGAACTCGCGCAGATCCTGCACCTGCCTGAGGGTGCTGCGGATCTGCTGCACCTTCGGGTCATCCGGGTTATCGAGGTCCGCTTGGACCATGAGGTAGCCCGGATAGAGCTTCTTATTCCTGGTCACCTTTTGCCCCTTCTTGTTCAGGTCGGCGACCTTCTCAAAGGGGACGATGACCTGCGGGACCACCTCTTGCAGTCCCGCGATCTTGAGTCTCGTGATCGCGTTGCGCGCGATGCTGTCCTCGCGGCCTGATTGGCAGCGGACGAAGTACCACTTGATCGCCATCTGTTACGCCCTCCTTAGAACACCCAAGTAGACGTGATGCGTCCTAGGGCCCAGTCAAAGGCCGCCAGGATCGTCATCAGGATGAGGACGGTCATGATCACAGTGATCGAGCCCGACATCGTCTCAGACAGAGTAGGCCAGGTGACCTTCTTCATCTCAGACTCGGTCTCGATCAAGGTGTCAGCCTGCTTCGGGCGCTCTAGCCAGCGGTTGAAGAGGAAGACACCGAGCGCAAAGAGCGCTGTCACGATCAGGACAGCGGGAGAGAGATCCATCCCGAGGACGGGCACCCTGATGCCCCCGATCGGCTGCGAGAGCGCATCACCAGCTCCAAAGAAGTCGCCGGTGAGCGCGCGCCAGAGCGAGGTGCACCCATAGAACATAAAGATGGTGCCTGACCAGAAGGCGGTCATGCGCGCCATTCGTCCTTGGTCTTTTCTGTAGGCCATCGGTCTTGGTTCCAGGTGTTTGGTTAGAGGCTCCGCGTGCGCGACGCCCTAGAGCTTCCTTTCCTTGTGGACCGTGTGCTCACGGCAGAACTTGCACCACTTCTTCTTCTCGAGCTTGTACGTAGCCTTCAGACGCTTGTGCGTCGTGTAGTTACGGTTCGAGCAGATGGTGCAAACGAGGAATACGTAGCGTTCCTTGATCTTCACTTGAGGAGCTCCGTTTTGGGGGTAGGTCGGACGCGCTTCGGCTCAATACTCAGAGCCGGGAGCGTCGGGGGGCGCGACGCGCGCGCCCCCCGGGCGTCCCTTTGATTGCGCTACTCGCCGATCTTGGTCACGACTCCAGCACCGACGGTCCGTCCACCCTCACGGATGGCGAAGCGGAGCTGCTCGTCCATGGCCACGGGTGTGCCGAGCTCAACAGACATGGTGACGTTGTCACCAGGCATGCACATCTCTGCGCCTCCGGTCAGCGTCGCCGCGCCGGTCACGTCCGTGGTACGGAAGTAGAACTGCGGGCGGTAGCCGGAGACGAACGGGGTGTGACGGCCGCCCTCGTCCTTGGAGAGGACGTAGACCTCAGCCTCGAACTTGGTGTGAGGCGTGATGCTCTTGGGCGCAGCCAAGACCATGCCGCGGACGAGGTTCTCCTTGTCCACACCACGAAGAAGGACACCGACGTTCTCGCCAGCCTGCCCCTCGTCGAGCTCCTTCTGGAACATCTCGACGCCGGTGCAAGTGGTGTTGTCGATCTCGTCCTGCATACCGACGATCTCGAGGGCGTCGCCGACCTTGACGATGCCACGCTCGATGCGACCGGTGCCGACGGTGCCGCGACCCTTGATGGAGAACACGTCCTCAACAGGCATGAGGAAGGGCTTGTCGACGTCACGCTCGGGGAGCGGGATGAAGGTGTCGATCGCCTCCATGAGCTCGTCGATGCACTTGAACGCGTCGTCGTCGACGGGCTTACCCTCGCCGAGCGCGTTCTCTGCGCCGAGCGCCGAGCCACGGATGATCGGGGTGTCGTCGCCCGGGAAGTCGTACTTGCTGAGGAGCTCACGGATCTCCATCTCGACGAGGTCGAGGAGCTCTTCGTCGTCGACCTGGTCGACCTTGTTCATGAACACGACGATGGCGGGCACGTTGACCTGACGGGCGAGCAGGATGTGCTCGCGAGTCTGGGGCATCGGGCCGTCAGCAGCGGAGACCACGAGGACCGCGCCGTCCATCTGGGCGGCACCGGTGATCATGTTCTTCACGTAGTCGGCGTGACCCGGGCAGTCGACGTGCGCGTAGTGACGGTTCTCGGTCTCATACTCGACGTGCGCTGTCGAGATCGTGATGCCACGCTCCTTCTCCTCGGGCGCCTTGTCGATCTCGTCGAAGGCCATAGCCTTCGCCAGGCCGCGGTTGGCCTGGTGGCGACAAATCGCTGAGGTGAGGGTGGTCTTCCCGTGGTCGACGTGACCGATGGTTCCGACGTTGGCGTGTGGCTTGTTCCTTTCGAACTTTTCCTTGGCCATTTCTAAGGTCTCTCGCTTGAGTTGGGTTGCGACGCGTCCTTATGCGGACTCGCCGAGGGGTGGTGAAGAAGTTGTGATTTGGAATGGTCTGGACAGGGCGCCCTACAGACGGGAGCCCTTCAATCCCCGACCGCTGAGCGCCCGGGGCAGGCTGGTTTTGAGAACGCTTGTTTGTCGAGGCGTTGGAGCTGCTGACGGGACTTGAACCCGTGACCTCTTCCTTACCAAGGAAGTGCTCTACCACTGAGCTACAGCAGCAGGCTCCTCGCTCGGTCAGAGAGGACGAGCTCGTCCAATCTAAGGCCGCCTGGAGGAGGCGTTCTCATTCACACGGAGGCGCGGTTTTGACGCCATGGAGCGGGCGATGGGAATCGAACCCACGTGTACAGCTTGGAAGGCTGTCGTTCTACCATTGAACTACGCCCGCTTGGGGTGGGTTCCAGATGGCGGCCGACGCCGCTTCGGCGCCGCATCCACGAACTCAAGATCATCGCTCACTGAGCCTTGATCTGACGTCGTCTTGGCGGGACATGACCAGCGTCGGAGGTTAGAGGTGGTGGGGAGAGCAGGATTCGAACCTGCGAAGGCGTTGCCATCAGATTTACAGTCTGACCCCTTTGGCCGCTCGGGAACCTCCCCCAATGGACAAGGACCTCTCCAAGCTCTGTCTCGCGTCAAGCGTGAAGGAGCTCAAGCGGACCTCGACTCCGACGCCGGGTGCCGGTACCAGTGCATCACTCACGTGGGCTCGCGCCCACGAGAGCTCTGCTCCCGTGCTATCCCGTGCGTGTTCCGTTGTGATGGAGCGATCCGCTCAACTGAAGTTGATGGAGCCAGCGATGGGACTCGAACCCACGACCACTTGATTACAAATCAAGGGCTCTACCAACTGAGCTACACTGGCTTGTCTGTCGTTCTTAGGGTCTCCCCTAGGGGACGACGAGGAGAGTCAGCGCGAGCGCTTAGTGGCGGTCCCGAAGAACTCGGGCGCGGTATGTTAGGGACCCGCGCCCCCGGGTCAAGGGCCAAGTGCCCAAGAGCGTAAATTTCTCGCGGGTCACCACCTCGAAGCGCTCGCTAAATTTGGCCTACAGCGGCCCTGTAAGCCTCTAGAGAGGACTCTACAGCCCCCATGGAGTCGCCACCAAACTTGGCTAGAAAGGCCCTGGTGAGCTCTAAGGCCACTACAGCCTCCCCTACGACGCTCGCAGCAGGCACAGAGGTGACATCTGAGCGCTGATAGGTCGCCGGCGAGGGCTCTCGTGACTCGAAGTCTACTGATGGCAAAGACTTACGAAGAGTAGGTATAGGCTTCATCGCGGCCTTCAAGACCAGCTCTTCGCCGGTCGTCATGCCGCCCTCTAGGCCTCCAGAGCGGTTCGTCTCTCTCGAAAAACCGCCCCAGGAGCCCTCTAAGGCAGGAATGATGGCGTCGTGAGCCTCTGAGCCTCGCCTTCGAGCGACCTCAAAGCCCAGCCCCACCTCTACACCCTTGATCGCAGGGATAGAGAGGAGCGCGGCCCCGAGCCTAGAGGTCAGCCGCTCACTAGGGTCCGCATACTCGCCCAAGCCCGGTGGGAGACCTACCGCGCGGACCTCGAAGACCCCTCCGAGGGTGTCTCCATCGGCCTTTGCAGCATCCACAGCCTCGCGCATGGCGTCGGAGACCGCCGCGTCTAGGCAGTGAAAGTCGCTCTCTGAGCGAACCTGAGACCGGCTAGAGCCCGCCAGCTCCCAGGCGTCCTCCCGCGCAGTGACCCCTCCGAGCTCTACGAGGTGAGCAAAGACCTCCACTCCAAAGGCCTCGATCACCTGTCGCGCGACCCCGGCGGCCGCAACGCGCGCTGCTGTCTCTCGCGCGCTAGCGCGCTCAAGGACAGCGCGCGCATCCTGATGTCCGTACTTTTGGCAGCCCGCTAAGTCTGCATGACCAGGCCGGGGGCTCTTCGGCGTCGGCAGATCCTCAATCGTCTGATCCCTGTTTGGGACCTCAAAAGCGATAGGCGAGCCGAGGGTGAGACCCCCTTTGAGCCCGCTGAGGATTACGACATGGTCGCGCTCAATCCGCATGCGGCCACCGCGGCCGTAGCCACCTTGGCGCCTCAAGAGCTCTGCGTCGATTCGTTCGACGTCGAGCTTCAGTCCGGCAGGCACGCCCTCTACGACACCGATGAGGGTCTTGCCATGAGACTCCCCCGCCGTCCTCCAGCTGAGCCTAGTCATCCTGCGCCCTCCCAATCTGAGGCATCGTTCGGCTCGTCAGCGCAGATCTCAATCCACCCCTCTTCGTCGTCCTCCTCCTCGCACGCAGCCGCCGCCTCAGCAGGCTTGGGCTCGGCTACCTCCGGCGGAGGCTCGGCCAAGATCACAAAGTCTCTCAACTGCTCCTCTGCTGGGCTCGCTTCGACCTCCTCTACCGCCGGCGTCGCGGCGACCTCCTGCGGAGCCGGTGCGGGGTCTGTGGCCGGCGTGCTAGCCCCTAGCTGCTGCAAGGCAGCCTCCACGCGCTCCAAGAGTTCCCTCGGTTCAAAGGGCTTCGGCACGGTCCCTAGGATCCCCGGCGTCTCGAAGAGAGCGGCCGTGATCTCTGCATCTAAGTACCCAGAGACCACTAGCGTCGGCGGGAGGAGGCCCTCTTCGTAGAGCCGGGGGAGCTCCACGCGGCCGTCCTCCACCCCTAGCTCGAGATCCGCGAGCATCAAAGCGAAGCGCTGCTCGCGGAGCGCCCCACGCGCTAGGGCATAGCTCGTCACTACCCGCGGCGAGTGCCCCTCTTTCTGCAGGAACCACGCGACGAGCTCAGCGATGCGCGCGTCGTTATCCACCACGAGCAGGTCAGCCATGGGCAAGAGAGTAGCAAGCCGAGACCCCCTCTCCTCACGCAGAATCTCGCCTAAAGAGACTCGAGCCAGGTGATCTCGTCGAGGCCAACGCGCAGCTTCATCGAACCGAGCTTCACCACGGCCTCTCCGCCCTCGCGATCCACCTTGTGCACCTGGCAGCGCCTGCCGTAGCGCGGCAAGTAGACCGAGTCTCCCTTGCGCAGCGACTCGACGAACTCCTTTCGCTTGTCGGTCAACGTAGCTCCTACGAGGTGTGCCTCGATCCGGTCGAAGACCGCCTGTAACTCAGCGCGCTGTGAGGCCGGGATCCCGTTCAAGAGATTTCGCCCCTGCATGAGCCCGTCACGCGCACCCCGCAGCCGCTCGTCTAAGCTGCGCTGCGCTTCGTCCGCGAGGGAGTCCGACTTTCGCGCCAGCGACTGTCGCTCCTCCTCGAGTGCCCGGTTCACCTGCTCAGCCTCCTCGAGGCGGTCATCTGCGGCGCTGCGCGCTTCCTCTGCTCGGAGGCGAGTAGCGCGCAGCTCCTCGAAGAGTGCCTTCGTATCTTCATCGTGCCGCTCAAGGCGCTCGGCAGCGCGGGCCACAAGCTCCGCTGGGAGCCCAAGTCGCTCTGCGACAGCAAGCGCCGTCGACTCGCCTGGCGTCCCGATGCACACGCTGTAGCGCGGCTCCAAGGTCTCGCCATCGAACTCGGTACAGGCGTTCTCGGCCCGTGCATTACGGAAGGCGAACTCCTTCAAGCGTCCGAGGTGAGTGCTGACAAGGCTGGGCGCTCCGCGGGCGAGCAGCTCCTCAAGGAGCGCCTCACCGAGGGCCGCCCCCTCGTCAGGGTCTGTGCCGCCGCCGAGCTCATCTATGAGCACGAGGGTCTTCGACCCCGCGCGCGCCAGCCCATCCCTGATGCGGACGAGGTGGCTCGAGAAGGTAGAGAGGCTCTGGCGTATCTCCTGCTCATCGCCCACGTCCACTGCGACCCCCTCATAGAGGGGCACCGCGCTCCCTTCTTTGCAAGGGAACGGGAGCGCGCATCGCGCGAACAAGCCCGCTAGCCCGAGGGTCTTGAGGGCGACTGTCTTGCCGCCCGTGTTCGGTCCCGTGAGGATCAACAGGTCGAACTCTCCGCCGAGCCGGAGGTCGATAGGCACCACGGCGTCTAAGCGCTCTGCGCGCAGCTCCTCAATCAGCAGCGGGTGGCGCGCGCCCCGCAGGACAAGACCAGGCGCAGCCCGGCCCTCACCAGAGAGCTCCGGTAGCCGCGCCCCCACCTGCTCTGCCCAGGCACGCGCAGCGCAAGCGACCTCGAGCTTCGCTAGGCCCCGAGCTGCAGACCCAAGCCCCTCCTCTGCGTCGAGGACCTCTCGTGCAAGCTCTCCGAGGATGCGATTCACCTCTCGGCGCTCCTCTAGGCGACACTCTGACTGCCGGTTCGAGAGTCCCACCACAGCGTCAGGCTCGATGTACACCGTCTGGTCGCTGGCCGAGCGGTCGTGCAGCACGCCCTTCAAGCGCCCGGAGCTCTTCGCCTTGAGCGCGAGGCAAAGGCGCCCACCCCGCAAGTGCACCCGCCCATCCGCGAGGGAAGACCGCAGCTTGGGATCTCGTGCGATCCCTCGCAGCTTGGCGTCGATGGACTGAGAGAGCTCGCGCTCTTCTCGGCGCAAGCGGTACAGGAGCGGTGACGCGTCATCCAAGATCTTGCCGCGCTCATCCACGGAGCGCTTGACCCGCTCGAGCAGGCCGCTCAGGTCTGGGAGCTCTCTACCCAGCTCTCCGAGCGCCGGCGACTCTGCGCTCCTCCGGCGACACCAGTGCGCGATCCGCTCGACCGCGCCGCAGAACCCACGCAGTCCCGCGAGCTCCTCCTCCTCGAAGCCGCCTTCGCGCGCCGAGTCGAGTATGCGCGCTGGGTCGAGGACCCCGCCAAAGGTCAACGAGTCCCCGCCGCGCTCCAGCTCAGTGAGCTCCTGATAGATGGCACGCGCGCGTCGTACGCAGTCGTCGCTGAGCGGCGCGAGCTCTCGCAACGCGCGCCGTCCCAGAGAGCTCGCGACGTGACGAGTCAGCGGCTCTTTCGCGGCGCCGAACTCGAGGGCGTCCTGATCGAAATCTGCGTCCGGGAGACGCTCTGCTGCTGTCCATAGCTCCATGTTCGGGCTGCTCATGGTGTGGGCCTGCAAGCGTAGAGCTGGACGACCCGAGGCTCGCCGGCTGGAGTCTGTAACTCATAGATGCCGAGCGCATCAGACGCCCTCCAGCCGAGCGCGAGGAGCCGCTCCTGATATCCGCGCATGAACGCCCTCGCGGGTCGCGCCCCGAGGTCAGGCGGGTCGGTCATAAATAAGACGTCAAAGTCACGAGCCCATGCCGCGAGGGCCTCGTCAGTCCAGCCCGGGTCCTCGCCAAGGAAGGTGATGTCGACGTCTCTGTGCGCGTCACGCAAGAAGCGCTCTCGCTCACCGCCTCGCTCAAGGAGCCCGAGGTGCAAGGTCGCAGGTGAGAGCTCGCTTGAGACTCCCAGCCAGCCGACGCGCTCGCTGGGCTGCGCCTCCTCTGCGCAGGCGTCGAGGATCGCTGCAGCGGTCTCCGTCGCTAGTCCCGCGGTAGGCCGGCGCCTGCCCCCCCCGAGCCGGCTCAACCGCTCTAGCTCGCTCTGCACGTAAGCTCTCCCGGGTCCGTCAGCAGGCATCACGCCAGCCACCTCCGTCATCGCGCGCGAGTCCAAGCCGCCCAGCGGGACCGCGCAGACGAGGAGGACCCAAGGCGCAGCCCTGCGCCCGACCCTGCTTGAGCTCGCCCAGGAGCCGAACCCGAGGGCGGCCAAGCACCAGAGCGCAGGGGCGAAGGGGACGAGGAAGCGGTCGAGGTGAAAGGGATGTGACCAGAGTACGGCGGCAGGGATGAGCGCTGCCGCGCCGAGCAGGCGCGCCCCAGGCCTGCCGATCGTCCCCAAGGAGCAGAGGGCTCCAAAGATGACGAAGAGGAGCAGCCGCGGCTGGAGGTGGAGCCCTGCCCCCCACTCCACGAGACGTCGCGCTGGCGAGAGGTACACCGTCTCCAAGTTCCCTGCGAGGAAGCCCAAGAAGGCCTCGCGGTGCACCACAGCGAGCTCAGCGCCTCCTGGCAGCGGGAGGAAGAACCACCACAGGCAGCTCACGAGGGGCGCCGCCGCCAAGCGCGCGAGTCGCCGAGGCATCACGCCCCCGGCTCCAGCGCGAAGAGCTTGAAGCCACTCGAGGGCTAGGTCACAGGCTAAAGCCGCGCCGAGGAGCAGGCCGTAGTTGAACTTCGTGAAGAACACGCAGGCGAAGGCGCAGCCGGCCAGGAGATCTCTACGCGGGTGCTCGTCATCGCGCCTTAGCCAGGCGACGAGCGCCCATACCACCGCACACGCCGTGGGGACCGCGTGAAAGAGAGTACCCGCATAGGCGCCCGCCAGCGGCGACGCAGCGCAGAGGGCGAGCGTACCCCAGGCCGCCCAGCCCACCGCGCGCTCCTCAAGCCCAGCGCGAGTCCCAGCTGCGAGCGTGAGCTTGTACGACCCGAGCATGGTGAGGCCCCAGAGGAAGACCCCCATCATCCGCGCGATCACCTCAGATGGACCGGTGAGAGCCTGGGCCAGGCCTAAGAGCGTGGGCCACACGAAGGGGTACTGGGTGCATGAGTGGAGCGCATCCAACGCGCCCTCGAGCTCGCCAGCCTGCAGGTACAGCGCCATGCGTGCGGCGGGGAGCTGGACGTGCTGGCTCTCATCCCAGCCCCAGGTCACGTCCTCCGCAGCGGTCATGAGCTGCCAGCTCACCCAAGCCGCTGCCGCGACCCAGGGGAGCGCGCGGGCGGCCCGCGCTGGGCTGTCTTCCGACGCACCGTTCATGCGGGGCATTGTAGGCACCCAGGGGGTGGCCGGAATACACTGCAGGGGCGCCGCCCCGTGCTCTGGACGTCCCACGAGCAGGGCTCACTCTCGCGGCGCCTTCAGAGGACCCACCTTGAGCCACTCAGACGAGCACCAAGACCAGATCGAGACCCGCGCTATCCACGCCGGTCAAACCCCGGACCCCAACAACGGCGCGGTGATGCCGCCGGTGTACCTCTCGAGCACATTCGAGCAGGACGCCCCTGCGGTCCCTCGCCAGGGCTACGAGTACTCGCGCACCACAAATCCGACGCGGACGGCCCTCGAGGAGAACGTCGCCTCCCTAGAAGGCGGCGCCTGGGGACTCTGCTTCGGCTCAGGGCTCGCCGCGACCAACGCCCTCCTAGCGAGCTTTGTACCGGGCGATCACATCGTGGCTGGCAACGACCTCTATGGCGGGACCCACCGCATCTTCCGTCAGGTCTACGAGCGCTACGGCATCGAGTTCACCTTCGTTGACGCGCGCGAGACAGAGGAGATCGCCGCCGCGCTGCGTCCCGAGACGAAGTGCGTCTACCTCGAGACACCTTCCAACCCGCTCCTCCGCCTCACCGACCTGAGCGCAGCGATCGCGCTCGCGAAGGACGCTGGCAAGATGGTGGTAGTCGACAACACCTTCGCGACCCCTTACCTCCAGAACCCGCTCGCCCTCGGGGCTGACGTGGTCCTCCACTCGATGACGAAGTACCTCGCAGGTCACTCCGACGTCGTCGCAGGCTGCTTGATTGGAAACGACCCGGAGCTCCGAGAGCGCTACGCCTTCAACCAGAACTCATGCGGTGGAGGACTCGACCCCTTCTCTAGTTTCCTCGTCATGCGTGGCACGAAGACCCTCGCTGTTCGCATGGAGCGCCACTGCTCCAACGCGCGCGCGGTCGCAGAGTTCCTCGAGGGGCACGCTGCCGTCGAGACAGTGCATTATCCGGGCCTAGAGTCGCATCCGCAGAGCGAGCTTTGCGCACGACAGATGCGCGACGCCGGCGGGATGGTGAGCGTTGAGCTCAAGGGTGGCCTTGAAGCTGGCGCTGAGCTCTCGAAGAGGTCGCGCCTCTTCATCCTGGCAGAGTCCCTCGGCGGCGTAGAGTCGCTCATTGAGGTGCCACCGATCATGACTCACGCGAGCATCCCTGCTGAGGAACGACGAGCGTCGGGGATGGCCGACGGCCTCGTCCGCCTCTCCGTTGGGATAGAGAACGTCGACGACCTCATCGCCGACCTCGATCAAGCGCTCTCGCGCTGAGCACAGACTAGAAGGGCGAACTCGGCGCCGGGGGCGGCGTCGGGGGAGGCGTCTCGCTCTGGGGAGCCTCCACGATCATCGGCTCCTCGGGAGCCGGCGCCGGCTCGAGGGGAATGTCAGCGCTAACGCGCTCGCGCATCTTTCGACCGACCTTGAACTTCACCACCCTCCGAGAGGGCACCTCAACCTTCTCAAGTGTGCGCGGATTCTGCGCCTGCCTTGAGGCGCGCTGCCTCACCTCGAAGACGCCAAACTCTCTGAACTCCAAGCGGTTCCCGCGCGCGAGCTCATCGACGACCTCGTCGAGGAGTTGCTGGAGGATCTCCTTCACCACGACCTTGGTCTGCCCCGTGCGCTCAGAGATCCTGTTGACTAGCACCTTCTTGGTGATCGTCTTCGCTTGCGGCTCGCTCATAGGTTCAAAGTGGGGCTTGAAGAGGGTCTGGGTCAGCGCTCGCTGACCGGCACGAATGGGTTGACAGCGCTGTAGCCCATGAGTGGTAGCTCAGCACGCTCTCGATTGTGGACGGTCTCATCCTCGCGTCAAGTAAGAACTTACGACGCCCGCCCGCGCTCCCCTTCGGACCAGCCGCTCCAGCAGTTACTACCGCAACCGCTTAGCAGGTAAACGCTTGCGTCAATTCCCTGCCTAAGCCAGCGTCACAAAGAGATCAAGGTGGACGTTAACCACTGCGGGGAAACACTTTACGAGCCTGTCGGCCCCTCGTCTAAGACAAAGGTCACCGGGCCATCGTTCACAAGCTCGACATCCATCATCGCACCAAAGCGCCCTGTCTCCACAAGCAGGCCCAAGTCTCTCAGGGCAGACACGAAGCGCTCATAGAGCGCCTGCGCCTCAACGGGAGCAGCCGCCTTGTCGAAGCTAGGGCGCCTCCCCTTCCGCCCATCAGCGGCGAGGGTGAACTGGCTCACGACCAAGAGCGAGCCCCCGACCTCTTCAATGGCTCGATTCATCCGACCGTCCGCATCATTGAAGAAGCGGAAGCTCGCGACCTTGGAGGCGAGCTGAAGAGCCTCTCGCTCGCCGTCCCCCTCGAGGACACCTAGGAGGATGAGCGCACCATGATCGATCGCGCCGACGACCTCTCCAGCCACGCGCACAGAGGCGGAGCTAACGCGTTGCACTACGGCGCGCATCAGTCGTCCGCGCCTTGCTCACTTGAGTCGCGCTTGATCGAGGAGAGGTGCGCCTCGGCGCGCGCGCGCTGCAAGAGCGCACTTAAATCGGTCAGGCCCTCCGAGCGCTCGTAGACCTCGCGCCAAGCTGCGACCGCCTCACGGCTATTGGGCGCGCGGCGCTCAAGCAGCAGCGCCTCTTGCACGACGTAAAGGAGAGAGTCCGGGTCGCGCTCGCGCGCGCTGCGCACTGAGGCGAGCGCCTCTTCGAGCTCCCCCAGCTCCACCGTTGCTGCGGCCAAGACCGAGTCTGCTCGACCGCCAGCATCTCGGCTCGCAGCCCCAAGGAGCGACGCAGCCTCTTCGTGACGCTTGGCGCGGACGAGTAAGACCCCGAGGTCACACTCTGCAGATGAGATCGCTTCCTGAGAGACTCGTGGGTCCTCGCGTGCGACCTCCAACCAGGCCGACCAAGTCTCGATCGCACGCTCTTGCTCTCCTGCGTGCGAACGGAGCCAGGCCAAGAGCCACCAAGCAGGGAGGTTCCTAGGCTCGAGGGCCACCGCGCGCTCGACAGCCCGCCGCCCCTCCTCCGTCTCGCCCAGACGCGCGAGGGCGTGCGCCCGCGCGTAGTGGCCCCATGCGTAAGCGAAGTCCAGCTCGAGCGCGCGCTCGGCGAGGTACAAGGCCGCGTAGGCGTCAGGCTCTGCGCGCGCTGCGAGCAAGAACCTGAGCGGGCTGGGCTCGGCCTCCGCGGCCTCTCTGTAGGAGCGGCGCAGATTGACCGAGAGCGCATCTGAGCCCTCCTCCAAGCCTAAGAATCGCGCCTCCTGGGCCAGAGTAGCCATCCATGGGTCCTCTGGATGTGCCTCTGCGAGGCTCGCATAGCGATCTCTAGCCCCGCGCATGTCGCCAGCCTCAAGGCGCTCCCGGGCACCTCTGAGGAGCTCAAGGGTCCCCTCGTCGAGGACCTCCAGCTCGGGCACGTGTCCGTTGATGTCCAGCTCGACCGTGCTAGAGCACGCCCCGAGCGCGGCCATCGCAAGCGCGGAGAGGACCCGACGGCTCATCCCCGCCACCTAACGTAGCCCGCAGGCCTCTAAGGCTCGATCCCTGACAGCGGTCGCGCGCGCTCGCGCACGCTCCGCGCCGGAGGCGAGCAGGCGATCGATCTCAGCCGGGTCCGCGAGGAGCTCTTCACGGCGCTCACGCCCAGCACGGAAGGTCTCCTCGATGAGCTCGATCAGGCGCACCTTGAGGTGCCCATAACCAGGACCATCTTCACCGCCTGTGCGGACGCGCTCTTCCCACTCTCCGAGCTCACTCGAGTCGAGGAAGAGCTCGAGGAAGCGGAACAAGAGGACGCTCGCCGGCTCTTTGGGCTCCTCGGGCGGGCGGCTATCGGTCGTGATCGTGTTCACCGCCTTCTTGAGCTTCTTGCCGGTCTCGAACATCCAGATGGTGTTGCCGTAGCTCTTCGACATCTTCTGTCCGTCCGTGCCGACGACCTTTGCGAGCTTGTCCTGCTCCTCGATGAGCGGCTCCGGCCTGCGGAAGACCTCAGCGTTGAAGGCGGCGTTGAAGCTCGCGGCCATGTCCTGGGTCATCTCGACGTGCTGCTTCTGGTCAGCGCCCACCGGGACGTGCGTCGGATCGAAGGCCAAGATATCGGCCGCCATGAGCGCGGGGTATGTGAACAACCCGACGTTTGGCTTCACCCCTTTAGCCACCTTGTCTTTATAGGAGTGAGCCCTCTCTAGGAGCCCCATGCCCGTGACGCAGGACAGCATCCATGAGATCTCAGTCACCTCAGGCACATCGCTCTGCCTCCAAAAGACTGCCCGCTCGGGGTCAAGGCCCATCGCCAAGTAGGCGACGACGGCCTCCCGCACATTTTGCCGCAGGGCCTCAGGATCCCTGCTCGTAGTCAGCGCGTGGTAGTCAGCGATGAAGTAGAAGTGCTCTCCCTCACGCTCTTGCAGCTCGATGTGGGGACGCATAGCCCCGAACCAGTTGCCCAGATGGAGCAAGCCGCTGGACTGGATGCCGGAGAGGTAGGTGTTCAAGTGGGACTCCTAGGGTCGTCAGCGGGGACTCTACCGACTCAAACACGATCGGAACAGGAAGCGATGAATGATCCGGTTCCTTGAATCGAGGACTGGGGTATCGACAATCCTAAGGAGCCTCCATGTCTGCCCCCTCGCTCTACACCTGCCTCCTCTTGGCTGCCGCCTCCTCCTCCTGCGCGGCCCTCGACACGGAGCGCAACCTCGCGCCGCTTTACAGCGAGCACTGGACTGCCGGCGGCGGTGTCGGGATCGAATCGCTTGGAGGCACGGTCCTCACCCACCGCCCCTCCGTTGAGGCAAAACTCGACTCTTGGGCGATCCGCCCGCTTTTCATTCACGAGTGGCAAGACGACCTGAGCCGGACAGAGTTCCTCCATCCACTTGGGACCGTCACGCGCGGAGAGGGTGAGTTCACCTGGAACTTCCTCCCGATCGCGCGCTACTCCCGAAAGGACGCGCCGGAGGTGAAGACCCGGAACAACTTCATGGACCGGTACACGCTCTTGGTGCTACCGCTGGGCCTGTACTTCTCGCAGTTCCCTGACGGCCGCCGGGTCCGCGCTGCCTTCCCTTTCCTCGGCGCGACCGACGGCTTCCTCACCTTCGACCACATCGAGTTCGCCCTCTTCCCGCTCTACATGCGCACCGAGCGAGATGGGCGAACCACCTGGCATTGGCTCTTCCCGTTCTTCTCTTACACCGACTCCGACGACGGCGAGGCATGGCGCTTCTGGCCCCTCGTCGGACACAACCAGCGCGACGGGAGCCGCTTCGCAGAGCCCGGCGCAGAGGATGAGCCCCTTCCCCGCTATGACCGCTGGTTCTTCCTATGGCCGATCTTCCAGTACCAGAAGAACGAGCAGCGCCTCGGGCCAGACGAGGAAGAGACCTCTTGGACGGTCTTCCCCCTCATCGGCAGGACAGAGCAAGGCACCTTCGAGAGCACGACGCTTCTCTGGCCCTTCCTCGGCTACTCTCGCGACCCAGCGACCGGCTTCTACTCACTCGATTTCCCTTGGCCGCTCATCAACATCCAAGAGCCTGGGACGAGCGCGCGCGCACGGCGGTACCGCTTCTGGCCCTTCTACTCCATCTACGAAGGCGACGGGATGGTGGCGCGCTCCTGGGCATGGCCCCTAGTGCAACACAGAGTCGAGCAGTACAGAGACGGTGAGCGTGAGACCTTCTCTCTCCTGCCCCTCTATCAGTCCTTCACTCGCACTTACGAGGGGGAGGAGCAGCCGACGCAGTGGCAGAAGCTCTGGCCGCTTTGGCAGCACGAGGAGGGCCCTGACCACGTGAAGAGCGCGCTGCCCGCCTTGAACCCGCTCTGGCACACCCCAGCCTTCGATCGGCATTACGGCTGGCTCTGGGAGCTCTACTCGAAGGACGCCCGAGATGGCCGGAGCCACGAGCGCAGCTGGCTAGGCCTGTGGCGCCGTGAGGTGGATCCGTACGAGGTCAGGACCTCCTTGGCTGGCATCTGGTCCCGTCGCACCTATCGCTCCGACGGGGCTTTGACCCATGAGAACTCCCTCCTTTTCGGGCTATTTAGATGGCGCACCACCGAAGGTGAGGGGGCAGACTTGCTCCCGCCGGCCCTCCCCGGCCCCGGCTGGCCGCTGAGGCCATCGACTGAACCGCTAGAGCCGACGACCACCCTCGAAGCACCCTGAACAACTTTGGCTGAAGCAACAGAGATCCGTGCTGAAGAGCCGGCGGCGACCTCGCCCCCGCGCGACCCCGCGATCCTCACCTTCCTGAGGAGCGAGGGAGAGCGTATCGAGCTCTTGCTGCGGACGCTCCGCCGGCTCGGGCACACTCCCTCGCGCAGCAAGCTCATCTATGAGCAGATGTTCCTCTCTGGGATCCAGACGCTGCACGTCGTGCTCCTCGTCGGCCTGTTTATCGGGATGATCGTCTCCCTGCAGACCGGCATCGAGCTCGCCAAGCTCGGTCAGCAAGACCAGATCGGCACCATCGTGGCTATCTCCATGGCGCGCGAGATGGGCCCCTTCATCACAGGCACGATCCTCACCGCCACAGTCGGCTCCGCCATCGCGGCCGAGCTAGGGACCATGTCCGTCTCGAACGAGCTCGACGCGCTCGAGGTGATGAGCGTTGATCGTCTGAGCCTCCTTGTGCTCCCTCGCCTGGTCGGGCTCGCCCTGATCGCGCCCCTCTTGACCCTCGTCTGCGACACGGTCGGGATCATCGGCGGCGCCTTCGTCGCGCAAGCTCAACTCAACGTGGGCTACGAGATGTACATGACCTCGGCGATCGACGCGCTCCGACCGACGGGCTTCCTCTTCAACCTCCCGAAAGACCTCTACGCCGGCCTCATCAAGGCGGTCGTCTTTGGCGGGATGATCGCGACGGTGGCTTGCAACGAAGGCCTCAAGACAACTGGCGGTGCGCTCGGGGTCGGGCGCTCTACTCGAGCGGCTGTGCGTGACTCGATCATTGGAATCATCGTCCTCAACTACTTCATGACCTGGTTCATGTACCAAGCCTGATGACGACTCAAGCTACAGAGGGCGGCCCCGTGATCCGCTTCAACGAGGTGTGCAAGCGCTTTGGTGAGAAGGTCGTCCTAGACGGCTTCTCGATGGAGCTCGCCCGCGGCAAGACCCTCTCGATCATGGGACCCTCAGGCGTCGGCAAGTCTGTGACGCTGAAGCACGCCATCGGGCTCCTCACCGCAGACTCTGGGAGCGTCGAGGTCTTCGGCAGAGAGATCAGTGAGGTCTCAACCCCTGAGCTCGCAGAGATGCGCAAGCGCATGGGCTACGTCTTCCAAGAGGGAGCTCTCATCAACTGGCTCTCCGTCGGAGAGAATGTCGCGCTCCCTCTGCGCGAGAACACGGACCTCGAGGAGGACGAGCTCCGAGCCCGAGTCGAAGAGCGCCTGCGCCTCGTCCACATCCCGGACGCTTGGGACCTGATGCCATCAGAGATTTCAGGCGGCATGAAGAAGCGCGTCGGCATCGCCCGCGCCCTCATCACCGATCCAGAGCTCATCCTCTACGACGAGCCCAACGCGGGTCTTGACCCCGAGATCGCGCGCTCTATCAACGCACTCATCCGCGAGCTACAGGAGGGCCTCGGCGTCTCCTCGCTCGTGGTCGAACACAGGATTGACTGTATCAAGACCGTCTCTGACGAGGTCCTCTTCCTCGACGGAGGAAAGGCCTTAGTGCAGGCTAAGCCGGAGGAGTTCTTCCACTCCAACCACCCCCGCCTCGCCCGATTCTTCGGCAAGGAGTCAGCATGAGCACTCGCATGAACCCCGGTCGCCAACTCATCCTCGGCATCTTCATCGTGAGTGCGTTGGGGCTGCTCGGCTACTACACACTCTTCCTGAAAGAGTTCAGCCTCTTCAGCGAGCAAGCACAGATCAGCGTCACCTTCGACGAGGCCCGCGGGCTGCGCGCAGGCGACGCGGTCTTGGTCGCGGGGGTCCGATGGGGTCGCGTCGCAGAGGTCGAGTACGACTCCACCGCAGAGTTAGACCGCCGCATCACGGTGGTCGCGACCTTGACCAATCCCGTGGAGTTCCGTGAGGGCGGTTCCTTTCAGATCAAGGACTCGACGCTGCTCGGCGGTCGCGTCCTCTCGATTGACCCCGGCCCACCAGGCGCCACGGTGCTCCCCATGGACCACCCTTACCGGGGCGCTGTCGTAACGAGTCCGCTCGACGCTATGGGTGAGCTCATCTCCGAGAACAGCGAGGCCTTCAGCTTGACCTTGAACAGCCTGAGCGAGATCGTCGGTGACGCCAATGAGGGCCGCGGTGTTATCGGCTCCCTCTTGAAGGACGACGACTTGGCGACTGACCTCAAGGACACCGTCGACCACGTCGAGAGCATCACACGCACGATCCGCGCTGGTGAGGGCACCCTCGGGCGGCTCCTCGTGGCCGACGAGCTCTACCAGAGCATCTCACGCTCTGCGACGGACCTAGAGGTCAGCCTCGCGAACGTACGCAAGACCACCGATGGTGTAGAGGCTGGCGAAGGAGCGCTCGGCGCACTCCTCAAGGATCAAGAGCTCGAGGAGCAGCTGCGCTCCATCGTCGCCTCGGTCAACAAGGTCACCGGAGAGCTAGAGGCCGGGCGAGGGACCCTCGGCAAGCTCATCACGAACGAAGAGGTCTTCGATAACGTCAGGAAGATCTCAGAGGACCTCGCCGCCGTGACCGAGAAGGTCCGCTCTGGCGAGGGCACCCTCGGAAGGATCGTCATGAAGGAGGACCTCTTCGTAGAGGTCGAGCAGGCCATCGGCCTCATCACGCGCACCCTCGAGGAGTACCGTGAGGCAGCGCCCGTGACGACGATGACCAGCGTGCTCTTCAGCGCCTTCTGAGCTGAAACAGGGGCTTTTCACCTCTTCTAAAGCGGGCGTTGTGTGATCTCGCTAGATCACGCACCCTATAAGGCATGAACGCACTCATCCTCCCGCTCCTCCTCTCTCTCCCTCTCCTCCAAGACGAGGGTGAATCTCCCACTAAGGTCGAGGTCCCCTCTAACCTCAAGCCCACCCTCGAGCGGGCTGCGGAGCTCCTCGTAGGGATGCAAGAGGACTACTCGAAGGCAGACGACGACAAGACCTACCTCCCCATCGCGAAGGGGCAGAAGGAGTGGCCCTACCAAGGCGTGTATCGCATCCGGAAGGATGGGCGCATCGTGATCCCCATGGGCTACCGCATCGGCGGTACGTCGATCACGGCTACGGCACTGCTCGACGCGCCGGGTGGGGACGCTGAGCGAAAGAAGGCCATCGAGCGCGGGCTTGAGTTCGTCCTCAAGGCCCTCGACGACGAGGAGATGGAGGCGAGCGGCAACTACACCTACGACGTCCGCGGCTGGGGGCACACCTACGCCCTCGAGTTCCTGCTCAAGATGCGCGCGCTCAAGAAGGTCCCCTCCAAGCAGAAGAAGAAGGTCGACAAGAAGATCACTTGGCTTGTGGAGACGCTGCTGGAGACAGAGATCCCCGGTTCTGGAGGCTGGAACTACTCACGCAGCGGCTCCTCTTCACGCCGAGGCCGTCGCAACAGAGAGCCCAGGCCCTCCCCTGCCTCCCCCTTCATGACCGCCCCCACCCTCATGGCTCTCTATGAAGCCAAGGCCCAGGGTGAAGAAGTCGATCCCGCAGTGATCACTCGCGCGCTCGACGCCCTCGAGAGCTGCCGCACCAAGGAGAACGGCTACCCCTACACCACCGGCGGCCGCAACGACGAGATGCCTGGCTGCATCGCGCGCACTCCGGTCACCGAGGTCGCCTTGGCCCTGGCGGGGCGCGGCGACGTCGACCGCCTGAGGAACTCCATTGAGAAGTTCCACGAGCACTGGGGCGAGCTAGAAGTTCGGCGCGCGAAGAAGGGCACGCACATCGGCGATTATGGCGTCGCGCCCTATTACGTGATGTTTGGTCACCGCTACGTGGCGATGGCGATTGAGCTCCTCCCTGAAGAGGAGCGCGAGAAGCACCGCACCCTCGTCTACCAGCGCCTCTTCGAGATCAAGGGTGTTGAGAAGGGTGGAGACAACGAGCGTAACGCTGAGACCTTCTACAACGAGCCCGACCCCGGCACCTGGAACGACCGCGTCTTCCCTCGCAGCCGCAGCTTCGGCACGGCCTGCGCGATGATGACGCTCATGCAGCAGAGCCTCCCGCTCCCCGCTGAGTGGGACCCGGAGTGAGCTAGCCTGCGCCGGGGAAGAGGCGCGCGACCCACTTGCCGATCGTGTCTGCCTCAAGGTTGACGCGCTGACCCACCTCTGCCTCCCCGAGGTTTGTCACCCCGAGAGTCACAGGGATGACGGCGACGTCAAAGCAGCTCGCCTCTGGATCGCAGACCGTAAGCGAGACGCCGTCGATAGTGACGGAGCCCTTGTCGATGAGCCAGCGCTGGAAGCCCTCCGGGACCTCGAAGCGAAAGCGCCTACCGCCGTCTCCAGAGTCCTCGATAGCGACGATCTCTCCCATAGCGTCTACGTGACCTGAGACGAGGTGACCATCCAGCCGATCTCCGAGGCGCATCGAGCGCTCGAGGTTGACTAGGCGACCAGGCTTGAGCTCCCCGAACCAGGTGCGATCCAGGGTCTCCTTCGAGAGATCAAAGCTGAGCAGCGCCCCGCTCGAGCCGACCTCCAGGGCGGCCCCATCGGGGCTCTCGATACCGGCCACGGTGAGGCAGACGCCTGAGACAGCGACGCTCTCACCCCCGACCACGTCCCAGGCCCCCTCAGGAGCCTCTAAGACCACTTTTAGGCCTGTTCCTTGGGCTTCTACAGCCACGACGGGCGTGCGAGCCTCTATGATTCCTGTGAACATATGGAGAGGTGGCTCCTTGGACTTCCAGGAGCAGGCCCCCATGCTTGACGCCAAACCCCCGTGGCGTCTACCTTGTCCGGCCGATTTTCGGAGTGCAAGTGCCGCTCTTTTCGATTCTGACCCTATTTCCCGACGCCGTGGAGCCCTATCTGGGCGCCAGCATCCTGGGCATCGCCCGGGAGAAGGGCCTCGCAGATTACCTCTGCGTGGACTTCCGCGACTTCGCTCGTGACCGCCACCGGACCGTGGACGACCGCCCCTTCGGTGGCGGCCCTGGAATGGTCCTACGTCCAGAGCCCATCGCGGCTTGCGTCGAATGGCTCGAGCGAGAGCACGGCCCTTTCAGGAAGCTCGCACTCTGTCCCGCAGGAAAGCCCTTCAGGCAGCCCTTGGCAGAGGAGCTTTCCAAGACTGAGCGCGTCTTGCTCTTGTGCGGCCGATATGAGGGGTACGACCAACGTCTCTTAGACGAGCTCGCCTTCGAGACCGTCTCCCTTGGAGACTACGTCCTCTCAGGCGGTGAGCTCGGCGCGATGGCGATCACTGAGGCCGCAGTGCGGCTCATCCCCGGCGTCTTGGGAGACGACAGGTCAGCGAACGAGGACTCTTTTCACGGAGGCGGCGGCCTAGACCACCCTCACTACACGCGCCCGCGAGTCTGGCGCGAGCGAGCGGTGCCTCGGGTGCTGTTCTCCGGCAACCACGAATCCATCCGCGAGTGGAGGGCAGAGCGAGCGCAAGAGCGCACGATTGAGCGACGCCCCGACCTCGCAGACAACGAAAACTAGAACTGAACGATGACCCCGGCGCCTAGGCGTCTCCAACGATGAAGCTGATCGACACCCTCGAGCAAGAGCTCGGCAAGAAAGACCTCCCGACCCTCCACCCCGGGGACACGGTCGACGTGCACTACCTCATCCGCGAGGGCGACAAAGAGCGTGTCCAGATCTACTCCGGCACGATCATCTCTATCTCTGGTCGCGGCATCCGCAAGAACATCTGCGTGCGCAGGATCGTCCAAGGCGAGGGCGTAGAGCGAATCTTCCCGCTGCACAATCCCCGCGTTCAGGACGTCGTCATCACCCGCAGAGGTAATGTCCGCCGCGCTAAGCTCTTCTACCTGCGTGACCGCGTGGGCAAGAAGACCCGCGTCAAGGAGCTCGTGGGCGACAAGGTGCGCCGCGAGCGCGACGCCGAGAAGGCGCGCCGCGCTGCTATCACCGCTGCGGCCACTGCCCAAGAGGCAGCGCCGGCGGACGACAGCGCCGAAGAGACCGTCGAGGCATAACCCCACGCTCCCCGAACAACCTCTCTAGAGGAGCGCCGCCTCGTGGCGGCGACCCCCTCCTCCCCCTCATCAAACGCTGATCCCCGCCGGGCAACCGGCCTCTCGTCATGATCGAAAACGTCGGCCGGAAGGTCTTCTGGATCGTCGTCTTCCTGCTCGCCGCCCTCTCCTGCCTCTTGGTGCCGGAGAAGCCCTTCCGTATGGGGCTGGACTTGCAGGGCGGCACGCGCCTCGTCTACCGCTTCGACTTTGATGAAGCTGCAGCGCAAGGGAAGATCTCTGAGGCGGAGCTCCTCAACAAGGCCCAGCTCCTCCAAGACTTCTGCGCCATCATTCGCGAGCGGGTCGACCCCACCGGCGTCACCGAGCCGATCATCCGGCCCGAGGGTGATGACCGCGTCGTCATTGAGCTCCCCGGCGCAGCGAGCCTCGCACAGACCAAGGCCAGCGGCACCCTCGCAGCAGCCCTGAACGAGCGCGACCGCGCCCTCAGCCTCGGTGAGATCTCGGACGAGGACCTGCGCGCCTTCCCCACCAGCGGCGGTCTCATCCAGATCCAAGACGAGCTGATTCGCTACGAGTCACGTGAAGGCAAGAGCCTCCTCAACCTGACCCGCAAGTACCAAAGCACTCCTGCCGCGAACCACAGCGCTGGAGCCACGGTCCGCCTGCGCTCGAGCGACTCCATCAGGCGCGCTATCGAGAACCCCGGCGAGCTCGCGTTCTACATCGAGAGCGACTTCATCCAGCTCGGCCCCTCCTCTGACGCGACCACTGAGCGCAACAAGCTCGACGAGTGGCTCCTCGCCAACCCCAACCGCCCGATCCGCGACTTCAACCGTCTCGCACCGGTTGAGGGCGGTCCGGCAGAGGGGCTCCGCTGGTACCCGCAGTTCCCTGACGGAGGAGGCCCCGCTTTCCACATCGCGGTCTCCGTCCCCTCTGAGGAGTTCCGCTTCACCGGCGAAGACCTCGACAGCGTCGGCGTCGCGCAGGACAACAACGGCCGCCCGGCGGTGGGCTTCTCCATGAAGACCAGCCGCAGAAACGCCTTCGGCGAGTTCACCAAGGCCAACATCAACAAGAACATGACGATCATCCTCAACGATGAGGTCGTCACAAACCCCACGCTGAACGGCGCGCTCTACGGGAGCTCGATCATCCAAGGCGGCTCTGGTGTGGGCTTCACCATCGAAGAGGTCAACACGCTGGTGCAGGTCCTGCGCTCTGGCTCCCTGCGCATCCGCCCGGAGCTTGAGCACGAGGAGAGAGTCGGCGCAACCCTCGGAGAGGAGTTCGTACGCACCGGCGCGCTCTCCGCGATCGCCGGACTGATCGCCGTTCTCTTCTTCATGGCGTTCTACTACAGGCGCCTCGGCATGATGGCTGCCATCAGCCTCGTCATGAACCTCGTGTTCCTGATGGGCGCCATGGCTTTCCTGCAGGCGACCCTCACGCTGCCTGGCGTCGCGGGGATCATCCTCACCGTCGGCATGGCGGTTGACGCGAACATCCTCATTTTTGAGCGGATCAGAGAGGAGGCCCTGCGGGGTCGGAAGCCGCGCGAGGCCGCGAAGAACGGCTTCGAGCGCGCCCTCGTCACCATCGTCGACGCGAATCTCACGACGCTTATCACGGCGTTCATCCTCTTCAAGGTCGGTACCGGCCCTGTCCGCGGCTTCGCGACCACCCTCAGCGTCGGCATCCTCTCCTCGATGTTCGCGGCGCTGGTCCTGACCCGCGTGCTCGTCCACTTCCAGCTCGAGCGCGGTGTCCAGGAGTTCAGCATGATGCGCCTGGTCCACGACACGAAGGTCGCCTTCTTGGGCAAGGCTAAGGCCGCGCTGACTGTCTCCGCGATCATCATCGGGGTCGGGCTCTACTTCTTCACCTCGCTCCCTGAGCAGAAGAAGCTCTCTATCGACTTCCTCGGTGGCTTCTCGATCACCGCACGCACCGCGGAGCCTCAGTCCACTGAGACCATCCGCGACCTTGTAGGGAACGTCGCTGGCGTCGTCGGAGACTCGGCAGAGGTCAAGCCGATCCTCGCGAGCGGTGACGCAGCGAATGGTTACGAGAAATTCCGCATCACCTTCAAAGGTCGCGGCGAAGAGGACGCTAACCTCGGCTCAGGTGACTCGGGTGAGGCGCAGATCAGCGACGCCCTCGCGAGCGTCCTGATGGGCGAGCCTGTGATCATCACGATCGCCGAGGGCGCAGTCTCTGGCGTCCTGCGCCTTGAGGAGAGCCACCCTGTCGAAGACATCCAGGCGACCCTCGCTGGCAGCAACCTGCAGGAGATCGCGGTCACCAGCGCCGAGGGCGTCGGGACCTACAACTTCACCGCGATCGCTGGCCCCTCCGATCGCCCCGAGTCTCTGAAGCCCCTCGTCGAGGGTCTCTTCAGAGGCAGCACGGACTCAGCCGGCGCTGCGATGAACCTCGCTCTCGCGATCCCTGAGAAGTCCAGTGTGGGCGCGCAGGTCGTAGGTGAGCTGCGCGACAAGGCGATCTTCGCGATCCTTGTGAGCCTCTTCGCGGTCGTCCTCTACATCCGCTTCCGCTTCGCTGAGTACAGCTACGGCTTCGCCGCCGTGGCTGCCCTCGTGCACGACGTCTTGATCACCCTCGGCGTCCTCGCGGTGTGCATCCAGTTCAACCTGCTGAACACTGAGATCAGCTTGCCCATGATCGCCGCCTTCCTGACGATCATCGGCTATTCGCTGAACGACACGATCGTGCTCTTCGACCGGATCCGAGAGAACAGGCCGCGCCTTAAGGGGACGCTCCAGGAGGTCTTGGACACCTCGATCAACCAGACCCTCTCAAGGACTCTGCTGACCTCGATCACGACCTTGCTCACGGTGTCTCTGCTCTTCGGCTTCAACTTGGGGAGCGGCAGCGTGCTCGAGAGCTTCGCCTTCGCTCTGATCATCGGCGTCTTCGTCGGCACCTACTCCTCGATCTTTGTCGCGAGCCCCGTCTTGCTCTTCCTTGAGGGGCGAGCGGAGGCCAAGGCCGCCCTGGCTGAGGCCTCTGGCAGCTGAGCCCGGTGAGGATCCTCCTAGGCTGGCTGCTCCTCTTCGGCCTGGCTGCCTCAGCGGGCTGGGGCGTCTCACGCTGGAGAGCGTCTGCAGAAGCTAGGGGTCATTCGCTCACTCGAGTTAGCGAGCAGGAGGGGCAACCTGGGGTCCCTGCGAAGATTCTCGTAGGCGGGCCGAGCGGCGCTGCGCCGATCCAGGTGCGAGAGCCAGTCTTGGCTGAACCTGTCGCCTCTCCCCCTAGCAGCGAGCCGGGGCCTCCCTCAGCCCCTGTCGTCCCTGCACCTCAGATCGTAGAGCTGACGGTAAGACCCGGCAGCAACCTCTCGACTCTCTGTCAGGAGTTCTACAGCGCACCTGACAGGCCCCCTTTGAGCGACGTCGTCGCTGCGGTCGCGCGCTGGAATGACCTCGCCAGCCCGAATGACCTGCGCGCTGGACAAGTCCTCGAGCTCCCACCGCTAAGCAGCCTCTTCCCCTAGGGAGGCGCAGCGGCTCACTCGAGCCCAGAGGGCTCGCGCGGCTCCGCCGCAGGCTCTGTCACCTCTAGGCTGACCTCCTTTGGCAGGCTGCGACGCAAATTCCCGAGCGCTGCGTCGTCGACCTTGAGCTCGATCGACAGCTTCGAGTTGTCATCGCATATCTCCTCTGAGAGGACGACCCCCGCCTTGCGCATGCGCGCGATAGTGCGACCGTCGGCGAGGGGGACGAGCGCGCGCAGCTTGGCGGAGCGCAGGTCGATGCGCTGTTGGACCAGGCGGTCGAGGTCCTCCACTCCCTCGCCTGTCTTTGCTGAGAGGAAGAGGCTGTCCTCTTGGCGGTCTGCGCGAAGCCAGGTGAGCTCGATGGAGTCTGTCACGGCGTCGATCTTGTTGAAGACCAAGACCATGTCTCGACCGCCGTGTGAGAGCTCCCCTAAGACCTTGTCCACAGCTCGGATCTGCTCGATCGCGTCAGGATGGGAGGCGTCGGCGACATGCAGCAGGAGGTCTGCATGCAGCGTCTCCTCCAAGGTCGCGTGGAAGGAGGCGACGAGGTGGTGCGGGAGCCTAGACAGGAATCCCACCGTGTCCGAGAGGAGCGCTGTGCGGCCATCCGAGAGCTGCCACTGTCGTGTGCGAGTGTCGAGGGTCGCGAAGAGCAGATCGGCGGCGAACTCGCCAGCCCCGGTCAGCCGGTTCAGCAACGTGGACTTCCCCGCGTTCGTGTAGCCGACGAGCCCGATGGTGTACTCGTCGTGGCGAGAGCTAACCTCGCGCATCTTCCGCTTCTCGATCTGTTTGAGCTGCTTCTTGAGATCGCTGATCCGCTTACGGATGAGGCGGCGGTCCGTTTCGAGCTGAGTCTCACCCGGCCCCCGCGCGCCGATAGCTCCCTCCATCCGCTCTAAGTGAGTCCACATGCGCTTCAAGCGAGGGAGCAGGTACTCAGTCTGCGCGAGCTCGACTTGAAGGCGCGCCTGCCCCGTCCTCGCCCGGCGAGCGAAGATGTCGAGGATCAGCTCAGAGCGGTCGATCACTCTCACCTTCCATGCCTTCTCGAGGTTGCGACCCTGAGCGGGTGTGAGGTCGTTATCCACGACGACGCCGTCAGGTTTGTGCGCGCGAACCTCATCTAGGACCTCCTCCACCTTGCCCCTTCCCATCAGGGTTGCGGAGGCGGGTCGTTCCCGGCGCTGGACGACGCCATCTCCAACGACGTCTCCTCCGGCCGCTTCGACGAGCCCGCGGGCCTCTGTGAGGTCCCCCTCCTGCTCGACCACTTGGTCAGGGAAGATCACGCCGCACAGGACGAACCTCTCGCGCGGAGCGCGCGTCGCGTGCATCCCGCGTGTCATAGGGTTGGGACGCCCGCGTGTCCGACGGGCACGTGACTCGGCTCAGCGCCCACGGCGCGATCTCCATCGAGTCGTGCGCGTAGCAAAGTGTGCTTGCGCCATCCCTCAAGCTGCTCAGGGTAGTCCTCACGGTGATGCACTCCTCGGGACTCTTCGCGAACGAGGGCTGAGCTCGTCGCTAAGTGTGCGACCGTGAGCATGTTCAAGAGCTCAAAGGTGCGTGCCTCCTTTGGGGCTAGGTCTTGGACCACTTGAGCCCAGAAGGCGAGCTTCTCCTTCGCCTCAGTCAGCCCAGCGCCGGTGCGCTGTACGCCCATGTGTCGCCACATCAGCGACTTCATGGAGTAGGTGATGTCTTGGAGGTTGAGCGAGACCGAGAGGGCACTCGAGCGAGCGGAGACGCCACCCGCCGTCGGTCGAGAGCCCGCGCGGCCTGCGGAGGCCCTGCCCGCTGCGGCGATCTCTCGCCCCGTGCCGACGCCGAGGACCAGCCCCTCGAGGAGTGAGTTGGAGCCCATTCGGTTAGCCCCATGAATGCCTGAGCTCGCGACCTCCCCTACGGCCCAGAGTCCGGGGACGTCCGTGCGCCCAGCGAGGTCGACGCAGACGCCGCCGATTTGATAGTGGGCGCCGGGGCGAACAGGGATCGGCTCCTTCGCGATGTCGATACCAAAGGCTCGGCAGAAGCGACTGATCCCAGGGAAGAGAGTGTGAGGGTCCCTGTCGAGCTCTGAGAGGTCGAGGTAGCAGCTGGTGTCTTCGGTCTCGACCATGCGTGTGAAGACCGCGCGGCTGACGACGTCGCGTGGGGCTAGTTCCGCGTCGGGGTGGAAGTCGCCCATAAAGCGCTCGCCGTTGCGGTCACGCAGGACAGCACCAGCCCCGCGGACGATCTCAGAGATGAGGACCCTGGCCGCGCCCGCGACGTAGAGGCATGTCGGGTGGAACTGAACAAACTCTAGGTCGCGCAGGGTCGCGCCAGCGCGCCACGCCATCGCGACGCCGTCACCTGTAGAGATGGTCGGGTTGGTCGTCTCTCGCCAGATATGTCCTGAGCCGCCGGTGGCGAGGAGCACCTGGCCAGCGGAGAAGGCGAGCGGCTCACTGCCGCGGTCCAAGGTGACGACACCGGCGGCGCAGCCCTCGGCGTCAAAGAGGACGTCGACTGCCTGCTGGTGCGGGAAGATAGAGATCCCGGGGTGCTGGGTGAGCGCGCGCTGAAGAGTGTGTTGAATCTCTGCCCCCGTCGCGTCCCCTCGTGCGTGGGCGACCCTTGGAGCGCTGTGTCCTCCCTCGCGGGACAAAGAGAGCTCACCATTGGGCTCGCGATCAAACTGCGCGCCCATATCCAGCAGGTGATGAAAGACAGCAGGCCCATCAGCGATGACATGCCTCACGACGTCCTCCTCGCAGAGCTCACGCCCAACCCTCAGAGTGTCGGCGACATGATCGTCGACAGAGTCCTCAGCAGAGAGAACGGCAGCAACGCCGCCCTGCGCATAGCGCGTGTTCCCCTCGCGCGGCTCTCCCTTCGTAAGCAGAGCGACAGAGAGGCCAGCAGCAGCGGCCTCAAGCGCAGCGACACCCCCAGCAGCACCCCCACCGACAACGACGAGATCGAAGGTGTGGGAGGCGACCGATCGGGGGTCGTAGGCGCAGAGGGAGCGGTTGGTGAGGAGAGTGGAGGCGGTCAAGACGGTGCTCTTGTAGAGAGTCCGCGCCGAAGCGGGCCGCAGATTGTAGCGATGGGGAAAAACCCTAACAGACCCTGTTAGGGCAGGATCACTCATGTTCTAGGAGGAAATCGGCAAAGCTGAGGGATGAGATGGGAGGAGTGATTGTTGTTGGAAAGAGCCGAAATTGAGGGAAGAGTTACGGACAAACTTCCTAGTGGCTTGCGCATCAGAGAAACGAGGAAGAAACAATCGAAGTTTTAGACTTGTTAGGGTCAAACCAGCCGATACATTAGGCCTCTGTTAGCCAAACACCACGCAAACCCAGCGACGAAACTATGAACACATCTGACAACATCCTCAGCGCGGTCCTCTCTGAGCTCCCCTCGATCGTCTTCTTCGGCGTCATCTTCACGGTGACGTTGATCGTCTGAGCCCAAAGGAACTAAGGGGCTCCAAAAGCACAACAATCCGAAGCCCAGAATCAATCGGAAGCCCAGACTCCGAAGCACAACAAGTCGGAAACCAAATCGAGGGAGCCTCCACCACGGCCCCTCAACCGCCGCTCCCCAAGGATGCGGCGGCCTTGAACACGGACCCAGCTCATCTCTGCCAAGTCCGAATCATCAACCCCTCTCAAGGATGCCAAGAGCATGACCCCCACTCCCCTCACAAGGCGACAGCGAGAGATCCTCACGTTCATCACGAACTTTGTAGAAGACCAAGGGATCTCCCCGACCTTAGAGGAGATCGCAGGCAACTTCGGAGTGAACAAGGTGACGATCTTCGGCCATGTCAGAGAGCTGGAGAGGAAAGGGGCGATCACTAAGGGAGATAGGCACACCAGCCGATCGATACAGCCCTCTCAAGAGGCACCTCGAGAGAGAGGCACTGTCCAGATCCTAGGGCGCATCGCAGCGGGCGCGCCCATTGAAACTGTTGAGCACCCCGAAGAGCTCTCCTTACAGGACCTGGTTCCGCCGGGAGGTGAGGTGTACGCCCTTCGGGTCAAGGGTGACTCCATGATTGAGGACGCCATCTGCGATGGAGACCTCGTCTTAGTGGAGCGCCGAGAGGAAGCGAGAGATGGGGAGACCGTGGTCGCTGTCCTCCCCGGGGAAGAGGCCACTTTGAAGCGCTTCTACCTCGAGGAGGATGGCGTCCGCCTCCAACCGGCGAACTCGACAATGGAGCCCATCATGGCTCCCTCGGTAGAAATCCGAGGGGTCGTAGTGAGCGTCATTCGTCAGATCTAAGGCGAAGGTTTACCCGTCCCAGGGAAGGCAGGATTTGATGGGCTCGAAGCCAGCTGCGTTCTTGACCTGATCCTCTAGTGCGTCTTGTTTGACGCCCAGGAACGTCTCATCGCGAATTCACGTTAAGTAATCACGATGAGCCGGCTTTGTGATGATCTTCAGTAACATCACAACCCATTTGGAAGTTGAGCCTAATACACACAACTCTCGGACTTACGACATCCATTAATGAACCGCAGGGAGATATAAATGGAACAAAGCCGGCAAAGGTCTCAAAGTTACCGCTATTAAAGTTTAATCCCGACCTCTTTGCTGAAGAGCACGTTGATACATCTCTCGTCTGAGGAATGATTGATGAGTTCAAACTTATAGCGCAAAAAAAAAGGTGCCCCCAGAGCAAGCTCTAGGGGCACCTGATAAAAACCCGGCGATAACCTACTTTCGCGCATAGCACTATCATCGGCGGTTACTGCTTGACGACCGTGTTCGGGATGGGAACGGGTATGGCCAGGAACCTATATTCACCGGGAATTCCTAGGGAGATAGGGCCTTTACTGAGGCAAAAGCCTCAGTGGACCCTTCTCCTGAAGAAAAAGGCAAGCTGGAGTACGACGTGACGCACCAGGAATTAAAGGAGAACTTTCCTTCCACCTGACGCTTGTGTTCCGAGGAACACACTACGACTGGAGGAAGGTAGTTAAGTCTATCGTCCGATTAGTACCGGTTAGCTCAACACATTGCTGTGCTTACACCGCCGGCCTATCAACCTGGTAGTCTCCCAGGGGACTGAATAGGGATGACTCGTCTTGGAGAAGGCTTCGTGCTTAGATGCTTTCAGCGCTTATCCGTTCCGACCGTAGCTACTCAGCAGTACCACTCGC
>JAKVCD010000016.1 GCA_022446815.1 Planctomycetota bacterium
TCTGGCAGACGGCGAGCTTGAGCGAGGAGCGTGCGTTGACGAGGTCACGCTGCGCACCCGTCAGTTCGCGCGTAAGCAGCGCACCTGGTATCGCAAGCTTGATGAGGCGAGGTGGATTGAGCCGCCCAGCGAGGGCGCGCTCCGGGAGACAGCGGCAGAGGTCGCTCTCACGTTGGGTCTCAGCTGAAGCGCTCGTCTGTATACGAAGCGACCCCGCCGTGCGGGGTCGTTCGGATGCCCTCACAGAGAGAGGGCGTGAGCAACTCGCTCCTCAGTTCTGGAACGGGTTGTCCGAGTTGTAGTTGAGGAAGACGCGCTGGCAGGTCTTGCGGACGTGGGCGAAGTCGGCCTTCAGCTTGTCTGAGTAGGCTCCGTCCCTGTCGGAGTCGTATCCGAGGAAGAATCGATCCACGCGGGGGGGGATGCTGTCTGCGTTCCAGTGGTCCCAGGAGCGGCTGGGGCCCGGGTCGTCTCCGCTAAAGAGCGACTGGCAGCTGGGGAGGAGGGCGAGGAGGCCCAAGAGGGCAGAGTTTCTGAGGATCTTCTTCATGAGGATGGGGTCCGCAGACCGTTGGCGGCCCTTGCGGAATAGCGCACCAGTGTAGGGACCGCTAGGAAATGGGTCAACGAGCCACACTTCAACTCCTGAGAAGGTAAAAAGAGGCCCCATGGAGTCGAGGGAGGCATCGGGAGAGGGGCTGAGCCCTTCTAGGGGGGCTACCGACGGGGCATCCGCTGGTAACCAGGGAGATCGTGAGAGGCCCCGCCTGGGCCTCATGGGCGGCTCTTTTGACCCGGTTCATGCTGGCCACCTCTACGTTGCAAGGGCTGCAAGGGAGCGTGCAGGGCTGGATGAGGTGCTCTTTGTGCCTGCCGCGAGGCCACCGCATAAGCCAGACCGCGTCCTGAGCCCCGGGCCAGATCGGCTGGCCATGCTTCAGGCTGCGCTCTCTGGAGAAGAGGGGATGCGACTCGTTGACCTTGAGCTCGACCGGGAGGGACCCTCGTACACCTACGACACAGTGCTCGCCTTGGAGGAGCTCCTCGGAGGAGCGGGCGCTTGTGAGCTGCACCTTATCTTGGGTGGCGACAACCTCCCCGGGCTGGGCAGTTGGCGTGAGGTAGAGCGCCTCCTCGAGCGGGTGACCCCGCTCGTCGTCTACCGCGAGGAGGACTTGGGCGAGGCGCTCGCGAAGGTCGGAGGTGACCTCCCCAGACACCTCATGGACAAGCTGAGAGATGGGCTGATCGTCGTCCCTCCGCATCCAGCCTCTTCAACAGCTCTGCGTGAGCGCCTCGCGTGTGGTGAAGATCCTGGAGACGACCTGCCAGCAGGTTGCATGGAGATCGTGAGGGAGCGCGGCCTCTACGGATGGAGTGGCTGAGCTCGCCCGCTGTGGTGGGGGCGTTCGTGGCGTTCGCCTCGACCGCACCGCTCGTTTATTTGGCTCGCGCCCTCGGTTGGCAAGACGCGCCAAGCGCCGCTGAGCGAGAGCGTAAGCTGCAGGCCGCGCCGGTCCCTGTCGTCGGCGGAGCTTCGATTCTCTTTGGGCTGATCGCAGCCGGTCTCGTGGGTGATGGTGGTCCACTGGGGCAGCCAGTCTTCGTCGACCCACACACGGGGGTCAGGGTTGAAGGGGCCACGGTCTGGCCTCCGCTCCTCACAGCCTTCCTCCTTGGCCTCGTGGATGATCTGCGGCCTGGCGGTCTCAGCGCGGGGCTCAAGGTCTCGGGTCAGGTGTTGGTGGGAGCGGTCGTCGGCCTCTGCGCCTTTCCCGGGGACTTCGTGGCGCTCGCAGCTTGTCTTGTTGTCGTGCCCCTGTCGCTCAACATCTGGAACACCTTCGACAACGCCGACGGGGCCGCGACTGGGGTCGGAGCCGTCTGCCTCTACAGCGTTGGCTCACCAGCCTTCGGCCCGCTCCTCGGCTTCTTGCCTTGGAACCTCCGCGGCCGGTGCGGCGCGGCGGCCTACCTCGGGGACTCCGGGAGTCACCTCCTCGGCTGCCTCGTGATCCTGCACCCTGCGGCCTGGCCCCTTATGGCGCTGCCTGCCATGGATCTCCTGCGCGTCTCTTATCTCAGGCTGCGCGCTGGGCAGGCGCCATGGGAGGGGGACCGCAGGCACCTCGCCCACCGCCTCCAGGCGCAAGGGCGATCACCGCTCTGTGTGGCGTTGTGCCTCTCAGGCGTCGCCGCGATCCACAGTGGGGTGCCTGGCTGGCTCGGGCTCGGGTTGACTACGCTGGCCTTCACAGGCCTCGTCTTAGTGACCCGTCCTTGCCCAGACGGAGGAGGGTCACGATAATCTTCGACCCGCAAGTCTGTGCGCCTGCGACCAAGGCCCAGACCCACACACCGTGAGCTACCCCAAGACCGCCATCATCTCCGACCTGCACAGCAACGTGCCGGCCGTCGAGACCGCTCTCCGTGACGCCCTCGATCGTGGCGTCGAGCGCTTCGTCTGCTTGGGCGATGTGATCGGGTACGGGGCTGAGCCGCGCCCATGCCTCGACATCGTGATGCGCATCTGCGCTGAAGAGGGGGCCCTGCATCCCTTCGAGGACACGCCGCTCGAACCGGGCCTCTGCCTCCTCGGTAACCACGAGCAGGCTCTCCTTGAGACGCCCGTGGACTTCAACCCGAAGGCGCGTCAGGCGATCGAATGGACGCGGCAGGAGATCGGGAACTGCGATCGCGACGCGAAGCTCCGCTACTGGGACTTCCTCGGTGAGCTCGAGCCGACTCGCTGTGACGAGCTCGCGCAGTACGCTCACGGCAGCCCGCGTCGCCCAGTGCACGAGTACATGATCCCGCGGGACTCGATCAACACCGAGAAGATGCGGGCGAACTTCGACGCGATGCAGCGCGACCTGTGCTTCGTCGGTCACAGCCACGTTCCCGCGATCTACTATGACGACGGGCGCCTCTTCCGGCCCTCAGGGACGGAAGGCCCCTATGAGCTCGCGACTGAGACCTCCTCAAAAGCGATCATCAATGTTGGCTCAGTGGGGCAGCCTCGTGACGGAGATACGCGCCTCTCGTACGCGATCTTCGACGGCCGCTGCATCACCTTCGTCCGCGTGGAGTACTCCCACGAAGACGCAGCCGAGCGCATCCGCGCGGTGTCTGAGCTCCCCGATTATCTCGCTGACCGCCTCGCGGTCGGTCGTTGACCCCCTAAGACCCCAACCCCCCGAGTCCCCGTGGAGAAGCGCCTGCCCCTGGCCTTGATGCTCTGCTTCCTCATCTTGATGGTGTGGACGATGATGAACCCTCCTCAGGAGGGGACGCAGCCGTCTGGGGGGGGCGCCGCAGAGGTGAGCCAGACCTCGACGCAGGTAGGCGCAGAGTCGGCGCCGGTGGAGCTCGCCGCCCCGACGCTCTCAGAAGAGACAGAGCGCACGCTCGAGCTCAGCTTCGGCAACCCCGGTCAGCCGGGCTCTTACCTCGCGACCTTCACAAACCGCGGGGGTCGACTCCTCTCTCTGCGGCTCGCAGACGCGTATGAGCGGGAAGGCCTGACTCCTGAAGAGCAGGCGGACCCCGCGAATTGGGTCGAGCTCTTAGGGACGGTCGAAGCGGGCGACACAGAGTTCGCTTCCCTCGGGATGAGGGCTGCACCTTCCTCGAGGGCGGCCTTCCCTGAGCCCCTGGATGAGGCGCTCTGGAAGATGGAGGAGCTCAAGGATGAGAGCGGAGTCGCTGAGGGCGTGCGCTTTTCTTACGGCTCCTCTGCAGGCGCAGTGCTCACCAAGGAGCTCAGCTTTCAGCCTGGATCTAGGACGCTCGCGCTCCGACTTGGTCTAGAGAACGTCTCCGCCGGGGCAGCAGGGAGCAGGCAGTTCCTCTTCACGCCCGCGGTGGGAGTTCGGAGTCAGTCTGGTGACTCGGAGAGCTTCTTCAAGTTCTACATCGAGCCCGAGGTTATCGGTGCTTGGGCGGACGCAGAGGATGATGAGCTCCGCGTAGAGACCGTCGAGTGGGAGGAGGAACCGCACCCCCAGAATCTGCGAGGGGCCTTCAACTCGACGGGGACGCTCTCTTTTGTCGGCGTACACAACAAGTTCTTCGCGCTCCTCATGCAGGCCGAGCCTGAGGCGCAGTCCACCCTCTCTGGCGGGGTCGCTTGGCGTAGGATCGCCGAGCTCCAGCCTGAGATCGCTCCCGGCGTCGTGAGCGAACCTAGCTATCCGACGCTGGTCGCGGACGTGGACCTCGTCATGTACTTGGGCGAGCCCGGCGAGCGGCGCACCTGGAACTACACCCTCTACGCTGGACCGAAGTCACGCGAGGAGCTGAAGGCTGCCTCGGCTGACTTCGAGGCGCTGACCCTGGAGGACATCGGCTGGTTCACAGGGGTCGGGAAGGTGATCCTCGGGATCCTCGCCTTCTATCACGGCCTCGTCGGCAGCTGGGGTTGGGCGATCATCTTCATGACGCTCACCGTCAGGTTGCTGCTCTTCCCGATCAACCGTCGCTCACAGACAGCGATGGCGCGCTTCCAGACCAAGATGAAGCGCATCCAGCCGAAGATCGACGAGCTCAAGGAGAAGCACGCCAACAACCCGCAGAAGCTGCGCGAGGAGCAAGGCCGGCTGATGCAGGAGGAGGGGGCAATGCCACCGCTCGGTGGCTGCTTGCCGCTCTTCCTTCAGTTCCCCGTGTTCATCGGGCTCTTCGGCGTCTTGAAGGTGGAGTACAACCTCCGACAGGAGCCCTTCCTCTGGATCACTGACCTCTCGCTTCCAGATCGCCTCATGCGAATCGACCTGGACCTGCCGCTCCTCGGCACGATCGAGTGGTTGAACATCCTGCCCTTCGTGATGGTCGTGATGATGGTGCTCCAGCAGAGCGCCATGCCGACGCCGACAGACGAGCAGCAGGCGCGCATGCAAAAGATGATGCGCTGGTTCCTCGTGGTTATGGGGATCATGCTTTACAGCTACCCGGCTGGCCTCGCCCTCTACATGATCACTTCGAGCTCCCTCGGACTCTTCGAGATCAAGGTCATCAAGAAGTTCTGGCCTATCGACGACAAAGAGCAGCCCGTGAAGAAGGGCTGGATGATGCGCATGGCGGAGAAGCAGGCCGAACAGCACAAGGCCCTCCGCGAGCTTCAAGAGCAGCAGCGCATGTCTCGACAGAAGGCGCAGAAGAACCGCAAGAAGCGCAAGCGTTAGGGGCGCTCGTGCGATGAGCGCCGCCGGAGACACGATCTGCGCCATCGCTAGCCCGCCTGGCCGCGGCCAGCGCGGGGTGATCAGGATCTCCGGTGACCGCGCGAGCGCGATCGTGGAGGCGGTGTGGAGAGGCGAGGATGCGCTCAGGTTGGAGGCCGGTCGCTGTGTCTTGGCCGGGCGCCTCTTCGACGGACAAGGTGAGCAGCCGCTCTTGCTCCTCTGGATGCCTGGGCCGCGCTCCTTCACGAGAGAGGACGTCGCAGAGCTCCATCTCCCCGGCGCGGCGCCGCTCCTCGAGCGCGCCCTCGCGCGGCTGGTTGAGCTGGGGGGGCGCTTGGCTGAGCCTGGTGAGTTCACTCGCCGCGCTTTCGAGAGTGGGCGTATCGACCTCTCTCGCGCAGAGGGGGTCCTCTCTCTCGTAGAGGCTCGCTCCGAGGCCGCGCGGCGCTCGGCTGTGGCGCTGCTCTTCGGCGGCTTGGATGTGCGCGTCGGGGGGCTGCGTGACGGCTTAAGCGAGCTTCGCGCCTTGTGTGAGTCGAGCTTGGACTTCGACTCCACAGATACGAGCGACGTGCCCGCGACAGAGATCGACGAACGCCTGCGAGCGGTCGAGGCCAAGTTGGAGGAGGCGCGCGGGTGGGAGGCTGCGCGAGGCGTTGAGGCCGGGGCTCCCCGAGTCGTCTTAGTCGGCGCGCCAAACGCTGGTAAGAGCACTCTCTTCAACGCTCTCGGCAGCGGCACGCAAGAGGCCATCGTCAGTGACCACCCCGGCACCACCAGAGACCGCCTCGAGCGAGCATGGCGAGTGGGGGCGCTGGAAGTTGAGCTCGCGGACCTCGCGGGAATAGAGGAGGGCGTCGCAGGTCCGGATGAGGCGGCGCAGCGAGTGGGAGCGGCCGCGCGCGATGCGGCAGATCACGTCCTGTGGGTCGTCGACGCTCGCCGCGGTATGGATGAGCCTTCGCTCCTCGCCGAGCGTGAGGACCTCCCCGCAGAGATCTCTCGCACGCTGGTCTGGGCGCAGTGTGATCGAGCGGGAGCGCTTGAGGCTCCGCCTCGCGCGCTCGCTCATGAGAGCTGGGTCGGGGTCAGTGCGCAGACAGGTCATGGGCTGAGCGACCTCGCTCAGCGAGTCGCTGAAGCGCTAGAGAGGGGAGAGGGCTTGGGAGTAGGGCGAGAGCTCTCTCTCCGTCACTCAGAGGCCTTAGGTCGGGCGGCTACGAGCGTTCAGGAGGGCCGCGCGGCTTGGGAGCAGGGCACGCCTTTGGAGCTCTTGGCGGACGAGCTCAGGGTCGCCACGGATCACCTCGACGAGATCGCAGGGCGGACCACGCCTGAGGACCTCCTAGACCGCATCTTCGCTCGCTTCTGTCTAGGGAAGTGAGCCCTTAGAGCATCCTAGGCTGTGACGCAGCGAGTGACGTTAAGTGCTGATTGACACACAACATATGGTGTGTTCTCCTGCTCTCCTGTGCCTCGATTCGAGGCCCTGGTAGGCGGGTTTTTGGGCCACGCAAGCGCTCGCTGGGGTCCTGAGGTCTGCGCTCATGAGATGCCCCCGCTGCAAGGACGACAACGACCGCGTCGTTGACTCCAGGACCTCCGCCGAAGGGACGGTGATCCGCAGGCGCAGAGAGTGCCTCTCCTGCTTCCTGCGCTACACCACCTATGAGCGCATCGAGGAGGCCGCGCTTCGGGTCGTGAAGAAGAGCGGCGAGCGCGTGAGCTTCGACCGCGACCGGATCCTCACCGGGATGCTCCGAGCCTGCGAGAAGCTCCCCGTGCCTGTGGAGGAGCTAGAGATGGCCTGCGCGAGGGTAGAGGCTCGTGTCCAAGAAGAGTACGACCGGGAGGTCCCTAGCGACGTCGTGGGAGGCCTCGTCATGGAAGAGCTGCGCTCTTTAGACCAGGTGGCCTACGTGCGCTTCGCGAGCGTCTACCGCGAGTTCCGGGACGTCTCACAGTTCCTAGAGGAGCTCAGTCCGATCATGGGTCGCAAGAAGTCCAAGAAGTCCAAAGGGACAGGCAAGGGCGAAGGCGAGGGTGAGGCTTGAGCGGGCGGGGGGAGAGCGCCAAGCCCACGACGCCGGCGACCATCGAGAAGCGCGACGGGCGCCGGGTCTCATTTGACCGCTCTAGGATCGAGAGCGCGGTCGCCCGTGCGCAGGCTGCCGTAGGCGAAGAGGACCCCTCCCTCGCCAAAGAGATCGCTGAGCTCGTCGAGTATTCTCTGGCGCGGCGCCACGCAGCGGCTGTGCATGAGGGGACGCCAGGGATCGAAGAGATCCAAGACCTCGTGGAGCGCGCTCTGATCGAGCTCGGCCGCGCGGCCGTCGCTAAGGCGTATATCCTCTACCGCGACCGCCGCGCGCGCGCGCGGACGCTGGAGCCTACGCAGCGAGAGCGCGAGCGGGCTGGCAGCGTCTCCGTCGCCGACGCAGATGGCGTAGAGCGCTGGGACCGCGCGCGCGTCGCGCAAGCGCTCGTGTCTGAGGCGGGCTTGGGGAGAGAGCGCGCTGAGGAGATCGCTCAACGTGTAGAGGCGAGGGTCGTGGCCTCGGGTTTGCGGCGCCTCACTGACACCCTCGTGCGCGAGCTCACGATCGCAGAGCTCATCGCGGCAGGACATGCGGAGGCTGTGCGCAAGCAAGAGCCCGTCTCCCTCTCTCGCCGCGAGTTTGAGAGACATCTGAACGGCGCCTTTGACACCGGCGCACCCGTAGATCGAGCCCTAGGCGCTGCCTTCTTCGGTCGTTGGGCGCGCCAGGAGGTCTTGGGCGAACGCTTCCTCGCGCGCCATGTCGAGGGTTCGCTCCATCTGGTCGGGGAGGAGAGCATCTACGGCTTCAGCGAGCTCGCTGTGCCCGCAGAGGTGCTCTTGCCTGCCGCTGCTGGGGCGAAGGCGCCCTTTCAGCTCCTCGACGAGGTCGCGGGCCTCCTGCCCTCCCTCTCCCGTGGCGTCGTTCTTGAGGGCGCCGCCAGTGTCTTCGCCTCGCTGGCCCGCGCTAGGAGCGGTGACGCTACGAGTCCGCTCTTCTCCTGGCTCCTCGCCGCTCGCGCGACCGCGCGCGCAGCGGGTCGCCGGATCGACCTCGCGAACCTCGGTCGCCGCTCGCCTGCGGTCTTCTGTCGCTTAGCAGAGGAGCTCTTGCGGCTGGACGACACAGAGGGCGCTGACCTCTTCACCCCGCGCCTCTATGCGGACCTCGAGGAGCTCGATGGGGCGGCGCAGCACTCTCCTGAGATCGAGCCGACCCTTGAGCGTCTCCTCGAGCGGCGCCTGCTCATCCCGACCTTCGGTGGCGAGGCCGAGGAGGTGGTCGGCGAGGTCTGTCGGCGCCGAGCTCAAGAGACCGGCGCGATCGCTGTGGGAGGGGTCGTCGCACTAGACTTCGCGCGCCTCGCCCGCCGCGTGGGGCCTTGGCGAGAGGAGAGCGCGCTGTCTTCTCTGAGCGATCTCCTGATGGAGGCCCTCGGCGGTCTCGCGACCTTAGCCGAGTGGCAGCGCGGGCACGTCCCTCAGCGGGTCGGCGGCGTACGGGTGCGCGCTCGCTACACCGTGGCGCCCGTAGGTCTAGCCGAGGGCTTGGCGATCCTCGCTGACGGTGAGGTGCGCCCGGCTCAAGGTGCGCGGCTCCTCGGCGTCTGCGCTGAGGCGGTCCGCCGCTTCGGCATGGAGCACGGAGTGGACACCTGCATGGTGACCGGCGGCGTTGAGGCTGCCGCGCTGCGCTTCGCTGAGCTCGGTTTGGCGGATGGTGGAGGCTCGCAACCCCTCCTCTTTGAGCGAGATGGTGGGGAAGCGGTCGTGGACCGAGGCCTCTCCGCTGGCTACGGTGGGGCCCTCCTCGAGCAGGGGCCAGCGGCCCTAGCCGAGCTGCTCTCTACAATCCGCGCCGGTGTGCTCCTCGAACCCCACGAGCAGAGCGCGTGCGTGGACCTGAACTTCCTCCGCGCCTTCAGCGATGAGCGCCGCCGTCTGCGGCGGCAATCCGCTGTGGGCCAGGACCAGCCCTCCTCTGCCGCTCATGATGCGGCGCTCCCTTTCGACGTCGAGAGCTCTGCTCCCGAGTCTCTCTCCTGAACCCATCCCCACACGCCCCCACGCATGCGCCTGAAACGACTCGAGCTCTTGGGCTTCAAGTCCTTCGCGGACCGCACGGTCTTCGACTTTGGAGACCACACCATGACCGGCATCGTCGGTCCCAACGGCTGCGGCAAGAGCAACGTCGTCGACGCGATCCGCTGGATCCTCGGCGAGCAGCGCCCTACCTCAATGCGCGGCAAGGAGATGACGGACGTCATCTTCAAAGGGTCCACGAGCCGCTCGGGTATGTCCTTCGCGGAGGGCTGCGTCATCCTCGACAACTCTTGCGGTACGATCGAGCGCCGCGGCGCCGAGGTCGCGATCACTCGGCGCGTCTTCAAGAGCGGCGAGGGGGAGTACCTCATCGACGGAGAGCAGGTGCGCCTGAAGGACGTCCGAGAGATGCTCTTCGACACCGGGCTCGGCAGCAGGGGCTACTCCGTGTTGGAGCAGGGACGCATCGACGCCGTGCTCTCCTCGAATCCGATCGATCGCCGGCGCATCTTCGAGGAGGCGGCAGGGATCAGCCGCTACCGCCAGCGCAAGCACGAGTGTGAGCTCAAGCTCAATCGTGTCCAACAAGACATGGAGCGGCTCGAGGACGTGGTGCGCGAGCTTGAGGGGCGCGAGCGCAGCCTGAAGCTCCAGGCGGGCAAGGCGCGGCGCTACGTCGAGGTGCGAGACAAGTGGCGCACCCTGAGGACCCGTCACCTTGAGCAGCAGCACCATGAGCTCTCGACACAGCTCGCCGAAGTCCGCAGCAGGATGAAGGAGAGCGAGACAGGGCTCGACTCGATGCGCACCAGCCGCGAGCAGGTGGAGCAGGAGGTCAGCCTGAGAGAGCGCGAAGAGGAGGCTCTCCGAGCGCAGCTTGAGAGCGCAGGCCAAGAGGTCTCTCGCCTCGAGGGAGACGGCCGTGAGATGGATGAGCGCCGTCGCCAGCTGGCCGCTCGGGCCTTGGAGCTAGAGGCCTCCGCTGAGGAGGAGTCTAAGCGCGCAGTTGAGCTCGAGTCCGAGATCCTGCGACGTCGTGAGGAGCTCGTCTCTCTCGGCGCAGAGCGAGCCGAGCTCATGACAGAGCTCGCTGTGATCGAGGCGAAGGTCCGCGAGGAGCATGACGGCTCACGGGACGCGACCCGCCGTTACCGTGAGGCGCGCGGAGAGGTTGAAGAGCAGAACACAGTCGTCCTTGAGGCCTTGCACGCTCGGACGGAGGCGCAGAACACGCTCGGGCACCAGCGCAAGGCGCTCGAAGGGATCGGTGAGCGCGTGGCCCGGGCCGATGCCCGCCTCCAAGAGGCGCGAGAGGTAGAGCACGGCGCCAAGCAAGAGCATGAGCGTGCGCAATCCGCCGCGCTCGCTGCGAAGGATCGCCAGCGCCTCGCTGAGGAGGCTGGCGCGCGGGTCGAGGCTGAGCTGAGCGAGCTCATGGAGAACGCTGAGTCCGCAACCTGTCGACGCTCTGAACTCGAGGTCGAGCGGGCCGCCTCACAGAGTCGCGCGGACTCCCTCGCTGATCGTGAGGAGGAGCTCGAGGGGATGAAGGAGGGCGTCCTCGCCGCGGCCGTTGAGGCTGGGGTCGGACCCATCTCAGCAGCGGAGCTCAAAGGCCTTGTCGCAGACCGACTACAGACAGATACAGAGCACGCTCGGGCCTTAGATGCGGTCCTAGGTGAGCGCGCCCGCGCTCTCCTTGTGGAGAGCACGGACGCAGCCCTGAAGGTCGTGGAGTGGCTCCGGAGTGAGGAGGAGGGGACTTGCGCCATGGCCCTTGGCCGGGGGATCGGTGTCGCTGCGCCGCGCGTAGACGTCGCTGCTGCTGCGTCGCGCTTGGGCACCTTGGGCGCCCTCGTCGAGCACGTCCGGGTAGAGCCTGGGCATGAGGCCCTCGCGAACGCCCTCTTAGGTGACGTCCTCCTTGTGGAGAGCGTAGAGGCTGGGCTCGGTGTGCTCGCCCGCGAAGGTGAGTGGCGCTGCGTGACCCCTGCAGGGGAGCTCGTTGATGCGCGCGGGGTCATCGCTGGCGAGCGCCGCTTGACCCAAGGGCTCGCTGGCCGAAGGGCTAAGATCGAGGAGCTCAAGGCGGAGGTCGCTGAGCTCGACTCCGAGCTCGAAGCCCTCGAGGGTGACCTCTTGAGCCTCCAGGCTCGAAAGGCCACCGTGCAGCGCGCTGGCTCAGAGATCACCGCAGAGCTCGAGTCAGCCCGCGAGGAATGCGCTGAGGCGATGGCGGCAGAGCAGTCCTCGTCTTCACGCGTCGGTGATGCCGCGCAAGGCCTCGAACACGCTCAGCGTGAGCACGAGCAGGTCGCGAGCGAGACAGCTGGGCTAGAGGGCGGGATTCGCTCCTCTGAGGACGCTCTGCGAGTCGCTGAAGAGACCTTCGAGCGGGAGAACGGGAAGCTTCAGGAGCTAGAGGATCGGCGCAGATCTCTTGAGGAGGAGCGCGACAAGCGCGCCCGCACTCAAGGCGCGGTTGAGGTCGAGCGCACTCGCTTGGCTGAGGCCTCGGCCGGAATCGAGCGCAGGGCTGGCGACCTCGAGCGCCTCATCGGCGACTATGTGAGCGAGCAGACGCGGGTCTCACAGCAGTCTACGGAGCACAAGGGGATCGCACAGTCTTCAACGGAGGAGGCTGAGAAGATCGCTGAGGATTCTGCGAAGCTCCTGGCAGAGCGCGCAGATGCGGACGCTCTGCTCGAAGAGCTCAGGCACCGCAACAAGGCCGCTAGGGGCGCTCTCGACGAACTTCGCGAAGGCCGTGACTCGGCCGTCCATCAGATGGAGACGGCGACCCTCGCTATCGGGGAGCTGCGCTTGGAAGAGCAGCGTCATGAGCTCGCTCGCACTGAGGTCCTCGAGCGCGCCGCTGAGGAGCTGGAGCTGGACTCAGGAGACCTCTCGCACGGCTTCGAAGAGATCGACGGGTTGACTGGCGTCCCGAAGGCCATGAAGGAGCTTGAGCGGGAGGTGCGCGACCTCAAGCGAAGCTTGGACCGCATCGGCCCGGTGAACACAGAGGCGCTCGATGAGCTCGAGGGCGTCGCTGACAGGCTGAACTTCCTGAAGGGTCAGGTCTCCGACCTTGTCCAAGGGCGGAAGATGCTCGTCGACACCATCGCGCGCATCGAGACGGAGTCCGAGCGCCTCTTCCTCGACACCTTCAACGAGGTCCGGGAGAACTTCCAGCGGATCTTCCGCCAGATGTTCGGGGGCGGAAAGGCTGACATCCGCTTGGCGGATGACGAAGAGGTCCTCGACGCAGGCGTCGAGATCGTCGCGCGCCCTCCCGGCCGCGAGATGCTGCCCATCGGCCTGCTCTCAGGTGGGCAGCGGACCATGACGGCGCTCGCTCTGCTCTTCAGCGTCTTCGAGTCCAGGCCCAGCCCTTTCTGCATTCTCGACGAGGTGGACGCTGCCCTCGACGACGCCAACGTGCAGCGATTCCTCGCGATGCTCGACACCTTCAGGGGCGGTACGCAGTTCGTGGTCGTGACCCACAACAAGGGCACGATGGCGCACGCGCAGCGCCTCTACGGCGTGACGATGCAGACCAAGGGCGTCTCGAGGCAAGTGGAGGTGGACTTCTCCGATGTCGACGACTTCGTCCCCGACATGGTGCAGGCCGTCCCTGCGAAGGAGCTTCCGAGGATCGAGGAGCCTCCCCAGGTTCCGGAGGTTCCGCGACTTAAGGACTACGACGAAGAGCGCGCGCGTGAGTTCGAGATCCCTCGGCCTGAGACCGCGGAGGAGCTTGGCGCGGAGGACCCCGTGGAGCGGGCTGTCCTCGGTCAAGACCCCGTAGACGCAGAGACGGGCGAGCCTCTGGCTGCTTCGGTGGACGATGAGACCGGTGAGCCGGTCGTAGAGCTCCAGCCTGCCACTCCTCAAGAGGAAGCAGGCGTCGAGGTCGAGGAGAGCGGGGCAGAGACCGCTGCAGAGGTCTCTAGCGCGACCGAATCAGACTAGCGGCTCTTGAAGCGCTGCTCGACCGTGGGCAGGCCGAGCAGCACGATCCGCCCGATCACTCCGAGGCTCTCTCTCGAGCAGTTCTTGGGGAGGTCTGAGGGCATGTGCCAGTGCTCATTGTTCTCGCCGTAGCTGAAGTCGATCAGGTCGCAGGCAGGGATGCTGATGCGCAGGAAGGGGATGTGATCATCCTTGATCGGGATCGGCGGTCCGTCCACGTGCTGCCCGAGTCCGTCTTTACGCGCAGCATCGAAGAAGATCTCAAGCAGCTCCGAGTTAGAGTAGGTCTCATTCGTCAGCTGTAGGTCAATGTCGCCGACGAGGTCCAGGACCACGCAGGCTCGCACCCGCAAGTTATCGCCGCGTTTAGCGATCTGCTCGACGTGATGTCGTGACCCGTAGGTGTTGTCTGGGTCGACCCATGTCTGCCGCATGGACTCTTCGCCGTCGAGAAAGAGGAAGCGGTAGGTCATAGGGCGGGGACCTTGGGAGGTGATGACTCGCGCGAGCTCGAGGAGCGCGGCGACCCCGGAGGCGCCGTCGTTCGCACCGACGAAGCGGAAGTTCAGCGTCTTCGTGTCGAAGTGCGCGCAGAGGACGAGGATGTCTGCTTCATCGGCAGGCGCCTGATCCGTGACGAAGTCTGCGTATACGTTCGCCATCTGGTATGCGCCGAACGGGGTGTCGGCTTGAAAGTCCTCTCGCACCGGAGTGAGCCCCATCAGCTCGAGCTCGCTGGCGATCCAAACGCGTGTCTCCTCAAGCGCGGGGGACCCAGCTGGCCGCGGGCCTAGCTCGACCTGATGCAAGAGGTCATCCCAAGCGCGCTGGGCGTCGAAGGTGTCGGCGTCCAGGGGCACGGGGAGGGTCTCCTGGGGCGCGCAGGCGGCGAGGAGGAGACAGATGAGGAGCGATCGCACGGCGGGAGAATACTCGGTTTGGGGTTCGCTTTCCCGTCCTCAAGGGTCGTAGAAGGCTCCTGAGGGGGCCACCCATGTCAGAAATGGGCGTGTTCGTGGGCGGGACACAGGGTCTAGGTTCAAGAGAGGTGCTTGAGTCAGCGCCCACAGGGACCCGAAAGAGGAGACGCGGAAGACCCCGTGCTCCGCGATCACTCCACCGGATGACACAGAAGAGGCCGATTCAGATGAGCAACCCGGAACAAACCCTGAGAGACCTAGTCCACACAGGACGAGAGCGAGAGCGCTTCCTAGCCCTCAATTGGGAGGGCAACTTCTATGAGTATCTAGAGCAGGTGGATGCAAACCCTCTCATCTGCCGCAACGCTTGGCAGCGCATGCTCGACATGATCGAGCACCACGGCTGGGAGGAGCGCCCCGGTGGCGGCCGCGCATGGAGGCTCTTTAGTGACCCCTTGGGTGGTGGCAAGGACGCAGTCTTCGGGTTAGATGACGCCCTCAACGCGCTCGTCAAGACGATCCGTGCTGGCGCGCATGGCTTCGGGCCTGAGCGCAGGGTGATCCTCTTGCATGGGCCCGTGGGCTCCTCGAAGAGCACCATCGCGCGCCTCTTGAAGGGCGGCCTTGAGACATACAGCAGGACTGAGGCTGGCGCACTCTTCACCTTCAGCTGGGACGTGGACGGTGAGGTCACGCCCTCACCCATGAACCAAGACCCGATCCTGTTGGTCCCTGCGGAGGCGCGGCCTGCCTTCGTGGAGCGACTGAATCAGCGGTCAAACAGGGACTACAAGCTGCAGATCGAGGGAGACCTCGACCCTGTCAGCCGTCACTTCTATCAGACCCTCATGGAGCGCTACGAGGGAGACTGGGAGAAGGTCATCAGCCACGTCCGCGTCCAGCGCTTCGTGCTCGACGAGCAGGAGCGCAAGGGCATCGGCACCTTCCAGCCCAAGGACGAGAAGAACCAAGACTCCACCGAGCTCACCGGCGACCTCAACTACCGCAAGATCGCAGAGTATGGGTCCGACTCGGACGCGCGAGCGTTCAACTTTGACGGCGAGTTCAACGTCGCTAACCGCGGCATGCTCGAGTTTGTCGAGGTGCTGAAGCTCGATGTGGCTTTCCTCTATGACCTCCTCGGCGCCACGCAAGAGCACAGTATTAAGCCCCGCAAGTTCCCTCAGACGCACATCGACGAGGTGATCATCGGGCACACGAATGAGCCGGAGTACAAGAAGCTGCAGTCGAACGACCTGATGGAGGCCTTCAGGGACAGGACTATCAAGATCGACATCCCCTACAACCTAGCTGCCGCAGATGAGGTAAAGATCTATGAGCGCCAGTTCGGCAGCTGCGGGAGCACCACTCGCTCAGTCGCGCCGCACACCTTCGAGATCGCTGCACTCTGGGCGACCCTCACGCGCATCGAGGACCCGACGCATCCGACCCTGAGCCTCTTGCAGAAGGCGCGCCTCTATGATGGCAAGCGTGCGAACGGCTTCGGCGCGGAGCAGATCGAGGAGCTTCGCCGCAGCGCACCTCGCGAGGGTATGAACGGTATCAGCCCGCGCTATGTGCAGGACAGCCTCGCGAGCTGCCTGGTCTCTGACACACCGACGGTGGGACCGATCGAGGTCCTCGACGCCTTAGAGGAGGGCCTTGGCCACCACAGCCTCATCTCGAATGAGGACACGCGCAAACGCTACACCCACCTCATCACCCTCGCTCGCGAGGAGTACGAGGAGATCATCAAGCAAGAGGTGCAGGCGGCGATCTGCGCCGACCGCGAAGCCATCGACCGCCTCTGCGGGAAGTATGTCGACAACGTGAAGGCCTACGTGACCCAGGAGAAGGTCGTAGGTTCCGACGGGATCGCGAACGACCCAGATGAGCGCTTGATGCGGGCGATTGAGGAGAAGATCGATATCCCTGAGGGGCGCAAGGATGACTTCCGTCACGAGCTCATGAACTACGTGGCCTCCGTACACCTCGAGGGAGAGACTTTCGATTATCAAGAGAACGAGCGCCTCTCTCGCGCGCTCGAGTTGAAGGTCTTTGAGGATCGGCGCGACTCGATCCAGCTCACGAGCCTGGTCTCGACCGTGGTCGACCCCGACTCACAAGAGCGGATCGCGCTCATTCGTGACCGGCTCGTCCGTGAGTTCGGCTACGACGAGCTCTCCGCAGACTTCGTCTTGGACTACGTGGCCAATCTCTTCGCGAGGGGTGACGCGCGCGAAGAGCCGGGCGAGGAGGCGCAGGCAGCTTAGGCTCCATGTTCCGCATCGAGCGAGACAGGGCACGCTTCCGTGAGATCGTTCGCGGTCGACTGCGCCGAGACCTCAGGAGTTTTCTCTCCTCTTCCGAGCTCCTCGGGAGGAGGGGGGAGGAGACTGTCTCTATACCGGTGACACAGATCGAGACGCCGCGTTTTAAGTACGGCGACAACTCTGAGGGCGGCGTCGGGCAAGGGCCCGGCGAGGCTGGTGAACCCCTCGAGGCAGACGAGTCCCAAGGAGACGCCGCCGGCGGGGCTGGTGAGCAAGAGGGACATCACATCCTGGAGGTTGACGTCGACCTCGCAGAGCTCGCAGACATGCTCGGTGAGGAGCTAGAGCTCCCGAACATCGAGCCCCGTGGCGACCGCATGCTGACGTCGAATGGCGGCAGCTACTCTGGGATTCGCAGGGTCGGGCCGAAGTCTCTCAGGCACTTCAGGCGCACCTACAGGCAGGCGCTCAAGCGCACGATCGCTTCAGGAGAGTGGGACCCCAGGCGCCCCTCTGTTATCCCGACCGCAGAGGATGAGCGCATCCGCTGCGTGAAGGAGCAGCCGAAGCCAGAGTCCTCAGCCGTGGTCTTCCACATTATGGACGTCTCAGGGTCTATGGGCCGTGAGCAGAAGGAGATCGTCCGCATCAAGGCCTTCTGGATCGACACCTGGCTGCGCAAGCAATACGACAACCTCGAGGTCGTCTACGTCGTTCACGACGCAGTCGCGAAGATCGTCGATCAGGAGACCTTCTTTCACCTGCGAGAGTCAGGCGGCACGAAGATCTCTTCGGCCTATGACACCTGCCTCTCCGAGATCCTCGAGCGTTACCGGCCAGAGGAGTGGAACATCTACCCCTTCCATTACTCGGACGGCGACAATTGGTCTGCGCGTGACACCGAGCGCTGCATCGCTGTCCTGCGTGATGAGATCCTCCCGCGGGTCAACCAGTTCTGCTATGGGCAGGTGAAGAGCGCCTACGGCTCCGGTCAGTTCAAGAAGGACCTCGACTCCGCCCTCCCTGATGAGGAGGGCCTCGTGACCTGGGCGGTTGAGGACCGTGACGGGATCCCTGACGCGATCCGGGCCTTCTTAGGGAAGGGGCGCTGAGATGATGCGGCAGTCTTCTCCTATAGACCCGAGCCTCCGCCCCTGGGCAGAGCGCATAGAGGCGCTCGCTCGCTCTGCTGGCCTCGACTTCTTCGACGTCGTCTTTGAGATGGTGGACCCTTCGCAGGTGAACGCCTTGGCTGCTTACGGCGGCTTCCCCGTGCGTTATCCGTCCTGGCGCTTTGGAATGGAGTATGAGCGCATGGAGAAGGGCCGCCAGTGGGGCCTCTCCAAGATCTATGAGCTCGTGATCAACACCGATCCGACCTACGCCTACCTCGTACGATCGAACTCGATGATGGAGCAGAAGCTCGTCATGGCGCACGTGTTCGGTCACGCTGACTTCTTCAAGCACAACGCCTGGTTTAAGCCTACAGATCGAGGGATGCTCGACCGGATGGCGCATCACGGGAGCCGCATCCGTCGCTTCGTAGACGCCTATGGGCAGGAGACGGTAGATCGCTTTCTCGACCAAGCGATCTCGCTCGACAACCTCATCGACCCTTTCCTCCCGGCGCGCGAACTCGCGCGGTCAGCGGACGGTCTCAGGCCTCAGGGCGAGGCGCCGAGGGAGCGCAGCTTCTCTAGCCTCGAGTTGCATCGCGGTGCAGGCTTCAAGCTTCCGAGCTATGACGTCTTAGGGCACCTTGCTGAGAACGCTCCCCTCGAGCCTTGGCAGCGAGAACTCTTGCGGATCGTCCGTGCGGAGGCCTATTACTTTGTGCCTCAGCGCATGACGAAGATCATGAATGAGGGCTGGGCCTCATTCTGGCACAGCCGCATGCTCACTCATGGTCTGCTGGAGACGGACGAGATTGTCGACTTCGCGGACTGTCACAGCGGCGCGACCGCCGCCGTCCCTGGTCAGCTCAACCCCTACAAGCTGGGCATAGAGCTCTTCCGATACGCAGAGGAGAAGGGCATGGATCTCTTCAAGCTGCGGCAGGTGCACAACGACACGAGCTTCATTGACGCGCTCGTGGACGAGGAGTTTGCTGAGCGCTGCTCGCTCTTTGTTTACGACCGAAACCCTAAGAGCGGGGCCTTAGAGGTCGCTGAGCGAGGCTGGGTCGAGGTGAAGCGTAGGCTGCTCCAGGGCCTCTCCTGGGGCGGGACGCCGCGCATCGAGCTCTTGGATGATGACTATGAGGGACGCGGTGAGCTGCTGCTCAAGCACCAGTTCGAAGGCCGCGAGCTGGACCTCTCCGAGGCTGGTGAGGTGTTGAAGAACCTAGCGCGCCTGTGGCGTCGTCCAGTCCACCTCCTCACCACAGAGCGCGAGGAGTCCCGATTGGTGACGAGCGATGGAGCGGAGGTGAGCGCCGCCCCTGCAGGTGAGATCGAGAGCTCTGAGGCTGCTTAGGCAGACTGGCACGGGCGCGCGCTTGAGTCGAGGCATCACAAGGGGGAGACTGCACCCATGTTGAGCAGCGACGAAATGGGGCTCTTGAGTGCGCGGTCCGGTGCGCTCTTCTTGGCGGTGGCGGCGGGAGTCCTCGGCGGCTGTCGCGAAGGGGAGGGCAGCGCCGGAGAGGCCGTCTCAATCGGCGTACTCCCGAGCCCGTCTGGCGCCAACGGCTGCGTCGCGTCTGCAGGGGTCTTCGCGGCTCCGGTGACCCCGACGGTCGTCCCGCTGGCTGGCTATGACGCTGGGCTTGCTGGGCAAGTGACTGCGGCGGGAGAGGGCGAGGTGCTCTACCTCACAGCAGCAGACGGAGGACTCTGGGCTATAGACGTGAGCGATCCGAGCGCGCCAATTGAGGAGAGCTTGGTGACGCCTGGCGTGATCGACGCCTACCTCTCCATCTTGGGCGCAGCTCACGCGTCCGCGCTCGGCGGACTGCGTGTCTTAGACGCAGAGACACTCGTGGTCATTGAGACTGCGAACGACTGCCTCTTGGCGATAGACCGCTTCAACTCGAACACCGTGAGCCTGTTCGCAGGAGACCCCGCCTCAGGCGCTGGGTATTTGGATGGGGGCTTGGAGGCGGCTCGGTTTGACCTCACCTTCGAGAGCCAGCCCTTTGTCTCGGCTGACAGTCCGCCCGAGGTGTGGGTCGCGGACACGAACAACCACGCTCTGCGGCGCATCTACACGACCCCTTTCGCGAGCAGCGTCACGACCGCTGTAGGCGGCGTCGGCCCGGGAGCCGTAGATGGGCCACATGACGTGGCTAGCTTGGACTTGCCGACGGGGATCACCGCGACTTGCGTCGGGCTACTCCTCATCACGGAGAGCGGAGGTCATTTGCGCGCGCTCGACAGCCTGGGTAACCCGCTCTTCGGCTGGGAAGGCGGCGAGCTGAGCACGCTCGCGGTGGGGCTTGATGGGCCCGTATCACCGCTGGCCTCGGCCGAGGAGGACACCTACTGGGTAGACGCCTCCACAGGCGTCTTGAAGCGCTACTCCGCAGGAGTCGTGGACTGTCCGCTGCAGCTTGATTGTGGCGCTGCCGTAGCCGCCCCTAGCTTCACCCCGGGCGCCCTCATCTCACTGACGCGTACCCCTTCAGGGGCGCTCTTTGTTTTGGATGCCTCCACCTCCACGCTCTACCACATCGACAACTGATGGCGCTTGCCCACGAGCTGTCTTGGTCTTCATCGCGCGCGCGCATGTTTCACGCGTGCAAGCGGCGCTACTACCTGCAGTACTACCTCGCCTGGGGCGGATGGAACCGCGGAGCATCGGATGAGCGCAAGCGAGCCTACCAGCTCAAGAAGATGACGAGCATGCCGATGCTCGCAGGTGACGCGGTGCACAGCGCTTTGGAGGAGTGGTTCCAGTCGCGAGAGTCCGGTCGGGAGTTCACGCGTGAGGAGGTCGAGGCTGCGGCGCTCGCCATCCTGCGCCGGAGCTACAAGGAGTCACGTGACGGCGCTTGGCGCTCGAACAACAAGGCCACGCGACTCTCCGAGCATCACTACGAAGAGGCGAAGATCGACGAGGCCTCAGGGGCTGCAGCTGAGTATGGCAAGCGCTATGTCGAGCGCATAAAGAGCGCTGTCGCCACCTTCTTCGACTCATCGGACCTCGCCGAGGTACGCGCCGTCGAGCCCAAGGACTACCTCGCCTTCGAGGCGATGGACACCTTCACGCTCTTTGATACGAAGATCTTCGCGGTGCCGGACCTCGCCTACAGGCGTGGCGAGGAGGTCGTGATCTACGACTGGAAGACGGGTAGGCCGCGCGAGGCAGACCGTTATCAGCTCGCGATCTACACGATCTACGCCCGCGAGAAGTGGGGCGTTCAGCCTGAGCAGGTGGAGACGGCGGACGCTTACCTCGCAACGGACGAGCTCGAGACCGCGCGGCACACCGCGGCGGACATGGTCCCTGTGGAGGAGCGCATTGAGGCCTCGATCACCGAGATGCGTGAGGTGCACTTCAACGCGGACAACTCGACGGGAGACCCGGACGCCTTCCCCATGGTTGAGGCGGGCTCGCGCGAGTGCTCTATGTGCAACTTCCGCGAGCTCTGCGACCGCAGCTAGAGCGGCAGGCTCATCACGAGCTCGTCCCCGTCGCGCTCGCCCGTCAGCTTGAAGCCCAAGGCCTCGTAGAAGGAGACGGCGCTGTGGGGGAGGTCCATGACGTGGAGTGTGAGCTCCCTCGCCTCGGGCTGGGCGCGCACCTCCTCGATGAGTAGCTCGATGGCGCGCTTGCCGTAGCCTTTCCGCTGCTGCTTGGCGTCGATCATGAAGCGCCAGAGGTAGAACTCCGGCTTCTCACGGTCTACGGAGAGCATCAGGAAGCCGACGGGCTCGTCGCCTGCGTAGATACCTCGGTACCAGGCCTTCTCCTCGAACAGGGCTTGGGCGAGGGAGTTTCCGTTGTCGCCGACGAGATCCTCCTGACCCTCTGCGACCTCGAGCGCGAGGATCGACTTGACCGTGTCTTTCGTGATCTCTCGCAGGGAGACCGCGTCAGGCTTTGTCGTCATCGGGCCGGTCTCTACGCCTCTCCCGTCGTACCGACCTTCGCGTTGCGGAACAGGATCCAGCCGAGGGTCGCGATGCCGATGAGGGCGGTCACGGTGGTCAGCGCGCTCGGGACGGAGATCATTCCATCAGCAGCCTCTGTGGAGAACATCTGTAGAGAGCTGATGTCGAAGCCGAAGAGTACGCCTACACCAAGGATGAGGTCCAAGGCCGCCGCGCCGGTGATGAGGCCTGCTGCTGCGAGGATGCCCTCATTTGTACGCTCTCGCTTGCCCGTCTCACGCTCGCGCGCACGCTCTCCGAAGTAGCGGCAGACAGAGCCAATGAGGATCCCAATCCCGAGGTAGGCGGGGAGATAGATGCCGACGGCGAGCGCCATAGCGGGGAGCTGCAGGCCTCGTTTTCCAGCGATGATGTCCATGCCGACCGCGACGACGCCGACAAGGAGCCCCAGGAGGATCGGCGACCAGGGCAGCGCCTCTTGGAGGAGGAGCCCGTCGACGAGGGTGGCGAACATCTGCCCTTGAGGTGCGGTGAGCTCATTCGTGCCCAAGCCGTAAGCCTCGTGGGCTACGTAGAGGGAGAGCGGGACGAAGACGCAGCCGACGATGAGGCCTAAGAGCTGGGCGGTGAAGCCCTCGCGGGGGGCGACGCCGCAGAGCTGCAGGGTCTTGTAGTCCTGACTGGAGTCGTTGGCTGTGCAGACCGCGACGCAGGCGCCGACGAGGAGCGCCATGAGCAAGGGGATGTCGTCGACAGATTGTCGGCCTACGGCCAAGGCGACGAGGCAGAGCGTGAGGGTCGTCACGAAGATCGTGCCCGAGACGGGGGAGGCTGAACTGCCGATCTGCAGGGAGAGGATCGCTCCTAGCGTGACCATGAAGAGGGCCATCACGAGGACCGCGGCTATCATGGAGAAGGCGAAGGGTGTCGCGCCGTCGGTCATGAAGAGCCAGCCTGCGAGGGTGACTACACCTGCCGCGATGGAGAGGCTCAAGAGGCGCTTCGTCCCGGCCGGCACCTCAAGGAGCGCCTCGTCTAGGTTCTCTTTCGCGGCCGCGACTCGGGGCCCCATGAACTTCACGAGGGAGTAGGCCACCGCGACAGTCATCGCGCCGCCGCCGACCCAGCGCATGGAGTTCGAGGGATAGTCGCCGGCGAGGGGGCTGGAGGGGTCGATGGAGGCCAGGGCCCAGTCGCCGACTAGGCGCAGGAACGAGCCGGCGAAGACGAGCAGCGCGGTGGCGAGGGTCAGGAGCCCGCCGATCCCGATATAGATGGGGGTGAAGGGCAGGTCGAGAGTGAAGGAGCGATCCCCGAGCTGCTTGGTGTAGAGGATCACGTGATCCTTCGCTGCCCCGAGGTGCGCGAGGAGGGGTGCGAAGAAGCTGGCTGCGAGCCCAAGGACGAGAGAGACTCCGAGCTGGGGGCGGGCGCTAGCCTCTGCAGTCGCGGTTCCGATCATCGTCTCGCAGGCGCGCGCCTCAGGAGCAGGGAGCGTCGGGTCTGTGAGGAACTTGCGAGTCGCGATGCCGACGAAGCCGTATCCGATGAGCGCGCCCGCGAAGCAGACGATCATCATGGTGGGGATGTCGACAGCTGGGATCGAGAGCCCATGCTCTGCGAGCAGCGCCTTCGCGTCCTGCCATGGCATCGCTCGCAGATCGCCGGTGACTCCCAACTCCCGCAGCGCGTCCTCGGCGCGTGAGAGGTGCAGGTGCTGAAGGAGCGGCGCGGGGAAGATCACCCCGGCCACGACGGCCATGCCCGCTGATCCCGCCACCTGGGCGATGTTCAAGAAGCGCTTCCCGCCTGCGCCGCGGGATGCCGCAGCGAAGGCCCCCCAGGCGCAGAGGATGACGAGGGGGCTCACACCAGGCGTGATGCCAGCCTTGAGGCCGGCGACGACCATGGTGCTAGAGAGGAGCGCGGTGACGAGGAGGCCGAAGGCGATGGCCTTGTGATCAGGCTTCATGGGGGTCTGATTGAAGTAGAAGGGGCGCTAGGGTCGACCTAAAGGCTAGAGGGACAAGGTCTCTAGATCCAGCAGTGCGCCCGGGCACATGGCGGGGCCTATACTTCCAGAGAAGGCTGAGCGCCCTTATGAGTCATCCCAAGGTCTCCGTCCTCCTGCCCGTCTACAACGGCAGGCACCACCTAGAGCGGCTCCTGCCCCGTCTAGAGGCCCAGGTCGTAGATGGCGGTCATGAGGTCCTCGCTACGGACTCGAGCTCTACCGACGGCAGCGCTGAGCTCCTAGCTCGGTATGGGGTTCCTTTTGAGACGATCCCTCAAGCAGAGTTTCGTCACGGCCGCACTCGCAACGAGCTCGCCTCCCGCGCGGCGGGTGAGCTCGTCGTGTTCCTCTCGCAGGACGCGCTCCCAGAGGGGCCTGACTTCCTCGCGAAGCTCACGGAGGCCTTTGATGACGAGCGCGTCGCAGGCGCCTTCGGTCGCATCCTCCCCTCGCCGGAGGACGACCCCCTCACGGCGCGGACTGTGCTTCGGCAGCCTGAGGCCTCAGGTGAGGATCAGACCAGGGATCTGGATAAGACTGGGCCCATCTGGGAGCTCCCACCCGCTGAGCGCGCGCGCTGGCTGCACTTCAACAACGTCGCGAGCGCCATTCGCCGAGACGTCTTGAGTGAGCTGCCCTTCCCGGACGTCCCGTTTGGCGAGGACTTCGCCTGGGCAGCGCGCGCACTCTCCTCAGGTCACCGCATCCGCTTCGCAGCTGCTGCCGTCGTTCATCACGCGCACAGCTACAACGCGAAGACAGCCTTCGAGCGCAACCGCGTCGACGCTGCCTTTCACAGGCAGCTCCACGACTATCTCGTACGCCCGCACCTGGCCTCAGCCTTGAGGGGGTACCTCTACGAGCTTCGGGAGGACTGGCGCTTCCTAGGGGATCGGGGGCAGCGCTGGCCGTGGATTTTTCGCTCCCTCTTGCTCCGCGCGGGGCAGATCTTGGGCCAATACTGGGGCAGCCAGGGCTGGGGGAGCGAGGTGGACTGCAGGCCGCTCATGGATACAGCGGCAGACTCTAGAAACTAAGCCCCAGTAGGGAAGTTGCAATCGGAGGGATTGCGGCATGCTTCGCCCCTTTTGAGGTCTGAGGCGCGGAATCAGAGGGGTTGAGATCGTCCCGCGAGGGGGTCAAAGGCTCTAGAAGGGCCCTGAGGTCTCTTCCAGCGGCTCCTTGAGTGCCGAAAATAGCCCAGGAGCTCCCGACTTCTCTCTAGCCATGCGTCCTATTCAATCCGTCAGCGTCCTCATTCCCACGTATCAGGGGATGGAGTTCTTGGACCGCCTCATGGGCGGCCTCGCTGAGCAAGACCTCAAGCTCGACTGGGACGTCTACGCCATCGATTCGAGCTCTTCGGACGGGACTTGGGATGCCTTGGAGTCCTGGGGAGAGAGGCTCCCCGTGAAGCTCTCTCGTGAGCGCATCACAACGGTCGAGTTTGATCACGGCGACACTCGCAACCTCCTCGCAGCGCGCACGCGCGGCGACCTGCTCGTCTTCTTGACGCAAGACGCGATCCCTAGCGACCCCTCCTTCCTCTCGAAGCTTGTCAAGAACTTCGAAGACCCTGAGGTCGCTGCCGTCACCTGTCGCAACGTCCCGCGTCCGGACGCGCACCTCCTCACGAAGCTCTTCAGCGAGAACGACCCAGGCTACTCTGCCGGTCGCCGCGAGGTTCGCCTCGCTGATGTTGAAGGTTACGAGGATATGAACGCCCACGAGCGCCGCCTGCTCTACAACTTCAATGACGTCGCCGCCGGCTATCGCCGTGAGGTCTGGGAGCTGCACCCTTTCCCGCGCACGCCCTTCGGTGAGGATGTGCTCATGGCGCGCGCGCTCCTCGAGGCCGGCTACACCGTCGTCTACGACGACGAGGCGACCGTCGAGCACAGCCACGACTACACCCCAGAAGAGCACCACGCGCGAGGTCAGATCGACGCGCGCTTCAACGCTGAGTGGCTCGATCGGATCTGCGTCGGCTCTAAGAGTGACGCCAAAGAGCTCACTAGGCGTCAGTTGAAGACAGACGCTGAGGCGATCAGCGCTGCCGGTCACGTCGGCGCTGAGGCGGACGCGCTCCTCGAGGAGGCGCGGGCACAGCGTGAGGCCACCTTCCTCGGCCTCTATGAGGGCGGTCGCACCCCGCGCAGGCGGCCTGCGACGAAGGTCTCTGACGGGGAGCCGCTGAAGCTCCTCTATGTCGTCCACGGGTTCCCGCCTGACACCTGGGCTGGGACGGAGATCTACACCCAGAACATCGCGCTCGAGATGCAGCGCCGCGGCCACTCCGTGACCGTCTTGGCGCGTGTTCCGGCAGAGGGGGAGGCGACGCCAGAGGACTTCTCGATGGAGGAGTCGGAATTTCAGGGGCTGCGGGTCTTGCGCTGGACCCACCGCTTGGCGCATCGCTCGATAGCTGAGAGCTACCACCACCCTGAGGCTGAGGCGGCCTTCCGCCGGCTCCTGATGCGCGAGGATTTCGATCTCGTGCACTTCCAGCACCTCATCCACTCCTCTGCTGGGCTCGTCAGCGTGGCGAAGGAGTTCGCGCTGCCGACGATCATCACTTGCCACGACTACTGGGGGCTCTGCGCCCGGGTGCAGCTGATCCGCCCGGACGGTCAGATCTGCGAGGGGAATCAGGGCGCAGGATGCTTTCTATGTGTGAAAGAGAAGGCCCTAGACAAGATCCCTGCTGCGCGCGCCCTAGGTAAGGTCGCGGGTGGCGCCTTCGACGGTTTGATCGGTGGCCTGAAGGCCTTCGTCGGACAAGATCAGCGCCAGCGCCTCGAGGGGTACGAGGACACGATCGCGCGGCACGACTACGTCCTCAGCGCCTACGCCGAGGCCGACCTCTGCATCAGCCCCAGCCGCTTCCTGCGCCAGAAGTACATTGAGAGCGGGCGCTTTGATCCGCACCGCTTCCTCTTCAGCGACAACGGCATGCGAACAGACCACGTCGAGGCCCTCGCCAAGACCTCGTCTCCTGAGGGCCGTGTGCGCTTCGGCTTNGTCGGCTCGCTCGTCTGGTACAAGGGCGGAGAGGCGATGATCCGCGCGATGCAGCTCTTGAGGGACGCAGACTGCGAGCTGAACGTCTACGGCACCTTTGACCCCGAGGGCGACCCGCACCACGCTGAGCTCCAGGAGCTCGCGGAGGGAGCTAACGTCCACTTCAAGGGGCGCTTCGACAACTCACGCCTGAGCGAGGTCTACGCAGATATCGACGTGCTCGTCGTCCCGAGCGTCTGGTATGAGAACTCACCGATCACGATCCACGAGGCCTTCCTGACCGAGACGCCTGTGCTCGCGAGCGACATCGGCGGCATGGCGGAGTTCGTGAAGGACGGCGTGGACGGCCTGCACTTCAAGGTCGGCGACCCCGAAGACCTCGCCTTAAAGATGCGGCGCTTCGTAGATGAGCCCGACCTCAAGGAGCGCCTCTCGCAAGACTTCATGCGCGTCAAGACCCTCGAGGAGAACGGCGAGGAGACAGAGGCGCGCTATCGTGCGCCGGTCTGCGTGGACCGCAGCCCGGAGGGCGCGGGAGCCCTCCTCGTGCGAGGCGCGCGTGACACGGCGGTCCAAGAGTCCTGCGTGGAGCAGGGCGCGGACTGGCTCCTCTTGACCCCCGGCGGCGGCGCTGTGGAGTACGAGCTCTCTGGGACTGGCGGCGGCCGACGTGAGCTCTCGCTTTCTGTCGCGCTCTTGGGCGTCGAGTCTGAGAGTGTTGAGATGGGGGGACGAGTCCTCGTGGATGGCGTAGAGCTCGGGAAGATCGAGCCCTTCTTCGCTGAAGGCGCAGACGAGATCCGTGAGGTCTGTCTAGATCTCGAAGTGCCGCCCGGGGCCGAGCGCTTGCGCCTCGAGTGTGCGCTCTCAGAGGGTGGGCCTGAGGCCCACCTGCGCTTGACTGCTGTAGAGCTTCGGCCTGGGCGCTCTGCCGCTGCTGCGGAGGTGGCGTCGTGATGGGCTTCGTGAAGAAGGTCCTCAAGGGCCGCAAGGGCAAGCGCGGGAAGGTAGATCCCTTAGGGCTCGCGGTCGAGCTCGGGGCGCCGGTGCGCGACGAAGACCTGCCGAGGTGCTCGATCGTGATCCTTAACTGGAACGGCAAGCACCACCTCGAGCCCTGCTTCGAGACCCTCGCCGCGCTGGACTATCCGAAGGATAAGTACGAGGTCGTCCTCGTAGACAACGGCTCGAGCGACGGCAGCCAAGACGAGATGCGCGAGAAGCACGCGTGGGTGCGGCTCGTAGAGAATGAGGACAACGCCGGCTTCAGCAAGGGCTGCAACCAAGGGGTGAGAGCCTCTGACTCGCCCGAGGTCGTGGTCTTCCTGAACAACGACATGCGCGTCGAAGAGGCCTGGCTCCGCGAGCTCGTGTCGCCCATCGCGCGCGGCGAGTGCGCTGCGACGACCGCCAAGATGTACTCCTGGGACGGCAAGCTCATGAACTCTGCTGGCGGCGGCATGAACTTCCACGGCATCGGCATCCAGCGCGGCTACCTCGAGGACCCGGGGCCAGAGCATGACTGGGCGCGAAAGACCCTCTTCGCCTGCGGCGGAGCCATGGCTATGGACGCTCGAGTCTTCGATGAGCTCGGCGGCTTCGACGAGGAGTTCTTCGCCTACTACGAGGACGTAGACCTCGGCTGGAGGACCTGGATCGCTGGCTATGAGGTGCTCTACACGCCCCTCTCTGTCTGCTACCACCACCACTCAAGCACGAGTCGGCGCATGCCCATGGAGATGATCCGCCTCCTTCAGGTGCGCAACCCACTCCTCGCGTGCTTCAAGAACTACGGCGATGAGGCCTTCGGCAAGGTCTTTCCAGCCCTCCTCGCCCTCAGCGTCAGGCGCATGTTCGCCTCCGCTGGGATCGAAGATGATGGGCCCTTCCGGATCCAGAACGCTGTGACCGACGCTACCGGCCCTGTACGGAAGATGTGGGAGCGTGCGCGCGGCGGCGCCTCTGAGACCTTCCCCTTGACCAGGGTCGCGACCGCTGACTTCATCGGCATGAACGATCTGCTCGGTAACTGGGACGCTTGGATGGAGCGTCGGCGCGCGGTTCAGTCCACCCGGCAGCGCGCCGATGAGGAGATCTTCCGCCTCTTCCTCAAGCCGACCTGGTGCATCGAGGATGAGCTCGGCTACAAGGAGCTCCACGAGGGGGTCCTGAGGGACCTCGGGATCGGCGAGCTCTTCGAAGGACTCACAGATGACGGACCGGAGCCGCACAGGTAGGCATACATGAAGCTCTCCATCGTCATGCCCGTCTACAACGAGGAGGCCACGCTGCGCGAGATCGTAGCGCGCGTCCTCGCGACTCCTCATGAGAAGGAGCTGCTCCTCGTGGACGACTGCTCCAAGGACGGCTCCGCAGCGATCATCGCGGAGCTTGTGGTCGCGCACCCTGAGGTGCGCTCCTTCAAACACGAGACGAATAAGGGCAAGGGGGCCGCGCTGCGCACTGGCTTTCAGAACGTCGAGGGCGACGCGGTCGTCATTCAGGATGCCGACCTCGAGTACGACCCCGCGGACTATGAGAAGCTCCTCGTCCCCTTCGAGAGCGGGGAGGCGGATGTCGTCTACGGCAGTCGCTTTCTAGGCGGCGCCTACACCCTCGATGTGAACTTCTGGCGCTATCACGGCAACCGCACTCTGACTCGCGTGAGCAACCTCTTCACAGGCCTCCGTCTCACAGACATGGAGACCTGCTACAAGCTCATGCGCGCTGACGTCGCGCGCTCGCTTGACATCAAGTCGCGCACCTTCACGGTGGAGCCAGAGATGACGGCGAAGTTCGCGCGAGCCAAGCTGCGGGTCGCAGAGGTCCCGATTAGCTACGACAGCCGCGGCTATGACGAGGGCAAGAAGATCGGCTTGAAGGGCGCCTTCTTGGCGATCGGGGCGATCGTGCGCTTCCGCTTCTTCACCTGAGCTAGACCTCTAGGTTCAAGCCGACCTCGTGTTGGCTGGCGACGTGCACCTCGACGTCGAGTCGTCCGAGAGCTTCGAGGGTCTCTCGCGCTGCGCTCAGCGCGAGCTCTGGAGTGTTCGTTTTTTGCGAGAGGTGCCCTAGGACGAGGGTGTGCAGCTCAGTCCCTACGAGCTCGCTGAGGAGCTCTTGCGCTTGAGCGTTGGAGAGGTGCCCGCGATCCCCGCTGATGCGCTTTCGGAGCTTCGCTGGATAAGGGCTCGTCGCCATAAGCTCCGGCTGATAGTTGAACTCAAGGAGCATTAGGTGAGCCCCGCTGAGGAGGGGTGCGAGGTCGTGCCGAGGGTGTCCGCAGTCTGTGCAGATCACGGCCGTCCGCTCTCTGTGGGTGAGCCTGAGCGCGACCGTGGGGTCACAGTCGTGGGGGAGAGGGATGGTCTCAATGAGCAGGGGCTCGTCCCCACCGGGTACCTCGAGCTCGAAGGCTCCTCCGATTGGCAGCGCGCAGAGCTCGGGCGCGCGCGCGACTGAGCGGTTCTGCATCATCGCTTCAGGGCAGTGGACGACCGCGCCATGTCGCTTGCCTACGATCCCTGCGGAGCGTGCGTGATCTAGGTGGGCGTGAGTCAGGAGCACGTGGTCGACCTGCTTCGGCGAGACGCGCGCCGCCTCGAGGCGCTCTGTGAGAGCGCGCATAGACAGTCCCGCGTCTACGAGGAGCGTGAGCTCACCACAACGTATGAGGGTGGAGTTGCCCTCGCTCCCGCTCGAGAGGACTTGGACGTGCAAGGCTCAGTCCTTGTCCTTAGGTGTTGGTGCGCGCCCTCGCTCTCTGGCGATGGACGTCAGGAGGGGGAGCAGGTCGTCGGCGATCACCTGGTGCCCCTTGGGGCGCGGGTGCCAGTTGTCGAGGAAGAGCGCTGTCTCGTAGATCTCACCGAAGGACCTAAAGTGTGCGCGCACATCGACGAGCGGGACCCCTAGGCGAGTGGCAGTGACCTCTGTCGCATGTGAGTAGTCGAGGAGGACCGGGGCCTCTGCTTCGGAGGCGAGCTTGCGGGGCATAGAGAGCAGGACAGGCTCTGCCCCGTCCGCGCGGATCTCATTGATAAGCTCTTCGAGGTAGCGGCGATATTCGGCGAGGGAGATTCGTCTCACGCCTGCGTACTCTCGCTTGCCAACCTCAGAGAGTGAGATGAAGTCTCTCCTGCGACTCTCCCTGTAGCGCTTGCGGAGCGCTGCCTCGCCGCCGCTTCTCTCGAAGCGCATCGAGTCGATGAAGTGCGCAATCCTGGAGCGCTCGCGGATCCAGCCCAGAGCCGGCCCGATCCCGGTCCCTTCGCTCGAGAGCTTCTGGATCTTCGCGATATCACTCGTCTTGCCCGGTGCCTGGTAGTGGTCATTCACCGCGCCAAAGGCGAGCGCGACGACGTCAGGCTTGTGGCTGCGTACGAGGCTGCGATATCTGTGCAGTCCCTGAAGCACTGTGTATCCGATGACGCCCGCGTTGAGAGACTGAGCGGGGACGCCCGACTCGCTCAATGCGGCGGCTGAGCGCGCTGCGTAGGTCTGGTCATGGCTGATGCCCCAGCCGAAGGTGGAGGAGTCGCCTAGGAAGGCGACCCGAAAGGGGGGCTCTCTTAGATCCTCCTCGAGGAGCGGGCCGCGGTAGGTGCGAGAGTTGACGCTCTCTCCGGGCTCCCATGGGATGGCGGCGTAGGGCTGTGGTGTCCATAGGCACTCAGGGTCCATCTTGTGGAGCGCCTGCAGGGAGTCGAACTGCTTGTCCTCATCTGGGTTCCAGATGATCAGCGGGACCTCCTTCGGCATGAACTGAAAGCCGAAGACACGCAGGCCGAGCTCGGCTGTACCGAGGGTACCTAGGGTGACTGCGAGGGACAGCAGGGCCTTCTTCCTGAGGGGGAGGGACATAGCGGATCGACCTCTATTCCATCCTCCTCTGCTAGAAGTTCAACACTAGGGGCCTTAGAGCTAGCTTTCCCGCATGTTTAGACGAGCTAATGCCCTGACCCCGGAACCAGATTCGTCAGGAGGAGGGAGAGGACTTTTTGCGGGAAGGCGGCACTGGGTCGTGACCGCCCTGGCAGAAGGGCTGGCAACGAAGGATGCGCCAAACGGCGAGGGGGAGCCCTCGCAGAGCGCCGTGCACCCGGATCGCGTCAATCGCGTATTGGCTACAGGTGGGAGAGAAGCGACAGGTCGCGGGGGTGTAGGGGGAGATAAAGCGCCTATAGAACTTGAGGGGCGCTGTGAGCAGATGTCCTAGGATGCTCATTGGCTCTCTAACTCCTTAGAGCTGCGCTTCTTGAAGTGTGAGTGCGCTTTATTTGCCAGCTTGACGAGCTCTGCGCGTGTGGCGAGGAGCTCTGGTTTGAGCGCAGGAGCAGCGGGGATGAGCACGAGGTCGCAACCTCTAGGGAGCGCGCCGTACTCCAGGCGAAAGGCCTCACGGAAGACACGCCGCACGCGGTTGCGCTTCACGGCCGAACGCCAGATTCGCTTGCCTACGGACAGTCCGAGGCGAGTGTGCTCCTCACCGTGCTCAAAGGCCACGACCTGCATGATCGCGCCCCTCGCGCGTCCGCCTCGACGGTATGCGCGAGAGAACTGGCCGCCGCTCTTCATGCGGTTGTGCGGTCGAAATCGGAGCCTGTCTTTCATCGTTACGTAGGGTGCCTGGGCCTAGCGGGGTAGGATACGCGAGAGCGATGGGCGGCGACCACGGTAACTTGATCAACGGGCGCTGGCGCGCCGCGGGGCCGGGCGAGGGCTTCGTTGTCAGTGGCGCTGCTGGTGAAGAGCTCACGCGGAGGCCGCGAAGCAGCGCACATGAGCTTGAGGAGGCGCTCGGCGTCTTAGAGGGCTCATGCCAAAGCTGGTCGCAGCGACCACAAGAGGAGCGCTTGGAGGTCGTGCGCGCCATGGACCTCGCAGGTGTCTTGGCTGGCTGGGCTGGCGCGCTCGGTTCGCGGCTGGGACTGGAGGAGGCAGCGGCTGTTGAGCTCCTTTGTGACGACTTAGAGGAGGCTCGTCAGCCTGAGAGGGATGGGGTGAGCGGGCCAGGAGTTGCATTGGTTCGTGCGGCACCCACGACGCTGATGTCAGGGCTCCTCCCGCTTGTACAAGGGGCGCTCGCTCGTGGGCGCAGCGTCTTGGTCTTAGCAGACCCTGCGCTGCCTTGGCTCGCTGAGGCGGTGGCGCGCGCCTGGGGTGCTGCTGGAGGAGCGCCAGAGGTGCTTGCGCTCTTGCATGACGACGGAGCGACCGCTGCCCGGGCCTTGTTGCGCTCGGGGCGGCTGACTGAGGTGGCGGTGCGGGACTATGCGGCGCGTCTTAGGGAGGTTGAAAGTCAGCTCGCCTCTCCGCAAAGGGAGAGCTTCGGAGCCGGAGTTCTGGAGTCGGGGCGATGCGAGGTCAGCTTCCTGGCCCTCCCTGTTCGCGACTCTACGGCCTCCGTCACAAGTGACATGGACCCTGAGGAGGCCGCCTCGTCCATCTGTGATGCGGCCTTTGGGCAGAAGCGCGCCCTCGGGGGGGAGCGTGGGGCGTCTTTGGGCCGAGTCTCATGTCATGAGGCCCTTTTTTCAGTCTTTACGAGGGCCTTGCTAGAGTGCTTTGACGCCTTGGAATCAGTCGCAGGACCTTCTCAGGCGCCTCTCCGGGCTGATTTTGGTGACTGGAGTGAAGAGCTATCCCAGCTAGCCGTGGGGGAGGGCGCCACCTGCCTGCGGGGAGGGCCTACGGACTCGATCGGGAAGGGCAGGCGTGCTAAAATCACTAAGTCGGTTTTCACCAATGTGGAGCCGAATTGGCGCCTGTCGCGAGCGAGCCGTCCGGCTCCTGCGCTGTCGCTGATGAGGGCCCACTCCGACGTGAGCGTTCGCGAGCTGGCACGAGCCTGCGACGCCTAAACCGAACAGCGCCCGGGGCTTACGCTCCCAACGCGCCACAGAATCAGAGCACCCTAACGCAGGATTTCCTTGTCTCAGATAGACCCCAAGCTCGTCCACGAGACCCTCAACCGTCACCAGCTGACAGACGGCTACTCCTTTGTCCTCGACCTCGAGCGCTCCCACGGCTCCTGGCTGGTGGATGGCGTTACGGGTAAGGAGTACTTGGACATGTTCACCTGCTTCGCGAGCTGGCCGGTGGGCTACAACCATCCGATGATGGCCGACGAGGCCTTCACTAAGCGCCTCCTCATAGCAGCCAAGAACAATCCGGCCAACTCTGACCTGTACACGGACATGATGGCGGAGTTTGTCGAGGCCTTCAGCACGAAGGCCTCTCCTGATGGCTACGACCACCATTTCTGGGTGGCCGGTGGCGCCCTCTCGGTAGAGAACGCGATGAAGGCGGCCTTTGACTGGAAGGCGCGTAAGCTCGGCCTTGACGAGACCTGCGACGCGAACGACCTGGTCGTGATGCACTTCAAGCAGGCCTTCCACGGTCGCAGCGGCTACACGATGAGCGTCACGAACACGGACCCTGCGAAGGTCGCGCTCTTCCCTAAGTTTCAGTGGCCGCGGATCTCGAACCCCTACTGCGAGTTTGACCTCGACGGGAACATCTCGAATGACGTGGCCGCCGCAGAGGCCGCCGCCATGGCTGAGATTGATGCGGCCTTCGAGTGCTATGGAGGCAAGGTTGCCTGCATCCTGATCGAGCCTATGCAGGGAGAGGGAGGTGACAGACACTTCCGACCGGAGTTCCTCGCTGAGCTTCGGCGCGTGGCCGACGAGCGCGAGGCGCTGCTCATCTTTGACGAGGTGCAGACTGGCTTCTTTGGGAGCGGTAAGCCATGGCTCTGGCAGCACAAGGGCGTCGCTCCGGACATCGTCTCCTTCGGTAAGAAGACCCAGGTGTGCGGGATCTATGCCAATGAGCGAATCGACGATATCGCAGACAACGTCTTCAAGAAGTCGAGCCGCATCAACTCTACTTGGGGCGGCAACCTCGTCGACATGGTCCGATCACAGCGCTTCCTCGAGATCATCGAGGCGGAGGACCTGGGCGCGAACACGCACGAGCGTGGTGAGCAGATGCTCGCCGGGCTACGCTCGATCGCGCGAGAGACAGAGGCCTTCACCGACGTACGTGGGGTCGGCTCGCTGATCGCGTTCACGATGGAGACTCCCGAGCAGCGCGACAAGGCCCTCGGGGCCTTCCAGGAGCGCGGCGTCTTGGCGCTCGCTTCTGGTGAGAGCTCCATCCGCTTCCGCATGCCGTTGATCATCACAGCGGCTGAGGTCGACGGCGCGCTCGAACGTATCGCCGACGCTTTGCCGCTCACTGCTGAGGCCTGAGCCCACCGAGGCTCAAGGCTTTCTCTGTGACGATCGTCTCGGACTATCGAAAACTGCCAGTTTAGATAGAGAACCGCCGCGCAGAGCTCGGCGGGGCAGAGGGGGTCGCCCTCACGAACGGCTACTTCGATCCCCTTCATGTAGGGCATGTGCGACTCTTGCAGCGGATCCAAGAGGAGGTGGACTTGGTCATCGTGGCTGTCAACGCAGACAAGGCGCTTCGTGCCTCTCAGGAAGACGAGAGCCCCTCGGCGCCTTTGTCTGATCGCATGGAGATGATCGACGCGCTCTACATGGTCGACTTCGTCACGAGCTTCATAGAGTCGACTGCTGACGAGTTGATCCGTTGTCTGCGTCCCGATGTTTATGCCAAAGGGGCTGGGTGGGCGACGAGGGTTCTGCCTGAGCGCGAGAGCGCTGAGGCAGTGGGTGCCCGCATCTTGTTTCTCGACGATTGACTCCGAGCTCGGGAGCGCTCCGCATTGCTCCCTCGCTTGAAGGATTCTCGCTCGCGAACGATGCTCTCAATCGCTCTAGGCGGACTGATGGCTGAGACTTGTTTTGGTCTCGCTCATTCCAGCCTCTGCGATGTTTGAGATCATCTGAGAGAAGACTAGGCCGTGGAGGGGGAAGACGGCGTACCAGTAGGCGGTGCCCATCCAACCTGCGGGGTCAAAAGAGGCGGTTTGGCGGATCACGGAGCCGTCTTCATGGGGATCTACACGGAACTCAAGCCATGCGCGGCCAGGGAGGCGCATCTCTGCGCGCAGGAGCAGGCGGCGGTTCGGCTCGATCGCTTCTACACGCCAGAAGTCGAGGGCGTCGCCCACCTCAAGCTCGACGGGGTGCCTGCGACCACGGCGGGTGCCCACGCCGCCGACCAGGAGGTCTAAGAAACCACGCAGGTACCAGAGCCAGTTGTAGGCGTACCAGCCAGTATCCCCGCCGATCTTACGGATGGGCAGGAAGGCGCGAGCAGTTGAGGCGGCGACCTGGGCGGTCCGTTGATCTTGCAGGCGCTTACCGAAGCTGTTGGTAGAGGGGACATAGGGCTCACCAGCCGCGGAGACTGCATCAGACCACCGGGTCTTTGCAGCGTCTCGATCAGACTCACGGATCGCGCGGCGGATCGCCTCTCGGGTCGTGATGGGCCTGACGCGGAAGGCCTCAAGCGCCGAATTGTCTGCGACTACGGTGGGGTGAACGATGCTCTGCACGAGCTTTCGCCCGACCCGTGCGTAGAGCGGGGTGACCAGACCTAACCAGAGGCTGGAGAGGTAGGGGGTCAAGACCGGGATCCGGATCATGAGGCGCCGCAAGTTGCGGGCCTTGCCATACTCCTTCATCAGGTCCCCGTAGGAGACTTGGTCAGGGCCCCCGATCTGAAAGACGCGACTCTCAGTGAGCGGCAACGTGAGCGCCTCTTCGAGGTACTCCAAGAGGTCCTCGACCCCGATGGGCTGGGCTCGGACCTCGACCCACTTGGGCGTGACCATGACGGGGAGGCGATCCACTAGGGCACGAATCATCTCGAAGGAGAGGCTGCCCGCACCGATCACGATGGAGGCGCGCAGCTCGATCACTCCTACGCCTGTGCTCTTGAGCACCTCACCGACCTCTTGTCGGCTGCGCAGATGGGGTGAGAGTGAGCCAGAGGAGTCACCGAGGCCGCCGAGGTAGATGATGCGCTCCACCCCAGCCTTGGCAGCGGCCTGGGCGAAGTTGCGGGCACCCTCTCTGTCCACCTCCTCAAAGGCATCACTGGAGCCCATGCTGTGGACTAGGTAATAAGCCGTTCGAACCCCCTCGAGAGCCTTCCCGAGGGAGGGGGGATCGAGGACGTCGCCGTAAACAACCTCAGTCTCTGGCCTCACGCGAGCAGTGAGCACCTCTGGATCTCGAGCCATGCAGCGGAGCTCTCCTCCACGCTCCTCCAAGCGGCGCCAGAGGCGGCCTCCCACATACCCTGTTGCGCCGGTAACTAGGACCTTCCCCGGGCTCGCCTCTGCGACGGGCATGGTCATGCGCGGCCGCCCTTTGCTCCGAGGCCTTTCGTGTAGGCCTCAATCTCGGTGGTCGTGTTGGAGAAGAAGAGCCCTGAGGACTGTCGTAGGGAGAGCTCTTTCAATCCGCGACCACCGATCACCACCTGGCGACCTTCTCCGTTGAGATGGCTGACGAGCTCCTCGATAGCCGCCGAGGTCTTTACTGAGTCCGTGACGTGATTGATGCTGAGCCAAACTAGGCTCGGATCGTGGAGCTCAGCCGCCCTCTTAAAAATCGAGGTTGGAGTGTTGCCGCCGAGGTTGACCGTGCGGAAGCCTTGAGACTCTAAGACGCTCGCGACCACCAGCGAGGGGAGCATCGTTGGGTCTCCTTGGAATGCGCCGCCGATCGCGAGGGGGGCATCCTCTCTCGTCGGCGGCAGCAGGCTGCGAAGCTGCTCGAAAGCGTTGATCGCGATCGTTGTGCTGCGATGCTCAATGAGGATCCCGTCCTCTGGTGTTTCGCGCCAGAGCTCGCCGATCTCACGTAAGGCGTTGGAGAAGGGGCCATCAAAGATTGAGGCGATTGACCACCCTGCCAGAAAGAAGGCGGTGACGACAGCTTGGACGCTAAGCAGGTCCCCCTCGATGAGAGCGGCCTTGAGCCTAGAGTTGAGTGAGTCCTCGTCTCGCTCAGCGCCAGATACCGCACCGAGTCCAAGGTGTTGGGGGAAGGGGACCTCCATCCCGCGCTCTCGAATGAAGCGCACAGCCTCTTCCCTTTGAATCTTGCGGTGACCGCCCTCGGTGCGGGTGATCATGATCTTCCCGTCGTCTGCCCAACGCTTGACGGACGACTCGCTTACTCCCATCGCTTGAGCGAGGTCACGGGGGGAGAGGAGGGCGGATGTGGTCTTCATTGCTTGAATGATATGGATGTTTTTAGTTTCGGCAAGGCAGCGTCTGATCTTTCAATATCACCTCCTCTAAGCCACTTTCCAGCAATGATTTGCATTCTGCACAGAAAAATATCTGGGCATAGGGTTGACCAGGGGATTCGCTGGCCTAGGATGCCGATGAACGATTTGAACGATTTCAAGCGCGGTCGGCCCATCCGCGCTCTTCTCCTGACCCAAAAGAAAACCGCATGTTTACATCTCTCTCTCTCTCGGTCGTCCTCTCTGGTTTGACCGCTATCCCTGCCCCTGTCCTGGCACCTGCCGCCACTTCCAGCTTCACGAACAACCAGCTGTCGATCGTCTCTGAAAACGACATCGTCGACACCGCTATCGCTGCTGGAGACTTCGACACGCTCGTCACAGCTGTGCAGGCTGCAGGTTTGGTCGACGTCCTCAAGAGCGACGGGCCCTTCACGGTCTTTGCTCCTACAGACGCTGCCTTCGCTGTGCTTCCCGAGGGGACCATCTCATCCCTCCTGCAGCCTGAGAATCAGAACAGCTTGATCGAGATCCTCACTTACCACGTCGTAGCTGACAGCCTCTTGGCCACAGACGTCGTAGGCACCAAGGGCATCATCACCGTGAACGGTCAGCAGATCAATGTCTCTGCCTCGGAGGCGGGCGTGTTCACTGACCGAGCACAGGTAACAGTGACTGACATCATCTGCAGCAACGGAGTGATCCACGTCATTGACGCTGTGATGCTTCCGGCTTCGGGTGACATCGTCAGGACTGCTGCAAGGACGAACCGATTCAACACGCTCCTCGCCGCGGCTCAAGCTGCTGGTCTGGCTGACACTCTCACGAACGGTGGTCCCTACACGATCCTCGCTCCGACCGATCGCGCCTTCAACGCGCTCCCGGAGGGCACTGTGGAGTCACTCCTCTTGCCCGAGAACAACGACCTCTTAGTGCAGATCCTGAGCCTGCACGTGATCAACGGACGCGCTTACTCCTCTCAGGTCGTGCAGCTCAGCGAGATCCCGACCCTCGAGGGCTCAAACCTTCAGGTCACCCTGACCGGCAACCGAGTCTTCGTCAACAACGCGAGGATCATCGGGAGGGATATCGACGCCTATAACGGCGTGATCCATGCGATTGACACGGTCCTGCTGCCCTCTGCAGGTAACTAACAACCCCTTTAGGACTGAAACTATGAAGACGCTAGACACTCTCGCCGCCGTCCTCCTTGTGATCGGTGGTGTCAACTGGGGCATCTACGGGCTCATGAACCTAGACCTCGTCCAAAGCCTCGCAGGCGGTGAGGGCGCGCCCCTCGCCACGACCGTCTACTCCTTGGTGGGCCTCGCCGCCCTCTACCAGATGCTCTTCCTGAGGGGGATCTGGGAGCGCTGGGGGGTCGCGATCGCCAAGAACTGATTGCCAGTGCATGGGAGATCCTATGTGTGGTTTTCTCCTTCCGAGCCGGGTTCGTCATCGTGGGGATGATGGCCCGGCTCACTTTTTTAGCTAGGCGCTCACGATGGTTGACCTGAGCCCCGCTGAGACCTGTGCCTTGGAGGGTTTAGGAGTGCAGCCGGAGCTGTCCGCAGGCAGCGTCGCTCTCTAGGCCGCGCGACCAGCGGACAGTCGTGACGGTACCAGCCGCCTGCACGTCCTCTTGGAAGGCCGCCACGGCCTCAGCGTGAGGGCGCTTGTATGAGGGCAGCGGGTCGTCCCCAGGCGCCTTCGTGAGCGGGTTCCACGGGATGAGGTTGACAGTCGCGCGGCGCCCGCGGAGGCGGCGCCCAAGCTCTGCTGCGTGCCGTGCAGTGTCGTTGTAGCCACCGAGCAGGACGTACTCATAGGTGACCTCGCGGTGGGTCTCTCGGTACCAATGGTCACCAGCGGCGAGGACCTCCTCAATCGGGACGCCCTTCATCGCGGGCACGAGGACGTCGCGCTCTCCGTCGAAGGGTGTATGCAGGCTGATCGCGAGCTGGAAGGGGGGCTTGGTGGGCGCGACTTCGCGCAGGCGCTCAGGGAAGCCCACCGTGGAGAGGGTCACCTTACGAGCGCCGATCCCGAGCTCCTCGTTTACGACCTCCAAGGCGGCCCTGACGCTCTTGTAGTTGAGGAGGGGTTCGCCGATCCCCATCACGACGGCGCGCCCGATCTTCCCGACCTCGAGGCCGCGCAGGAACTGCTCGATCACCTCGTGCGGACCAAGGTTGCGCACCAAGCCCGCGAGCCCTGAGGCGCAGAAGGGGCAGGCGACAGGGCAGCCGACCTGAGTTGAGACGCAAAGGGTCGCGCCCTTGGGGCTCTTCGGGTTGTGCGGCGGTATATGGACGGTCTCTACCTCGTCTGAGCCGCGATCACGGCCTGGGAATCCAAGGAGGAGCTTGGTCGCGCCGTCTTTCGCGCGGGTGCTGTGCCGCAGCTCAGAGGAGAGGAGGGGGACCTCCGCCTGGAGGGCCTCCCGCAGCGCTGCAGGGAGGCTCGTCATCTCTGTGTAGGAGCGCGCTCCGGCGAAGAGCGCCTCGCGAGCGATCTTCGCGTGGAAGGCGCGGCCGCCTAGCTCGAGGACGCGCTCTTTGAGCTCTGCTCTGCTGAGGGCTAAGAGCGGGCGCGGGGCTTCGCTCATCACTGTCCGGGGTGTAGCGCAGCGCGGAGCAGCTCTGCGCAGTCTGTGGCGAGTGCTCTCGCGGCCTCTAGGTCGGGCGGGTTCGCGCCTGCGACCGCTCGGTGTCCGCCACCCTGATGCTTCTCCATCATCTCGCCTAGGTGCAGTCCCCCTGTCGGCGGGTTCCAAGGGTTCTCGCCAGCCGTCACGTGGAAGCCAGAGCGCGTCGGGATGACCCCCACTGCGTAGTGGATGTCTGGATGGTGGTAGAAGGGAGCGAAGCGCTCGCGTCGGATCTTTGAGCTGGAGGCGTCGTAGTGAAGGACCGAGTCCGAGATGGAGATGACAGTGTTGGGGCACTGCTCGAGGGCCTTATCTCGGTTCCGAGCGGCGCGGTTGTGAGCCTTGTCGACCTCGGGGCTGTTAGCGACCTCTTCCAGCGTGCCATCAACCATCGCGCCCACAAGCTCGTCTGGGTACTCACGCGACGGAGCCGCTGTCATCGAGCGCGTGATGCGCAGCGCAGGCTCATCTCCGAAGATGGCCTGCTCTACGTCGCGGAAGCGAGCCGCGTCTACGACGTCCGACCACTTGGCCATGTCGATGAAGCGCTCAGGAGCCTCATAGCCCCAGTACTCCTTCGCGTGACGAAGGATGAGCGGCGGACAAGAGGGGGAGGTCTCATCCCAAGCCCAGCGGTCCGTGGGCTCATAGGCGGCCCGCAGCTCCGGGGTCAGGAAGGTCGTCGGGTGGTGGTCAAACCAAAACTCGGCGGAGGGGTGGAAGTGGAAGTCGACGATGGCGAAGCGCTCGCTGCCGCCGAAGGCTTTCCAGTCGCGTCGCTGGTCGTAGTTCACGGAGGACCAGGTGACGCGCTCTTCGTGCGTCTCGGCGAGGATCTTGGCTAAGACAGCGGCGGAGACCATGCCGTCAAAGTCACGGTGGTAGTGAATGCGGAGGGTGTGGCTCACGGCACTAGGATACGAACGGTGGAGTGCGGAAGCTTCCCTGAGCCCTGATCTCACACGCGCTGCGGCTTGAGGCGGGCGGTCAGCGCGGTGGCGATGACGCCGACGGCGACGGCGAACCAGAGCGTCGAGAGGCGCGCGAGTAGCACGACCGTCGCGGCGGCAGCGGCGCCTGCGTTCTCTCCTAGACCTTCGGCACCGAGGGCTGCTAGGAGGAGGGCGTAGAGAGAGGCCTCGGTCACGCCCAAGCCGCCCGGCGTAAAGATCACGACGGCGCCAGCGACAGCAGCCACCGCGAAGGCATGCCCGCAGAGGGCGAGAGAGACCTCCGGCGCGAAGTGCCTCGCTAAGAGCCAGCAAGCCAAGCACTCCAAGCCCCAGCCCAAGGCGGCGAGCGCGGTGCCGCTTGAGAGCTCCCGCGGGGTCAGGAGCGCGCGAGAGGAGCTGAGCGCACCGGCGACCTTGGGAGCGAGCCAGCCGCCGCCGGGCATGGCCGCTGAGAGCTGAGTGAGCTTCTCCCCGACGCTAGAGGAGCTCACAGCGAGGCAGGTCAGGAGGCACGCGCCCGCAGCTGTCCAAAAGATCCAGTCGAGCGCGAGGCCACCGGCGAGGGAGAAGCCCAGGATCAAGACGAGGAAGCCGAGGAGGTCGGTGACTCGCTCGGCTAGGACGATAGGAGCGGTCTTGTGGATGGGGCTGCCCTCGTGCTGGCGTATGAGGACAGACTTGAAGGCCTCGCCGACCTTTCCCGGTGTCACGGTCAGCGAGAGGCCTGCGAGGTAGATGAGGAGAGATCGCCCCCGACTGAGCTCGACGCCTGTGATCACGCGGTAGCGCTCCCAGCGCGGAAAGCGCACGAGGTAGTTCACGAAGGAGAGGCCGCAGGCTGCGGCGACGAGGCCTAGGGGCACGCCGCGTAAGGCGGAGAGGGTCTCGTCGAGACCGCCCGTCAGCGAGCCAAAGACCGCGTAGCATGCGAGCCCCAAGATGACGCCGACGGCGATCTTGCCGGCGTGGCCCGGGCGCTCCTCAGGCTTTGATCTTTCCGACATCGGAGCTCTCGTCTGCGCGCTGGCCGATGAGGCGCATGGTGGTGAACAAGGCGAGCGCGCCAACCGGGAGGCACACCCAAGGGCTCGCGCCGAGATAGGTGACAGGCAGATATCCGCAGACGACTGCGACGGTCATCGCGAGGAGGGCGTAGGGCATTTGAGTGCGCACGTGGTCGACGTGGTCAGAGGCGCACGCGGTGGAGGAGAGCACGGTTGTGTCCGAGATAGGCGAGCAGTGGTCTCCAAAGATGGCTCCCTCCAAGACCGCTCCGATCGAGACGACGACGAGTCCGGCTGCTCCGATCTCGCTCTCGAGTCCGAGCTGGTAGGCAAGCCCTACGACGAGAGGCAGGAGGATGCTCATCGTGCTCCACGAGGAGCCCGTCGAGAACGCGACGACGCCTGAGATCGCGAAGAGGAGCACGGGTAGGAGCTCGGGGGGGAGCGCATCTCCTACCGCGGCGGTGATGTAGGTGGCGGTGCCGAGGTCGCCACAGGCCGCGCCGATCATCCAAGCGAGGTAGAGGATCACTAGGGCGACGGCGGTGGCCTTTAGAGCAGAGAGACCTGCCATCGTGATCCCGCTCGCTGGCAAGCGCGCAGCTACGGAGGAGAAGACCGCGATCACGAGGCCGGTGGTCGAGCCATAGAGGAGCGCGGCGTAGCTATTTCCAGCGCCCAGGATGTTGGAGAGCCCACGGCTGGAGAAGGAGGTGTCTAGGCCAGCCTCAGTCGCTCCGACAAAGCCTGTGTAGAAGACCCACCCTATGGTGAAGAGGACGAACACGCTGATAGGGATGAGAGCGCGCCAAGCGCGGGGTGTCACTCCTTCGGCGGGCGCCATCTCGGTGACTAGCTCAGAGACCATAGGGACGCCGCCCTCACGCACGACCGCTCCCGTCGCGCGCGCCCGGCGTTCGGCCCTGAGCATGGGCCCGAAGTCACGCCCGGTGATGGCGACGATGCCGCACAGCGTCAAGGCGAAGAGGCAGTAGAAGCGGTAGGGGATGGTCTGGACGAAGACGGCGTAGCCATCGGCAGCGCTCATGCCTGCCGCGGGGAGCTGCGGGGCGTACTGGGAGACCTCGAAGGCGACCCAGGTAGAGAAGATCGAGATGCCTGCGACGGGTGCAGCGGTCGAGTCCACGAGGTAGGCGAGCTTCTCTCGACACACACGGAAGCGATCGGTGAGCGGGCGCATCGTCGCACCGCAGAGGATCGTGTTCGCGTAGTCGTCGAAGAAGATGACGAGCCCCATCGTCCAGGTCGCGATCTGGGTCCGTCGTGCGTCTCTCGCGCGCGCGGCGACGAGGTCCATCACGCCGCGCAGGCCGCCGTTATAGGTGATGACGCCCACCATGGCGAGCATGGCGATGACGAAGCCCACGACCTGCGCCTTGTCTGTGTCTTCGAACTGGCGCCAGAAGGCGAGGGCTACATCGCTCGACGCTTTGAGCGGGTTCAAGGAGGCGAGGATCCCAGCGTCTGCCCGGAGGAGGCAGCCTGCGGCGAGGACTCCGGAGAAGAGCGCGAGGACAGGCTTGCGGAAGATAAGCGCTAGGGCGATAGCGACGAGCGGGGGCAAGAGTGACGTCGGAGCGGGCGGTGAGAAGTCGCCGCTCGTCTCTAAGCTCGCTGAGGTGCTCGTCGCGATCAGCGAGAGCCGCTGCCCATCAATCTCATCAAGCCTGATGCTGAAGTTCACTCCGTCGGTAGAAGGAGTCGTGGCTCCTTCCATATTGAGCTGCCTGCCAGCATCTACCGCGGCAGCGCGCATGGCGCGTGCCACGGCCTGCCTTGAGACGAGGCTCTGCTCCCCCTCGGTCCCGGAGACCTGGCCCAAGGAGAGGGTCCAGCTGCTGCCGTCGTCCGCCCCAAACTCCTCTACGAGGCTGGCAGCGAACTCCGTGTCGAGGAGCTCTGCCGCGCGAGCAGCGGCGAGGCGGCCCTCGTCAGCCTGGGGTAGGAGGAAGACCCCACCCACGAGGAGGAGGGCTGCGAGCGCACCTAAGAGCCGGGTCATGGCCGCAGGGTAGCAACTCCGTTACCCTCCTTCCCCGTGCAGAACGCTCTCATCGACATCACCGCCCTCGGGCCCTGGCTTGACCTCCTCTTCGTGGCAGCCGCCATCGCAGGCGTCTCGCTGCTCTACCTCCTCAACAGCCGCACCGCCCAGCTGGAAGAGCGCCTCAAAGGTCTCGAGAGCCTCTCGGGGCTTGAGGCCTCCCTCAAAGAGCTAAAGGAGGGGCAAGAGGGGGTGGACCTCGAGCGAGTGGAGCACCTCTTGGAGGATCTCAGAGACGCGAACCGAAGGACCGGGCGCCAGCTCATCGACCTCGCCGAGCAGCGCGCCAGTGAGGCGGCAGTCGTGGAGAGCGGTCGGCCAGCGGGGCCGCTCCTGGGCGAGCGGATCATGAACCGCCTCCTTGTCTTGGGCTGTGAGCGCATTGAGCTGCTCGTCGGTTCGGGCGATCTCGAGCGCATCGCCGCTGAGGGTGGCGAGGTGGGCTTCGAGGCTCGCCGAGACGGCGCGATGGCCAAGGGTCGGGTTGAGGTCGCTGATGGCAGGCTGGTGAACGTGGACATCAGCACCTCGCATCAGATGTTCCCTTAAGGAGGGGGTGCTCAGCTTTCCAGCGCTGCGGCGCTGCGAGAGTCGGTTCGGGCGGGTAACCTGCCGCTTGTCATGAGCACAGTCACTACCGTCGAGAAGCTCGCTGACCACGTCGGCGAGAGCGTCACCCTTAAGGGCTGGATCTACAACAAGAGCGGCAAGGGCAAGCTCGCCTTCGTACAGCTGCGCGATGGCAGCGGGATCTGCCAGTGTGTGGTCCTCAAGAATCAGGTCTCCGAGGAGCTCTTCGAGGCGATCAGTGAAGCCGGCCAGGAGTCCTCCCTCGAGCTCACAGGTGTCGTCTCCGCAGATGAGCGCGCACCCGGGGGCTTTGAGGTGAAGGTCTCCGAAGGTGCGGTGCATCAGTCGGTGGAGGGCTACCCGATCACTCCTAAGGAGCACGGCACAGACTTCCTCCACAACCACCGCCACCTCTGGATGCGCAGCCGCAGGCAGTGGGCGATCTTGCGCGTCCGTGATGCGGTGATCACCGCGCTGCGACGCTTCTTTGACGAGCGCGGCTTCATCTGTGTGGACTCACCCGTCTTCACGCCGAACGCTTGTGAGGGGACGAGCACTCTCTTTGAGGTCCCTTACTTTGATCGCACTGCGTATCTCACGCAGTCTGGCCAGCTCTACGCGGAGGCAGCAGCCTTAGCCCTCGGTAAGGTCTACACCTTCGGGCCGACCTTCCGCGCTGAGAAGTCGAAGACCCGCCGCCACCTGACGGAGTTCTGGATGCTCGAGCCTGAGGTCGCCTACGCAGAGCTAGAGGACGTGATGCAGCTCGCCGAGGACATGCTCGTCGCGGTCGTGGCTGAGGTGTTAGAGCGGAGGAGGAACGAGCTGGAGGTGCTCGAGCGAGACCTCTCCAAGCTCGAGGCGATCCAGTCTCCGTTCCCTAGGCTCAGCTATGACGAGGCCTCCGCGATCCTCCAGGAGCACCCCGAGAGTGAGTTCGTCCATGGCGAGGACTTTGGCGCGCCCGATGAGACGATCCTCTCTGAGCGATTCGATCGCCCGGTCCTCATCCACCGGTACCCGAAGGAGGTCAAGGCCTTCTACATGAAGCGTGACCCAGAGGATGACTCCAAGTGCCTCTGCGTCGACGTGCTCGGCTCCGAGGGTGTGGGTGAGATCATCGGCGGCAGCCAGCGTGAGGATGACCTCGACGTGCTCCTTGAGCGCATCCAAGCGCACGAGCTCCCCGAGGAGGCCTTCCAGTGGTACCTCGACCTCAGGCGTTACGGGAGCGTCCCGCACGGGGGCTTCGGTCTCGGCTTAGAGCGCACCGTCGCCTGGATCTGCGGGATCCCGCACGTCCGCGAGGCGAGCCCCTTCCCGCGCATGATGACGCGGCTGGAGCCCTGAGGCTCAGGAGCTCTGAGGCTCAGGAGTTCTGCGCCTCTGCGGTCGGCGCTGAGTCGGCCACGCTAGCGCGCTCAGACTCGCCGTGCTTGGGCTGCAGGACGTAGTCGACCTGTGACACGCCTGACTCGGAGAGGATCTCTTCGAGGTGCAGGAGGTCAGCCGCGCGGCGGGCGCGCTTACGCGATGCCTCTCGCTCTCGCTCTAGGCGATGAGAGAGACGGGCGTCTCGGAGGTCCAGGGCTAGGGCTCGCTGGCGCGCCAGTTCTTGTGCTTCGGCGAGAGCTTGGGGGAGCTCTTCCGGTCTCATGGGGGACGACATGTACCGGAGTTTTAGTTCACCCGCTGTGTGGTTTCCAGAGAGGAGCTCGTACAGAAAGGAAGTTGCAGTCCACTTAGGGCCGCTCGAGGAGCGCCGAGAGCTTGGCGATCTCCTTGAGCTGATCCTCATAGGAGGCGGCGGCGCGGAAGGCGAGCGCGACGCCGAGGTAGGCCGAGAGCGCGGTCGCGGCTCGACTCTTCGACCAGGCCATGGTGGGCTTCGTCGCCCAGTCGGGGGGGTCTTCGCGCTGGGCAGGGGTCGCGGCGCGCAGGACTCGCAGCAGGAAGGGGGTGACGTCGCGCCTCCCGCGCGCGAGCGCAGCGGCAGCGCACTCGACCCGCACCTCGAGGTCCGGATGTGGGCGCTCACCCTTGGCGAGGGCGACGAGGCGGTCGCCGTAGCGCTCTCCCTCAGGCCAGGTGGCGAGCGTCGCAGCGGCGACGACATCGGCGCTGTCGCTGTTTCGAAGGGGGCCCTCGACGCGCTCCTCGAGGCGGCGCATGAGGGCATCAGCTGCCGCTTGATCACGACTGTGCGCGAGCAGGAGTGCAGCCCGAATGGCGGGCTCGTCCATGCCGCTCAGGGAGGTGGTGAGGGACTCGAGCCCTTCGGGTGTGAGGCTGCTGGGGCTGAGGTCTGGGTTCCACTCGGCGAGGTCGCGCTCGAAGCTGACCCTGGGCTTGTCTCTCCAGCCATCAAATGGGGAGCGCTGGGGGAGCGCGTAGAGCTCGATGGGTGCCGCGGGGAGCGCGAGGTCTGGTGCGCTCGAGCAGCTGGCCCAAAGGAGCGCAGAGAGTGCAGCCCAGGCGGGTGTGTTTCTGTTGGCTCGAAGGGACATGAGGAGGGAGCGCGTTAGCGCGCTCGCAGCCTACCGCTCGCGGGGGCCAGCGTGCCTAGCAATTTTGACGAGCCTCAGAGGCGCGCGCGCAGACGCGCGAGGTCTTCAGGGGTGTCGAGGTCATCCAGGACCTCGGGGGCGTCTAGCACGACCTCCAAGAGCGGGTCCGCATGCGCTCGGAGGTGACGGAGCGGCTCGGCGGGGTCCATCTCAGCCACCTCCTGAGCGAGCCCTCGCCCGATACAGATCGGGTGCCCGTGCTTGCCGCTCTCTCTCTCAAGTGGCGCGAGCCAGCCGCGGGCAGGGGCGCCAGCCATACGCCATGCCTCGCGGAGAGAGTCAAAGACGCGCGCCGGCACGAGGGGACAGTCGGCTGGCGCGATGATGAGGTCTTGTATGCCCAGGTGTTCTACTGCGCGAGCCACGCTGCCGGTGCGGCCTGCCGCCCAGGCGTTGTTCCTGATGACTTGGGCGCGAGCCCCCGCAGCCGATACGAGCTCTTCGTAGTGTGCACCGGCGATCACGAGAGGGGAGTCCTCACCGCAGGCATTGAGCAACCTGTCGAGAGCCGAGGCTCCGCCGAGCTCTACGAGGGCCTTGGGCTCACCCAGGCGTTCGCTCGCGCCAGCTGCTAGGAGGACGACCCTAGGCGCAGTCCCCAAGGCTCAGCTCCCGATGTAACGGTCGTAGACAGCGAGGGCGCGTTCGATCTCATCGGTGCCCTCGATGAGTGCGCGACCATCCTCGAAGAGGGTCACGCAGTACTCCTCGACCTCGAAGCGCAAGATCGGTCCAGCAAAGCGGACATCTCTCGCGATGCCGGCGAGCGCCTGCGCGACAGCGTGTGGGTCAGGGGCGGGCTTGCGGCCGCGGACCTGCACCGTGTTGCGACCACAGAGGATGGTCGCGGGCCGCGCCAGAGGCTCTTCGAGGAAGGGGAACTCACGGGCTTCGCAGCAGGGGCACCCCGGTCGGCGCTTGGCGCGCATGCGTCGGGTCTCGCCGGTCCACACGTCGATCTCGATCAGCGCGGGCTCGAGCTCTTCAGGCTTGGAGAGGAGTCTCAGGGCGAGACCGGCCTGCATAGATGCTACCGCTGCGACGGCTGGGAGGATCACACCGGCGGTCTCGCAGGTCGGGAGGGCTCCAGCGGGCGGGGGGTCGGGGAAGACGCAGCGCAGGCACGGTCCGTCGCCGGGCAGGACAGGCATGACGAGCCCACCAGAGCCTACGACGCCGCCGTAGATCCACGGCACGCCCGCCTCCACTGCGTAATCGTTCACGAGGTAGCGGGTGCCGAGGTTGTCCGTGCCGTCGAGGATGAGGTCGCAGTCTTCGGCGAGGTCCTCGATGTTGTCCGCGTCGAGGTGGTCGGCGTGGGCCTCAAAGCGGGTGGGGCCGCCGATTCTGCCGAGCGTCTCTAGCGCAGCCTCGACCTTCAGCGTGCCCTCCTCGGCGTGGCGGTCCTCAAAGAGCACCTGACGAGGGAGGTTGGTCACCTCGACCACATCTCTGTCTACGAGCACTAAGGTTCCGACCCCAGCTCGTGTGAGGCTCTGGGCGATCACGCCGCCTAAGGCGCCGCACCCCACGAGGAGGACTCGCGAAGCCTCGAGGCGCGCTTGCCCCTCAGCGCCTAAGGAGGCGAAGCGCTCCTGCCTCTCAAAGCGGCGGTCGGCTTGGGTCATGCGAAGAGCTTTATCGCGAGGAGGGTGATGGCAGCGATCCCAATGAGACCGCCAAGGACAGGGTACAGGAGCGCGCGGGCGTCGCTCGCGGGGGGCTGATCGAGCTCTACCCAGTTGAACATACGACGAGCCCCACCCTCGAGCTTTGCGCCGCAGTGAGGGCAGACATCTGGAATGGTGGGGGCGGGCTCCCTGCTGTCATAAACGAGCTCAATTACGCCGTCGCATTCAAAGCAGTAGTGGTTGCGCATCCCACCGCCGCCCTCTACGCCGGGGGCTTTGGAGCGCTCTCGGTAGTACTCGAGGGCTTCCTCGTTCTGCCCCGCGCGGCTCTTCGACCAGTGGTCATCCCCGAGGGGGGCGGCGCCTTCGGCTTCGTCTCCATTCTCAGCGACGGTCATGGGGAGTAAAGGCTACCTACCTAACTCGCCCTTGTCCGCGCCTCATTCCTTGGGATGCCCAGAGCTGGGCAAGACGGGACCCCCTAGGGCCGATATGGAGAGCGTGGATATAGCAACCAGCCAGCTCGATCAGACCCGCTCACTCGACACCCAGCGCCAAGCCCCGGCGCCTACCCCTCGGCACGTGGAGCGACCTGTGGCCGCGGATCCCAGCGGGGAGCCCGTGGTTGAGCTCGTGAGCGGGGCTCCGACTGTGAGTCAGCCTAAGGTCGTTGGTCCGGGTCGAAAGGAGCGCACCTATCTCGACAAGATCCAGGTCTTAGAGCAGCAGGCGCGCCTCAACGAGCACGCCCTCGAGAACGCCTCCCTCATCGAGCGCGGCTCCAGCAACCTGCTCGACCGGATGGAGCGCCAGCTCGAGTCCAGCGATGAGGCCTTGGAGCGTGAGCGCGCGGCCTCGCGGAGGGTCTGTGTGATGCTGGGCTCACTCCAGCGCGAGAACGAGCTCATCCGGGAGCAGCTCAGCGCGGCCCGTGCTCAGCTGGCCCAGCTCGAGGCGCCGAAGCCCAAGGGTCTCCTGCGCCGCCTCATCGGAGGCTGAACGTCTCCTAGCCTGTTGACTTCAGGCGCTCTCGAACCGATGCTCTTCCGCCTCAAGCTGTGGCGTGAGAGCGCCTCGGATGGTGGGTATAGCTCAGTCGGTTAGAGCGCCGGATTGTGGTTCCGGAGGTCGCGGGTTCGAATCCCGTTACCCACCCCACCCCCTTGAGTGAGCGCGCGCCTCCATGAGGTCCTGTATCGACTCCTCGAAGCTACCCTACTCTTCAAAGCGGTAGGTCGCAGCGCCGCTCATGTCCGTCGGCATGCTCAGTCCGAGCTTGAGTTGCATCTCGTCTCCAACGATGTCGCCAGCGCCGAAGCTGAGGGAGCCCGAGCCATCGGCCGCGATGAACTTCAGCCCGATGGTTGCGGGGGAGCTCTGCCACTCTGTGTCACCAGTCTCGTATGCGACGCCCGCCGCGTCCAAGAAGGTGTAGACGTAGTTGTAGGCGTAGCCGTCCGTACGGAAGAACAGGATAGAGTCTGGGCCGGGGGTCGCGCCGGGGGTCTCGAGCTGCCAAGTCGCGACGTAGGGTGGGTCCGCCTCTCGATGGTTGCAGCTGAGAGGCTCAGAGAGCTCTTCGGAGTATTGAGCCATTTGCCACATCAGATCCCAGTCAGCGGCAGCTGAGGGGTTGAACCAGGGGACAGGGCAGGTGTCGTCATCTGCTGTCGTCGCGCCGATGGAGAGGGCAAAGTGGATCATCCGGTTGCCGTCAGAGGTCATAGAGGGGTCTCCGATGATGTCGCCTGCTGCGAGCACATCTCCGACGCTGACAGCGGGCGGGTCTGCGATGTGTCCATAGCGCAGCTGAACGCCCGGGCGGACGCTCTGTGTGATGTCCCACTGAGCCGGTGTCCAGCCAGTGTTCAGCGTGATCGCAGTGATCTCTCCCGCCTCGGCAGCGATGACCTTTGCGCCTGCGATGTATGAGAAGTCGATCCCAGGGTGCCCGTCTTCTGCGTGTCCGCCGCCATGGACGCCGAAGGGCCAAACTACGTAGTGATCCGTGGATATGTCGGAGAGATGAATCGGGAGTCCGATCGTGAGGGGCACGTCCTCACCGTTCCCAGTGAAGACGACACGCCCAGCCTCGACCCCGATCATGTTCATGCCCGGCCCTGTAAACGTCGGCTCAGTCCGGGCGTAGACCTCCTCATGAACACCTGTGCTGGAGTGGGTCCCTGTGATCGTGAAGCTCCATGAGATGCGCGGCTCCCCTAGGAGGTAGGGGTGAACGTCGTCGCCGATGACAGTGAGGAGCTGCTGCGGTCCAGATATCTCGACTTGCAGGTCTTCGTAGGTCGAGTACCAAGCGCTGAGTTGGCTCTCCCAATCTGCGCGGGTGAAGCCGTCGCTCTTGTATCCAGAGTGGAAGACGTCTGCTGCGTCCATCGACTCACTCTCTACGTCATCAGCGAAGGCCCCGAGTGAGAGCAGGACGGCTTGGATGTGCTTGTCGGATGTGGCGCCACCTTTGCCGGCGAGGAAGGTGCTGCTCGTGATGCTCCCGTCGCAAGAGGTAGAGGTCCAAGCGCCGTCGAGCTGATTGGTCGCAGCGTCAAAGGTGCCGCTGAGGGAGCCCGTCTGGCCGCAGTCTCCCGTAGAGCTGGTTGTTATGTCGTGCGTACTCCCCGTCTCTATCCAGTCGTCGATCGTTCCGCCGCAGGCCATGAAGTTACACGACTGGGTGCTGTTGAAGCCGCCGCCTTGGAAGTTGCCGCCGAGGTCCATCACGCGGCTGACATCGTGCAGGCCCAGGTCCGAGAGGTCGTACCAGACCCATGACTCCTCGAGGAAGCGCTGCGGAGTCCGCTCGAGCGTGAGGGGGAGCGCAGCACCCTCTTGTAGGAAGACTCCCTCTAAGTCTCGTCCATTACGGCGGACTCGGAGAGTCGCTGACCAATCCTCCGCGGAGCTCGCGTCACTCCCTCGGAGTTGGATGAGTGCGCCGCTGCCGTAGCGCTGTCCTGACTCGACCCAGACCGTCGGTGATCCTGCGACGTAGCCGAGCAGCTCTCCGTCTGCCCGCTCGTGGAGGGTGATGTAGACGTCAGCTGAGACACCAGAGGCTTCATAGACGCCTGTGAGGTCGGTGGGCGCTGCGAGCGTGAGGAGGAGGCTGCAGAGGGAGTGAGTCATATTTCTTATTGGGGCTTGTATAGGCGTCTCTCTCCGATCTGTGAGGAGCCTCTTCCTGATCTGCTAGGTTTAGGTGATGAAGGAGAGAGAGCGAAGGGGACCCATTCAACTTTATCTGTGGATCTTGCTTTTGGCGTTGCCTGCGTGCGTTTCCGGGCAGCGAGAGCCTCTAAGACCCCATCAGGGCCCCAACATCATCGTTGTCATGCCGGATGACCAGGGCTGGGGTGACCTGTCCATGCACGGCAACCCGGTCCTCCAGACTCCTCATCTAGACAGGCTCGCGGGCGAGAGCGCACGCCTAGCAGAGTTCTATGTGCACCCCGTCTGCACGCCTACGCGCTCTGCGCTCATGACGGGCCGTCACCCGCAGCGCACGCGCGCGTTCGATACATATGTAGGTCGCGCGATGATGGAGCCTCGGGAGGTCACGATCGCAGAAGTCCTCCAAGCAGCGGGTTGGCGGACAGGAATCTTTGGTAAGTGGCACCTCGGAGACTGCAAGCCCACGCGACCGTTAGACCAAGGCTTCGAGCGGGCGTTGGTTCACAAGGGGGGCGGGATCGGTCAGCCGAGCGACCCCCTCGGTGCTGAGGGGAAGTACACCGACCCAGTCCTCATGGACCAAGGCGATGAGCGCGCCTTCGAGGGGTATTGCACGGATATCTACTTCGACGAGGCTATGGAGTGGATGAGAAGGGAGCGGGAGCATGGCGAGCGCTTCTTCTGCTACATCGCGCCGAACGCGCCACACACGCCGCTGCATGACGTGCCGCAGGCGCTCTATGAGAAGTACAAAGCGATGGATCTCTCAAAGGAGGTCTTCCTCGGCGGCGCAGGTCATGAGCCGGCAGAGGTCGAGACGGACAGGCTTGCGCGCATCTACGCGATGATCGAGAACATCGATGAGAACATGGGGCGCTTGCTTGAGTTCTTGAGCGCGGAGCAGCTTGAGCGAGATACGCTCCTCGTCTTCCTGTGTGACAACGGTCCACAAGGGCGACGCTTCGTAGACGGGCTCCGCGGGGCGAAGGGGAACGTTTACGAGGGAGGGGTCAGGAGCCCCCTGTTCTTGCGCTGGCCTGGAAGACTCTCCGTTGGCGACGTAGAGGGCGACTTCGGTGCGCACCTTGACCTCTTTCCTACTCTCTTGGAGGTCGCAGGGGTCGAGGCGCCCCAAGGGCTCGAGCTCGATGGGCGCAGCCTGCTCCCGCTTCTGCGCGGCGAAGAGTGTGAGCCCAGAGCGCCTCTCGTCGTGCAATGGAACCGCGGTGACTGGCCCATCAAGGGGCAGAACGCCTTCGTGAGAGAGGGGCGGTGGAAGCTCGTGAACTATGCGAACGCCCAGCCGCGTGAGGAGGCACCGCCCTGGGAGCCGGAGCTCTATGACCTCTCACAGGACCCCTATGAGCGCGTGGATGTGTCGAAGGCGAACCCTGCTGTGGTCACGCGCTTGAGCTCGGTCTACGAGGAGTGGCTTGAAGATGTCGGCGCGGTCTCCCCTGATGAGAACGAGGCCTACTACCGCTGGAGCCGCTTTGGTCCTCCGCCGATTCACATCGGCGGAGAGGGCGCAGAGCGCGTTGTGCTCACGCGACAAGATTGGCGCAGGCACGCTGGTCGTGGCTGGGGGCAGAGCGGCTCTTGGCAAGTGCTCTTTACTGACGGGGGTCTGTTCGCGAGCGAGCAGCGACCCTGGACGGCTACGGTCGTGCTCCCCGCAGATGTGAAGCCTGCGCAGGTCAGGCTCGGGATCAACTCAGGGGTTTGGACTTACATCACCTGGGAGGGCGAGGTGGAGGAGGGCTCCAGGGAGGTCGTGCTGGAAGAGGTCGCAAACGCCTGGGTCCCTGGGAAGCCCAGCACGGTGACCTGCGAGCTCCTGATGGGCGATGGCGCTGAGCCGCGCGCGCCTCACCAGGTGATTTTCTCTCGCTGAAGTCCCTCCTTAGCCCAAGTGTCTATGGAGGAGCGGCTTGCCCCACCCCTAGAGGGGGCCAAATAGACCCTCTAAGGCCTATTGCCCATAGACGGCGCCTAGGAAATTTCATACACTCCTCCTACACCACGCCTCAGAAGGTCGCGCTCTCCCGTCAGAGCGGGTCCCTTCCGGTCTCTTCGGAGTCTGGTCGAAGTTCTCGGGCGTGGCCCTAGTTCAGGGGAGACCCTGAGCCAGGTGGCAATGAGGCCGACCGCGCCCCAGGAGGAGGCCGGTGGCGCTGCTTCTGCAGCGTACATCGGATCCCAGGTGGCACTCTGAGACGGGTCAGGGTGCCTCTTGGATCCGGCCCTCCTTCGCTTTAGACCCTCGACTCAGAGGCTAAGAGGGGTGAGGATGGATCTCAGCGCGGGAGCTCGCCCGCGACCTCTCATGCTCTGCTTCGCGTCTCTTCTACTCGCAGCACCTTTAGCCCTCTCCGAGCCAGAGGATCGCTCTGCGCGCTCAGCCCTCGAGGTCGCTGAGGTGGGCCAGGCCTGGGTTGAGAATCGCGGCCAGTGGCCAGAGCACGTGGACTATGTGTTTCGGAGCGGCCCAGTCCGCGCTTGGTTGGGAGGCGGAGCGCTCTGGATTGAACGCCACGCCCTCGTCGGCGATCGGGAGCAGGAGGTGAGAGCCCACGCTGTGAAGATCAGCATCGAGTCTGCCTCGCTGGGCGGCGCTGTAGGTGTGGAGCGCGCTCCAGGCGAACAGAGCTACCTCCTGGGCGAGGATCGCTCTCGCTGGGTGCGAGGAGCCCCAGGCTGGCGAAGCCTGTCGTGCTCTGAGCTCCTCCCAGGCGTTGACTTTGTGCTCCGACCCGAGGGCGAGAGCTTCGCCTATGACCTGCACCTCGGGCCTGGCGTCGACGAGCGCGAGGTCTCCATGCTGGTCGAGGGCGCCCGTCGACTCCGAGTCGACGAGGACGGCGCGCTCCTCGTGGAGACCCCTCTCGGTGAGCTCCGACAGCGCGCGCCCATCGTTTGGGAGCTTGATAAGGCTGGCGAGCGTCACCCCGTCGAAGCACGCTTCCTCTGTCATGGCAAGGACCGCTACGGCTTCGCGGTTGAGCGCGCAGATCGTGATCGCGCGCTCGTCATAGATCCCGGCTTCGAGTGGGGGACCTATCTCGGAGGGACGGACTTAGATCGGGTCTATGACTTGTGTGTCCTCAACTCTGGCGTCGCCGCCGTCTGCGGGATCAGCTACTCCTTGGAGTTCCCGACCGTCGCTGGCTCTTATTCCACCTCCCTCACTGGGCTCTCGGACGCCTTTGTTTTCGTGCTCTCACCGAACGGGCGCTACATGATGCAGGCCACCTACGTAGGGGGAACGGATGACGACGAGGCGACCTCCCTCGTCCACCTCGACGGGGCTGGCTTCGTCCTCGCAGGCTCGACCCTCTCGCAGGACTTCCCTGTGCCTCCCGCTGCCTACCAGCCCCAGCACGCCGGCGGCTCAGATGGCTTTGTCTTGGCCTTCGGATCTCTCATGCAGACGATCACAGCAGGGACCTTCCTCGGGACGGGTGGCAACGACCGCGTGCGCGATCTCTCGCGCTCGCCAGAGGGCTACGACGTGTGCGGCTCGACGAGCTCTGCAGGCTTCCCTACGACGGCGGGGTCGTGGCAGACGAGCTTTGGCGGGGGGAACGGCATCACGGGGGACGGCTTCTTGACGCGCTTTAACGCCGACCTCAATCAGCTGCAGTGGTCGACCTTCGTAGGCGGCACTCAAAATGACCTCGCCATCGCCCTCGAGACAGACGCCGAGGGGCGCGTGCTGCTGTGTGGCTCTACGAGCTCCCCGAACTATCCGGTCACCTCAGGTTCTTATGACAGCACGCAGAACGGCGGCACAGACGGCTTCGTCGCGCTCGTTGATGGGAGCGGGCAGTTCGCACACTTCTCGACGTTTCTTGGCGGAGCCTCTACAGACCTCGCGCTCAGCGTGTGCTTTGGTCCGCAAGGCGACGTGATCGTTGGGGGCTCGACGGAATCGCCAAACTTTCCTGTCAGCTCAGGGGCACTCGACACGAGCTATGGTGGCCTCGGGGACGGGTACCTTATGAGGCTCAGCGCAGACGGGGCCTCGCAGGCCTGGTGCACCTTCCTCGGCGATGACGAACTCGACGTGGTGAACGCGGTGGCTTACAGCGAGGCCTTGGGCGTCGTCGCGGCAGGGACGACGCGCTCCCTCGGCTACCCCGTGACCCCCTATGCCTACGACAAGAGCTACAACGGCGTCCCTGGCCTCGGGTTCTCTGACGCTGTGCTCACCTCGTTTGGCGTGGATGGTGAGCTCACATACTCAACCTACTATGGAGGTCACCAGGACGATGACGCCCTCGCCCTAGCCTTGCATGGCGCGGACTGTGTCGTCGCGGGTTGGACGACCTCGAACAATCTCCCCACAGGGGGGCAGGTCTTCGATCCGACGTATGACTACTCTGGGATCCCGGACGGGTTCTGCATCCGGATCTCTCTGGATCGCTACCCGCTCTACTATGGCGACGGCAAGGTGACCTCCGCGGGGAACTTGCCCGAGCTCTACATCAGCGGCTTTCCGAGCGCGTCTTACGGCCCTTATCAGCTTTGGCTCGACACCTACTTGAGCGCGAATGAGGTGGGTTATCTGATTCACGCCGGCTCTGCTCGAGACGTCCCCTTCGCAGGCGGCTCCCTGTTGGTAGGGCTACCTATCCACCGCGGCGAGCTCTTGCAGTTCGACATCTTCGGTGGCGCAGGCGTGAGCATCGACATCACGCCGGAGATGATCGGTCAAACCTGGTACTTGCAGGGCTGGTTCACAGACTCAAACGATCCGCTGGGCGTAGGCCTCACCAGCGGCATTGAGATCACTTGGTATCCCTGAGGGTCAACGGAAGCGAGTCGGTTGCTTGACCTTTCCGCTACGGGCGAAGCCGCGAGGCTCCTCCTCCTCCTCCTCGGCGCTTGGAGTCCAGCTGGCTTGTGTGCCGCGGCTGCGCTGCTCAGGGGTGAGGATGGGCTCCTCGACCAAGGGGTCATCCGCCTTGGAGAGAGGGCGCATGAGCTCTTCCCTCTGTCGCTGAGAAGGGATGGGCCCGAAGACGCCGCCCTCGTCTCGCAGCATCCAGTTGACCTCCTCCCAGAGGGCTCTCATGACCGGCAACCACAACGGGGTGGTGACGAGCAAGATCAATAGGCGGCCGCCAGTGTCCTGAAAGAAGTCCATAAGAGCGCGATCTCCACCCCATCTATCGGCCGTTGAGGGGCGCAGACTTTCGCCTTGAGCGTCGCACCCGACGCTAGGCTCACTTAGGGGCTATCAGGCGCCCTTCGCGTCCCAGCTACGCTCCAAGCCGCAGCGGACGCAGCGCTGGAAGAATCGGGGCTCTTGCTCAGTGCGCTGCTCGAGCTCGGACATGTTCTTGCTCGCAGTCCAGACGATCTTGGGGTCTTCCACGTGGTACTGCCAAGTGTGTCCGAACACCTTGCAGAGGAAGGGCTTGGGGATGATTCTCATGACGGTCTAGGCCGGAGGATGGGTCCAGTCAGGATTAGAGAGGGCGCGGAGCGGGGTGGCAAGCACACAGGTCGAGAATCAGGGCTGGATTGTGAAGGCAGCGGCCTGGGACATGGCTGAGTTCCCGGGGTCTCCAGGGCTCCGGAACCAGAACTGGCTATAGACAGTGAGCCCCGGCTGGAGGGCGGGGTCGCTTCCACCGCTCATGTAGGCGTTGAAATTGAAGCTGAAGCTGCCTGAGCAGTCCACAGGCGGCGGGCCACCAGCGGAGTTTTGGACCCCAGTGCGGCGGATCGGAGGCTGAACGCAGAGGGTGCCGGCGTTGAAGGGGTTGAAGGTCGGAGCGAAGCCGTAGAAGAAGATCCCGTTGCGGTTCGAAGGCGCAGGGCTGGCTTCGATGATGAAGGGCGAGGAGGAGGTCGTGCTCGGCGCTCCAGTGAAGGAGATGTCGAGGGAGCAGCCCTGGAGGACGGGAGTTGAGGTGCAGTAGGCGACCGGGTCAGAGGTCGCCGGCTGGAAGAACACGGGGTTGCCGTAGGCGTTGCCACCGTCGGTCTCAGCGTAGACGCGGTACCAAGTCCGAGTTTGGGTGTTCAGGGTGTGGGGGAACTCGAAGACACCAGAGCCGGAGAGGGTCCCGCTCTGAGCGAGGACGCTCTCAGAAGAGTCTCCGACCTTGCCGTAGAAGATGGTGATGTTTCCAGAGGAGGAGCCGAAGTTGTAGTGGGCGCGCGCCGTGATTGAAGCCGCGGGGGAGCTCGGCGGAAGAGTTTGCACGGTGCCCATAGGGAGGGCTTGACCACCGATTAAGACGTCACCGATGAGGACCGGCCCGTTGGAGATGTAGAGCCTTCCCTGTCGGAGAAGCTCCAAGAGGTTCTCGTTGTTGAACTCCTCTCCGCTAAAGAGGACGCAGTTCGCGCCGTAGGCGAAGGCTTCGTTGTGAGTGTCGCTGCCGGAGTACCCATAAAGGATCCTCCCGTTGAGGAGCCAGTCAACCCAAGTCCCGACGTGGCTGCCTTGGCCTGACATGGATGAGCCGCTCCAGATCTCTACGCCGTGAAGACTGCCTGCTTCTTGTCCGGTCGTTGCTGAGATGCTCTCCCATCCCCAGGTGCTTGCGTCAGGGTGGTTGGCGACACCGAAGCCTCCTTGAGCGTTGATAACAGCGAGGTTTTGGTCAAAAGGCTCCAGTACGTCCGAGAAGAGCCCATTGCAGAAGCCCAAGAAGCCCTGTTCGCCACCGTTGATGCGGCTCGTGATTCCGTGAGCCCCCATGTGGTTTGTTGAGGTGGTGCCCAAGCAGAGGATGTCTGAGAGATCCGAGCCCGATTGGCTGCCGACCTCGTCACTTGAGAGCTCGAGGTGAGGCAGGATCTGGAAGCTGCTGTCGGATGCGGACAGGCATTCGGTGACGATGGTCTGGTATTCAGCGTCGTCGTTGACGCAGTAGGAGTGGTCGGTGGCCGTATACCAGTTAGTCCCTAGGGCAGCGAATTGTGACCTGAGCTGGGCATAGCTGAAGCTCCCCGTCAGCTGAAAGCTCTCTGCAGCGCAGTTCTCTGATGGTGCGCAGGCCCCGGCAGCCTCACCGTGGCATGAATGGACATGCATGTCACCTCGCTGGATGACTGTCGCGCCCATGGTCTGGGCGTATGTTTGGGGGACATCAAGGGCGCGCGGCAAGAGCTCGACGCGAGCGGTCGTCGAGGTGCTGCGCTGTTGCTGGCCCTGGGTGGACCATGTGACGCTGAGAGTCAACTCTACCTCGGTGCCGGGTGCGTCCTCAGTTGTGAAGAGCTCGCCGAGCTGGAGGGTAAAGGGAACCTCGTGCATGGGAAGCTCCCGTCCAGCGGCCCACTCTCGCCTAAGCTGGGCTAGCAACGCCTCGCCCTCGTGGATCTTCTGCTCGACCTTGTGTCCTAGGAAGAAGCCTGCGCGGTCATCAGCAAAGTCTCTACGCCGTCCGTGGATGTGAGAGATCTCGTGTGGCAGTCGCTCGACGATCGCACCAAGCTGCCCAAAGCGAGGGTCTCCAAAGAGCTCTCGTTCGACGGGCAGGTCGACGAGGACTCCGTCAGGGCTGGAGATTTGAACCCGATCCACAGTGACCTCGCGACCGTCAACGGGGTCGTAGACCATCACCGCGCTCGCGACCCCGAGGAGCTCGGAGGCTGAGCGCATCACATGAGGGACGAGGACGAGGTCGGCGCCTGACTCTTTTTCGGCGGGGCCTTGGCTTGCGGCGAAGGCGAGGGCTGCGACGAGGGAGAAGGCGGCGAAGCGGCGTAGTGAATGGAGGGTGTCTTTCATTTCAGTAGCGCGCTCTGGCGGCTTGAGGTTGAAGTCTTAAGCCGGCACCCCAGACCTTTCATCATAGTCCGACGCACGATATTTAGCTTGGTACCTCGGAGAGTCCCCAAGGGGCTTCCAGTCACAGGGATACATAGAGACAGGGGAGAAGTGCCTGTCGCACCCCTCCCCTGTGAGAGTTGCCTCAATAAGAGACCAGAGATTTAGGTCAGCTCAGCTAGCCCAGGTGATCTCGTAGCCGTTGGAGAGGTTGAATTGGGTGCTGCAGGGTGAGGAGTTGGGGTCCCTGTACCAGATTTGATAGCGCTTGGTGTCACCAGCGCTCACGCCCCCGTTCGCTGCGATGTTGGCTGAGGTCTGGGACGTACCGTTGGAGTCAGCGAAGCGCACCTGGAGCCTGATTACGCCGCCGCCAGCGCAGCGGAGGCCGTCGCCGAAGGGATTGCCGTTGCCAGAGTTGACCGCGTTGTTCCCTTGGAAGTAGAGGCCGGGCTGGCTCGGGATGAGGTTCTCTGCCGAGAGGACTAGATCCGCCGCAGAGACGCTCGCAGTTCCGCTCGCTGAGAGGCGAGCGCCGCTGCCTGAGCCGTTGGCGCAGCCTTCGCCAGCGCCGCCGGTGTTACCGCAGGGGCAAGCTGAGCTGCTGTCGTCGCCACTGCAGAAGGTCACACCCGGCTCGGTGCTGATCTGATCTGCGGTTCCACGGAAGGTGCCGGTGATGGTGAAGTTCGCGCTGATACCAGTGCCTGCATCGACGAAGTCGAAGGTGGCAGACTGGTTGGAGAAGATGACCACTTGCCCGCTTGAGTCAATCGTGACTGAGCCTGTGTTGGTGCTCGGAGGTCCGAAGGTGCCGGCGAGGTCCGTGACAGAGGGGCCGCTGCCCAAGGGGGTCACTGTGAGCGTCCCTTGTTCGAACAGCACGACCCAGTCAGCCGTGAAGTTGCCAGAGGCGTCGACGGTGAAGGGGCCGGTCGAGATAGAGAATACGAGGTTTGACACGTTGACGTCGGCGAAGGAGATCCCGAAGGGCCCGGGGATGTAGCCGTTTAGATCTGACGTGACTGCCTGGCTCGCGCCTGTGATCTCGCCGCCGCTGAAGGGGCTGCCCGAGAGGCTCACGCTAGAGGTCCCTTGAGTGTCGAAGTTGTTGTTCGGTTGACCGACGAGGGTGCCGAGAGAGGTGCTCGCTGACCAGGTCCACTGGTTCTCTGAGGAGATGTGGTTGAAGGTATAGTCTTGCGCAGCAGCGGGCGCGGCGGTGAGCGCGAGGACGGCCAAGCCGAGGGACAGGGGTGTGGAGTTCATGACAGATTGTTCGTGGGTGTCCAGCCGAAGCCGTGGGCTCGGGCTTTCGTGTTGTTTCTCTTGTCTTTGCTGGGCCACCACCACCTCTTCGGGAGGGAGCAGGCGACCAGGTTTTGGTCCAAAAGGACCTGCCCAAGCCTATCACTTGGGGAGGAAAACGGGCAGAAACGCCTCTAGGAGCGCCATGAGCGTCCTTCCCCGAAAGGTGTGAATGCAGTAGCTTCACCTGCTCTTCATGATGAAGAAGCGCCACTCTCTAGCCCTCGGGCTGCTCTCTCTTGCTCAGGGAGCCTGTGTCACCCCACCTCCGCTCGAGCGACCCCCATGGCACGGGAACGCTGCAGGGTCCCAGGCGTGGACCGGGAAGTTAGGACTCGCAACGCTCTATTCTGCCGGCAGCGACCTCAGGATTGAGAGCCAGCCGGGCTCTGACTCCCCTATTGATCCGATCGCGGAGGAGCTCGAGACGGAGATGATCGGCCGTTTTGGGATGGGCTTTGGCTACCAGCGCTTCCTCGCAGAGGACCTCGCGTTGAGCCTAAGTGTCGAGGGGAGGTTCACAGCGACTGAGGTCGTGGACCCGCCTCTCGCGCCGCCCTATGTCGATCCGGATGACCCGAGCACCTCGATCAGTGGCACGTCTCTCTTTGAGCCAGGGGACGTCTTTCAAATCCAGGCGAGCGTCGGCGGTCGATACTGGCTGCCTGTCCAATGGGGTCAGCAAGGCAGGCTCCGCCCCTTTGTTGGCGCTGACCTGAACTACATCCCCGCGACGAACTTCGATGTGGTGACGACTATCCTCGACAACCCCGCCACAGGGGTCTCGTTGCAGGACTCCTTTGAGTTCAGGGGCTCAGACTATTGGACCGTGGGCCTCTGCATGGGGCTCTCGTACCAGTGGAGCGATGAGCTGGTCGTAAGCTTCACCTTGTTCCATGAGGCAGCGCTCAATGAGAGCTTGAGCTTGAACACACTCAACGTGCAGCTGCCTCCGCCTTCACCGCCGGACTTGGTGCCGCCGCTGTCCTCCACGACGACGGTCGACGCCGGCGGTTGGATCGGGTTCTTGACCCTTAGCTGGGGCTTTTAGGCGCCCTCCGAGCTCACGCTGAGGTCGGGAGGCTGGCTGTCTGCCGCGCTGCGATGCGCTGGTCGAGGCGGGGGAGGATGTAGGCGCGCCAGATGAGGGCGCCGAGCGCTGCGCCGGTGACCATGTCCCAGATGAAGTGCTGCTTGGTGGTCAGGATGCTGAGGGAGAGGGCGACCCAGGCGACCCAGAGGAGCGCATTCCAGCGCCCGGCTGAGGGGAGCTCTCCCGTACGGAGCGCGAGCCAGCGGTGAGCGAAGAGGATGATCAGCAAGCTCTGGGAGACGTGCAAGCTCGGCCAAGAGTTGAAGGGCCGGTCGATGAGGTAGATCCCCTCAAAGAGCATCCTGTAGAGCGGGTTCATAGAGGGGAGGAGGGCCTCCATCTGGGTGCGGACCACGATCTCCGCCGGCATCGCTAGGAACACCCCGAAAGAGATCAAGAAGAGGATGATCATCCCTTGCGCGAGGAAGAGCAGCTCGCGGCGGCCGCGCTCGTCCCGCCTCGTCGAGAGGACCGGGATCACGGAGTAGAGGTAGAGCGTGAGGTAGATAAGGACCGTCCAGGGCAGCGCAGGGACGGCGTAGTCCCATGAGCTGGTCGGACTCCAAGCTGTCAGGCCTCGCTCTGTGGCGAAGAGTAGGGTCGCTTCGTAGCCGCCTATGCCGAAGAGCCCGAGGAAGGCCATGACCCCGACGTGGAAGCCGTAGCCTCGCCAGATGTCGCGTAGGCGCAGGAGCGGCTCCCAGGCACGCCAGGTGCCAGCGCTGCGAAGCGCCTCGAGCTCTTGGTGGTGGTCTCTCATAGGGGTGCAAGGGAGATGCGCGGAGAGCATACCGGCCTCGCCCTCCCTGCGCCTAGAATGGGTGCATGACCGAGCTGCCTTATCCCCAGAGCCCGCGAGTTACAGAGCGGGGGCCTCTGAAGGAGGCTGGGAAGCCGACTCTCTACTATCGTTGGGCCCCAGCAGAGCCATCTAAGGGCACGGTCTTGATCCTCCACGGCATGAATGAGCACTCAGGCCGCTATGAACACGTGATGGATCACTTGGCCCAGGAGGGCTTCTCCTCTCTAGCGATCGACTATCGGGGCTGGGGAATGGCTGAGGGCAAACGCGCCTGCCTCAAGAGCTTCGATGAGTACGTCCAAGACGCCCTGCGGGGTCTCAGCATGGCGCGCCGGAGGAAGGGCGAGGAGGAGCCCCTCTTCTTGCTGGGTCACTCCCAGGGTGGCCTCTTAGCCGCTAGAACCGCGATGGAGGAGGGCACGGGGCTGTCAGGCCTGATCCTGAGCGCGCCAGCGATTGGGATCGGTGTCGAGGTCCCGGCATACAAGAGGGTCCTAGCGGCTCTGGCAAGTAAGCTCGTCCCGGACCTCTCTTTACCCTCTGATGTCCCTCTGGAGTGGCTCACGCAGGACCCTGAGATGCTCTCCTGGGCCTCTAAAGACCCTTTAATGCCTGGGATCGGCACAGCTAGGTGGTTTACGGAGACACGCCGAACGCAGGCTCTGGTGCTCTCGGGAGCCGCCTCCATCACCGTCCCGACCCTCTTCCTGATCGCTGGGGACGAGAGGCTGGTCTCCAACGAGGCAAATCGGGCTTTTCGAGACCTTCTGGGGGGAAATGAGCCGGCTTGGGTCGAATATCCGGGCTTGAGGCATGAGGTCTTCAACGAGGTCGAGAGGGAGCAGGTGCTCCGTGATCTGACTGATTGGGCTACGTCTCTAGCCAGTATGGCTGGCTGAGGCCTAATTTCTAGCTGATGTATGCAGTTCGTTGAGATAACCCTATGTGGGGAAGGAGGTTGCGTTGTAAACACCTCGGAGGTTTGCCGTAAAGCATTACATTGCCTTTGTTTACGGGATTACTAAGAAAGTCCCTTTCGTGTAGTTTGCAAGGTCAGCGGAGTCCGCACTCTCTGCCTATCCGACCTCAATCACGGACCGACTTCATGACTTCCACCGCACGGATCTCTAGAGACAACGCGTATCTACAGAGGGCCTTCAGGGTCTTTTCAGCCACCTTGCTCGGCACCAGCGCCCTATGGGCTGCACAGGAGGACATCAGAGTCCATTACGGTGAATCTCCGGGGGATCGATATGGAGCCCTTGTTACAGGGGTCGGGGACGTAGATCTAGACACCTACCAGGACTACGCGATCAGCTCTCTCGGGGGCTTTGGCAAGGTTGAGGTGTTTGATGGTCGCCATGGCAGCCTGCTCTACACGCTCAACGGGAGCGAAGAAGGGGGCGAGTTTGGTCGCTCACTTTGCACCCTGGGCGACCTTAATGATGACGGAAGAGATGAATTTGCAGTTACGGCATGGATGGAAGGCCAGCAAGCATCTCCCGACGCTGGAAAGGTCTACATCTACTCAGGGGATGGCTCCCTCTTAGCGGGGCCAGGCCAGTTCCCGGAGCTGCTGATAGGGAGCTCAGCTGGCGATCGCTTTGGTTCAAGCATTGCCTCTTTCGGTGATTGGAACGGAGATGGTTCCGTCGAGGTCGCCGTCGGCGCAATCGATGATGACGAGAACGGCTCGTCTTCAGGAAGCGTCCGCATCATTCAAATCGGGTGGGATAGTAGCACCGAGGTCCTGACTGTCGCTCTCATGGCGACTCTCTATGGAGAGCAGCCTGGGGACCGCTTTGGTTCGAGCCTAGCTACAGGAGACTTAGTCGGCGACCCGGGGCTAGAGTTGGCGATCGGGGCTCCTCTTTCAGATGGCGCGCCAGCTTTGGCAAATCGTGGGGCGGTGCAGGTCTGGGCTATGAGTCCGGCTGGCGTGCTGTCTCTGGTTGAGACCTTGCAAGGTGCAGAGTCTGGCGATCAATTTGGTCATAGCGTGGCGATCCTCAGTGGTTGGAGCGCCGTTAACGAGAGAGCCTTAGCCGTAGCTTCAGTCCAAGCAGATCTGAACGGCTCGTCAGCTGGCTCTGTGGGCGTCTTCTCGCTCTCCAGATCGGGCGGCTCTCTCTTGAATGAGATGCATGGACTTGAAGCTGGAGACAAGCTCGGTGCTGCCATCGCGAATGGAGGTGATGTCAATCAAGACGGACACGAGGACCTCATCATTGGCGTTCCAGGAGATGACACCCTGGGCTTCAACGCTGGTAAGGCACAGGTCTACTCGGGCGCAGACAACAGTCTGCTAGCAGAGGTCTTCCCCAAGGCGGTGCTCGGCTCTCCTCCTGGCCACTACTTCAGCGGCTTCGGGTCAAGCGTCGCTGGGCTAGGCCGCGTCGATTACGACGGCCCTGAATCGGACGTAGATGACTACTACTCGGACCTCGCTGTAGGGACAGATTGTGGTTCGAGCAACGCGGACGGACAGGCTCTCATCTTCACAGAGCATCTCAATGAGCCGCCGGTGTTGGTGGATGACCTCACGCCTGTTGGGCAGGTCAGCACATTGGAAGACACATCTGTAGTGCTCAACATATTGGCAAATGACTTTGATGTGGATGGCAGGATAGAGCTCGCGACCCTTGAGATAGCTCAGCAGCCGTTGAATGGGGCAGCCTCTGTGACAGCAGACAATCAAGTCCTCTATACGCCGGTAGACGACTTCTTTGGAACAGACAATTTCACCTATTCGGCCAAGGATGATGATGGCGCCTCAGGAGTCCCTGCCACCGTCACTGTTCAGGTTGGATCTGTGAATGATGCTCCAGTGGGGGTCGCGGACTTCGCGATCACAGATGAAGACACTCCTGTCTTGATCTTCGTTACGGCAAACGACACAGACGTCGATGGAGCCCCTCAATTTGCCACTCTCAACATCACAGAGTGGCCCACCAACGGGGTGCTTTCGGTGGATTTTGCCGCTGAAGGCGTCCTGTATAGTCCGAATTTGCACTGGCACGGAACGGACTCTTTCTCTTATCAGGTCCAAGATGAGTACGGGCTTTGGACTGAGATAACGAGCTGTCAGATCACAGTTACGGATGTGAATGACCTCCCTGTGGCAGTGGATGATTCAGCCGTAGGCTTCCAAGCGTTCCCTCTAAACGTTGACGTGCTCGCTAACGACTACGAGGTTGAGCCGGATGGGACCATCGCTGCAAGCGGCATCACGATCACAGCCCAACCCGTAGGTGGGACGCTCTCGATTGACCTCGGCGCAGGGGTGGTCGTATACACCGGAGATTCCGGATTCGTGGGGACCGACTCATTCAAGTACACCGTCACAGACGATGACGGCGGAGTCTCGAATGAGGCGGTAGCAGTCCTGACGATCCTCGAGGATTGCAACTTCAACCAAGTCTGGGATACAGAGGATATCTCTACTGGCTTCAGCGCTGACTGCAACGCAACGGGCGTTCCGGATGAGTGCGAGCTCGACGGGAATGACTGTGACACGAACCTCGTTCCGGATGAGTGTGATCCGGACTGCAACGCGAACGGGAGGCCTGACGATTGTGATTTCACTGAGTTAGAGAACATCGATTGCGACTCGAACGGGGTCCTCGACGACTGCCAGGTGGACTGCAACCAGAACGGGCTCCCTGACAACTGTGACATCAATCTCGCTGTAAGTCGTGACTGTGACTTCAACGGTCTGCCTGACGAGTGCGATGGAATCCGTTGGGTCGACGTCTTAGCCGCGGACTGCAATGGGGATGGTTCATGGGGCGCCCCTCACTGCACGCTCCAACAAGCCATCTTCGCCTCGAGCCCTGGGGATGTGATCATGGCCCTCCCAGGCGTCTACGAGGAGACCATCGACCTCGCAGGCAGAAACATCTCTCTCAAGTCTGCGGCTGGGATGGGGATGACCTTCATTGACGGCCAGGGCAATGGCCCCGTAGTTCGATTCCAAGCAAACGAGTCTCCTGCGTGTCTGATGCAGGGCTTCACAGTGACTGGCGGATCTGCCTCAGGCGGGCAAGCTGGCGGCATCGCGATCTCTAGCGCTTCCCCGACAATCCGCGACTGCAGGATACAAGGGAACACCTCTTCGGATTTCGGTGCCGGGGCGAGCACGCGGAACAACGCGCACCCGCGCTTTTACGACTGCGTCTTTGTGGGCAATGACGCCGGGCGCAACGGCGGCGGGATGATTGTCGATAACGGCTCGATTCAGCTCTATCGCTGTGAGTTCATCGGCAACAGCGCAGATGATTCAGGGGGCGGTCTCTTCGCACGAAACGGCGCAAACGGTGTCATCAAAGCCTGCAACTTCCGCGGGAACTGGGCCCATGGAGAAGACGGCGGTGGCGCGTTCCTTGATGGCGTAGGTTTGAGCTTCGAACGCTGCGAGTTCAGCTTGAATAGCGCTGGAGAGCTTGGCGGGGGAGCGGCTGTGCGAAACGCGACAGGGACGCCCTCGTTTGATGACTGCTCCTTTGATGGGAACGTGGCTGGAGAGAGCGGTGGAGCGCTCTCATTCGACGCCGTCAACGTCGTCTTGAGAGGCAGCTCTATGAGAGGCAATGAGTCGCTTGGGCGCGGCGGCGCTCTCTATGTGGCCAACGCCTCACATGTCCAAATTGAGGGTAACGAGCTCATAGGGAACAGCGCTGGGACCTTAGGTGGCGGCATGTTCCTCGCGGCCCAGGGGGGTTGGATCCGACGCTGTACTAGCTCTGCAAATTCTGCAGGCTTAGGCGGCGGTGGGGCTTATCTCGTCGAGTATTCCACGCCGGCCTTAGACAGCTGCATCTTCTGGGGGGACTCGCCCGACGAGGTCCGCGTCGAGGTGACACCTGGCGCTATCAGCGGCAACAAGGTCTCGGCTGTGACCTTCCCTGATGCTGTGCGTTACAGCTGCGTTCAAGGTGGGTGGCCTGTGGGGCAGGGCAACATCGCTTCGGACCCCATGTTCCGAGACAGCCTCGGTGGTGACTTTGGCCTTGGCGTAGGCTCGCCATGCATTGACGCTGGAAACCCCTCCATCTCTACCGATCCGGACGGCTCTAGAGCCGATATGGGCGCAGAGGCCTACCAAGGCAGCGCCTACATCGACGTGATGACCTGGAACTTCAGCGCTGGGGAGCGAATTGAGCCGGTCGTCATAGCCCAATCGCCCGCAGAGGTGCTCGTCGCATCGAGCAACTACTGGCAGGAGCTACGAGACAACGGCTACAAGGAACGACTTCATCGCCTCGCAGAGCTCGTCGTGGAAGAGGATCCATATATCTTCCATGCAGAGACCTTGATCCGTGCCCGCGTCCGACCGGTCGGGAGCGTCCTGAGCGGATCTTCGCAGGGGACCTACATCACGGCCTTCGATCAAGCGGAGATCTTCAAGGATGCGATGGAGGACTTGGGGTGGGGGAGCTACCTCGGGAAGAGCCAGGTCTTTGACGTGGTCGTCCCAGTCATCACCTGTGGTGGCTATGCCGACGTGCGTCTGCAGGGATACCAGGTTAGCTATTCGCGGGAGTCTCAACCTCTCCAAAGCAACCTGGGCTTCTTCAATGAGCAGCTGACAGGCCCCGTGGGCGGAATAGGAGGGTGGGCCCCCACCTACGGCTGGCGTGGTTTCAGGGTCCAAGACGGATCCAGCCCTTGGATCCACTTCACGAACTTGGATCCCTCATCATCCGAAGGTCTTCAGGCTGTTCAGGTGGGAGAGCTCCTTACACGCTTGATCGTCCCTAGCCCTGAAAACACAGAGCACGCCGTCCTGGCAGGAGACTTCGCCTCCACGCCCGGCTCTCCCGCTTACAACATGTTGATAGGAGCCGGTTTCCAAGACGCATGGACACCCTTTGGCTCTGGGTCAGGCGCGACATGCTGCCAGGCTAACGACCTCTTCAACTCCGCCTCACAGCTTTCTGAGCGTCGGGATTGGGGGCTCTCAAACGACCCTCTGTGGTCCGCAAAGGGGGCATGGGTCGTAGGCCAAGGGGAGGCAGATCGAACCCGGTCGGGCAGATGGGTCTCTACGCATGCAGGGCTCTTGACTCGATGGGGGACCTTATAAGAGGTCCGCTAGCAGGTCCTCGATTCTCGCAGTTCTGCTAGAGCAATCAGGCAGGACTACTGAAGAGAGACCTCCCCTGTCAACTATAGGAAGTTGTAAGGAGCCCCGTAAAATCGGCTTTCCTGAGTTAATAAATGCAGATTTCCTCTCCCCGTATTGGGCAAGTGAACCTAAGATCGGTCCCAAGTTCTGAGGAGAACCACCGCATTTGAGTGTCTTACGAGCAATTCGTAGGGAGAGGACCCGTCGGAGGGCGGCCCTGTCCAAGCTCCGGCGTAGCAGGCCGAGGGGTAGGCGTGCACCCTTTCGCATGGAGCCTCTGGAGCCGAGGATCTTGCTCTCCGCGGATCCCATAGCTGCCTCGATCCTCGGTGATCCAGGGAACGCGACACAACTCCTCGACTCTTTCGATTCAGCTCCCCCTGGAGATGGCGTTGATGACCTCTTGTACGCCGACCCATATTTTGACAGCGACCCTGATGATATTGCTGCGGGGATGGTTGGGCGCGTCTCGCTCGTCTCAGGCGCCGATGGCTCCGAGATTTGGAGCGTCCAAGGTGTCAATCAGGATGATTACTTCGGCTGGTCCGTCACCTCGATAGGAGACGTTAACCAAGACGGCGTCGATGACGTCGCTATCGGTTCACCGGGGTTTAAAGATCCCGGGGGTGACTTCTCTGGACGAGTTCAGATCTTCAGTGGTGATGCTCCTGTCACCGGGCTCCACACTCCGCTGCTGACGATCAATCCGCTGACCCTTATGGCGGACGGCGAAGAGTTCTATGGCGACTTCTATGACACATCAGTCACGCCCGCTGTCAGGGACTTTGACTGGCAAATGTTCGGGTTCTCACTTGAGTGGGCCGAAGATGAGTTAGGGCAAGGGAGGTCGTATCTCGCTGTCGGCGACCCCCTAGCCACCTCTACAGACTCTAGCGGTGAGCACGACGCCGCCCATGGAGCTGTCAAGATCCTCTCCCTCGGGTGGCTCCAAGACCAATTCCTTGCGTCTTCGGCTAGCGCACCCTCTGCTCAAGTTGACATCCTCAAGGGAACACCTGGTAGCCGCTTCGGCTGGACGGTTGAGAGTGTCGGGACTGTGTTTGATTCCAGCGCTGGCGACGGCCTCTCAGACTTGTTGGTCGGATCCCCTGGAGCGGCTGGTGGCGTTGGCCACTTGTATGGGGTGGACCTTGATCGGGTTGGAGATTTTAACTCTGGGGATGTAGAGGCTTGGAGCTCTGGCGCTGAGAAGATCCTCCTAAAGGGTTCAACTGACTACGAAGTAGGTGTCAGCGCGCTGCACTTAATCGACTCAAATGCTTCCGATCAATACATCATCGGGGCCCCCTTCGTACCGGTTAGTGAGGCAAGTGCGCCGCAGAGCGGCGTAGTGTTCGCTCTGTCTGATGCAGGTCTGACGGCCCTCTACAGCGCCGGGCAGGAGGCAGGCGCCAATGCAGGGTCTGCCGAAGGGATCCCCGAGTACAGCGGAGCTACCGCAACTTCCTTGGTGGCGGCAGGCTCAGTGAACTGGGCATATGAAGTGACTACAGACTTGAGGTTTTCGCACAAAGATGTGGGGAGATACCTCGCCGCCGGTGGAGAGTGGGGAGACGAGGACGGAAGCTTCCAAGATGTGCTCGACGATGTCTTAGTCGGAGTCCCCGAGTTCGATACAGCAGTCCAGTATTTTGTTGAAGATCCTGATGGAGAGTACATAGAGGGTGCCTCACCAGGAGAATTTGAGGTAGACCCTAATGCCGGGACGGCGAACGCAAGCACGAACGCGCACTACAGCCTCGCTGGCGATCTGATTGACGGAGGGGGGAAAATTCTCGTCCTGAGCGGGGATACGGGGAGCGAGCTTGATCGCTTAGAGGGACTTTCTGAGCTCGAGCCGGTCGCGGGAAGTACCTCCGGCTTCTATGTGGGAGAGAATCTCGGTAGAGCGATGCTCGGAGGACTCTCTCTGGACGGTAGCGGCGGTCGAGATTTCGTTACTGCGTCCTTGGCTAAGCCCGCAGAAGCTGGGGCAGCAGACGCGTCGCACTATCAATTTGATCGAAGGCGCGGAGGGAGCTCTGACCTAGACGAGGCTGTGGAGGAGTTTACTGACGGCCTCGCTTATGTCAGAGAGTGGTTCGAAGTCCTCTTCGCTCTCGGAGAGATGGCCGTTGAGCTCCCATTCCTTGAGGACCACGCGGCGTTCCAAGGAGGGTTGGGAGAGGTCTTTGGGATCTTTGAGCAGTTGGACACCAACATCTTGACTCCAATGCTCAGCACGCTCGATAGCGTCTCAGATGGCACAGTCACTCCGCTGGGCTTTCAGGGGCTCGGGCAGCTTCTCGCCGACAGTGTTGGGCAGACTGGCGACGATATCTCGGATGACACGGTTGTCGGCGCAGACTCCACCCTTATCAATTTTAGCGCGTCTTCCACGAACTTTAGTCAAGACGATGACTCTGGCTTAAATAACATTTTTGGCGATGAGGCCGGAGAGTCGGAGGCCTTTATCGCTTTGGATCTTCGGCTCCAACTTCACCTTGAAATCGCTGGGCTTGATCTGAGCTTTGACTCGACGGAGATCTTGCCAGGGCTGACCTTCTCCACGTCAGGAGACCTCACGCTCGGGGGAGATATCTTCATCGACTTCGGCTTGGGCTATAACCTCGACCCAGCAGTCGGTGGGTTTACCATTGGTAACACCTTCCAAGGGGACGAAGACGGTGAGCTCGTCAACCTGGAGTCGCATGACGCTTCTCAATACGAGACGGTCTTGCTCTGGGATGAGGATGCGGCGACGACGAACGGCTACCCCGACGATCAGGCGACGGAGCCTTTGCACATATCGGGAAGCGAGGGCTTCACCTCGTACCCGTTCACCATTGCTTCACAGACGAAATACAAGGCCACGCTGATCCCGCTTGATGTCTCAGGGGATCCCTTGCCTGTTACAGGCGGCGTATACGAGGAGATTACTTACGACACCGTGGGGGCGTACGACGCTGGCGTAGGTGGCTACTTACTCCAAGGCGTCATTCGTGACGGGACGGATTATTATTCTGCCGTCGCAGGTATCGACAGCTTTAAAATCGTCCCTGTGGGCTATGAGGCCGCCTCATTGGCAACGGTGGATGAGGCGGGGACGACTCACTTTGAGATCCCAGGGTCGGCGGAGGGTTTTGAAGAGTTTGGGGTCGACGGCACCTATTACGCGAAGGTCGTCGCGGTCGAGACTGCAACAGGAGATCTTCACCCCTCAGAGCCAACTGGGGGTTGGGAGGTCATCTCATACACGGGCCTTCAGGCGCAGGCCTCGAACAATCGGTTGGATGGTCTGGAGCGCGCCGCGAATGATTCCACGGAGCAGCTTCTGACGTCCGGGCCGTTCACGGATGCCGGATACGAGGCAAGGCTTGTCCCATTGGAAGAGGGCGATGCCCCGACACTCTCGCGGAACGCCTCGGATCATCCGACTGCGCCCGATGTGCTCGAGCCGCAGGGCCTGATGAAGGTGACAGCGTTGCTCTCGGGTGATTTGGGGCTGGCCACGGGGATAGGACCCGATGGAGGGAGTAATTGGCAAGCGTCGGATCCTGATGGCGCTAATTATGCCTTTGCCGATGCGCTGGACACAGATGGCAATGACCTGTTGGGCGGAGATGGCCGGCCCGATGGCGGCGAATTTATGATCGCAGCCAGGTTTGGCACTTCTGACAGTAACCCCAGCTCTCCCTCTCTTGGATTGGGTGCGAGAGTGGATCACGGGTTGATTCATTTAGGGATCGGTGTCGAAGGCTATTGGGACAAAACCTTCACCGTTGGCGCTCTTGAGTTAGATGAAACCGCGATGAGCTCCGAACAAGCGGCGGAGGCTGCTTCGGATGAACCGCTTGATAGTACTGGAGAGGCGACCAGCGATCCGGGGGTTAGCCCGGGCACTGTGACAGAGCCCTTGATTGCATTTGAGGCATACGGTCAAACTTCAGGCAGTTACGAGTCAGATCTGAGCGACAGTTCAGACAACTTAATCAGCGCCGTGTCTACTGACACTGCCATCGAGATTACCGTGCCCACCTCAG
>JAKVCD010000017.1 GCA_022446815.1 Planctomycetota bacterium
GCGCCCCCCCCCTCCCGGGGGGGGGGCCGCTCTCCATTTAGGCTTGTGTGAATCAAACGGTCCCATCCAACACCGCGACTCGCTAAACTGACCGCCGACGGAGGCGTGGCAGAGCGGCCGAATGCACTGGTTTTGAAAACCAGCGTGGGGCAACCTACCGGGGGTTCGAATCCTCCCGCCTCCGCCATCTTGCTCAGGGGCGCAAGGAGCGGCACAGCGACGCCAAGTCGTACAAACGACAAGCGTTTAGAGCGACCGCGTCACCGAGCTCGAGCAGCTCAAATGCCCCCCGGACTAGAGAGAGCGCAGGAATGTGATGATGGCTTGCCGCTGCCCAATCGTCATCCCCGCATAGGCTTGCTTCGAAGCCTCAGCTTCGCCGCCATGCCACATGATGGCTTCGTGCAGCGTACGTGCGCGACCGTCATGCAAATAAGCCTCGCCTCCGCTGACTCCAGCTGTCAGGCCGATGTTCCACAGCGGCGCTGTGCGCCACTCTCTGCCCCCAGCGTTGCCTTCAATGAGACTTGAGGCGAGCCCTGGACCCATGTCGTGCAAGAGCAGATCCGTGTAAGGATGAATCGTCTGGTCACGAAGCTCGGCGTGCGGGTGATAAGGGCTCGTCTGGAAGGTAGACACGTGACAGTCAGCGCATCCAGCTGAGTCAAAGAGTGACTCACCGAGGAGGGCTTCCGGACTCTCGAGGTCACGTCGGGCGCTGACACCTAAGAGGGAGATGTAGGCTGTTAGCTCATCCAGACGTTCGTCACTGAGCTCTGTGGAGCTCGGGTCACAGTCAGCTTCTTGGGTCCCGCAGTCCGGCAGCGGGCGTATGGAGGTCATCACTCCCATGTCGGTGTTGAGCGCGGCCGCGACCTGATGTTTGACGCTGGGCTGCGTCGCCTTCCATCCGAAGCGTCCGACGCGCGTCTCTCCTGTCTCGACGTCGCTCACGAGGCGCATGCGTCCGGAGATCCCGTCACCGTCGCTGTCGAATGGATCAGCGAGGGCCTCGATGTCTGACTCCTTGATCGCCTCTAAGAGCCCGATACCGACGATCGGAGAGGCGATGCGAGCTCCGAAGTGAGTGGGCGTCGCGCCAATGAAGGAGTAGTTGGGGGAGCGCAGACCGTCTGCCTCTGTCCAAGAGCTCAAGATCACGTCTCCCTCGGCTGACCCTTGAGTGACCTGCGGCTGCAGGATCGCTCCGAGGACAGGATCGGGTCCTCCGCTTGAGTCGCCAACGCGCACGACGTAATGGCGTAGGGCTTGGCCTACGGCTGGTGGCAAGGCTCTGCCGTTGTCTTGATGGCACTCGACACAGGAACGGTTGATGTAGCGCGTGCCGAGCTTGTTCGCCAGATCACCGAACACTGGATTTTCAGGTGACTCATCGTGTGAGCCATCGCCGAAGTCTGTGTGGTGGACTCTCCGACCGAGGACAAACTTTTGCCCGTTGATGTCGGAGAGATTGCCCGCCATCTGCATGAAGTGATTGTCAGCTTCGTCGGAGTATTGATAGGGCAGCGTCGTCCCACCGCCCAGCCAGCCGGCCTGAGGGATGGGGTAGGAGTCTTCACGCTCTGTCGTGGAGTCACCAAAGACGCCGCGAGCCTCCCAGGGCACCACGCCTTGACCCACGATGTAGAGGATCCCTGTCCCGTAATAATTATTACGTCCGTTCGGGACTCCTAGCAGGAAGTGACTGAGCTCGAACTCGAGGCGATCGCCGACTTGTAGTGGTGCGTTCGTCTTCTGATTGAAGTTGAGGCTGCGGGTGTAATGACGAATGTCTTCCCCCGGGACGTCTAGCTCTGGCACGGCTGTCATCGTGCCGTTGTTGTGGTATTCAGCGACGGTGTTGATGCCGCGGTAGAAGAAGCGCAGCTCGGCCTCGGTGGGGTTCAGCTCCCACTCTGTCGCAACATTGAAGGTGATCGTGTCGCCGCTCTTTCCGATCGTGTCGACGATCTCGATCGCGGCCGTACGATGCTCCCAATAGAAGGACAGGTAGTGGTCGTAGGCTTGGAACTCATCTTCGCGCGCGTGGCGGTCGCGAGCGCGATCAGCGAGGCGGGTGATGAGGGCCGTCGGGGTGTCCTCTTGTGTATCAGGCTCTAGAAGCGTGCCTCGATCGAAGAGCGGCACGTAGCTCTCGTCATAGAAGCTAATCTCAAGCGCATCGGAGAGGTTGAAGCCTTCGGAGTCGCCGTCACCGTCGATGTCGCCGCCAGCTGGGTCCCGATACCAGCACTGGAAGTTCCGGGTGCTTCCGGGAGTGATGAAGACTCCAGCGCTGCTTGAGGTGTCCAGCGCCTTTGAGATGAAGCCGGATCCATCTGCTTGTGTGGCAGGGGTGATTCGAACGGTGTTACCCCCGACGCAGCGAAAGCCTTCACCGAAGGGGGCCTGTATCTGTGCAGCGCCGTGATAGAAGAGGCCGAAGGAACCTGGTGCTAAGGGACCGGCTGTGAAGGCTAAGTCGTTCGCGCTGATGTTAGAGCTGCCACTGGCGATGATCTGTGCGCCGCTATTCGACACCGAGTTTGGAGCTGCTACGCAGTAGCTCGACCCGAGATTCCCTGGAAGCTCTTCGTGGAGAGTCGTGACAGAGCCAGAAGCCGCACTAATGGAGCTGGCTAAGAGCCCAAATGTGAGGAGTAGGGCCGCAGCCGATGCCCTTGAGCTGGTGTGGAGTAGAGGGAGTTTCATTTGGCAGAGCTATCGTAATGAATCCCAACGAGATCGCTCAGGATGATCCTGCTCGGGCTGAGTCCGCGCTCTCCAGTCGTCTGATGAGGACGACACTCGCGCACCGTTGGACAATAAAAGCCCCTCTTTCAGGCCTCTCAATCGCATGCACTTTCAGGCCTCTCAATCGCATGCACCAGCTCTGCCAGCAAATGAGCACCCACGAATTGCCCAAAAGCCGCATCGACCACCCCTCGTGCTAGCGCGCCCTCGGCAACCGTTCGTATGAACGGATTCATTCCTCACGATTTTTTGCTTCGGCAGAAGTGCGCCTCCTCCTGTAGCAGGGGTCGAAAGAGCCCCCTAAGCCCCACCGGGCAGGAGTCCCCCATGAAGAACCTCGTCGTACTCAGCACCATCGCCCTCCTCACCGCCTGCAGCGGAGGCGGATCCTCCTCTGGCAATGAAGCCCAGGCCTCAGGAGATGACTACTTCCTCATCGAGCGCGAGCGCGCAGTCACCCTAGACGTCCTCAGGAATGATGACTACGACTGGAGCGAGCCTGACCGCCTGTACTCGCTGGTGATCATAGAGTCATCGAGCTTCGACCGAGGGATCCAAGAGGGCGGAGAGTTCGCCTTAGATGGTGGCCTCGAGTTTGATCCGGGCTTTGAGTTGCCCTACGACCCCGACTGGAGCATGCAAGCTGACTGGGGGATCGGAGACGCCTTCGAGACGAAGGAGATCGACAGCTTCAAGTATGAGATCTGGGATGTGGTGAACGCAGAGACCGTCTACGGCCCTGTCACCGTGACGATTGAGTGGAGGCCGCAGCTCTACGTCGCAGGACCCGGAGAGGGTGGTGACGACAACAATCCCGGAACCAGAGACCAACCCCTAGAGACCGTCTCTCGGGCCTTGGAGTTAGCGGGGCCTGGTGACGTCATTCAGATCTGCCACGAGTGGGAGATTGAGGCTTTTGGACCGGACAGTTGGCCCTGGGTTATCAGCGACGGAGTGCTGCTCCGTGGTCGAACATTTGGCTCCTTCGTGTGGGGACAAGGCGAGTACTACGCAGAAAGTATCGACGAGGTGATCTGGACCTCTGTCGTCCTCGAAGGTGACGGTGCAGGTGTCAGCAACTTGGACTTGAGCCCCTCTGTGCTCGGAGGACATGAATTTGGGGTCTACATGGAGGGGCGCGATCTCAAGCTGTGGAACACACAGATCAGGGGCTTCGAGGTCGGGATCGCCTGCGTCAACTCCAGAGACGTCATGATCCAGGGCGTACAGATCTCCACAAACCTCGGGATCTACGCTGCTGGCTCTGTGGGAACTTGCACCTTGAGGGATAGCGGCGTGACAGACTGCGAAGGCTTTGGTGTCCTCTTAGAGAGGGCAAACGATTTGGATCTCGGGACCGAGGCCTCACCCGGCGGTAACTGGATCGCTCGCAACTTCATTGGGCTCTCCTGGCAAGTCCAAGACCTCGGCGACTTCCAAAGCGCCTACGGGAACGAATGGAATGAGTACCCCTTGTCCATGTTCGTTAACGGTCTCAGTGGCTTCGGGAGTCACTACGATGTGCTCTCTGAGCAGAATCCCTTCATCGACTCTCGCGGCGGCTGGGAGCACGGGCTCTAGTTCTGAGGCCATCGAGGCCAAAATTCGAGCTTCAAATCTGCCTCTTCGGCTGGCTCGAGGACGCTGAAGCCACCAGACTCCTTGAGCAGCGAGTTCCTTATCGAAGCCGCAGCCCACTTTGTCCTCCAAGCACCGAACAGACGATCCCTCTCACTGGCGCGCGCTCGACCCATTCCGGTCTCTCTCCGACATCGCGTGGGAGCATGCTCAGCCCCTCCTACGACGACGAGATGTCCCTGAAGATGAGACGATCGTCCGCGTGGGAGACCCCGCGGAGGAGGCCTATCTCCTTCTCAGTGGACGGGCCCGCGTAGTCCAGGGGGGTGAGGATGTCTCCGAGCTCCGTGAGGGCTCTGTCTTTGGCGAACAAGGTCTGCTCGCAGGCGGAGTACGCGGAGCGACTGTCGTCGCGAGCGAGCCCTGCGAACTCTTGGTCATCTCAATCGAGGCCTTCGACTTCATTGCCCAAGAGCAGCCTGAGTGGTTGGAGCACCTCAGGGTTGAAGGCGCTAAGCAGGCAGAGGCCTCGCTCGTGACAGGTCGTGTTCTCCGCGCACTCTTTGAACAGTCAGCTGAGACCAGGAGTGAGCATCGCGCCTTCGACCCAGGCGCAATGCTAGTCACCCACGGCGAGCCATCCGACGGCGTCTACCTCCTTGAAGAGGGAGAGGTTGAGATCGTCAGCCAGACTGGAGACGTCTTGGATCAAGCTGGACCCGGCGCTTGTATCGGCGAGCTCGGGTGTCTGCTAGACCTCCCGCGCACCGCGAGCGTCCGCGCACTGAGGGCGACGAAGACGCTCTGGCTAGATGCGGAGACCTTCCGCGCGCGCCTGAGCGGCGACCCCTTGGCTGAGCAGGTGCTCCGGAAGCTCTGGTATGGGTACCGCTTCGAGCGCTCATTCGTGAGGCAGCTGTCTACGAAGAGCAAGACGGGCGCAGGCAGGCGCACGATCTATGGCCTGATCGATGGGCGAACTATCGCAGTGTTCAGGCCTCACGGCAGCGAGAGCTATCAAGCCGACCTGACCGCTGGCGCTGCGCCGGGCGAGCGCCGTGAGCTGAGCTGGGGCGGCACACCAGAGCGTCCTTGGCTCACCCTCACCCTCGTCGACCGAGAGAGCGGCGCCCAAGTCGTGCGTGTGCGGGCAGCGCTCAACCGACCGGAGGGAGCTGACGCCTTCAACCTCCTGCTAGACGACACCCCCATCAAAGCCGAGATGGAGCAAGCCTTCACGCGATTAGGTCGCGTGGCAGCTCCCTCTAAGGTGACAGCTGACCTGCTCTGTCACTGTATGAACGTCTCACGCTCTGCGATACAGGAGGCGATCGCCGGTGGGCTCACGACTCGCGCTGAAGTCGAGGCAGCGACAGGGTGCGGTGGAGTCTGCGGTGGATGTCACGTCCACATCGACTCGATGCTCTCCAATGTAGACAGCGATGACGAGCGGCGCAGAGTCGCCCCAGAGGGGCCTGAGGTCGAGATCCATGTCTCCCCCCTCGCGAGATGGACCGCGCGCTTTGGGAGAGCGGCCGCTACCTCGCTCGGGCTGTGGGGATATCTGCGCCCTGGACTGGCTGTGGTGCTCTCCCTGAGCATGCCTTTCATCGCTCTCTACTCTCTTCAAGCCGCGCTCATAGCCGGACTCTTTGTGGCGCTGATCTTCGCGGTCGACCTCCGTGCCGCTCGAAGGCAATGGCATGAGGTCTTTGGCCAGACGATCGCACCGCCTGTTGGAATTCGAGCAGATGAGGAGCGACCTGCAGGCTTCGCAGAAGATGGCGTACATGCTATTCGGGCGATCGTCATGCGCGAGCTGCCCTTCTGGAGCTGGGTGAACTACAAGTACACGCTCCGTCAGCTATACATCCTCAACAGCGCATGGCGCTGGCTTCGACACCAGCTACGCAAGCGACTGCTGGGCTGCGGTTATGAGCGAGCGCGCAGCTGGGGCCGACGCGCACAACCCTTCTGGGGCGATGTCCCAAGGGAGATCGCAGAGCTCTGCCTCGAGACCTCCCTCTGTCTAGGCTTAGTGGACGCGAGCGAAGATGAGAACGGCAAGCGTATCGGGACTCTCCGCTTCACAAACTGGCTCTGCCCTGCAGCCCTGAGTGACGGCAGTGAGGTCGCTGCAGTCGAGACCCTCGAGGTGAAGGTGGACCTCGGGGATCGCGTCGCGCTGTCTTGCAACGTCAACGGCGAAGAGATCGGCGTCACACGACACGCGCTCTGCTGGGTGTACGTCGCCCTCTCTGCCTATCAGCACACGATGTTGCACGCCTACGGGAACTGGGCAGCCGACCCGCGACACGCAGACCGACACGTTCGTAAGGGGGCGCGCTGGACGCTCGCGACCAATGCTGTCGCGCTCTACAGCGGCAGCGCCTTCCAGAGTGATCCACGGAGCTTCCAACGTGTAGCGAGGCATAACGCCGCGAAGTCTATGTTCCGGCATGGCTACGGTCCCATGATGGACGTGATCACAGAGCACTCCCACTACGCGCGCTTCATCCTCGAGGCACGTCAAGTGTTCATGCGAGTGATGCAAGAGCAAGATGTCGACGTAGACCTCGAGTCCCTGTTCCTCATGACGGTCGTACACTCACTCGACCATCACATGGCGTGTGTGTCAGTCGATCCGGTAGACCTCATCCCTGAGGACGTCAGCTATCACCCTGCAGAGACCGTTCGCGTCGTCTTCTCCGAGCCGCTAGAGCCGTTCGTCATCAACACGCGCCTGAGCTCAATCCGAAGCGGCTGGCCCCGCGAACTCTATGAGGCACTTCGCCCTATCGATCCTGAGCTAGCGCGCTACATAGACATCGGGATCTCATACTAGAGACGAGACAGGTCGAGGGGCCTGAGGCTATAGAGCTTCCTAAGCCTCAGGGCTCACTGCTCAAACCGCAGCACGACACCCTGCGCATCGCTCGCGATAGAGCTGAGCGCCGCAGGCTTGGGCGTCACCCCTTCCGCCTCCTCAGTCGCCCCCTCAATCTTAGGCGTGCCCGACACGAGGTCGACGAGGCAGCCCTCTGGTAGCTCTAGGCTGAAGGTGCCTCCTGCATCAGTCATATCGCTCGCCAACCGTGCCGCAGGAACCTGCGGAGACCTTTGCATGTAGGCCATCACTTTCACCCCTTCGACAGGCTCTCCTTCCACGCTCTCGAGCCTCCCTGTCATGAGCACGAGGTCGCGCAATCCGAGCACTAGGTCCTTGTCACCCGCGCGCGCGCCGACGGTGTCGCTAGCCCCCAGACGGGCGTCCGGATTGCTCCAGTTGTATGAGGCGACGATCGTGAACAGCTCTACCGCGCCCATCTCTTCGGTCACTCCAAGGAGCTCAAAGCGGCCGCCAGCCCCGGTGGTCGCGCGGATTCGAGGTTGATCCTCGCTCCCTCTGACCTGCACAAACACACCCGTGGCGGGCAAGCCTTCAGGGGTGAGCACGACGCCGGTGATCGGCTCACCGAGATCAAGGGTAAGACGAACATCATCGACTCGCCCTCCCTCAGGAAGATCGACGGTCTCCTCCGCGTTAGCTTCAGGCATACCGCGCACGGATGCTGTCACCCGGAGCTCTCCGCCCGGCAAGTCCGTGAAGTGAAAGCGGCCCCCAGTATCAGTCCTTGAGTGCCTTACCGAGGTGACCCAGGTGCCCTTCAAAGGCTCCGCCTCAGGGCGGAAGCGGTCGAGGTCTGTGTTTGCACCGCGCAACTTGACCAAGTGATCAGCGAGTGGAGCGCCCGTCTGAGATAGCAAGACACCCTCGATGCGTCCGCCGGAGTGTAACACGAGGTCGCCGTAATCAATATACCTTCGATCTCCCTCGTCAGCGGGAAAGTCATAGACCCTTGCTCCATAGCCGTCTCGCCGTAAGAAGAGTTGATGATCGATCAAGAGATGCAAGTTTGTCAGCGCAAAGCGACCGTCATCTCCTGTGAGCGTCGACTCCCAGTCTGAGCGAGACACCCCTTCGACGCTCTTGGAGCCGACCCCTGCGACATAGACGCCTTCGATCGGAGCCCCCGCGCTATCAACGACCCGGCCTGTCGCGCGACGCGCCGGCTGGAGCTCAAAGTCCAGCTGCGTGTCTTGGGCGAGCTCAAACTCTCCGAGCCTCTTACGCTCATTGCCATACCCCTCCGCGCGGACCCGGATGTCACCTAGGTCGCGGCGTTGCGCTCCACCTATCCCCACGAGCTCGTATCGTCCCTCCGCGTTTGTCTTCACAGAGCGCTGAAAAGATGCGCCGAGACCGACCTCAGCGTCGGCGATCGGCCCTCCAGACTGGTCACTCACCACGCCGAAGATTCGGACCCCAGCTTCAAGGGCGAGGTCCAACCAGACTCGCGTGCCGGTGAGCAGCTCGATCCTCTGAGATGGAGGCGAAGCGACATCACGTGGCGTGATCTCAACGGTGATGAGCCCAGGCTCTAAGTCTTCAAAGAGGAAGCGTCCATTCATATCAGTCAGCACACGAGCCTGCTCAACGCGCCGACTGTCTCGTACGAGCACCTTGGCGGCCTCGACCGGCGAGCTGTCCGATTCCCGTGTCAGGACACCCTCTAATGTCGCCGCAGCTGAGAGCCGCAGCTCGACGTCATCTCCGGCGAAGAGGTGATCACGCCGAGCAGTAGCATGCTCGCGTGCGCTCACCTCGATATCGAGCGGAACTGCGACAGGAACCTTCGCCTCAAATCGGCCTTGAGAGTCGGTCAAGACGACCTCGACAGGCTGTCGGGAGTCACGCTCCTCAGCGTCTGGGATCCAGAATTCACTGTGCATGCGACGGGTGATCTTCACCTTCGCACCAGACAAGGGCGTTCCGAGAACATCGCTGAAGACCCACCCTCGCAGCGTTGGCTCTTGAGCTGTGGTGACAAGCTGGGGCTCTTCAACCTCAGCAAACTTAGCAGCGCCCCCTTCGCTCAGCCTCTCCCTCTCTGAAAGCGCTGGGAGCTCCTCTTGAACCCGCTCAGGTTCAGCGGCCTGCGCTAGCTCAGCATTCACGAGCTCCGCCGGCGGGGCTTCAAGCCTTTCGGAGAGCAGTAACCCGAGCCCAGACAAGAGCGCTAAGGCTGTCAACACGATAGCCACCGAGCGCGGTGACCCTTTCAATTGGCTCGAGGGTTCGGGGTGCTTCATCCTGATATGCCCTGAGAGTCTAAGGCCACCACGCCGATTCATCGCGACAGCGGCTGCTCTAGATTCATCGTAGTCAGAAGTTCTCCGCAACCTCTCAATTCATTTGGCCTTCCTCTTGCATAGGCCGCCTAAGCAAATCCCTCACAAGAGGATGCAGGGTGCTAGCCACATAGAGGCCGACCTAGGCGCTTCTAAGGCAGCAGCTTGTCCAAGAAGACGTTCCTGAACAGACCTCGAGGGTCCAAGCTAGCGAGACAAGCGAGGGCGTCATCCCAGCCCGCCTCCTTCGGCCGCCCCTTACGAAGCGATGCAGGGACAGCGCGACTCATGACCGCGTTCCCTGTCCATGGCCCGCGGTCGCTGTAGCCCCACCCCTTAGACCACTCCACTCGGATCGTCGCGTCGTCGTCTTCGAACTCATCGAAGAGCCACGCCTCTAGCTCTGCATAGAACTCTGAAGATGAGGGCGTCCCTGGGATCGTCAGGAGGTCCAGCCAGACGGCGACGTCCCACTCGGGGTGGTCCTCGCGAGGGACGATCGCTGAGAGCGTGGGGTCCTGGGCACCGGGGAGGTCGACCTCTTCACTGTGGTCCAGCCCGGTGACTCGGATCTCGCTCGGCCCGTTGATCGGGTAGAGGCCGTTCGCCGCGTACGACTGCATCAGCGCCTCATAGCGCTCGACGAAGCGATGCACCACGGACTGCACGTTGTCACGACGCGTGATGATCGCGTATCCGTTCGCTGTGACACGCAGTGTGGTCGGGCGGATGTAGTGGAGGAGATTTTTTGAGGGACCCCATAGGTCGTAGGACCCATTGAAGAAGAGGCCGAGGGCGGTCGTGGAATACATCACCTGCCCGAAGATCGGTGTCAGGCCAGCAGCGCCGCTCACGATCTGCTCGATGAGGTCCGAGGCCTCCTCTGAGATGTTGTCCGAGAAGGGGTAGTTGTAGGGCGTGTCTACTTCGCGCGAGAGCCAAGGCTTCGAGGGAGTGACGGTCCAAACCTTGAGCCAGGGGTTATCCGTAAAGGGGTACCAGATCGTCTCCACCCTGCCGGAGTCTTCGATGAAGCTCTCGAGCGTCTGCCCTCCCGAACCTGGAGGTGCGAAGAGCTCTGCTCCAGAGATGCTCACGTAGCTCTCGCAGCGGAGGTTGTGGTTCTCCTCAACGCGCAACGTCACCTCCAAGAGGATGGTTCGACCAAGAGAGACCATCAGGGCCCGCATCTCAGGATCGGTGCGCGTGAAGCTGCGGACCCTGTAGTCCTCCTTCTGAGGATCCCAAGCGAGGGCCTTCACAGAGAGCACTCGATTACTGAGCGACCCGAAGGTCTGCCCAGGTAACCGCATCTCGCCGCTAGCCGGGACCCCGGTGCCGTGCCCGTCGATGGCGAGCGCGCCGCCTACTGTGATATCTCCAGGCGCGGGGCATGAGGTCACACCACAGCCTGCGCCCTCGAGGAAGTCCAAGAGGTCTTCCATGGGGACACCGCACTCCACCGTCACAGCTGGCGGCGTCGCACCAGTCATCTGCATCCCCTGCCAGTGCACCCGCAGGTCCATCAAGAGGATCTTTTCGCTTCCAGCACCGGCGTGGATGCTCTCCTTGCTGATCACCAGCGGAGACCAGTTGTGTGCGTAGCCGCGCACACGCAGCGCATAGCCTGCGCGCGCCGCCCAGTGAGCGACCAGGACGACCTCCTCCTCGGTGGCCGGCTGACAAGTCCAGGCGTCGTCCTGCTGGAGCTCGCCCGACCAATTCTTGAAGGTCTCCTGAACGAGGGTGACCGAGCTCGGGAAGTCCATGAGCGGAGGCAGGCTCGCCAGCTCGCTGCCGGCTGGAGCTGGCGCGAGCTTCGTCCAGGCGCGCTTCGCGGCACCTACGGGCGCGAGGAGCTGCCCAGCTCCTGCGGTGAGCGCGGCGCCAAGGAGGCGCCTACGCGTCAGCGCGGGATCGGGCCGCGGGCCGCTCTCGTCATACCCTTGGCTCATAGGGCCAGTATAGGGCAGCCCGAAAAAGGCACCCCCAAATTGCCGACCTCCTCACTCAGCGCCGAGCCACTCGACGTCCAAGCGGAACTGCCCCGCTTGCTTGTCCGCGACCATAAAGCCGAAGGAGCGGATGTCCGGTGCGAAGAGCTCTGGCGCACCTGGGACGCGACGGCCTCGCCAGGTCGGCCTGAAGTCTTCAAGTGAGAGCACGACCTCTTGCCAGACATCAGCCTCTGTCTCAAAGGAGGTGCGGTATCGGACGCCGTCGAAGACGCGGTCCGTTCGGATCGAGAGCTGGTAGCTCCGCCCGTCACCTCGAACCTTCAGGCGGATCTTGTCGACATCCTCGAGCGTGTCGTCGAGCTCTGGAGAGCGCACCGATGCGAAGCCGCCGTTGTTCTCGAGCGAGAGGTTCCCTTGGAAGGTCGCGAATCCATCCGCGAGGAAGAGCCGACTCCTCGAGACGCCCCCCATCACGCGATCGTCCACCGTCCGCCAGCTCTTGAAGGCATCGCGCTGAGTGAAGTCGAACAGGAGCGGGAGCTGCTCTTCCATCATGGGAGCGGAGTCATCTAAGTCTGGATCTAAAGCGGTGACGCCCTCATCGGGGAGAGCCTCCGCTCGTGAAAGCTGATCGTCTCCTTCACTTGAGACACAAGCAGCCAACAAAACGAACATGAAGGTAGGAACTAAGGTTTTTCCCAACTTGTCTAAACGCTTCATCTGGATTTCCCCCTTGGTGCAGTCATCAGTATGACCCAAGAAGTCGGACGCATCACCACCTTGCCCGCCGAGGAGACCGATTCGGTCAAGGTGATGTAAGATTCGACTCATCAACCCCACGGAGATGAACCACATGAAATCACTCATAGCTTTGGCCCTGCTCATCACAGCTCCGCTCTCGGTAGCTCAGAATCAAAGTGAGGAAGCACCTGGCATCCCTTATTGCTTCGGCACCTTTGAGACCTGTCCATGCGGGAACGGGTTTGGGTTTGAGATGGGCTGCGCCAACAGCACTTGCAGCGGCGCGACTCTCAGTGGCTCTGGCACGGCCAGCATCAGCGCGGACGACCTCGTCCTCACTGCGAACGGCCTCACACAAGGCCCTGGCCTCTTCTTCCAAGGAGACTCGAGGATCAACGGCGCGACCGGCGTCGCCTTCGGTGACGGCCTCCGCTGCGCTGGCGGAGAGATCAAGCGCCTGGAGATCTGCTGGTCGCAGCCCTTCGGCGAAGTCTCTACCAGCGTCTCCCTTGCGGAGCTTGGCGAGGTCGAGATCGGCGAGACGAAGCGTTACCAGTACTGGTATCGCGACCCGAACGTCTGGATCTGTGACAACGGCTTCAACCTGACCAACGGGTACGAGGTCACTTGGACTCCCTGAACCTGGGATAGCAGCATCGCTCGCCAGGCGTGGCGAAAGGTAAGCTCTCAAGATGCGTCCCTTTCGTCCCGCTTGGTGGCTAGCTGGTCCCCATCTTCAAACCTTATGGGCCAGCCTCGTAAAGCGGCCGACTCTCCCGGAGCTGCGGGACGAGCGCCTAGAGCTCTCGGACGGCGACTTCCTCGACATCAGGTGGTTGGACGCTGTTGAGGCTGACGCCCCTCTCGTCTTTATCTTTCACGGGCTCCAGGGCTCCATCGAATCCCCTTACATCGGGCGCACCCTGAACGCCCTTAGAGAGCGAGGGCTTCGAGGGCTCTTCCTTCACTTCCGTAGCTGCGGTGGAGAGCCCAACCGTCTGGCGCGTGGATATCACGCTGGTGAGACAGGCGACATTGCCCACGTCATCCGGACAGTGCATGAGCGAGAACCTGAGACGCTCTTGGGCGCGATCGGATTCTCCCTCGGCGGTAATGCACTCCTAAAACATTTGGGAGAGGCCCGAGAAGAGACGCTGATTAGCGCGGCTGTTGGAGTCAGCGTCCCCTATGACATGCTCGCTTGCTCTGGACGACTTGACCAAGGCTTCTCAAAGATCTACCGCGACTACCTCTTGAGGATGATCTTCAAGGCCGTACGTCAAAAGCGCGCCCTGCTGGAGGAAGCTGGTGTGGACGTTGAAAGCGTGGTCGCCTCGAAGACTCTGAGAGAGCTAGACGACCGCCTGATCGTTCCACTCCACGGCTTCGATGACGCAGACGACTACTACGTAAAGACCTCCAGCAAGCCCTACTTGCGAGAGATCACTTGCCCGACGCTATTGATTCAGAGCGTCGACGACCCCTTCCTGAGGCCTAGCCTCCTCCCCGAACAAGAGGAGTGCGGCCCCTTAGTCGAGCGACACTTCTTCGCGAATGGAGGTCACGTCGGCTTCCTAGAAGGCTCGATGCCTGGCCTCACAAGCCCCTATCTCGCAGGGCCTCCAATGGACTGGCTCGCCTCGAAGCTCAGAGTTTGAGCCTCTATCGTGACAAGAGCTCGTCACATCGAGCGCGCATGCGCATGAGCTCTGCCTCGAACGACTCTCGATGAGGGCTGAGCGCTAAGTTCTTGAGCTGCATCGGATCGCGCTCAAGATCAAAGAGCTGCTCGTAAGCTGGCTCCTCTTCGTAATAACGTACGTACACGAAGCGCTCCCCACGCACGCCCTCGCTCTGCGGGATCTGCTCGTGAGCGAAGCGGTGCTCATAGAGGAAGTCCGTACGCCAGCCCTCTGACTGACCCCTCAGGAGCGGTATGAGACTCCTCCCCTCGTACGTCTCCGGAGCCTCCACGCCAGCGAGGGCCAGCAGGGTCGGGGCGAGGTCTAGGTTCAAGACCATCTCATCCAAGACCTGGCCGCGTCGCTCTTCGCCGACACGTGGATCGAAGATGATGAGCGGGACCCGTACGGACTCCTCATAGATGAGCCACTTTCCAGCGAAGCCACGCTCGCCGAGGAAATAGCCGTTATCGCTCGTAAAGACAACGACCGTGTCTTCCGCGTGGCCTCCTTCCTGGAGGGCCGCTAGCACTCGACCGAGGGCCATATCCACGCCAGAGATCATGCGCCAGTAGTCCAAGGTCCGCTCGGTCTGCTTCTCCCGGGTGTCGAAGCGCCACCCCCAGCGCACGCGGTTGAGTGAGCTCTGCATGAACTCAGGCAGCGCTTCAAAGACCTCCGGAGCTGAGAGCGGCGGGACAGCGACCTCCGCGCCGGCGTACAGAGCGTCCAGCTCGCGAGGCGGGATGAACTGCTCAGGGTGCGGATCCTCGGCGTGAGGTGCGTTGAAGCTCAGCGTCAGACAGAACGGTTCATCACCTCCCTCACGCAGGAAGCGGATCGCCTCATCTGCCGTGCGATCCGTGAGGTGCCTGTCTACATCACCATCCTTGGGGCGCAGGTAGGGCGGAGACATCTGACGGAAGGTGTCGATGTGGTCGCGCATGACCCCTCTCTCATACCTCACCCCCCACTTGCCGACGAAGCCGGTGCGGTAGCCCGCGTCCTTGAGGCGCGCGAAGTATGTGTCGTCAGCGATGGCCGCGCCCATCGCAGGTGTCCCGAATGTGTAACCATGGCTCCCCTCTCGCTGGGAGGTCATCAAGCTCGCCCTGCTCGCCGCGCAGATCGCGGTCGTGACGAAGGAGTTCTTGAAGCGCACCCCCTCTGCAGCGAGGCGATCCATGACAGGCGTCTCGAGGACGGGGTGCCCCTCACAACCGAGCTGGTCGTAGCGCTGGTCATCTGTCACGACGACGAGCAGGTTCGGCTGCCTGCCTATCCACCAGGCGTCGAGCTGAGCACGGAGGGCGCGCTCGGTCTCCGGGCTTGTCAGCGGGCTCTCCTCCGTAGGGTCCAACGCCACGTCATAGAGCTCTGTCGGCCTAGACGGATCATCGTGGACCAGGAGCTTGTGTCGATCATCTAGCACCCATCGCGTGAGCAGGCTCTCCTCGGGGGCCCCCAGCTTGACTACGTCGTGGGTGAAGGCTGCCCCAAAGACTGGCCCGCGCTCCTCGAGCTCGAGCAGGTCGAAGCCGGGGAGAGCCTCCGGGACCTCTACTCCGCAGACAGACAAGATCGTCGGAGCGAGGTCGACGCTGCTCACTGCCTGCGACCTGACCCCAGGCTCGATATGCCCAGGCCAGCTCAAGAGGATCGGAGTGCGCACGCCTCCCTCATAAGGAGTGCGCTTCGACCTCGGCGCGTAGCCCTGAGACTCCTCCCGCTGGATCCACCCGTTGTCGACTACGAAGACGACGAGGGTGTCGTCTTTCAACCCGCGCTCCTCTACATGCCCGAGGAGCGCGCCGCAGGTCTCGTCGAACCACTCGCACATGGCGTAGTAGCGAGCCACGGAGTCCGTGACACCTTCGCCGCGATACTTCTCGAGAAGCCGCTCCGGCGGGTTGTGCGGTCGGTGCGGGAGGAAGGGCGCATACCAGAGGAAGAAGGGATCCCCCGCTTCACTGCAGGCGTCGATGAAGTCAAAGGCAGGCAACATCGTGTCGCGCCCGATCTTGAGGCCGAGGTCGCCGTGCCTGCCGCCCCGCTTCGGGTCGCCGTGGGTCATCCCCTCTGTGAAGTCACCGCAGCGGCAGTCTCCCTCCCACCACTTGCCAGTCTGCAGGCTCTTGTAGCCGACCTCCCCGAGGAGTCCGGGCAAGGTGTCGACCGCCGCGATGTGCTCGAGCATCAGCGCGCGGTCCACACCGCGCGGCGGGTCGTTACCAGTCAGCTGATGCTCGTGCGCGTAGAGGCCTGTGATGATGGTCGCGAGGCTCGCCCGACAGAGCGCTGTAGGCACGTAGCCGCGCGGAAACACCATCGACTCCTCCGCGAGCGCGTCGAGCCATGGCGTCTCGATGACTGGATGGTCCATAAACCCGAAGTCCGTCCACGCCTGGTCATCCGAGATGATCAGCACGACGTTCGGGGGGTCCTCACTGACACAAGGCTGCAAAGAGCCGGCGAGGAGGAGCTGTAGCCAGAGTCCCATGACTCGGGAGACCTAGGCGAGGAAACGGCCGAGCTGAGCCGTCAAGAGGTCGCAGGTCCAGAGGGGCAGCTTGGCCCAGGCCTTGCGCGCCAGAGCGGTCTTTGGGTTCGAGGGGTTGAAGCTCGGGACGGTCGCGCCGTCGCTCAAGAGCGCGTAGCGATAGTGCAGCGGCGCAGACTGAAAGCCCTGGTGCTCCTTGAAGGCGGCAGCGCCCGTGCCGCGCCTGCTTCGCCCGAGGTCGAAGGTCTTATAGCCACGCTCGACAGCCCACTCAGAGCACCTCGCGATCATGTATTTGGTCGCCTGGTACTCTCGGTTCGCCTGCGGGGTCGTGCCGATGTAGAACATCGCCGCTTCGGCTTTGTTGTGGAAGGTGAGGGTCGCGGCGACCACCTCGTCGCCCTTCAAGGCGGCATGAATCGTGTACTCAGCAGAGAGGTGACGCTCTAGCGCTGTCCACCAGGCGCGGGAGAGACCGGGAGAGCCGAGGGCGCGCTTACTCGAGAGGAAGAGGCGCTGCAGCGCGGCCTGATGCTGTCCCCCCTCCACGAAGCGCAGGCCATGCCTAGACTCCGCGAGCCGAATGTAGCGGCGCTCGCTCTTCTTGTACGCGGCGAGGACCTCGCCAGGGTCCTCCGGCAACGGCTTGGTGTAGGTGGAGTAGAGCTCTGAGGGGACGAGGCTATCGAGCTCGGGGTCCTCTCTGCAGCGTAGCTCTAGGCGCGGGATGCCGGCGGCGCGCGCGCGCTCGAGCGCTGCGTCGACCAGCGCTGTAAGGACCTCTGGTCGATCCGCGAGCACGTCCCCATAAACCCCCCAAGGCGCGGAGATCCAAGTGCGCGGCATAAACACGCGTCGGCAAGCAGAGAGGGGCAGGAGTCCCACCACCTGACCTCCCTCTGTCGCGAGCAGGCTCTCTGGGGTCGCGCCGAAGGCGTCCGCAGCTGCACGGGCCCAGCCGCTCAAGTGGAAGACGCTCCCTAAGCGGTGCCCGCGGACGTACTCATCCGCGCGGACATCATCCGCTCCTGAGACGGGACGAACTTCGAGCTCCGGGGCGCTCACGGGCACACCCTAACCGACCAAGCGACGAGGTCAGCCATGGATTCGTGCGGTGTCCCAGATAGGCGCAGCGCTACTTTGCAGCAGCAGCGGCCTCGCTCATCAGCGCTTCGATCGCAGCGTCGAGGTCGTCTCCACGGACGCCTTCAAAGCGAATGCGCCCATCCACGTCGAGGACGTAGATGGTGGGCCAGCCGCTCACGTTCCAGGTTGAGGCGATCGGGCCGCCAGTGCCGCCCCCGTCGAAGAACGACCTCCAGGTGATGTCCTCTTCGCTCATGCGCTCCTTCAGCTTGGCTCGATCGCGATCTGAGTTGATCCCGACGATGGCGAAGGGCTGATCCTTGTACTTCTCAACGAGCGACCGCTCGTGCGCGTACATCGCGCGGCAGGGACCTCACCAGTCTCCCCAGAAGTCCAAGAGGACGACCTTGCCGCGGAACTCAGAGAGCTTCATGGGGCGCTCAAAGACGTCCTTGCCTTCGATCTCGGGTGCGATCATCCCGATCTGCAGGTTACGCAGCTCAAAGAGCTCACCAGAGGCGTAGCGGCCGAGGGTCCCTCTGCGCCACTCGACATCAGAGAACTCCTCGACGACCCGCTCGAGCAAGTTCTCACCCACAGCTTGGATGATCTCAGGCTGAAGGCTCTGAGCGCGAGTGAGCGCGACCTCGGTGAAGTTGTCCTGGAGCTCTTTGAGTTCCTCAGCGTCGGCCTCTTTGAGATCACGTGCCAGCCTCGCAGAGGAGAGCTTCTTCAACCCGAGCTGGAAGCAGGCGTTACCACGAACATCGCGGTGAGGGCTGCTGGAGAGGATCGCCTGCAAGGCGCGCTCAGCCGTCATGTCTTCGCAGCGGGCGAGCTGCTCCACGAAGGCGCCCAAGTCTTCGCTCTGGAGGTGAGACCTCAAGACGAGCTGACAGGAGCGCTGAATCATCCCAACGTCGGCCGCGTTCCCCACGATCCAACCGAAGGAGTCGAGGGCCACCTTGGTCCCTGGATAGGTCACTGCGACCTCCATGAACGCGGGGGCATAGAGGTCACCGTTCGGGCGCTCATCTGTCCTGATGCGCATCCTCTCTTCGTCGGTCTTAGCCGTGCTGTAAGCCTTTCGGTGCGCCTTCTGGGCGTCCTGCCAGGCCTCAAGGGCGCTGTCATAGGCTTCGACAGCTGCGTCATCAGCGCTCACCTGCGCCGCGGCTGGAGTGAGCGATGCGAGAGAGGCGAGGAGGGCTAGTGAGATCATTCGCATGGGAGAGCTCCTGGGTTGTTCACTCCAAGGTACCACCAAATTCAGAGAGAGAGCAGCTGACACCCCCTGAGGGGCCAGGGCTGCGCCTCAAGAGCTCGCAGCTTGGCTCCGCTTCGCGTCCCGCTTGCGCTCAAGCTCAGTCAGGAAGCGCTTACGCAGTCGAAGCTGCGTCGGGGTGACCTCGAGGAGCTCGTCATCTTCGACGTACTCGAGGCACTCCTCGAGGCTCATCACGACCGGAGGCGGTAGCTTCACGTTCTCGTCACGACCCGCAGCGCGCATGTTGCTCAGCTTCTTCTCGCGACAGACGTTCACGGTGAGGTCGTCGTCCTTGTTGTTCTCCCCCACGATCATCCCCTCGTACACGGGGGTGGTCGGCGGCACGAAGAATTGGCCGCGGTCGAGGAGGCCAAAGAGAGCGTACGGCATCGCGTTACCCGCGCGGTCTGACACGAGGACGCCGTTCGACCTGCGCGGGATCACACCGCCGTCAGGGCGCCAGTCTTCGAAGACGTGGCTCAAGACGGCCTCGCCTTGGGTGAGCGTCAGGAGTGAGGTGCGGGCGCCGATGAGGCCGCGCGCGGGGATGATGAACTCCACCTTGCTGAGCTCACCGATCGGCTCCATGTGCACCATCTCACCCCGGCGCCGCCCGAGGTACTCGATGACCTTGCCTGCGTGGTCGCTCGGGACCTCGACCGTCGCGCGCTCGTAGGGCTCGCAGCGCTTGCCGTCGACCTCTTTCAGGATGACGTGCGGCTTACCAACGGAGAACTCGTAGCCCTCCCGACGCATGTTCTCGACCAAGACGCCTAGGTGCATGACGCCCCGTCCCTTCACCTCATAGGCATCTCCGCTAGAGCTCTGCCCCACAGAGAGCGCGACGTCTCGCATCGCCGCGCGCTCGAGGCGAGAGAGGATCTGACGGCTTGTGACGAAGCGTCCCTCCTTGCCCGCGAAGGGCGAGTTCGAGACATGGAAGACCATGGAGATCGTCGGCTCGTCGAGCTCGATCGCGGAGAGCGGCTCTGGATCCTCGAGGGGACAGACGGTGTCGCCGATAGAGATCTCCTCCACCCCTGCGACGATGGCGATGTCTCCTGCTCGCACCTCCTCAACCGGCACCCGCTCGAGGCCCTCGTAGCGCTGGAGGTCTTTGATCGTCACTCGAATGGGCTTCTCTCGATCCGGGTGGCAGACAACGAGCGGGACACCCTTCTGGAGGGTGCCTCGCACGACCCTTCCGATCGCGATGCGCCCGACGAAGTCATCGTGATCGAGCGTCGCTGCCTGGAACTGAACCGGCGCTTGCACGTCGCGCTCTGCGACGGGGGCCTCCTCGAGGATCATGGAGAAGAGGGCCTCGAGGTCACCGGAGCCATCGGTCTTGAGGTCCTCGACCTCCGCGGCCGCGTACCCGTCACGACCCGAGCCGTAGACGACAGGGAACTCGAGCTGCTCGTCGTCGGCACCGAGCTCAACGAAGAGGTCGAAGATCTCGTCTAGGACTCCCGCAGGGCGCGCATCCTGCCTGTCGATCTTGTTGATCATGACCATCGCGCGCAGACCGTTCTCGAAGGCCTTGCGGAGCACGAAGCGCGTCTGAGGCATCGGCCCCTCGAAGGAGTCGACTAAGAGGAGCACAGCGTCCGCCATGCGCAGGGTGCGCTCCACCTGGCCGCCGAAGTCAGCGTGGCCAGGCGTGTCGACGATGTTGATCCGCACCCCCTGGTATTCGATCGCCGTGTTCTTAGCGAGGATCGTGATCCCGCGCTCGCGCTCTTGGTCCTCGGAGTCCAGCGCCCGCTCACGCACCTGCTGGTGAGAGCTGAAGGTCCCCGCGAAGTGGAACATGGAATCCACCAAGGTCGTCTTTCCGTGGTCTACGTGGGCCACGATGGCGAGGTTTCGGATCGGTCGTTGGGCGGTCATTGGGGGCTCTCGGAAAGACTCTGTCGGCTCGTCTAGAACCTCAGAGGGTATCGGTCCCAGCGGGCCCAGTCGCGCCTATTTTCTCGTCATGTGGGCGTGAGGGGCTGCCCTTCATCGCGCTAATGCCTATGGAGCTTGACCATGGCCTCGCCGAAGCCGGAGCCTGCTTGAGCGAAGAACCAAGGGCTCCCGAGGTAGTGGTATGGGCGGTCGTTACCAAACTGGCGCCACCGCTCCACGTCTGCCTTCCAGCCCCCGGGGCCGTTGAAGATGGCGTCCGCCTCCATGTCCCAGTACGACGCGGTCTTGACCACGGCGACGGAGCCCTTAAAGCCCGCTCGCGAGGCCATAGCCAGCTGCCCGCTCTTGATGTGGTCTCTCGCGCTCAGGCCCCCGTCCTTGGCCGGCTTGGACTGTCGCGGGCCGTCAAAGCCGACCTGACCAATGACGAACTTCATGTCCGGCGCCTTGAGGTCTTCGCGGACGTCGCTGATGAGGCAGGCCAGGTGCTCGCCGTAGCTCTTGTACCAATCCTCGTTGAACTGATCGTTCCAGCCCTGAAACCAGACGAAGCCTGCGAGCTCATAGCCCTGCCCCTCGTAGCTCGGGAAGCGCTCCTTCAAGTTGTCGAGGGTGCCGCGCACCTCCTTCATCATCTCGCGGTAGTAGCGCCCGTAGGGCCCCCTCATCTCGGCGACAGTGGTGAGGGGCCTCTGCTTGTCGGGGTTCTTCTCGTTGTTCTTAGTGATCTGCGCGTTCTTCTCCTTGACCATCTCCTCGAACTCCGCGTCCGTCGGGAGGTCGGCTGAGGGAGGACGGAAGTCACGCCCGAGGGACTTACCACCCCAGGCGCACTTGATGAGCAGGACCTGCTCGTCGAAGTGATCCCCCACGACGTGGCCGAAGTTGTACTCAGGGCCGAAGCACTTGCTCGGCGAGGCGTATCCAACGCTCAGGTTGCCGTGGCGACCGAGGTAGTTGATCCAGACGTCCTCGCGCTCGCTCCAGTCGTAGAAGGGCTTCTTCGGATCAGCCTCGATGGAGGCCTGGTGCTTCTTCGTGAAGGAGTCGAAGTCACCATCCTTGATGAAGTGCTTGTAGCGCTCCCGGTACTTGGGCTGGCTGAGCTGCCAAGCGACTGGCTCAGGGAAGCCCTTCCCCTCCATGTTCGACTGACCGGCGAGGATGAAGACCTTCACCTCACCGTCTGCGGCCTCTGCGAGCGCGGAAGAGAAGAGGAGGGAGAGGAGCGCGAGCGCGTGGTGCTTCATGAGGATTTGTAGGGAGGAGGTTGAGCGCTCCTTGGAGCAGTGTCCCTATCATGGCGCGCCCTTCCCGCCGCGTCATGCCGACCCCCAAGCACAGCGACCCCAAGCCCCACGACGGCCCGATCCTCTTCGAAGAGGGCGACTTCCATGGTCTCTCTGAAGGGCTCGCGCGAGACCCGCAGTACAACGACCGCAGGCTCATCGCGCGCCGCAAGCTGCTCGCCTTAGGCAAGCGCGCCCTCCCCAAGCTCGCCGAGGCAGGCGCTCTGCTCGAGTGCCGCACGAGCCTCCATAACCCCTCGCAGTTCAACGGCAACAAGGTCTCGCGTATCTGGGCCTATCTGATGCGCTCCAAGGCCGACAAGAAGGAGCTGAAAAGCGTCCTCGGTCGAGACCTCGCCAAGGACTTGGACTCTGCGTACAAGAACGCCTACCTCTGCGTCGCGGTCGAGGCCGAGGCCTTAGAGGTCTCGATACGGATCCACCCCGACGCCTGGTACGACGGGATGAACCTGAAGAAGCGCGTAGAGGCAGAGGGGCAAGCTCAGCTGCTCGCACTGCTGAACGAGCTCCACGGCTTCCAGCTCCGGATGCACGATTGGCGCGGTGAGTGGCGCTGCGGTGAGATCTCACCCGAGCGGCTCACCGAGTTCCTCGGTCACTGGACGCCAGGCGAGCACTCCTTCGCCGTCGAGCAGCGCTTCCCCTGCCCTAGCGGTGCTCGGGGCCCGGCGCTTGAGGAGGGTGCCGCCCTGCACCTTGAGTCAGAGCTCCTGCGCCTCGCCCCCCTCTACCGCTACACCGCCTGGTCCGAAGAGAGCAGCTTCCTCTTCTCTAGCTAGCTCTTCTTCTTAGGCGAGTAGACCCCGTCCGGAAGGACCTTCGGCAGCGGGAGCTTCGGGTCTGTGAGGAGCTCAAAGACCGCAGGGTCACGCTCCTTCAAGAGCGCCGGAGTCGGACACTCCCACTCCACGGCGATCTCCTCNGCGCGGCCGGGGAAGTCCTGGCCTCCGAGATGTGAGGTGAGCGCCCAGTAGAGGTACTCCGCCGCCATGCACTCGTAGTCGCATGTGCGGTCGTCGTAGTGGTACCAGGCCTCCTCTGGATACTCGCGCGGGATGCGCCGGAAGCGGCCACCGCGCGCCTTGTCCATAGCGTCGGTGAGGCGGCTTCCGGGGCGGTAGCCGAGGTCCTTGGGGTGCGCCTCCACCCAGCCGTTCGAGACGAGGTGCAAGACCTCCTCAACCGCGGCGTCAAAGCGCCCGCGCCGCTTCACATGCGGCGGGCCTGCGGGAAAAGTCTCATCCGCGTAGAGGTCTTGCCCGATCCGGAAGCCCGCCTCCTCCAAGCGCTCGAAGTCGATGCGCCTGTGCAGGCGCCGCATGTCGCGCTCAGTCGCAGGCATCACGAGGAAGGCGCCCTCATCGACAAGGACGCGGTGGGCCTCGAGATCATCCGGGACGCCATCCTCATCATTGTCGAGCCACTCAGCCAAGAGCGTCGCGGCGTGCATGACCTTCGCGTCCGCTGAGGAGTCCGTCGCGATGACGTGAACGCCGAAGACCTCCACGAACTTGGAGAGGTGCGGGCGGAAGACCGAGAGGCGGCCCTCCTCTGGCAGCGGGCGGATCTCGAAGAGCGGGGCTGAGACCTCTGCTCCTTCGTCGTTCTCTCGATCGCTCATGCTGCTCTCTAAGGTAGGCGCCTGAGAGGCGCAAGCTAGCGCGGCGGCCAAGGACAATATGATCGAGAGGGCTTGTTGCATGGCACGTGGTGAGAGAGGAGGTCGGGGGGAATGTGCGCTCATTCTGCGCTGTATCACACCCTCACGGGGTCACGAATCATGATCCCACACAGCGATTCTGGGAGAGGGGTAACCTAGAGGGATGGCTCGCACCCTCCATAAGTTTGCGTCCCTCCCGATCATCTTCTTGGCCCTCCAGAGCGCGACAGCCCAGGAGACCCTCTACTTGATCGAAGGAGACTCTCCGAGCGAGCGCTTCGGACTCGCCGTCAGCGGAGTGCAAGACCTCAACGCGGACGGGCACGATGACTTCATCGTAGGCGCTTGCCAGGACTCTACGAACGGGAGCCAAGCGGGCGAGGTGCGCGTCTTCTCTGGAGCTGACGGGAGCCTCATGTTCCGGATCTTAGGTGAGTCTTCAGGAGACTTCTTCGGCAACGCTGTGAGCGGCGCAGGAGATGTCAACGCGGACGGGATCCCGGACTTCATCGTCGGCGCGATCTGGGACGCGAACGACTCAGGTCCGTTCGCTGGCTCAGCCTCCGTCTTCTCCGGGCTAGACGGGAGCCTACTCCACAAGTTCGAGGGGGGCGTAAACGACTTCTTCGGCGTCCGCGTCAGCGGCGTGGGAGATGTGAACTCAGACGGGCACGCAGACGTGATCGTCGGCGCCGTGCAGTGGCTTGATGACGGCACCGGCTACGCAGCGGTCTTCTCGGGAGCTGATGGGAGCGTCCTGTACACCCTCAACGGCCTCGCGAGTGGTGATCAATTCGGCTACTACGTTGACGACGTCGGCGACATGGATGGGGACGGCGTCAGTGACGTCGCTGTCGGCGCCTGGCAGTCGGACTCTGCCGGCGTCCAATCAGGTCAAGCCTTCGTGTTCTCCGGAGCGACGGGCGCAGAGCTCCATCGCTTCAGTGAAGACCCGGGAGACGCTCTCGGCTGCTCCGTCGGAGGAGCTGGCGATGTGGACGGCGACGGCACCCCCGACGTCATCGTCGGCGCCTCCGCAGCGGACGACAACGGAGACTACTCTGGCGCGGCCTACGTCTACTCGGGTGCGACTGGCGCGCTCATTCACGCCTTCGCAGGCCGCTCTGCAGGCGACCAATTTGGCAACTGTGTCTCTGGCGCGGGAGACGTAGATGGAGACGGCACCCCAGACCTCCTCATCGGTGCCATCAATGATGACTACGCGGGCACCGACGGCGGCTCCGCCACGGTCTTCTCTGGCGCGACCGGTGATGTGCTCGCCTACCTACCCTCAGCTGAGGCAGGTGCGGCTCTCGGAGCGAATGTGCAGGAGGCCGGTGACGTCGATGGCGACGGCCTGGCGGACTTCATCGTCGGCGCGAGCCGGGCCGGCACGAATCAAACAGGACGCGCCACCCTCTACGCAGGACGCGCTTGCGCCGGGTTCAACTTCTGCGAAGGGCTCGTGAACTCAACCGGGTCGCGGGGTGAGATCAGCTGGAGCGGGTCAACGCTCTACGCTGCGAATGCCCTGACCCTCACAGCCAGTGGTCTCCCTAGTGGTCAGTTCGGCCTCTTCTTTTATGGCTCGAACCAGATCCAAGCGCCCTTTGGAAATGGCCTGCGTTGTGTTGGTGGTGGCGTCTACCGGCTCAATCCTCCGTCTCTCACGAACTCCCAAGGCGAGATCTCCAGAGATGTCAACTTCAACGCCGCGCCGATGAGCGGGGGCCCAGGCCTCGTGACCCCTGGCTCCCGCTGGGGTTTCCAGTTCTGGTACCGAGACCCTGCTGGCGGTGGAGCATTCTTTAACTTGACGAATGCCCTGACCGTCCCCATATGCCTCTAGGGAGCTCCTAGGGCCGTAAAACTGAAAAAGCTGGGTATGAGGGGCGGCTTAAGGCCCCGAAAAGCCCTTTCTCTTGCAAGAATCAATAGAGGAACCTCAGACGGTTTGACCTCGTCTAGAGAACTCCCCTCTCACCCTTTTTAAGAATCCCAGCGAACTCCACATGCGCCCCCTCTACCTCTCAATCTTCGTAGCAGGCCTCTTCGCCCTCTCCACCACGGCACAGGAGCCCGTCTTACAAGACCCGACTCCCCCTCCGACCACAGTGGGTCCGGTCGTCATCGAGGGTCGCGTCATCGTTCGCTTCCAAGAGGACACCAGCCTCGAGGCTGCCCGCGCTCTGCTCTCCGAGCCGCGCTACTACGTAATCAGTGAGCTTGTTCCCAAGCTCGACCTCTTCCTCGTCGAGCTCTTAGAGGGCCAACGCGTAGACTCCGCCCGCGCTGAGCTCGAAGCCATGGAGAAGGTGATGTACGCCTCCCCCGACCACGTCGTAAACACGCGTGAGACCGCGCCGAACGACTCGAGCTTTGGGCAGCAGTGGGCGCTTCGTCAGAACAATGACGCTGACATCGACGCCACCGACGCTTGGGACTTCGGCACCGGTAGCCGGGACTTTGTCTGCGCGGTAGTCGACGGAGGCTGCCAGACAAACCACACCGACCTCGCTGCGAACATCTGGGTCAACCAGGCTGAGGCGAACGGCTCTCCCGGCGTAGACGACGACGGGAACGGCTACGTAGACGATGTGAACGGCTGGAACGCATACAGCAACAACGGAAACATCAGCAGCGACTCCCACGGCACGCACGTCTGCGGGACCGTCGGAGCCGTCGGCAACAACGGTGTAGGCATCTCGGGTGTCTCATGGCAGACCGGCGTGATGCCCATCTCAGGCTCTTCGGGGTCCACTTCCACAGTCCTGACGGCCTACAACTACGCGCTCACGCAGAAAGACATCTGGCTCTCCACCAACGGCGCCCAAGGCGCCTGTGTTGTCTCCACGAACTCCTCGTTCGGGATCGATCAAGCCAACTGCAACTCGTCCACCTATCAGGCCTGGAACGACATCTACACGCTCATGGGCCAGTCAGGGATCGTCTCCTGCGCCGCGACGGCGAATGCGAACTGGAATGTTGACCAAGTTGGCGACGTGCCGACGGGCTGCACTAGCGAGTTCATCATCGGCGTCACGAACACGACGAGCTCAGACCAGAAGGCGACCTCGGCGGGCTATGGTGCGATCTCGATCGATCTTGGCGCGCCTGGGACAAACGTCCTCTCGACAGTCCCGACCAACAGCTACGCGAGCTACTCCGGCACCTCCATGGCCACGCCCCACGTCGCAGGAGCAGTCACCTTCCTGCACTCCGTGGCGAGCCCAGCCTTCCAAGCCCACCACGCGAGCAATCCCGCGGACGCGGCGCGTGAGATGAAGCGCATGATCCTCGAGAACGTCGACATCCTCCCCACGCTGAGCAGCGTCACCAGCAGCGGCGGGCGCCTTAACCTCTTCAAGGCAGCGGAGGAAATTCGCATCTGGCCTGGCGGCCCGACGATCCTCTTTGACTACCCCAGCGGTCGCCCCGAGGTCATCGCTCCCGCTGGAGACACGGTCGCAGTGACCCTCACCGAGTCCCAGCCCGGCACCCTCGATGGGTCCTCTCCGACCCTGCACTACAACGACGGCAGCGGCTGGGTGACGAGCCAGCTCTCGCCCTCTGGGAGCGCGTGGAACGCGAACTTCGGCGCGACCGAGTGCTCGAACACCGTCGAGTGGTACGTGACCGCTGACACCACAGACGGCAACTCTTGGCGCGACCCTGGCACAGGTAGTCACACAGCCCTTTCAGCAGACGGTACGCCTGTCTTTGCATCGGACGACATGGAGTCAGTCGACGGCTGGAGCGCTGGCGCTCCTGGCGACAACGCGACGACTGGCGTCTGGGTGCGCGTCAACCCGATCGCGACCGAGGCTCAGCCCGGCAATGACCACACCCCCTCAGGGACCCAATGCTGGGTGACAGGGCAAGGCTCCAACGGTGGCAGCGTCGGCGAGAATGACGTCGACGGTGGCTCTACGACGCTCCGCTCGGCCGTCTACGACCTCTCAGGCTCGACGAACCCCACCATCAGCTACTGGCGCTGGTACTCCAACGACGAGGGCGCTTCTCCTAACGCTGACACCTTCACTGTCGACATCTCAAACAATGGCGGCGCGAGCTGGACCAACGTCGAGATCGTCGGGCCTTCGGGCGATGGGACCTCTGGTGGTTGGATCCAGAAGAGCTTCCTAGTGAGTGACCTCGTCGCTCCCACCGCTCAAATCCAGCTGCGATTCATCGCTAGCGACCTCGGCTCAGGCTCGATCGTCGAGGCAGCCATCGATGACCTGCAGATCCAAGACATCGACTGTGGCGACTGCAACGTGCAGAGCTACTGCACCACCTCGCCGAACCCTGTCGGGAGCGGCGCAGTGATCTCTGCTTCAGGCTCGACGAGCCTCAACGCTTTAGACTTCACCTTGGACGCTGCCGGCGCTCAGCCGAACCAGTTCGGGATCTTCTTCTACGGTCCTACCACGGCGAACGCGCCTTTCGGAGACGGAGTGCGCTGTGTTGGTGCTCCCGTGACCCGCCTCCCCGTCGTTCAAACAGATGGGTTCGGAGATGTGAGCTATCAGCCTGACTTCTCAGCAGCGCCTCATGATCAGGTCACAGCCGACTCCACCTGGAACTTCCAGTTCTGGTACCGGACGCCCTCGAGCCCCTCGACCTTCAACCTCTCTGACGCGATCTCCGTCACTTTCTGTCAGTGATTTGAGCCCCGCGCCCGGACGTCTTCGTGGTTCACGGAGCCGTCCGCGGCGTGGTGACGGAAGACGAGGGCGGGCTCGCCCTCGGTGTACTCAAGGGAGACCGCGAGGAAGCCGCCGCAGACCTTCAGGTAACGGTGAGCTTCGGCGCGGCTCTTTTCACTGAAGCCGCCAGCGTGGCGGTCGGTGGTGGGCCCACAGGAGTACTCGCGGACTCCTGCGAGCTCTGAGACGTACTGCCAGTGTCGATCACCGCAGACGATGTAGGCGTCGTCTTGGCTCGCGAGGAAGGCGCGCAGCTCGTCACCCTCATGTCGAAAGGCCTCGTTCGAGTGGTTGTCCTTCTTGCTAGAGCGGTCAGGGCCGACGATCGGAGTCGAGGAGACGAGGACCCTGAAGGTCGCGTCAGAGGCGGCGAAGGTCTCAAAGAACCACGCCTTCTGCTCCTCACCCCAGATTGTCTTTTTGGGACCGTCCTTCATCGTGTTCGGGCTGCGGAACTCTCGCCCTTCAACGAACCAGACCTCGAGGTCTCTCCCCCAGCGCAGGCGGCGGTATGGGAGCGGGCCTGAGGGCGTCTGCTCACGGAAGATTGAGAGCCCCTCTTCCCAGCTGAGCGCTCCGTAAGACTGACCAGGCCAGCAGTCATTCTTCAAGACGTCATGGTCATCGGTCATGAAGAAGGAGGGCACTCTGGCATGGAAGCTCCGCTGTAGTGGCATCGCGTACATGCGGTTCCACTTGTAGCGCGCGAGGGCTGGTGACTTAGCGAAGGGGCCGGGCTTGTCGTGGTAGACCACGTCGCCCGTGTGGACGAAAAAGTCCGGGTCGAGCGCCTGCATGTGGGCGAAGATCCGGTGCCCGCCGAGGTCGTCGTCTCTACGGGCCCAGGCCTGCCCGGTGACGACCGTGAAGCGTACGGGGCTGCTCACCTCTGGCGAGGGCGCAGTCCGCAGCGTCGAGAGCAGGCTGCAATCAGGTGACTCTGCTCCGACAGGGCGCCCCTCAATGAGGAGCTCGTAGCTCGTCTGGGGACGCAGCTGGTCTGTGATTTGGAACTGATGCGTGTGGTCGCGGGCTGGGTCGACCGGTTCCCAGCCTGTAGAGGCCCGAAGACCGATGCTGCCCGCTGGCCACCACTGAACCCGCACTTCGCCAAGGGCCCCAGGGACAGCGTCCACCATCTCAGCGAGGCGCCGACCCTCCGGGACCTCTTGAGCACCGTCAGGCCATGCGAGCCCGTCACGGTTGCGGTCGGGTGTCGCCGTCAGCCGCGTCCAGACAACAGCCGAGCGGTCCGAGACCTCTCCCAGCTTGACACCGCAGCCGAAGTGGACGGCTCCCCCGGGCCCCTGCGCAGCGAGCGCGAGGGTGCAGAGCGAGAGTGCGATCATGGGTCAGCTCCTTTGATTCATGGGGTGAGCGGTCTTGAGAGAGACTATGGCCCGACATAAGAAACAGCCACAGCCCCGAGGGCCGCTCTTTCGCAAAGCCCGCCGTTCTGGTCTCCTTGCACATCATGATCGCGCGGCATAGCTCCCTGATGTGCCTCCTAGCCCTCACCTTCGCTGCCTGTGGAGGTGGCCCTAGCGAGCCCACCTCCACACCGACCCGACTCACGCTTCAGCCCGAGCGAGGGACGGAGCGTCCCCTCCCAGTCGTCGTCCGCAAGACGGACGCCACCCAGCACGCCACCTGGGTGATCGACGCCCCCCTGAGCGAGATCGGCAGCGTGAGCGACACCACGGGCACCCCTGTGAAGTGCCTCTTCGTCGACGGTCTGCCGCGCAGGGTGTGGGTCCCGATCCAGCCGGGCGAGCGCTTCAACGAGGTCCGAGTCCGCGTCTTCGCGCCGACCTCTGAGCGGGTCGTCGTCTTCGCACGCCGCGGCCAAGAGAACCTAGCGCGCTCTGAAGAGCAGACAGCCGGGCGCTCTAGGACGCCGAGCACTCTCACCTTCCCGATGCCCGCGCTGGCTGAGATAGGCGACATCGACCACTTAGTGATCGACCTCTTGGGTGGTACCTCACGACCTGGCGTCGTCTCTGTCGAGCTCATCCAACAGCCCAAGGCCAGCGCATTCCCTGACCCCGCCGCAGGCCCAGCCGCTGTCACCCTCAATCCCGCAGACTTCGAGACACGCACCGGCTACGCCCTCACCGCCGAGCGGCCGCTCGTCGTGAACCTGATCGTCGAGTCAGCTCATGCGCTCTGTTTTGAGCATGGAGCGCCAGCGAACTTCGGATCTCCTGGCGTGGGAGAGCTCCTCGTTGAGGCCTCCAGCCAGCGAGGCCCCTCCTCTGACGAGGGGAGCGACCCATCCCAGGCGGTGACGCATGAGGTGTCTTATGAGCTGCCTAGCGACGGCGATTGGCGAGCCGTCCAAGGGGTCTCCTTCGAGCCGCCTCTCGAGGGGCCGACTCAGCTCAAGTTCAGCCTGAGAGGCGCGGCGCCGGGCGCCGTACACCTGATCGCGAACCCGAGGACTGTCCCACAGGGAGGCCAGGCGCCGACAGTGCTCCTCATCACCTCTGACACTCACAGGGCAGACCACATGGGCACCCACGAGCGCGGCCTCGTCCGGACTCCAGCCCTGGTTGGTCTCGCAGAGCGCGGGCTTCTCTTCGAGGACGCTCTCTCTGCGACGAACATCACGAACCCCTCCCACATGGCCCTGCTCACAGGGCTTGAGGTCAGAGACCACCAGATCATTGATAATGGGACGCCGCTCACCCTCCGGGCAGAGACCCTCGCTGAGGTGTTCCAAGCGGCAGGGTGGCGCACCCTCGCCTGCGTCTCCGTAGAGCACCTCTCTGATGAGAACTCTGGGCTCGGTCAGGGCTTCGACAGGCTGCTCTCCCCCAACAAATCGACGCGCGGGGTGAGAGAGACGACCGCAGCCCTCGAAGAGGCGCTGCTCGACTTCGAGGGAGAGCCGCTCTTCTGCTGGCTGCACCTCTTCGACGCCCACAGCCCTTACGAGCCGCCGCCTCCCTACGACCGCCTGCACTATCCAGAGGGGAAGGACCCCAAAGACCCCTCACGTCGGCTCGCCTACCCAGGGCGCTACCTCCCGGTGACGATGCGAGGGATCACAGACATGGAGTGGCCTGCGGCGCAATATCGAGGAGAGATCGACTTCCTCGACAGCCAGCTCGCCTTCGTCTTTGAGCACGAGCGCTTCACCGAGAGCGTCATCGCCTTCTCTGCGGATCACGGCGAGTGCTTTGGCGCACACGGCATCTACTGGGATCACGCTGGCGTCTACCCGGACACGGTCCACGTCCCGCTGATCTTATCGTGGCCTGGCGGGCCCGCAGGTGAGCGGACCAGCGCCCCGACCCGACAGATCGATCTCGGCCGCACCTTGCTCAACCTCGCCGGCCTCGAGGGCGCATCCTTCCCCGGCCGCGACCTCCGCTGGACCCTAGAGGAGCCACAGAGCAGTCAGCCAAGGTTCGCGCTCTCCAGCCACGGCTACTCTGCCTCCATGGACAAGGACGGCTGGTTCTGCGTGCTGCACCTGCGCTCGCACCAGCAAGCGACCGAGACCGTCCCTTTCGTCGCCCACTCGGTCGAGCTCTACCACCGCGCGGTAGACCCTGCCTGTGAGAGGGACGAGGTAGACGCCCACCCCGAGCGCGCTCGAGCCATGCGGGCTGAGCTCATCGGCTGGCTCCAATCAGGCAGCCGAGACGGCTTCGGAGGGGCCACGGACACATCTACTGAACGCTTAGCTGACCTCGCTGCCCTCGGATATACGGCAGAGGAAGGGGCCAGAAAGTCGGGCGAGGCTTGGTTCCCGGAGGCCTGCACCCTTGGAGATGGCGGCGCGCCCTGCGAGTGGTGTCAACGCTTCGAATGAGACCCTCGTGACCCTCAGACGACTTCTCCTCTTGTAGCCCTCGTGAATGGCCGATATCCTCCCCGCCCCTGTGCGGAGAGGTGGCAGAGTGGCTGAATGCGCAGCATTGCTAATGCTGTGACCCCTCTTCGGGGTCCGCGGGTTCGAATCCCGCCCTCTCCGCCAGTCTTGCGCAGGCCCTCGGCACTCCTTCGCTCCACCTTCACACCTTGACCTACTTTCACCAGCGACTCTGTCTGACAGCGCTCCTCGCGCTCGTCACTACCGGGTGCCTCGCTGAGCGTCGCCTCCTCGTCGAGACGACCCCTCCTGGCGCGCGGGTCGAGCTCGACTGGAAGCCTGTGGGACATACGCCCTTGGAGCTAGTCATCCTTCATGAGGGTAAGCGCCGCCTGCTCGTCTCACTTGATGGATATGAACCTGTACTGAGAGACATCGAGTTCAAGAGCACTTGGAAAAGTAGCTTCCCGTTCGACGTGTTCACCGAGCTCCTCAACCCGCTCTCTGAGGACGATGTGAGGACGGTCAAGCTGCAGCTCTCTCCGCGAAAGAGCGCAGCCACTGCTGACCTCACCCCAGTCCTCGAGCGTGCGGAGATGCTCCGTAGAGCTGGCCCCTCCGGCCCTAGCGAGGCAACGAAAGAGCAGCCATGAGCGCAGGTCGCGTGACCGTCCAAGGCTTAGGTCACTTCGGAGGCGGCGCAGGTGTTGCGCGTTTCCTAGCGAAGGAGGGCTGGCGCGTCACTGTGACGGACCTGCAGACAGCAGAAGAGCTCCACGAACCCGTCGCATCGCTCAATGACGTAGAAGTGCGCTTCGTCCTCGGCGGGCACAGAGAGCGCGACTTCACGGACACGGACCTCGTCGTCGCGAACCCAGCGGTCAGCCCGAGGAACTCATACCTCGTCGCCGCTCGGGCCGCTGGCGTGAGGGTCGTGAGTGAGGTCGGCCTCTTCCTCGAGCGCGCGCCCGGACGGATCGCAGCCGTAACGGGGACCCAAGGCAAGAGCTCTACCGCTCACTTCCTGCATCAGCTCCTGCTTCAGGCCGACATCCCCGCTCGCCTCGGAGGGAACATCGGCGGCTCCCTCCTCGACTTGCTCCCGCTGATCAGCGCACAAGAGGTCTGCGTTGTAGAGCTCTCGTCCTATCAGCTCGAGAGCCTGACCAGCGAAAGTCTGAGCGATCGCCTAGACCTCGCGATCATCACTAACCTCCGTGAGGACCACCTCGAGCGGCACGGGACTGTGGACGCTTATCACGCTGCTAAGCTCGAGCTCACTCGGCTGCTCACAGAGGGCGCGCCCCTCCTGATGGGACCAGGTGTCCTCGAGCGCGCCCACACCCTGAGCGCGGACACTTTGGCGCGGGTAGAGCCTTTGGAGATCGGCTCTGCCCTGCGGATCGAGCAGGAGCGCTTCCACCTCCGCGCAGAGCCCCTCGGCGAGCTCGAGCACGCTCAGCACCTGCCGCTTTTTCAGCATGAGAACATCCTCCTAGCCCTCGCCGCTGCGCGGCTCTTGGGCGCCTCCTCCAAAGCCCTCGCTGCCTCCCTGCAGACGCTCGATGGTCTCAGTCACCGCCTCGAAGACCTAGGAGAGCGCGCTGGCCGCAGGGTCTTTGACAACGGCGTCTCCACGACGCCGGACTCGACGCGATCAGCCCTACTCGCGCTGCCCGGTCGGGTCACGCTCCTCGCAGGCGGAGAGGCGAAGTCTCTCCCTATAGACGCGCTCGTAGAGACGGCGCGGGAGCGCGCGCGCCAGGTCGTCCTCTTCGGCGCAGCCGCAGACACCTGGGCCGAGGCGTTCCGGGGCGCAGGCTGCAGCTGTGAGGTGGTCGAGACCGTCAGAGAGGCCACGGCCCTCGCCTGGTCCCTGACAGAGGATGGTGACGTCGTCCTCTTCTCTCCCGCTGCCGCCAGCTTTGACGCCTACAAGAACTTTCGCGCCCGCGCGATGGACTTCAGGGCCTGCGTCGATTCACTAGTTGAGGCCGCTTCATCATCATGAGTCCTTCCCCCTACCTAGAGGGCGCACGCGAGAGCGCTCTCAAGCTCGCGCTCACGCTGCATGCCGATGCCGTCTCCCCCGAGCACCTCGTGTGTGTGCTCCTTGGCGATGAGTTCAGCGCGCTCTATGAGCTCGTCGAGCACGCCTTCGCTGATCCAGAGACGCTCTACCAAGACGCGCTGGCGCTGGCACCAGGGATCCTCGTCGTCGGCTCTGGCGCAACGAGCCCCTTCAGCGTCCGCGCCGTTCGCGCGGCCAAAGGCGCGATCCAGCTCGCAGAGAGCGCGGGCCTCGAGAAGGTCACCCCAGCATGCGTATTGAAAGCCGCATGCGACGAGCTCAACACCGAGGCCCTCGACGCCTTAAAGGAGGCGGGCTGTGATCCGGCCGCCGTCGCCCTCGAGGGCTCTCAGGGGGTCCTGCAGGCTAGCTCCCACCTCTTCCAGCCCTTCAACGACGAGGCACGGAGGGCCCTCACGAGCGCGAGCCGGATGGCCGCGAGGAGCAAGCGCAGCGCGCTCACCCCAGCTGACCTTGTCACGGGCGCTCTGAGCGAAGACGCTGGATTGCCCCGCTCCTTCGGAGCCGACGCCTCCAGCGCCGCGGCCCTCATGCGCCCGCACGCAGACGACACAACACCGCCCGAGGAGCGAGCGCTGCTTGATGACGGGGACCTCCAAAAGCTCTGGAGCGATCTGCCGGAAGGAGCAGGGAGCTTGGACGTCCTCGGTCACATCTTGAGCGCTCCCGAGGAGGAGTTAGCGCAGGTTTTTCTGCGCCAAAAAGTTACCGCTGCGCTCCTAGAGCGCTCTAGGGAGACCTTCGTCGACCCCTGATCCAATTCCCCCTCGACCCGGGGAGCTAGTCAGGCTATATGAGAGGTCGAACTGAGCGAAGGTACCCCACGTGATCTGCCAGAACTGCAATAAAAACCAAGCCACAATCCACGTCACCGATGTCTTTCCTGCGACCGAGGAGACGCCCCAGTCGACAGTTAACGAACACCACCTTTGCGAGATCTGTGCTCAAACCAAAGAGCTCCCTCACACTAAGTCAACCTCAGAAACTGTCCAGGCGAACGTTTGGAAGCTCCTCCAGATGACTGCAGAACAGACCAAGCAGCGCCGCAAGGAGCTCAAGTGCAAGTCCTGTGGGATGTCGGTAGACGAGTTCCGGAGCAAGGGCAGGCTGGGCTGCGCAGATTGCTATGAGGTGTTCAAAGGCCCTATCGCCGAGCTCTTAGAGCGGGTCCATGGCGCCCTTGAGCACGTCGGCAGGGTCCCGGGGCTCAGCGACGACGACCTCGAGCGCATGCAGGCGCTCAGTGAGCTTCGCCGTGAGCTGGAGTCAGCGATCCGGGAAGAGGCTTACGAGAGCGCCGCGAGCCTCAGGGACCGGATCAGCCAGCTCGAAGGGGTCGAAGCTGACGAGTCCGAGGCCCCTTCTCACGAGGAAGAGTGAGCTCGGCTCACTCTTTAGGGAGCCTCTGGGACCAAAAAAAAGCTCCCATGGGCATCTGGCGGCCCACAGTCGAGACCCGAGGCCCCCTCGAAGGCATAATCAGCCTGTTCTCGGCACAGGCAGGCACCGCAGCATCAACTTTGAGCCCCCGTACATCCGAAAGAGAACAAGACTGAATCACCGCTCTACGCCCTGACCCCGTCTGGGCTGGCCCACGCAAGTAGCTATGTTCGACCGCTTCACAGATCGCGCCAAGAAGGTCATGAATCTCGCCCGCCAAGAGGCACAGAGGTTCAACCACGAATATCTCGGAACCGAGCACGTCCTGCTCGGTCTTGTCCAAGAGGGCAGCGGCGTCGCCGCCAACGTCCTCAAGCAGATGGGCGTTGACCTCGCCAAGATCCGCACCGAGGTAGAAAACATCGTCAAGACTGGGCCTTCCATGGTCACGATGGGGCAGCTCCCCTTCACCCCCCGTGCGAAGAAGGTCTTGGAGCTCTCCCTCGAGGAGGCCAGCAACCTCGGGCACAACTACATCGGCACGGAGCACCTGCTCCTCGGCCTCATCAAGGAGAACGAAGGCATCGCGGCGCAGGTCCTCATGAACCTCGGCGTGAAGCTTGAAGAGGTCCGCGAAGAGGTCCTCGACTTCCTCGGCGCTGACGCCGTTGAAGAGGAGGACGAGGACGCTGCGCTCACTGGCGAGCCCCAGACCCACGGCGCCTCTAAGAGCAAGACCCCGGCCCTCGACTCCTTCGGCCGTGACCTCACGGAGCTCGCCCGCGAAGGCAGCCTCGATAACGTCATCGGTCGCGAACACGAGATCGAGCGCGTCGTGCAGATCCTCTCACGTCGCACAAAGAACAACCCCGTTCTCCTCGGTGAGCCTGGCGTCGGTAAGACCGCAATCGTCGAAGGCTTGGCGCAGCTCATCATCGGAAACGAGGTCCCCGAGATCCTCCGCAACCGCCGCATCGTCGTCCTCGACCTCGCCCTGATGGTCGCAGGAACGAAGTACCGCGGTCAGTTTGAAGAGCGCATCAAGGCCGTCATGACAGAGGTTCGCCGTGCTGGCGATGTTGTCCTCTTCATTGACGAGCTCCACACCCTCGTCGGCGCCGGCGGCGCTGAGGGCGCGATCGACGCATCAAACGTGCTGAAGCCCGCCCTCTCCCGCGGCGAGATCCAGTGCATCGGAGCGACCACTCTTGACGAGTACCGCAAGCACATCGAGAAAGACGGCGCCCTCGAGCGTCGCTTCCAGGCCGTGAACGTCGAGCCGCCCACTCGCGACGAGACCGTCGCGATCCTCAAGGGCTTGCGTGACCGCTACGAGGCCCACCACCGCGTCAACTTCACGGACGACGCGCTAGAGGCCGCGGTCGACTTCAGCATCCGCTACATCAACAACCGTTTCCTCCCGGACAAGGCCATCGACGTGATCGACGAGGCCGGCGCGCGCGTGCGCATTAAGTCCATGGTCCCGCCGCCGGACGTGAAAGACCTCTCTGATGAGATCACCGCGCTCGAGCAAGCAAAGGACGAGGCCGTCACGGCCCAGGACTTCGAGAAGGCGGCCAAGCTCCGCGACGACGCCTACCAGCTCAAGAAGAAGAAGGAAGAGATCCAGGCTGAGTGGCGAGAGCAGCAGAACTCCAACGAGCAGATCGGAGAGGTCACTGTCGAGGTGATCGCCGAGACCGTCTCGAAGATGACGCGCATCCCCCTCACACGTCTCGAGAAGGCGGAGGCGGAGCGCCTCCTCAAGATGGAAGAGGAGCTCGGCACTATCGTCATCAACCAGGACGACGCGATCAGCGCGATCGCGCGCTCCATCAGGCGGTCTCGCTCAGGGCTCAAAGACCCGAAGCGCCCCACCGGCTCCTTCTTGTTCCTCGGCCCCTCGGGCGTCGGCAAGACCTATCTCTGCAAGCAGCTCGCGCAGTTCCTCTTCGGTGATGAAGAAGCTGTCATCACGATGGACATGAGCGAGTACATGGAGAAGCACAACGCCTCCCGTCTCGTCGGCGCGCCTCCTGGCTACGTCGGCTATGAGGAGGGCGGGCAGCTCACCGAGCAGGTCCGGCGTCGTCCCTACTCCGTCGTGCTCCTCGACGAGATCGAGAAGGCCCACCCGGACGTCTTCAACATGCTCCTCCAGATCATGGAAGAGGGTCGCCTCACGGACTCCTTTGGGCGCCATGTCGACTTCTGCAACGTGGTCCTGATCATGACCTCCAACCTCGGCGCGCAGAACATGAAGTCTGGCAACAAGCTGGGCTTTGACCGCATCGGCGCTGGACAGAGTGAGGCCAAAGAGGACGAGCGGAAGAAGCAGATCAAGAGCGACGTGATGATTGAGGTCGAGCGGCACTTCCGCCCCGAATTCCTCAACCGCCTCGACGAGCTCGTGATCTTCAACCCGCTCACCCACTCGGACCTTCAGCGTATCGTCCACCTCCAGCTCGCTGACGTGGAAGAGCGCCTCGAAGAGAAGGGCGTCACCCTCGAGCTCGACGAGGCCGCGATCGACTTCCTCATCACCAAGGGCTTCCATGAGGACTACGGCGCGCGTCCTCTGCGTCGCGCGATCGAACGCCACATCGAAGACCCCCTCGCAGAGGGCGTCCTGCGCGGCGAGTTTGAGAAGAGCAAGACCGTCAAGGTCACCGTCGCCGAGGACAACGAGGGCTTCAGCTTCACTCAAGAGGCGAAGCCCGAGCCTGAGCCGGAGCCGGAGCCCGAGCCGGAGCCGGCGAGCGCTGGCGATGACAGCTGAGCAGAGCGAGTCGCTCTGAATCACGCGGGGGGGCCTCCTTTTGGGGCCCCCCCGCTCAATTTTTACGGCGACCTGCGGGCGCGGGCTACCGCTCGGGCGACGTCGAGGATCCAATGAGGGCTCACTCGCCGACCCACTCTGCTCCGACCATGAACAGCCTCCTCCTCTGCCTCGTGCTCCTCTCCCCCGTCCAAGATGTCGAGGCAGACGCTCCCTCCGAGGAGCGCGTTGAGCAGGCCGTAGAGGAGCTCAGCCGCGCCTTCGGCAAGGAGGGCGGGCTCGGTCTGAAGGTGCAAGCGATCTACGCCGCCTCTGAGGTCACCCACCCAGAGGTCATCAAGTGGATCGTGAAGGGACTCAAAGACTCAGACGACGAGGTGCGTGAAGCGTCGATCGAGGCCCTCCGTTTCATGGAACACCCCGACGCTAACGACGCGCTCGTCACGACGCTGAAACGCGACAAGAGGCTGCGGAAGAACGAAGAGCTCTATGAGGCCTTGATCAAAGCCGTCTGCCAACACGCAGACCCTAAGTCTCTCTCTCTCATCACGAACTATGACCTGAAGGATGAGACGAAGGGAACTCTCCGCGCTCGCGTGTATGGGATCGCGCGCTTTAGGACTGCTGAGTCTGTAGAGGCCCTCTTTGATGTCATGCGACGCGGCAAGAAGGGTCGCCTACACGCCAGCATGAGCGACATCTCCACCGCCCTCCGGGTCCTGACAGGCGTCGACCACGGGAAGTCCATCGCCGCCTGGACGAAGTGGTGGAATGAGAACAAGCGCGACCTGAAGGTCTCGCCTGAGCTCCCGGAGCTCCCGAAGAAGATGCTCACGACGTGGTCGCGCTACTGGGGTCTCGAGGAGCCCAAGGAGGGCCGCGCTCGCCAGGGTGAGCGCGGAGAGCAGCCCGACAGCGAAGGTGAGCGCAAGTAGCCCGATGTCTGAAGAAGAGTTCGATCCCACCAGGCCCGTCGAGGAGGCCCTCGCAGAGGGCGTCCAGCTCTTCAACGATGGCGAGTACGAAGAGAGCCACGAGGAGTTCGAGCACGGCTGGCTCTCGAGTGAGGCGAACGACTCGGACTTCTTTAAGGGCTTAGTGCAAGCGGGGATCTGCCTCCACAAGCTCCAACAAGGTCAGCTCGACGGGGCCGAGAAGCTCCACTCCGGGATGCGTCGTTACCTCGCCGCGTTCCTCCCTGTTCACCGTGGCGTCGATGTCGCTACGCTCATGGATGAGATGCGCCCCTTCCTCAAGTCAGCGCTCGAGGACGCGGCTGCGATTGACTGGTCGAGCGCTCCAAAAATGAAGCTCGAGGACTGATCTACGATGGAGCACTTCGCCCCCACCAGAGCATCCGCTCGCCTCGTCTCCATGGACGCCATGCGAGGCCTAGCGATCTTCGGGATCTTCATGGTCAACATCCAAGTGATGGCGATGCCCTTCGAGTGGATGATGGACCCGAGCTACGCGCAGGGCACAGAGGTCTGGGCCTGGGGCGCGACGACCGCGCTCTTCGAGTCCAACTTCGTCGCGATCTTCTCGATGCTCTTTGGTGCAGGGCTCATCCTCCAGATGAACAGCGCAGAGAAGAGGGGCGCGTCCTTTGGCCCACTCTACCTGCGACGTCTTGGTGTGCTCTTTCTCATGGGCCTCCTGCATGGGACGCTCCTCTTCCTAGGCGACATCCTGCTCCTCTACTCTGTCGTCGGGCTCGTGCTCTTCTTCTTCAGGAAGCTCCAACCAAAGACCCTGATGATGATCGGTGCCGTACCGCTCGTCTTTGCGCTCGTTGGAGCCTTCTGCTTGGAGTACTTCAGCGAGCTCTTAGAAGGCTTGGATGCGGGACAAGATCCGGAGGCAGAGATTCAGGAGCAGCTCACGGTCCGGCAGGAGGGCCCGCTCATAGACCTCCTCGTCTACCGTGGGATCGGCTTCCTGTTTTGGATGATCCTCTCCTCCTTCTGGTTCAACTGGCGCGTCATGAGCATGCTCTTCCTCGGCGCAGCGCTCATGAAGCTTGGCTTCTTCGAAGAGCGCAGAGCCGTGTGGCATAAGCGGGCGGCGCTCATAGGCCTGAGCCTCGGCCTAGGGCTCGAAGTCCTCACGACTTGGAGCAGCTGGCATGGCGAGCTCGGTCTCATGGGGGGTCTCTTAGCCGCTGTCCATCAGCTCTCCAGCCTCGGCCTAGCCCTCGGGTACATGGGCGCCGTCGCGCTCTTGGTCCACTCCAACTCGCTCGCCTGGCTCACCGGCGGGCTCACTGCCGTCGGCCGACTCTCGCTCACGAACTACATCATGCAGTCGGTGGTAGGAAACATCCTCTTCACCTTCATAGGCCTCGCCTGGTTCGGCGAGCGCACCCGCTGGGAGCTCATGGGGATCGTCTGTGTGACCTTCTCCGTCCAGATAGTGCTCAGCTTGATCTGGCTGCGCTTCTTCAGGATCGGCCCGCTCGAGTGGTTCTGGCGCAGCCTCACCTACTTGAAGATGCAGCCGCTCAGGCGCAAGTAATTCAAAGCGCTACGTGCGACCGCAGAGCTCTCCTGTGGTCTCTATGGCGTGGGAGAGCGGGAACAAGAGATCCTCAAGATCGAGTCGGGTGGCCCGACTTGGCCTCAGACCTTAGAGACCATTGACGCGCCGCCGGAAGCCCTCTGGCTGCGAGGAGATGAGGGCACGCTCTCGAGACCTCGCTTCGTCGCGATCGTCGGCTCTCGCTCCCCCACTCCGTATGGGCTCGAGCAGGCGCGGCGCTTCGCGATGAGCTTCGCCGCCAACGGCATCGTCGTCGTGAGCGGCCTCGCCCGCGGCATCGACGCCGCTGCTCACGTCGGTGCGCTAGATGCAGGGGGTGAAACGATCGCGGTCTTGGGCTGCGGCGTTGATCGCCCTTGGCCCAAAGGAGAGATCACGAGGAGGGTCCTCGAGCAGGGGCTCCTCATGAGTGAATACGCCCCTGGAACGGACCCCCGCCCCCACCACTTCCCTCTACGCAACAGGCTCATCTCTGGGCTCTCCTCAGGCGTCCTCGTCATCGAGGCCGCCGCCCGCTCTGGCTCCCTGATCACCGCGCGATGGGCAGCAGACCAAGGCCGCGAAGTCTTCGCCGTCCCGGGCCGCGTCGATCACCCCATGAGCCGAGGAGCTCACAAGCTCTTGCGGGAAGGCGCCGCACTGGTCGAGGAGCCCGGGGAGGTCCTCAGTGAGCTCTTCGAAGGCCGCTACATCCACGATGAAGGGCCACTCATAAGAGGGGACGATGTCCTCACTGAGCTCGCGAGAGGCGAGCGCACTGCGGACGAGCTCTCTGCGGCCACTGGGATCCAAGTGCGCGAGCTCCTCGCGCGCCTAGTCGAGGACGAGCTCGCGGGCCTAGTCACGCGCGGACCCGGCGGGCTCTATCGCCTCTCAAGGAGGAGCGCTCGCGGACCCGCTTAGCCTAGGGAAGCGCCTGTGTTCTCGATCACAAGCATCACAACCGCGACGACTGCACAGCCGAAGAGGAAGACGACATAGCGCTTGGGCAAGTCCTTCAGCGCTTCTTCATCTCCCTGATGATTGAAGAACGCGCCGAGGGTGACGATCGCCAAGGACATGAGGGCGAGCAAGCCGATGTGAACAGCTAAGTCATTCACGCTGAAGCCTCCTCTGCCTTCGCCCTGTGAGTGGCCCCACCCTCTGAACTCATCCCCTCGAGCGCCCGAGCCTCACCCCAGCTGTAGACATCGAGGATGGCGAGGATATTCAAGAGCCCCGCTAGAGAGGCGAGCACGAGCCCAGCCTCTGCGTACTTGATCTCTCCTCTCACCTCAGGGTGACCCCAGAGCTGCTCGAGGCCTATCGCTGGGAGGCCGCCCATGAGCTGACCACCCCAATAATAGAAATGGCGCTCGCGGTCTAAGTTTGATGCGTCGGCGAGCCAGGTCCCGAGGACGAGCAACCCTGTAAGCAAGACAAAGACGATGAGCCCTCTCGTCCGGCGGCCTTGGGCGTAGTGCCCGGCGCCGGGGACAAGCCATCCGAGGAGGCATACGCCAGAGACCGGGAGCTGGCCTAGGCCAGGCTCCTCAAGGCCGCGCGCGTCAGAGTGCGCCTTCACCATCAGGAACAAGTTCAAGATCCCAGAGCACGCTGTGCAGAGGGTCCCTATGTAGACGGTGTCTGGGAACACTCGCGGAAAGCCCGGGCCGAAGCCGTAGGTACGAGACTGCCAAAGCAGACCAGAGAGGTTCCCCAGCTCAGGGGCCAGGGCAGGCGCGAGGGGCCCCCGGAGCTCCTTGTTGAGGAACTCGAAGCCCATGCCAGCGGAGAGCTCGAGCCCGAGCCAGTAGAGCCCCCAGACAGCAGCGAAGCCGAGGAGGCCTGCCACGGTCTTGCCGATATAGAGGTGACCTGCGCCTGGTAGGAACCAGGTCAGGAGGGCGGCGACATTGGGGTCGCCGGGGCTCTTGTGTGGGCGTGCAGGGGGCATGGTTCGTCCGACCGAGGGGGTTCTACCACCCTTTCTCCCCCGCAGCGAGGAGCCAGGGCCTCTTTCAAGACGATCTCGGATCCTCCCGACCTCCCCTCAGGGCCGGGATAGGCTTGGCTGGGCCCCTATCTAGGCCCCGAGAGCCATGCACGAGGCAGAATTCAGACAACGCTGGAGCACGAACCAGAACCCGAAAGACATCGGGTTCCTGGACCTCGTGCGGGAGGACCTGCGCACTCATGAGGGGCTCACAGCACAGGGCTTCTGGGCGCTCTTTGTCTGCCGCCTCGGAAACTGGCGCATGGGGATCCGCTGGTCCCTCCTCAGGCTCCCCTTCACCCTGCTCTATAAAGCGCTCGCGGTCTGGGTCCACTGGACCACTAGGATCGAGCTGCCATACATCGCCCCATGCGGCAGACGCGTTCGCATTTGGCATCACGGCGGGTGCGTCCTCGGCGCTCGCCACATCGGGGATGACGTCCAGATCCGGCACAACGTCACCCTCGGTCTCGCGAACCACAACGACCCGATCCACGCGATCCCCACGATCGAAGAGCGAGTGATCCTCGGGGCCGGTTGCGTCGTGGTCGGGGCGATCACCGTGGGGCATGACTCAGTCGTCGCAGCCAACGCGGTCGTCACCCAAGACGTCCCCCCGCACAGCCTCGTCGGCGGCATCCCAGCGCGCGTGCTCAAGCGGCTTGACGAAGAGCCTGCCCCTGAGCCCTTCCCAGACCTAGACCCGACCCCTGAGCGGACCCTCGCTGTCGTGGTCAACTATAAGACGACTGAGGTGGCCAAGCGCTGCCTCGCCTCTCTCGCGAGGGAGAAGAGAGCGGTGCCGGGCCTCGAGGTCGTCGTCGTCGAGAACGCGAGCGGCGATGACTCCGCCTCCCTCCTTCGTGCGGAGATCGCGCGCCTAGGGATCAGCTCTTGGGCGCGGGTGCTTGAGAGCGAGCGCAACCTCGGCTTCGCAAGCGGCAACAACCTAGCCCTCGAGGAGGCGCTCAAGGGAGAAGCACGCTACGACGCCTTCCTCCTCGTGAATCCAGACGTCGAGCTCTATGCGGGCGCACTGCACGAGATGCTCCAGGTTCAGGCAAGAGAGGCTCGCGCTGCGATCGTCGGACCTGCGACGGAGCTGCGGCGCGGCTCTCTCTCCCCGAACGCTTTCCGCTACCCCAACGTCCAGAACGCTTTCTCTGGCGGGATCCAGCTCGGGTTCATACACAGGCTCCTCGCGCGCTGGGATACTCGCGTCCACCCCAAGCCACACGACCACGAGGCAGAGTGGATCTCCGGCGGCTGCATGCTGATTCGCCGCTCCGTCTTGGAAGACATCGGACTCTTCGACGAAGAGTTCTTTCTCTACTTCGAAGAGGTCGATCTGTGTCGCCGGGCGCGAGAGGCAGGCTATCGCTGCTGGTACGCCCACGAAGCTCGGATCTACCACGAGGCAGGCGCGGCGACTGGCATGGGGCATGAGCACCGGCGCGCGAAGCGAATGCCGGGTTGGTGGTTCCGGTCGAGGCGGCACTACATGAAGAAGCATCACGGCTCGACCTACCTCTTGCTCTGTGATCTCGCCTTCCTCGCCGGGCGCGTGACAAAGCGTTTCATCCAGCTCCTGACCTTGCGCCGTACGGAAGATCCAGAGCGCTTCCTCACCGACTTCACCAAACACGCGCTCCTCCCCGCGAGCAGCGAGCGCAGAAGAGAATCGCCTTGAAGCCCCACTTCATCGTCATAGGCGCCCAGAAGTGTGGCACCACAACGATCTGCCGCGAGCTTGAGCGTCACCCTCAGATCGCGCTGTTCCCGAACAAGGAGACCCACTTCTTCTCGTTCAGATACGGGCGAGGCCTCGAGTGGTACGAGGGCCTCTTCGATGGGCTCGACGCTGAGGTCGTGGGTGAGGGCTCCCCTAGCTATACGACCGGAGAGTTCAGCGCCCTCGCCGCCGAGCGGATCGCTCAGGACGTGCCCGACGTGAAGCTGATCTTCATCGCGAGACACCCTCTCCACCGGCTGCCCTCCGGATATGTCCAGCTCTTCGACAGCGACCTCAACCCCGGCACCTTCGAGGAGGAGCTCAAGCGCAGCCCCAAGCTCATCCCTGCGAGCTGCTTCGACGCACGCCTAAATGAGTATCGAACGCGCTTCCCGAGCGAGTCCCTGCACGTGATGTTCCTTGAGGACCTCAAGGCTGACTACTCGGGGGAGCTCGCCCGCCTCTTTGACTTCCTAGGCGTCGACCCCACCTTCGCTCTGAGCCCGCCCTTAGCTCCTCAGAACACTCGCGCCCACAAGCGCGTCGACGGGAGATTACTCCGTCAACTCAGAAAGAGCAGGTCGTTCTTGAGCCTCAACTGGAGGCTCCCCCGGCCGCTGAAGAAGGCGCTCATCCCCCTGCTTCGGAAGAAGATCTCGGTCGATGTCTCATGGACACCCGCGCTCCACGCATATGCGGTCGAACAAATCAGGGAGGACGCCGAGCGCTTCCTCGAGACCAACGGCAAGCCGCTCGATTACTGGGATTGGGAGCAGCGGCCATGACCTCTGCGAGACCTGACTTCTTCATCGTGGGCGCGCCAAAGTGTGGGACGACCGCGCTACACAGCGCGCTCTCCACACATCCAGAGGTCTTCGTCCCAAAGAACAAGGAGCCCCACTTCTTCGGGAGAGATTTAGAGGTGGGCGATGGGTGGTGCATCCGAGACGAGGCCCAGTACCTCGGTCTCTTCGAAGAGCGGGGCGAGGCTCGACGCGCAGGCGAGGCCTCACCCTGGTATCTCTTCTCAAAGACCGCCGCGCAGGAGATCCGCGCCTTTCAGCCTGAGGCGAAGATCCTGATCCTCCTGAGGGACCCCGTTGATCTCATCCACTCGGTGCACCTCCAGCACTTAAACACAGCGAACGAGGACATCATCGACCTCAAGGCCGCGCTCGCCGCAGAGCCACAGCGGGCTCGCGGAGAGCTCATCCCGCCGCGGGCCCCGTTCCCCAAGTGCCTCGCTTATCGCTCTATCGCGCGCCTCTCTCTGCAGGTAGAGCGCTACCTCGAGGCCTTCGGCGAGGAGCAGGTGAAGGTCCTCCTCCTCGATGACCTTCGTCAGGATGAGCAGGGCTTCTTGCGTACAGTCTGCCGCTTCCTCGATGTACGAGAGGACGTCGAGCTAGAGCTCGCGCGCCGGAACCCGAGCCGTGACCTCACGAGCGTCGACCTGATGCTGAAGCGCCTGCACTACCGGACCCGCGTCATCTCTGGCCTACAGCGCAGGGCCCCTAAGGCGGTGAAGTCTCTCTACCGCGGCGCGGTCCGACTCTTCCCAGCGAAGCGCAAGGTCGGCATCTCACCCGCGCTCCGCGCCGAGCTCTCTCTGGAGCTTCGCGGGGAGGTCGCGCGCCTCTCCGAGCTCATCAACCGAGACCTCAGCTCTTGGTGCCAGCCGCGCTGAGCGCGGTGCGCATGGCGGCGAGCCATCCTGAGACCTCCGGCCTGACGCCGCCGTAGAGGAAAGACTCAAGGCGCTGAACCTGGGTCTCTTGCCAATCGAGCCGCCCAGAGGGGAGCGCGGCGAGATCGAGCTCCTTCGGGCCTACTGGCACACTCGTCGCCCCGGTCTCAAGCGCGCGGCGCGCGGCCTCAAGCGGCGCCGAGTCACCGCCCACATGGAGGAGGTAGGCGAGGAGGCTCAAGTTCCCCCCACCCAGGGGGAGCCGCTCCGGCTCGTTGAGGTGGTCTGTGTACTGGCAGAGGAGCTGACTTGGGTGGAAGAGCTCCTCTGGGTCGACCTCGAAGAGGTGTCGCCCGCCGAGGCGCTCTTCTAGGTAGAGAAAGGTGTCGTAGTCCACCCAATCACCGTCGCGCTTCCCAAAGCGGCTGAAGGCTTCGATCGCCCGCGCACGCTCTCGCAGCACCTCCGCGTCTAGGAACATCTCGTAAGTCGTGACGAAGCGGTCTGCCTCGACGAAGCCGTTCCCGCTGTATGGGCGGACGCCCTGAAAGATCACCCCTGAGCGCTCAAACTCATCGAAGAGTCGTTCGAAGAGGTCCTCGGCCAAGGGCATGGCGTCGAGATCGTGCAGGCAGACAGCGCGCGTCTCAGCAGCGCCGACACCGATGCTCCACGAGAGCCAAGAGTAGACCCAGCCCCAGCCGATACGGCGTGACTTGCGCGCTTGAACTGAGCTGTAGCCCATCACCCGCACAGGCGTCCCACCCACGCGCTCTGGGAGCTCGTTCAACACGTGGACCTCTGAGAGGGGGCGGTCGAAGACGAGCAGAAGCTCTTGGCAGCGGCTGAGGTCGCAGCGCTCTAACGCCCTCAAGTTTGCGAGGGCGATCCCTGCGAGGTCTGTGACGCAGCCTATGACGATCGTGTAGCCAGGCTTGGGCTGGTCAAGCCGCTCCCACTCCACGAGACCTTCGAGTGAACGCGTCAGCAGCCGCCGCCTGAGGCGGCGAGCGAGTGAACTCGCACCGCTCACCGGCCGAGGGCCTCCTCCACCAAGCACTTCCTCAAGACAGAGAGACTCGGGATCCCAGCGCGTACGTCTAGGACTTCACCACGGCTGTTGGTCACGACCGTGCACGGTGTGCTCTCATAGCCAAGCTCTTCGAGGATGACCTCTCGCAGTTCATCGACCCTCTCTTCACCTAGATCCACGAGGACTTTGTATGGAGGCTCGCGCTGCTCGATGTAGCGCTCGAGCTCCTCTGCAGAATCGTCATGGTCGACCGGGACTCCGTAGAAGGCGACGCCCTCAGCCTCGCAAGCAGCTTTGAGCTTCTTGAGCTTGGGCTTGGCGCGCAAGCAGGCTGCGCAGGTTGTGGTCATGGTCACGAGCACACGAAGCTCGTCCTCAGCTGCTCCCATCAGCAAGGTGTCCTTCGCTCTGTCCTCCCTCGCGCGCTCTACCGGGCGATAGAGCGCGCGCGCTTCACCCGAGCCGTTCGGAGACTGCTCGGCGAGCTCAAAGACGCTCAGCTCTGTGCCAGAGGGGACATCAAGAACCAGAGACTCTCTCCCCGACGGCCAGCGGACGCTGACTCGTTGGGCGAGCTCCTCCTGACCTAAGCCGATGATCAGAGTGCGTGCGTGCGTGGTTGAGCGTCCCTCGCCGCAGCGGGCCTCGAGGGCTTGAGTCCCTCCGGCCGTGACGACCTCAACGCGCGCGCCGTAGCCCTCCCGCGGGCTGAGGCCAATGCTTGGACTGAGACCCCTCGCACCACCCTCGAGCCGCAAGGCGATGAAGCGCGGCGTAGTCCCCGACACCTCCCCGATCCTGTTTCGATAGAGCTGCAGGCTCGGCTTGTTTGAGGAGGCGACAGCAAAGTCCATCCAACCGTCTCGATCGTGATCCAACATCGCGATCGTGCGGCCGTCGCCCGGGTGATCAATGCCATAGACACCGCCGAGATCGAGGAAACGCTCCCCCCCGATGTTGACGAAGAAGTGGTCTCGCTCGTGTCCGCTGAATGAGTCAGCCAGCCCGCTCTTGACCCTGCTGTTAGAGACCTGCTCGATCCCGCTCTCAGCCATCACGACGCCGTGCTGCTTGGTGTCTGAGCGCGCGACCGCGCGCCAAAAGCTGCTTCACAAGTCGACGTCCGACTCAAACGGCGCTGGAGCCGTGTACATCCCTGCGAGCGAATAGAGGTCAGGCCAGGTGTCGAGGTCTGCGTCGACGAAGATCGCGCCCCATGCCCAGCCGCTCATCTCGACCTGCATCCCGCTCGCGTCGAGGGAAGAGACTCTCTCGAAGCGACCGTCCTCCAACTCGAGGAGAGAGTTACCTCTCGCCATCAGGCCGAAGCGCGGGTCTAGGCCTGTGATTGAAGAGGTGATGCGGCGACCAGCCTTGCTGAACATGTTGGAGACGTAGAGGTCGAAGTCTCCGTCTCCGTCGTAGTCGCCGAAGGTCGCCCCCATACCGAAGCCGATGTCTGCCGCGTTCGCCGCCTCTGTGACGTCGACGAACTCCAAGCCACCCTCGTTGCGGAACATGTTGTTCGGTGCGAAGTCGTTCGCGACATAAACGTCCTGGTCGCCGTCTCCGTCGTAGTCGCTGAAGGTCGCCTGATATGTGTTCCGGAACACAGTGAGCGGTGAGCTCTTCAACTCTACGAGCGCTCCATCCCTGTTCTGATAGAGGCGGTTCGGCGGTCCGGGCCGATCACGGGTTGAGTTCTCGCTCTGCTTGAGCAGCTGATAGTAGCGCCTCGCCTCCTCCGGACTGAGCTGCCGATCAAAGAGCATGTCCTTCGGCCGCTCAGGTCTCGCCAGCTCTTCCGAGATGATCAACCCCGCGTAGGTAGAGACGTAGAGGTCAAGGAGCCCGTCCCCGTCAAGGTCTGCGGCGGAGGCGGACTCCACCAGCGACGGACCATCACCCCTGAAGACCTCTCTGGTTACGTCGCTGAAGCGTCCGCCGTCATTCCGTAAGAAACGGCTCGTGGCGTGCGAGCGTCCTAAGAAGCAGTCGGGATCGCCGTCGTTGTCGTAGTCGTAGAACAGCGCGACGTTCGAGAGTCCCTCAAACTCAAGGCCGCTGCCCAGGGTCGCGTCAGCGAAGGTGCCATCTCCTTGGTTCCGCAAGAGGACGTTCCTACCGACATCAGCGAGGAAGTAGATGTCGTCGTGACCGTCTCCATCGTAGTCCACGACGCTGACAGCCTCGTTAGCCTCTGAAGAGCGGGCTTGGAAATACTCATAAGGAGGCTGCCAATCCTCACCGGAGAGGATCTTCACGACCTCCTGTATCGACCCATTCGCTCGGAGCTCGCTCAAGAGGTCCTTGTCCTCAATCGCCTCATCTAGGACCTCCTCAAAGGCGACGCCAGCGGCGCTCAAGACCTCAAGACCTGACAAGGTGAGCTCAGAGATCTTCCACGCCTCAGCGTCCATCCGATCGAGCTCCTTCGACTCATCGAAGCTCCAGCTCACGTGCAGGTGTCCTGACACCTGCAAGACTCGGCCGTCCATCGCACGACCAACGAGCTTCAGGCCCGCGTCACTCTCTGCCTGCCCTCCAGCGCCGCCCTGAACGTGCTTCGTCTGAATTAGGTACGTCTTCCCGTGCTCTATCCAGGCGAGCCCGCCGAGCAAGGGACGCCAGAGCTCTAAGTCCTCGCGGGCGACCTCAACTTCAGGGGCGAGAGACCAGCTCGTCTCCACAATGTTTAGGGGGTGCTGAACCTCGCGACCAGGCTCAGGAGCGTCGAGGTCCCGAACCTTGACGCGATCAGCGAAGAGCTCGCGACCGGAGAGTCCGGGCACCTGCAGCTCGAGCATGTCCTTCCCCAACGCCTTGAATCGCGGCACGAGGGCGAGGTGGAGCTCCTCATCCAGCTGTACCTGGGCGAGCTCCTTAGCGAGGCGCTGCTCCTCTTGGGTCGTGACCCATCCGAGACCTCGAGCTGTGCCGTATGCGCCGACAGCGATGAGCGTGAGGCAGAGCGCGCCGGGAAGCGCTTTACTTGGGAGGCGGCCCTTAGCGTGCAGTGCCAAGACGACGAGCAGGACCACGAGCTCGACTCCAATGATCGCGCCCCGCTTCGAGGCAGAGGTGATGAGTCCGTCCGGCGCTATGAGCCAGCCTGCACTCCAAGGGTTCCATGCAGCGGCGAGGAGGAGGCCTATCGAGAGGGCCAGGACGCTCGATCGCTTGGGTTGGTTCATGATGTCAGCTCTCCCTTGGGGTCACTCCCCCATCTCATCCGGAGGCTCTCCATGAAGAGCGCCATCGCGAACGGGAGGCCTTGCATGATGTAGCGTTTGAAGAGACGCCTCGGCTCGCACATCAGGCGCCACCCCCACTCTAGGCCGACGCGTCGCATCCACACCGGGGCACGGCTCACGTCTCCCGCGAGGAAGCTCAGGGTGATCCCAACGCCGACCCAGCTCGCGCTAGGGAGTAAATCTCTGAGGCGGAGGATGCATCGCTCTTGGAGCGGAGAGCCGAGCGCGACGAAGACGATGTCAGCTCTCGACCGGCGCACAGCCTCCTCTAGGGCGGCGAGCTCCTCCGGGTCATCTTCGAAGCCCATCGGTGGGACGTGCGCGTCAGCCAGGTCCAGCCCGGGGGCCAGCTCTTGTAACGCCGCGGTCGCGCCCTCTGCAGCCCCTGGCGCTCCACCGATGAGGAGGAGGCGAGCGCCGCGCTGCGCTGCCTCGATCGCGAGGGCAGGGACAAGGTCACTACCTGCAACGAGGCCGGGGAGCGGCGTCCCCCTGAGACGCGCTGCCCAAAGCACTGGCCGACCATCAGCCACGACGAGGTCCGCCTCTTCGACGAGTGCTGCGTACTCCGACCCATCCCTGCAGCGGCGGAGATGATCTAGATTCGCTGTCACGACCCACTCACCTCGCCCGTCCAAGGAGGCATCAATCAGCCGGTCCACGAGCCCCTCCAGGCGGATGGAGTCCAAGGCTATTCCTCCTACCCTCACGCGCTGCCCAGCGTGCTCAGATCCCCTCCCCCGAAGACGCTTCGGAGGTCCGCCCATCTACCCCACAGTGTACCCCCCTCCTAGAAGAGCGGGCCCGCTGCAGGGCAAGTTCCGGGGGTATGCTGCAAGTGGTCGGCGATCTGTCCCTTGGGCTCCGTTCGCCACCAGGAATACGACCATGCGCTGGCTCTACCTCGTCAATCGATATCCCACCCCGAGCCACGCCTTCATCAGGCGTGAGATCCGGGCTTTGGAGGAGCTCGGAGATGAGGTCGTGCGCGTCAGCATTCAACCATCAGACCCCGACCTGCCCGACCCTGACGATCGCGCTGAAGCGGAGCTGACCCGCTCGATCCTGGAAGATGGCGCGCCAGGACTGATCGCAGAGCTCCTCTTTGCCGTAGCGACTCGCCCCTTGCGACTCCTCGGGGCGCTCTGTTCCGCCGCCAAGCTCGGGTTTGGCTCGGACCGAGGTCTCCTGCTCCACGCAGCTTATCTCGCAGAGGCCTGCGCGCTCGTGAGGCTCTCAGAGCGAGAGCAGATCGATCACATTCACGCTCACTTCGGGACGAATCCTCCCTTGGTTTGCGCTCTCGCGAAGCGCTTGGGGGGACCAGGCTTCAGCTTCACGGTCCACGGCCCAGAGGAGTTTGACAGGCCTATCGCGCTGCGCCTGCGCGAGAAGATCCGCGCTGCGCGCTTCACCGTTGCGATCAGCAGCTTCGGCCGCGGTCAGCTATGGAGGTGGTGTGATCACGAGGATCGCAGCTCGGTCGAGATCGTGCGCTGTGGTGTCGATGCGGCTTTCCTCGAGGAGGAGCCCTCCCCCATCACAGAGGAAGCACGCCTCACCTTCATAGGCCGTCTCTGTCACCAGAAAGCCCCCTGGGTGCTCATGCAAGCAGCGCGGCTCCTCAAAGAAGAAGGTGTTCCCTTTTCGCTCGAGGTCTTAGGCGACGGAGAGCTCGAAGCGGAAACCCGCGCCTTCGCTCGCACTCATGGCCTGGAGGCAAATGTGAGCTTTCACGGTCGCGTCGGCGCTCAAGAGGTACGCGCCGCGCTAGAGGGAGCTCGCGCGCTCGTTCTGCCCAGCTTCGCAGAGGGGCTGCCGGTGGTCTTGATGGAGTCCCTAGCCCGCGGTCGTCCGGTGATAACGACCTCCATCGCAGGGATCCCAGAGCTCGTTCGTGACGGGAAAGAGGGCTGGCTTGTCCCCTCTGGAGATGCATACGCGCTCGCTGAGGCGATGAAGACTGCTCTTGCGAGCGCACCCTCAGATCTCGCAAAGATGGGCGCGAGGGGGAGAGCGCGAGTTCGCGAGCAGCATGACTCCCTGAAGGAGGCGGAGCGCCTCGCCGCGCACGCGCGGCGCGCGGTCGAAGAGGAGAGCAGCGCCTAGAGGCCCTTGGCTTCGAGCGCGCTCGCTACAGCCATCCCCCAAGCATCCCAGTTGAGGCGCTCTTTGACGTCCTTTAGCACTCCTCGACAAAGGCTGAGGTGCAGCTCGGGGTCCGCATACCACTCGCTCATGACCTCAGCGAGCGACCCTGCCACATCTCCTTCAGCGCTGACCACTGCGCCGGTCTGTCCGTCGATTACGGCCTCCGGGAGGCCCTGTACCGCAGTGACGATCGAGGGAGTGCCCTGCGCACCGGCCTCAGCGATCGCGTTTCCAAAGCACTCTGCCTTGGACGCCAGCAGATGGACGTGCGCCTCTCTTAGGTGCCCCTCAAAACGATCGAGCTCTGCGTCGTCGTTGGGATCGAAGGGGCCGAAACAGGTCGCGTGCTCAGTGAGGACACTTTTGGGAGGGGTGCATCCGAACACCTTGAGTTGAGCCGGGATACCGCGAGCGTTGAGGAGCTCGACCGCCGCCATAGCCTCCGGCAGCCCTTTACGCTCCCAAGCCCGGCCCACAAAGAGCGCCACAAAGGGTTCACCCCTCTGTATCTCCTTCGGTTTGAGCCCGCCTATGATTCGCTCATTGGGCACCCCCGATTGAGCGATGCATACCTTCTCAGGAGCAGCGCCAGCTTTCTCGATCAGAGCGGTCTTAGACCAATGGGTGTGGGTCACGACAAGATCAGCGCGTTCAACCGCTGCCTCTTCATCCCTCAAGTGCCTAGAGACCTCAGCTTCTGAGAGCCCCTCAAACTGGGGGTAGGAGTGGACGAGCTCGTGCGCAGGAGCATCAGTCACATAGACCAACTTCGAGACTGTCGGTCCGAGCATGGCCACCGTGCTGCTCGCGTAGAGGCCGAAGAGCAGGTCTCTTGGCGCCCGCTCGAGCTCCCGCTGGACTCGCCGGAGATAGACCTCTTCGGTGACCCTACCGCTCCAGCGAGCGACGCGTGTGCCGAGCCCAGTCACCCGGTGTCGTTCGCCGATGTGCGCTGTCTCGCCGACGAAGCGCTGGAGGGCTTCTCGCATGAAGTAGGGCGAGGCGTCAATCTTCTGGGCTGTGCCCCTAAGTGAGATGAGCCCGATCTCGCGACGTTCGCCCTCAAAGATCATGAGAGGTATCCCCTCTTCAAATAGAACCCGCCGAGGAGGGCGAGGATCGTCAAAACGAGAGCGATCAGGTCCAGCCATGGCATCCAGATCCCTCTCCTCTTCAACCGACTGGCGAGGATCGGGTAGGACACAAAGGTCGAGATCCCGCGTGCGACGAGCATCCCTGGCAGTCCCCACGTGAGGACTCCTACGAGCAGAGAGAGGACAAGGGAGACCACCTCCACGGCTGTGACCATCGCGTTCCCCTTCGAGTCGCCGATCGATAAGAGCACCATCCCGGTCCCCGTCAGGATGTACGAAGGCAGGTACCCGACGATGGTGCACTGGAGGTAGAAGCCGACAGCCGCCCATCGCTCTGGGTAGAGCAGGTCGATGAGCTCAGGTCCTAGGATCGTCATCCCACAGAGCAGCGGTATCAGAGTGCTGAGCATCACGAGGCGCGCTTTCCTGTACCTAGGCAGCAAGCGCTCAGGGACGGTCCCCTCTGTCTTGGCGAAGATAGGCAAGAGCAGGCTCTTGCCCCCTGTAGAGACGAGGCTACGGACCATCCCCACATAGAGGAGGGCGACGGAGAGCTGCCCGAGGACGCTCTGCGGGACGAACTTGCCTGCGATGAGGCGGTCTGCTTGGAGCGCGAGGAAGGTGAGGAAGGAGCTCAGGACGATCCAACGCCCAAAGTTAAGGATCGCTTTGAAGGCGTTCTTGTCCCAGCTAGGCCAGATCCCACGAGGAGGGCTGACGAAGTAAGACAGCACACACCTGAAGACATCTCTGCAGAGGCCCCCAAAGATCAGCGCCCAAGCGTCCCTCCAGAGCAACGCGAGGCTCTCTGTGAACAGCACGCCTGATAAGGAGGAGGCCACCGAGATCCCCTCTGTCAGCCGGACCTTGAGATTCCTCGTCAGGAGCACCTGCCTCGGTGAGCTGAGGGCGTTGATGAGGACAGAGAGGGATGCCACGGGGAGCATCCACTTGAGCTCCTCCATCTCATAGAAGGCAGCCATCGGAACCGAGATGACCATGCTCACCAGCCAGAGCCCGATCCCTCGCAGGATATTGAGCGTAAATGCCGTCCCGAGGAACTCCCTAGAGTCGCCGTGTGGGTGTTGGATGATGCTCCTCATCACGCCTAGGTCGGAGCAGAGGACCAAACCCTGCACCCAAGCGAAGACGAGGGCGACCAATCCAAAGTCTTCAGGGAGCAGGACCCGAACCAGGATCAAGTTGCTCATGAGGCGCACGATGCGCTGACTGACCGTGCCTGCCACGAGCCATGTAGAGCCCCGATAGACCAGACCCTTGAGATCGCTCTCTAGGTCCTTGTGGGTCTCTGCTTTTTTAGGGGAGTCATCCATCGGCGTGGGCACTCCTCCTCCCCTGAAGACGGACTCGCCCAAGGGGCGACAACACGTCCACACTCACTCTACCCCTCATAAACACCTCGTGAGGGGCCTCCAGCACCCGTCTGAGCATGAATATTCACCCCTCGCACAAGAGAATTGAAATGCGACACAGTGCGACTTCCCCCCAAATCCAATTGCCCCATCCAAGTCAAACTTTGCCCCCAACCGCTTGGCAGGCCTGTGAAACCGCCTGCGGTCAATTAGCACTTTCCTATAAGTGTGAACATTTTTCTGCCTTGATGCCCAGAATAAAATCTTGAGCCTGGTCAGCCTTGCTCCTGCGAAGCACCCCAGCACTCGGTCGAAAGCAAAAACTCTGCTCCAGATATTAAAAACGGCGATTCTATTTGAATTCGCACTTGTGGGATTTTGGTTTGCCCATGTACGATCATGTAATGAATCTACTCCTCCGTCGCGCTCGCACGGGGCAGAACGAAGGCATGAGAGCGGGGATCCCCTACGCTCTCATGGCGACCTTGCTAGCCCTCACCCCCTCCTGTCGCTCCTTTGAGCAGCAGGCCTGGGAGCCTGGCTCCGAAGAGCCCCCCGTAGCAGCTGTCTACCTCCTCAGAGAGGGTGATGTCCTCGAGTTCGCCCTCCCCCAGGACGTCACCTTGAACGGCAACTCGATCGTTCGCTCAGACGGAATGGCCACCCTCCCCCTAGTGGGAGATGTGCCTGTAGGAGGACTCTCCATCAGCCAAGCTCACGCCGTGATCTCAGATCGCATGGCCGAGCACCTGGTCGAGCCCCAGGTGTTGATCTCCCTCAAATCCACCCGAGACCGTGAGATCTACATCTCGGGCGAGGTCCGCAACCCTGGCAGCATCAGCTATCAGGATGAACTCACAGTCCTCGACGCCCTCCTCAGGGCGGGCGGCCCCCTCAAGTCCTCCGCTGACCTAGAGAACGTGATCCTGGTCAGGACTGAGTCTGGCGGAGAGCGCCTCGCCTGGCGCATGGACTTCTCCGACATCCTGACGACGGCGAACCCGCCGCGGGCTGTAAACCTGCTGCCGGGCGACATCGTCCTCGTGCCCAATACGACTGTCGATAGAGCGAACATCGCGATCGAGAAATACATCACTCGGATGATCCCTGGAGGCGCCGCCCTTCAGAGGTTCCTAGTTGGAGATCTGAATAACTAATGAAGTGGCTGGAGAGAATCCCCGAAGAGCACCGCGAGCCGGTGGCAGTCCTCCTGGTGAGCATCTCGGTGTTTATCTGGGGCGCGATCCTGACCCTGTTCCTCGCTGGTGACATGGCGGAGACCTACACCTCCGAGGCTAGGCTCCTTGTCAAAGAGTCCCCGAAGGAGGCCCTCTCCTTTGGTGCCGACCAGACAGAGCGCAGACCCTCAGGTCGTGGAAACGAGTACCTACAGATCCAGCTTGGGATCCTGAATAGCGCTGACGTACGCGAGAAAGTCGCCCGTCGCCTCTTAGAGGAGAACGAGATCCCGGACATCACTCCGTCTTTGGCTCCTGAAGACGCCGGGCCTACGGTCCTCGCGAGCGGCCCGGACTCAGCCCTCGCGACTGTGATGGGGAGGCTCGCATCCCGCTTCAAAGCCACGCTCAAGAGGGACTCTCCCCTCATCGTGCTTGAGATGACTTGGCGCTCTCGCGCAGGCTCTCAGAAGCTCCTGCAGCACTACGTCGACGCCTTCCGCGAGACGAGGCGAGAGTTCTACTCCATGGACAGCACCGTAAACGCTGCTGACTCTGCAGTGAGGATGGCCGAGTCGAAGCTGATCGATGAGCGGCGCACTCTGATCGAGTTCTTGGAGCCGCACGGCGTCATCAACTTGGACAAGGATCTCCCAAGCATCCGCCAGGACTTCGACATGCAGCGACGTGAGCTCGAGAACGTACGCGTCAGCATGGCCTCCAAGCAAAAGCAGCACGAGTGGTGGACCGAGTTCATCAAGGGCCAAGCAGAGGTCATAGAGGAGCCCTCAAACACCCAAATTGACCAGCGCAGGCAGGCGCTCGTCAGGATGCTGGATGACGCGCGCGCTGCGCTGGCCTCGAGCCCCTACCGCTCTGGCACTCCGGCGCACAACCGCATGACCCAGCAGGTGGGACGACTCGAGGAGCAGCTCGCTGGGCTGCCGAACGAGCCGGACCGCACGACCATCCTCCGCGTGAACCCCGCGCTCACAGAGGCGCAGACCGCGATGCGGACTCTCGCCGGTGAGATCGCATCATTGGAGATGCAGCTGCAACTAGGTGAACAGCGCCTCAGCTCACTCGAGATCGAGGTGAACCGTCTCTCTAGGCTGCGCGAAGAGGCGACCTCCCTCCTCAACGCGGTTGAGCTAGCTGAGAGCGCTGCGTCCGACCGCCGCAAGGAGTACGTGCGAGTCGCTGCAGCGAGCGAGGCCCTACAAGTTGAGACTGAGACCTCCACTCGCTTGGTGCAATCTCCCTCACTTCCGAGCGCCCCTAACCAGTTTGGAATCCTGACCTCGAACACGAAGGTCGGGTTCTTCCTCGCTGCTCTCGCTGCCCTCCTCGCTGGGTTCGTGACCAAGATTCGCCTCCCCCGCAGGGTCTGATCCAGGAGCACGGACGCCATGGTCCTCTCGCTCCTCCAGCAGACCTCTCCAGAGCTAAACGCTACTGGGACCGTCGTCCTCCTTCTGTGGATCCCGGCGACGCTCTTCGCCTTCTTCTACATGAAGCCGTGGAGGGCGATCGTCCTCTCGCATCTCGTCGGCTACCTCATCCTCCCCCACGGGGAGATCCACGTCCCTGCGCTGCCGGACATAGATCGCATCGTCGTGATCGGCCTCGGCTGTCTCCTGGGCGTCTTGTGGGTGCGACCGCCAGACCCTTGGCCCGTGATGCGCTGGATCGACATCCCAGTCTTGCTTTGGTGCTCGGCGCCGATGATCTCATCGCTCTCGAATGACCTCGGCCTCTGGGATGGAATCTCTTCAGCGTCAAAAGAGGTCATCCGGATCGGCATCCCCTGGCTCCTCGCCCGGCGGTTCGTCCACGGTCCTGAAGAGGCGCGAGTGCTCGCGTCCCTCATAGTCATCTGTGCGCTCGTGCACATCGTGCCGGTGCTCTACGAGATGAGGATGAGCCCACAGCTCCACAAGATGTTCTATGGGCAGCACCAGCACTCATTCATCCAGACCCGTCGTGGCGGCGGTTGGCGACCGATGGTCTTCATGCAGCACGGCCTCGCCCTCGCCATGTTCCAAGCCACAGCAGCGATCTTGGCGCTGACACTCTGCGGTAGGACAGAGTATCGGCGTATTGAGCGCATCGTGGTCTTCCTCATTTTGGCCACGATCACGCTGCTGACGAACTCGCTGGGCGCGATCATCCTCTTCCTCTTCGGGCTCGGACTCTGGACCCTCTGCAGGGGTCAGGCCTACGGGATGGTCATGGTCGGGACGCTCCTCGTCGTCCCCCTCTACCCAGGCGCACGCGCCTTCTTGGACTGGGACGGACATCAGATCGTTAACTACTTCGAGAAGATCGACTCGAACCGTGCCCGATCTCTTCAGACACGATTTGAAGATGAGGCTGTCTTGCTCGATCGCGCCTTCGAGCGCCCATTCTTCGGATGGGGTGGCTTCGACCGAAAGGGCGTGGGCATCCTCGGCGACAAGCGCTCAACCGCCTACGACAGTCGCTGGATCATCCTCGTCGGATCTAGAGGTTGGGTCGGCATGATCTGTCGTATGTTGATCGCGCTCTTCCCGCTCTATGCCTTCTGCAAGCGCTTCCCACCCTGGACTTGGCATGGACCGCTCCTGGCCCCAGCTGGCGGTCTCTTCATGCTCGTCTTGCTGCATGAGCTCGACGCGCTCCTGAACACCATGCCCAGCCCTCTCACCATCCTCGCGGCAGGTGTCCTCGCGAACCTCGCGACACCGAAGGACTCGCTCTCAACATGAGCACGAGCGCCGGAGTCGTCGTCATCGGGAGGAACGAAGGCGAGCGGCTGAGGCGCTGCCTCGCCTCCGTTGAGGCCTCTGGCCTCCCTGTCGTCTACGTAGACTCAGCCTCGACGGACGAGAGCCAAAAGCTCGCTCGTCAGCGCGGCGTCCACGTCGTCGAGCTAGACGACACAACCCAACTCTCAGCCGCGCGCGCACGGAACGAGGGCCTCTCGAAGCTCGTCGAGCTCGCACCGAGCTGTGAATTCGTTTGCTTCCTCGATGGAGACTGTGAGCTCGCGAGCGGCTGGATCGAACACGCTACGAACTTCCTCGCTGCGCAACCCTCGGTCGCTGCTGTCGCAGGCAGGAGGAGGGAGCGCGCGCCAGAGGCGAGCGTCTGGAACCGCCTCTGCGATCTCGAGTGGGACACCCCGACCGGCGCAGCTCATGCGACCGGAGGTGACTTCGTCGTTCGAGTCAGCGCCTTTCATGAGGTCGGTGGTTTTGACGAAGCCTTCGTCGCAGGCGAGGAGCCAGAGCTCGGCTTGCGATTGCGGCGTGCAGGCTGGGAGATCCACCGTCTCGACCGAGAGATGACGATCCATGACGCTGGCATGACTCGCTTCAGTCAGTGGTGGCGGCGCTGCCGGAGGGCTGGACAGGCCTTCTTGCACGGCTACCTCGTCCACCGCGAAGGGCCTGAGCGCTTCTGGAGACGCGAAGCGCTCCGCCCGATCCTTTGGGGGATCGCGCTCCCTGCGCTGACCCTCGCCCTTGCGCCTCTCACGGGCGGCTGGAGCCTCCTCTTGTGCCTGCTCTTCCCTCTGCAAGCCCTCCGCATCGCTCGCGCAGAGCTGCGCCGAGAGCGCTCACTCAGCGACGCGCTGCTCTACTCAGCTGCCTGCCTCCTCGGTCACTTTGCGGAGCTCAGCGGACAAGCTGGCTTCCTCGTCGCGCGCCTGCACGGGAGCGGGCCCGCGCTCCTCGAGTACAAGCAAGACTGACTCAGTCCGTTTGACACAGCAGCCCAGCGTACGATGAGCGGCGCAGGGCATCCTCAAGCTCTGCGCGGTTCTCAATGCCGTCCAGCGGCTGGCCCCGCACCGCCGAGCGGTGCCCGGTGTCTGAGAGCGGCACCTGATCGACCTCTAGGAAGTCGTGCACGCGGGCGAGGGCATGCGCCGCTGCATCGCTACTCGCGAGGTCACGCTCGTAGCAGAGAGAGAGGCGCCGATGATGTGAGAGTTGCTCTAGGAGGCGGTCCTCCTCTTCTGCCTCTCTTTGGAGCTCATCGAGGACCTCAAGTAAGCGGGGAGGATCGACGGAAATTCTCTCCGCGGCGCCGTCTTGAGCTCGAGTGACGGCTCGGCCGATCAAGTTGAGGCGGTGTAAGGAGAGCGCCCGCGCCAAGAGGTCTTCGCGTCTCAGGTGAATGATCGAGAGCCCCTCGCAACGCTCAAACCAACCGAGGACCGCCGGATCTCTCAAATGGATGAAGAACTCCTTCACCCCTAGGCTCACGAGGCGACTGCGTGCGCGAAAGTGCGTGCTCCTGCCAGCGATACTCCGCGAGAGATACGAGAGGCTCTGCGCCGCGTAGTAAACAGCCCTCGAGGAATAGACTGTCTCCATGAGCTGTGCCTGCGATGCGCCGAGCCAACGAGCAGGCGTCCAGAGCCTCGCTGGTAAGGTCCACCCTCCGAGGACCTCTCCAAAGTTGCACAGCTCTGGGTGCTGATTCATAGCGGCGACGAGGTGGTTCGAGCCGCTCCTTCCAGAGGTCAGTACAACATGTCTCTTCATGGCATCTCGTCTCGGCTTCAATCCTCCGCCGCGCTCCCTCGAGGCGTCCGCCTCCACTCGCCTGCGCCGAGGAGGGTCGCCGGGAGCTGGAGAAGTCGTAGCGCCGCATGGAGCGGCAGCGCGAGCACCTCGTGGGGGGCGACCAAGCCCCTCCCCACGCGAACCCAAGCGGTCATGAGCGCAGCCGTGAGGAGGACTGAGGGAGCGAGGCTTAAGCTCAACGGCGCGCCGACGAAGACCCCTGAAGCTGCGGTGAGGAGACAAGCGAAGGCTAGGAGAGACAGCGGAGGAATCAGGCCGTCTAGCGCGAGCCAGAGGACCCTGAGGCGGCCGGCCAACATAGCCCGAAGGGCCACCCCGGGGAGCTCACGCCAAGCGCCCAGCAGGGTTCCGCGCTCCCAGCGCGCGCGCTGCACCTTTGTCGCCGCGCTGCCACTCGCTAGCTCTCCCGCGCAAACCACCTCCCCGGCATAGCTCGCTGGCAGAGCCTCGTCCGCCAAGCGCCAGCCCCAGACCGCATCCTCCGCCAGCTCCCCTGCCGGCGCGGGGACCGCGAGACAAGCCGACCATGGCAGGGCGAAGTTGGACCCTAAGAGCGAGACCGCCCCACCAAGCGCAGAGAGCCCGCGCACGCGGAGGTCGTTCTTCAGCCTTACCGCCAAGCTAGAGACGCGCTCACGGAGCGCACCGTCTTGGCCGACCTCCATCTGAAAGGCGCCCTGGACAGGGAGGCCACGCTCGAGCGCTAAGGCCGCGAGCTCTCCCGGGCCACCCTCGAGATAGGAGCTGTCTGCGTCAAGGAACACGACCACCTCCGGCGGGTCTGCGGCTAGATGCTCTAGGCCGAATCGCAGCGCGTACCCCTTGCCGCGCGCGCTCGGTTCATCTCGCACGATGACCTCAACGCCGGCGGCCGCAGCGACCGCAGCTGTCTCATCTGTGCAGTTGTCTGCGACGACGAGCACAGTCCCAGGCGAGGGTAGCAGCGGGGTCAACGCCCGCAGACGCTCAACGAGTCCCTCCGCCTCATCGTGCGCAGGGATCAACACTCGGTAGCGGAGGCCTGAGGGGGCCTCCTTGCGCCCTGAAGTACCCCGCCGTCTCGCGCAGAGGACCTCAACAAGGAGCAGCGTCGAGGGAGCCGCGCAGAGGAGAGAGGCGACCGCGGCGAGGTGCCACGCTTGGAGCTCCATCGCTCGCACCTTGCTCAGTGGCCCTGTGGACCCGAGCTCAGGCGCTCTCCTGGAGCTCGTCGATCGCAGCGAGCTCCTTAGCCAAGCCATCAAAGAAGCTGAGTCGTACGCGCAGGGCTTGGTGGACTGCGTCAGCGACTCGACCCCAGCGCGCGCGGTCTTCACCACAGAGACGCTCGAGCGCGTCTCTCGCGAAGGGCTCATGATCGTTAGCTGAGAGCTCGATGTGTCGCTCGCCATAGGCGCGGAGTCGATCTCCTACCTCGCCAGCCCAAGAGAGGTCTTCCATCCCTTTAGACCAGAAGTCGCCGATGACGTGCTCACGAGAGAAGGTGAATACCCCGAGGACCTCTTCGTGAGACCCCCTCGTCACCAAGTGCCATGTGCTCTCCAAGAAGCGCCGGATGTAATCCGGCACATCTAAGCTGCCTAAGAAGTGAGGATATGGCTCGCCAAGCCTGATCCTTCGGATGACCTCCTCTAAGACCTCAGTCTCAGAGTTGAGCTCTTTCGCGATCTCTAAGAAGGTCTCGAAGTGACTAGAAGCTCCCTCGCCGAGGGCCTCGTCAGACTCTTCTACGATGCTGATCTGGTGAACGAGCCTCCTAAGCTCCGGGATTCCCACAGGGACCCAGGGCAGCCGAGTCCGAGTGAAGCGCTCACGCATCGAGCCTACGAGAGTCATGAAGTCCCAGACCAGGAACGAGTAGCGCCCGAGAAAGCACCGTGCCCGATCGAGGTCTCGGGTCACGCGCATCGCTTCGTGGGTCGCCAATCGCTCCCGCAGGGCTTGGATCTCCTCCTCCAACTGAATGGAGTGCATTGAGGGGGCCATGGGACTGCCTCAACGCTACCACGGGAACGAAGATAAGGGGGCCGGAATGGGCCTTTGGAGCCACAGTCTTTGGATTTCTTGCGAGGAGCCGCTCGCGAGTTGCCGCGCGTCGCTCTCCGAGTGATGCTCCAAGGGTGAACGACACACAGAGAAGCGCCGCAGCGTCCTCGAGCGAGGGCCTCAAGGTCGCCTTCATCCTCGGGATGGGGCGCTCAGGGACAAACTTCCTCCTTGACCTCCTAGACACCTCCCCTACGACTCACTGCAGGAACGAGCCCGACGAGCTCCTTGGCGGCGCGCTGGAGTCGTGGAGTGAGTGGAAGATCCACAGTGGCCTTCGGGGAGCTGAGGACCTCTGGCCCGCGCTGCAGCGAGCTGCGGCTTCCGGCGGTGAGCGAGATCGCCGCATCCCCACTCATAAGACGTGGCTTCGCAGCAGCGCCTCCGCACCACTGAACGCGCTCTCTAGGGCCAAGCTCCGAAAGCTGCTCCCAACAATGAGCGGCGCTGAATACCAGCTCCCGAACACGCTAGCTCAGGCCGACGCCCTCGCTGGCGCGCTCCACGTGCTCAAGGTCAACGCTGCCCCCTCAGTCGCAGAGGTCTTCCTAGGCGAGCCTCTCAGCGAGGCCGCACCTCCGCCCAAGGTCCTTCACATCGTCCGCAACCCTGCGGGCTTTCTGCGTTCGTGGAGGCGTCGCTGGCTCGTCAAACACGACGAAGCTGAGGTCTTCGCTGCCAACCTCGCCCGACTCCAAGCTGTCCTCAAACATGACCCCGAAGGAAGTGCGTTCGTCCGAGAGGTCCAAGAACCTGACGTCTTTGAGGCAGAGCTGCTCTTCTGGAGATACTGCACCCAGCGAATTCGCGCCGCAGGCGTAGGGAGTCAGGGCTACTACGAGGTCTCCTATGACGAGCTCGCGCACGCTCCGCTCCCCTCATTGCGCGGCGTCTTCGATCACTTGAAGCTGCCTTGGGATGGGCAGCTCGAGGCCAGGGTCAACCAGATGACCGGCTCCTCAGTCAACATCGCGGACGCCTATCAGCGTGAACTCGATGAGGACGCTCGCGCGCGCTTTGAGCGAACGCTCGGCCCTGCGCTCGTAGAAGAGTTCTCTCTCAAGGGGAGCTGAGCAGCTCTAGATCACCAAGCTCCGCGCATCGAGAGCACTGCTGGGATGGTCTTTAGGAGGAGCAAGATGTCTCCCTTGTTCGACCAAGTCCGGGTGTACTCGAGGTCCAGCGCCATCCAGGTCTCGAAGGAGAGGTCACTGCGGCCAGAGACCTGCCAAGTGCATGTGAGACCAGGTTTCACAGCGAGGCGGTGGTGCTGCCAAGATTCGTAGCGGGCCACCTCTTGCGGTCGTGCAGGGCGAGGGCCGACCAAGCTCATCTCACCCCTTAGGACGTTGATGAGCTGCGGGAGCTCATCGATGCTCGTCCTACGAAGCCAACGACCGATCCAAGTGAGACGCGGATCATTCCGCACCTTAAAGATCGGGCCGTCCTTCTCGTTGAGATGTTGGATGCCGAACTGCCGGCTCTCTGACCCCTCGTGCATTGTCCGCAGCTTGTAGAGGGTGAACTCACGTCCACGGAGCCCCACTCTCTCCTGCGAGAACAACACCGGCCCGCGCGATGTGAGCTTCACAGCCAGCATCGCGACGAGAAGGACCGGCGCGCTCAAAGCGAGCGCGGTCAAAGCCCCAGAGATGTCGATCATGCGCTTCGTGAAGAGTCGCAAAGGAGAGGCTGTCACGGTCACCTGATAGACAGCGCCAAGGGACCTCCCCTGCTCGTCACGCGAGAGGCCTTCACCTCCTTGGAACGGCAGCGTCTCGACCCTCGCCGGGACGCCGAAGACGCGGCAGGTGTGGATCACCCCCTCGACAGCCTCGTAGTGCGATCGCATGGGAAGCTGTACCCAGACCTCATCGATTACGTGGCTGCGCAATACGTCCTCGAGCGCACTGACGCTGCCGAGGCGCGGCCACGGGCCGCTCGAGCGAGCGCTGTCATCCTCGAGGCAGCCGACGACGACTGGAGCAGCCCCCGGCACACGGTCAGCAGAGCTCAGAATGCGCGCGGTGCGATCATTAGCACCTACGATCAAGATCCTCGGCTGATCGTCCATCGGGAGGACGCGCAGCCAGCCTGCTCCAGAAGAGAGCTGCTGATAGCTCGCTGAGGAGACGAGCCCGATGAGCACACAGGCCGGCAACAAGGTCAGCCGGTCCTCGACCGCTAGCTCTGGGTACAAGGCCCCCACAAGCGTCACTGAGATGATGAGTGGGAGAGCCAAGAGGCGCACGGTCTGCCAGAGGTCTGACCCGCGAAGCCGCGCAGGCCTTAGCAGCACGCTGATCGAGGCTGTATAGCAAGCCCCTAAGATGAGGCTGAAGCTTGGATCCACTTGATCCCAACCCCAGGCCGCCTGCCCGCAGTACACGAGCGCAGCCAGCATCACGCCATGCAGGAGTGAGGCCTTGAGGAACCACACTTGGTTTTGGAGAGGGACAGACATGGAGTTTAGGTGGCACGAAGGCGTACTCCTGACCCTCCGGGTCAGGAGCTCTAGATGCGCTCAACCTATATAGGCAATCGTATGAAAAGACCGAAAAAACAGGGATCTTGCATCCAAAAAAGACGTCCACCTAGTGCACAATATGGGCCTGAGGATCTGTCAGCACCCGCTCGGTAGCTCCTCCCCATGAAACCCGTCTAGGCCTAGGCCTCTGCGGGAAGAAAAAGATCGTATGTACGCACTCCTCCTCTCACTCTCCGCGGCCCTCGCGGGCGAACCTTGCGCTCCCCAAGGCGACCCTGCGCTACCCATCCCGCTTGACTCGACCTTCACCCCCGTCGAGTTTGGCCCATTGGGCTCAGAGCTCATCGAGACCGGCTTCACCTTCCGTTTTTACGGCAGGGACTACAACTCAGCCTGGGTCAACGCCAACGGAACGATCTCCTTCTGCCAGCCCGTTTTGCCCGACATCGGGACGGGAATACCCAGCCTCGGTCGGCCGCTGATCGCGCCCTTCTGGGCGGCCTCCGCTCCTCAAGAGTGCCAGTTCATGCCTGGCTCAGGTAGAGCTTGGGTGAGGCACGACGCGAATCGCCTTGTGGTCGTCTGGGATCACGTCGGCTACGAAGGCATGAGTGACCCGGGGCATACGCCTCGCTCCAACACCTTCCAAGTGATCTTGAGCGACGGGAACGATCCCGTCGTCGGCTCGAGGAGGAACGTCCTCTTTGCCTACGGAGACATGGGCTGGACCGGCGCTGACTCTACAGGCGGAACAGACGGGTTCGGCGGGAGCCCGGCCTATGTCGGAGTCGACGCGGGTGACGGAGTCATCGGTGAGCTCGTCGGTCGCTTCCGCCACGACACCGCCGTCTTCTCTACTCCCGAGACAGACTCAGGCGTCCATTGGCTGGACAGCAAGAGCTTCTCCTTTGACACGCGCACACCTGTCGCAGGTGACATCCCGACCCTCGGGGTGGAGGACTATTCCACCTGGGTCAGAGAAGACCTCTATGTGTTGCGATCTGCGATTTCAGGGCCCGCGATGGTGAGGAAGAACTCTTGGCTGGAGTACTTCACCATGGCGAGCGACCCTCGGGTCGGCCCGGAGCGACGCGCGCTGATCACACGCAAGGACCTGCACATGGCGTTTGGGAACATCCTGAACGGGTCTGTTCAATACGGTGAAGACGCCTTCATCGACACCTCGGTGGGTTTCCAGAACACCTCACTGACTCCCTTGAACGCGCCGAGTCCCAGTGAAGAGCACCGCATCGAGTGGTTCGAGAACCTCATGGAGGTCCTCGCGTTCTTCGCTCCCGGGGGCGTCGCGAGCTTCGACGGAGACACGGTCCACCTCATCGGCTCAGACCCTGCCCTGAACACCTTCTCTGTAGACACAGACACCCTCGCTGCAGCCGACAGGATCCTCGCTCAAGTCCCTAGCGGCTCGCGGGTAGCGCTCACCGTCCACGGCGGGGCTGACAACAACACAAACGCGAGCCTCGCGAGCTTCGGCTTCGACCTCCAAGGCATCACCGGGATGGACCTCCTCGTGGTCATGCCCGACCTGTACGGGTGCGTCCTCGACCAGGTCGACTTCAAGGGCTCTCTCCTCGCGCCCTCAGCCGTGGTGGAGGCGCAATACATCCGCATCTACGGGCAAGTGATCGCGCGAAAGCTCGAGCTCGTCGACTCGACCCTCCACGGGACACCGATGACGGGCTGCTTCTGCCTCGCGGACCTCGCGATGACCGCTGACCTCGTCTTCTCAGCTGACGACCTCCCCACTGACCAACCCGGAATGGAGGTTCGAGTTGAGCTTGAGCCGGATGGCTGGATAACCATCGCTCCGGGCTCTCTGCCGAACTCCGTCTGCCTGAACGTCCACGGTAAGGAGCCTCGCGACCTCAACCTCGAGCGCATCTCGCGCATCGTCGTCCACGGTGCTGCAGACGCATCGAGGGTTCGCCGCTCTCTGCAACTAGACATCCCTGTTCTCGTCGCAGAGTCAGACCTCGTCCCGCGGCCTGATGCTGTCCGTGCTAAGCGCTCCACACCGGTCGAGTTTGACGTCCTAGCCAACGACAGCGCGCCGCTGCTCCTCGCACCCAAGGTGCTCGTCACTGAGCTGCCTGCGTTTGGTGAGCTCGAAGAGCAGGGCGACGGGCGCTTCCGCTACACCTCGACGCGGAAGTTCCGTCACCCGGTTCAGGACGTGATGAAGTACCGCCTATTTGTTGAAGAGGGCCAACCCTCTCACGAGGTGGAAGTGCGCTTCTTCATCGGGGCCTCCTGAGCTGATCTCACGAGCCTGGGCGCCTCTGCGCCGCTATGCTCTCCCGCTATGAGCAAACATAGCTTCACGCTTCCTCTCCACGTCCGCTACGGCGAGACGGACCAGATGGGCGTCGTCCACCACGCGAGCTTCATCTCCTACCTTGAAGAGGCGCGGACCCGCTTCATGGAAGCTCGGGGACAGAGCTACGCAGAGCTAGAGCGCGCAGGGATCGGCCTCCCTGTCCGCTCCCTCTCGATCTCCTACAAGAGCGCCGCACGCTTTGGAGAAGAGCTCGAGGTGGAGGTCTGGGTAGAGCGTCTTCGACGAGCGAGCGTGACCTTTGGCTACGAGATCCGCTGTGCCGCTAAGGATCGAATCATCCTGACCGCAGAGGTAGAGCTCGCCTGCGCGGAGCTCTCTGGGGAGGAGCTAAAGGTCTGCCCCTTGCCAGCCGTTCTTGAGTCTGCGCTCGGCGGCGAGTGAGCCTCAATCAGGCCGGCAGATCCGAAGCTTAGACGGAGCGCGCTCTGACTCGAAGATGGGCTCCTGCTCAGCCTCAGAGGCCAGCTGCTCGAGCCTGTACCCGGGGAGTATCGGGGGCACCATCGCAAGGTGCCGATCCCTGCATGCGGGGCAGCGTTGGCCGCTCTCTAGGCGGTTTAAGGCCTCCACGGGCCCACCGCACTGCATACAGGTCGCCTCTGACAGTCCATTCATATCCTTCACATCGGCAGTTCATGAGCCACGCCTTGAATTGAGCCTTTAGGACCTCACTTAGGACCGTCGATGAGAAAAGAGAGGCCTCACGTAAACGGGAGATTTTGGGCCGTTCCGGCTGTCCAGAACCCGCTCTGGGGTCTAAAATCTAGGGTCTGGACAGACCCCTGTTTGTTCTGCGGCCGCCATCTGGCGGCCTACTTTTCTCCCTGCAATTAGCACTCAATGGGTGCTAATTACCTTCACGGTCATGCTGAAACTCACCAAGCGCACAGAATACGGCCTCACAGCCTTAGTCCACCTCGCGGACCACGGCGGGGAGACTGTGAGCGCTCGCAAGATCAGTCAGCACTACAGCCTGCCTAATCGCCTCGTCGCTGAGGCCCTCAAAGACCTCTGCCGCGCAGGGCACCTCAAGTCGGTGCGCGGGGCCTCTGGCGGCTACCTGCTCGCGCAGTCCCCAGCAGACCTCACGGTTGGTGAAGCTGTCGCGGCCTTAGAGGGCGCCCCGAAGTCGACCGACTGTGAAGCGAAAGCCCTCGTCAGCATGGGCTTCGGCGCGCTCGGAGACCTCAACGTAGAGTCGAAGTGCATGATCCGCTCGCCTCTACACAAGATCCAAGAAGACATCTGGCGCCAGTTCGAGCGCACGACCATTCAAGAGCTCGCTTCCCCCGAGTTCACTCTGCTGCGCGATGAGCGTAGCCCTCATACACAGCTGCAAAACAGCGCCTGAACAGACAGGACGCTCCCCATGGAACTCCCGATCTATCTCGACTATCAAGCGACGACTCCCGTCGACCCCCGCGTCCTAGAGGCGATGATGCCGTACTTTACGCACTCCTTCGGGAATGCGGCGAGCCGCTCACACTCGTACGGTTGGAATGCAGAAGGCGCAGTTGACAAGGCGCGTAAGCAGATCGCGTCACTCATCGGCGCATCTCACAAGGAGATCATCTTTACCTCTGGATCGACGGAGGGCATCAACCTCGCGATCAAGGGCGCGGTGGAGATGCACGGCTCTAAGGGGAAGCACATCGTCACGACCTTAGTCGAGCACAAGGCCGTCCTCGATACCTGCAAGCACCTTGAAAAGCAGGGCTGTGAGGTCACCTACCTTGAGCCTGACTCCACTGGCCTTGTGACTGCCGAACAGGTCGCAGAGGCCATCCGTGAAGACACGGTCATGGTCGCGGCGATCTGGGCCAACAATGAGATCGGAACGATCATCCCAGTCCGCGAGATCGGCGCTGTGTGCCACGAGCGAGGCGTCCTCTTCTTCGTAGATGGGACCCAAGCCGTAGGCAAGGTCCCTGTCGACGTCGTCGCCGACAACGTCGACCTCCTCTGCCTGTCAGGCCACAAGGTCTACGGGCCGAAGGGCGTCGGCTGTCTCTACGTGCGCCGCCGCAACCCCCGCGTACGCATCGTCGCCCAGATGGACGGCGGCGGTCACGAGCGCGGCATGCGCTCTGGCACGATCAATGTCCCTGGCGTCGTAGGCCTCGGAGAGGCGTGCGCCGTCGCGGAGGCCGACCTCGAAAAGGACGCAGCACACTCGATCGCCTTGCGCGAGCGCTTTGAGGAGAAGGTCCTCGCAGCCCTCGACTACACGACCGTCAACGGGAACCACGAGCATCGCCTGCCTGGCTGCTCCAACGTCTCCTTTTGCTACGTCGAGGGCGAGTCCCTCATCATGGGTGTGAAAGATCTCGCTGTGAGCTCAGGCTCTGCCTGCACCTCAGCCAGCCTCGAGCCCAGCCACGTCTTGCGCGCCTGCGGTGTGGGAGACGAGCTCGCACACAGCTCGATCCGCTTCGGCTTCGGTCGCATGACGACTGAGGAAGAGGTCGACTTCGCGGCCGAGCAAGTCATCAGCGCGGTCAAGCGCCTACGCGAGCTCTCCCCTCTCTACGAGATGGTCCTCGAGGGCATCGACCTCGACACCGTCCAATGGCAAGCAGACCACTGACCTCAAACATTCGAACAACTCCCTCTCTCTTCAACCCAGAACCGGAACCTAGCTATGGCTTACAGCGACAAGGTCGTTGACCACTACAACAACCCCAGGAACGTCGGCTCTCTCGACAAGGACTCTGAGAACGTCGGCACCGGCGTCGTCGGCGCGCCCGAGTGCGGAGACGTGATGAAGCTCCAGATCGAGGTCGAGGGCGACACGATCGTTGACGCGAAGTTCAAGACCTTCGGCTGCGGCTCTGCGATCGCGAGCTCCTCCCTCGCGACAGAGTGGATCAAGGGTAAGAAGGTAGATGAGGCCTTAGAGATCACGAACACCGAGATCGTCGAAGAGCTCTCGCTCCCGCCCGTCAAGATCCACTGCAGCGTGCTCGCGGAGGACGCGATCAAGTCCGCGATCGCTGACTACAAGCAGAAGAGCAGCGACGGAGACGAGGCATGATCGAGGTCACAGAGAAGGCCGCGGCAGAGGTTCAGCGCATCCTCACAGAGCAGGAGCTCCCCGACACGACCGCGCTCAGAGTCGGAGTGAAGGGTGGGGGCTGCTCTGGCTTCTCCTATACCCTCGGCTTTGACGACCAAGTCAACGAGATCGATCAAATCTCTGAGTCACAAGGCGTCCGCGTCGTCTGCGACCCGAAGAGCTTCCTCTACTTGAACGGCACCTATGTCGACTTTGAGGACAACCTCATGGGCCGTGGCTTCAAGTTTGTGAACCCGAACGCCTCCAAGACCTGCGGCTGCGGCGAGTCCTTCACCGTCTGATCGCACCATCAAGAGATGGCCTCTTGCCCCCACTGTGGCGCAGAGCTCGAGACCCCCTTGGGGTGCGGCGCATGCCTCTCGCCGCTTGAGGTAGAGACCTCAGTCGACCCCTTCGCGCTCTTCGGGCTCACGCCCTCCTTCTCAATTGATGGCGAGGAGCTTCGGACTCGGCACCTCAAGTATTCTCGCTGGATCCACCCGGACTACTTCGCCGCCGACCCTGAGCTGCGCGCGCTCGCTGAGATCAACACGGGGCTCTTGAACGGCGCGCTGGAGTCGCTCGAGGAGCCCCTGCGCCGCGCCGACCACCTCCTCAAGGTCCGAGGCGGGCCTAGCGAGAGCGAGGTAAAGGACATGCCCCAAGCCTTCCTCATGGAGGTCTTAGAGTGGAGCGAGGTCCTCGATGAGGCGCGCGCTGCTGAGGCTGGCACCCCCCCGCGCGAGGCGGCCTTCAAGCTGAAGCCGAGTCTCGACGAGGAGCGAACCGCACGCATCCAAACGATCACCGGACTCCTCGAGCCTCTCCCCGAGTCAGGGAGCGAGGCCCTCACTACCGCTCGACGCGAGCTTAACGCCGTGCGCTACCTTGACCGCGCTCTGCGTGAGCTCGAGTCTCTCCGCCTCGCTGAAGCCGAGGCTCGCTAAGATCAACTGATCATGGGCTACATCGAACTCAATGTCCTCAACAACCAGTCCTCCCTAGCGATGGGGATCGACCTGGGTACGACGAACTCTCTCGCCGCCGTCTGGAGAGATGGGCGCCCCGTGATCCTCCACCCTGAGGGCAAGAGCGGTAGCGTCCCCTCAGTGGTCCACTTTCCAGCGGACGGCTCTCAACCGAAGGTCGGTCGCGAGGGTCGTGATCACGCCGCCGCGGCTCCGGAGCGCACGCTCTTCAGCGTGAAGCGCCTCATGGGTCGACCCGCAGCTGATGTCCAAGGAGAGCTCGCGCGGATCCCCTTCCCCACGAGCGAAGGAGACGACGGCGTGCTGCGGCTCAACATCGACGGTCGCGAGTTCACTCCTCAAGAGCTCTCTGCCCTGATCCTCAACAGGGTCCATGACCACGGCTGCCGCGCGCTGAACGACGAGAAGCCTGACCGCGTCGTGATCACCGTGCCGGCTTACTTCGATGACGCACAGCGACAAGCTACGCGTGACGCCGCGCGCTTCGCCGGGCTAGATGTCCTGCGCATCGTCAACGAGCCGACCGCCGCCTGCCTCGCATACGGCCTTGACCAAGAGAAGTCCGGCAACGTCGTCGTCTACGACTTCGGCGGCGGGACCTTCGACGTATCTGTGCTTTCTATCGCAGACGGGGTCTTCAAGGTTCTCTCCACCGCTGGCGACACGCACCTCGGAGGTGACGACTTCGACGCCGCCCTCGTCGGTCTGATCGTGGAGGGCCTCGCGGGTGAGCTAAGCGAGGAAGAGCTCAAAGACCCAGGCTTCCTGACCGCTGCCAGGCTCTCTGCCGAGCGCTGCAAGCACGCCCTCTCAAAGGACCCGCAAGCAGAGCTACACATGGTCTTAGCCGCCCGCGGCGTGACCTTTCACCGGACCGTCACGCGCGCTGAGTTTGAGGCGCTCATTGAGCCCCTCATCGAGCGCACTATCGACAGCTGTAGGCGAGCGCTCTCAGACGCAGGGTTAGCGCCCGACGAGGTCAATGAGGTCGTGATGGTGGGCGGCTCGACGCGCGTCCCCGCCGTGAACGCCGCGGTCGAGTCCTTCTTCGGTCGCATCCCCCACACCGAGCTGAACCCTGACGAGGTCGTCGCCCTTGGCGCCGCCGTCCAAGCGCATATCCTGATCGGAGGGAGCAGAGACATGCTCCTCCTAGACGTCATCCCTCTCTCGCTCGGCCTCGAGACTGTCGGAGGCGCCGTCTCCAAGCTCGTGATGCGCAACTCCACTATCCCTTGCTCCGTCACAGAGGGCTTCACGACCTACGCGGACAACCAGACTGGCATCGACTTCCACGTCGTACAGGGTGAGCGCGAGATGGTCTCTGACTGCCGCACCCTCGCGAAGTTCCAGCTGAAGGGGATTCCTCCGATGCCCGCGGGGATGGCGCGTGTGGCAGTTCGCTTCCATGTGGATGCAGACGGGCTCCTGACCGTGAGCGCGAGAGAAGAGTCCACCGGCGCGTCGACGCGCGTTGAGGTCGAGCCCATGAGCGGGCTCTCCGATGAGGAGGTCGAGCGTATGCTGCTCTCATCAGTCGAGCACGCGGAGGAGGACTTCGCGGTCCGCCGCGCCGCTGACCTCATCACCGAGATCGGGACGATGCGCACCGCCACCGAGCGTAGCCTCGACGGCGTGCGCGAACATCTCGACCGCGAGACGCTCGAGGACATCGAGGAGGCCCTGAAGGCGGCTGAAGAGGCCACCAGCGCCGACGCGGAGCGTCTGCAAGCGCTGCGCGACGAGCTAGAGCGCGCCACGCTTCCCCTCGCTGCGCTCCTTATGGATGACGTCGCGAAGGCCGCCCTCTCTGGGAAGCGCCTCGAAGACGTCTGAGCCGACGAGGCGGCACCTGGGCGTTAGAATGTGGGGACTATGAATCCGAACTTAGTCCTGCTGCGTCACGGCCAGAGCGCCTGGAATCTCGAGAACCGCTTCACCGGTTGGTACGACTGCGACCTCACCGAGCAAGGTGAATCGGAGGCTCGCACTGCTGGGAAACAGATGAGAGAGCTCGGCGTCGAGTTCGACTGCGTCTACACCTCCGTCCTGAAGCGCGCGATCCGCACGATGTGGCTCGCCCTCACGGAGATGGATCAGGTCTGGCTCCCCGTCACCCGCGCGTGGCAGCTCAACGAGCGTCACTATGGCGCCTTGCAAGGGCTCAACAAGGCGGAGACGGCAGCAGAGCACGGTGAGGAGCAGGTCCTGATCTGGAGGCGCAGCTACGACATCCCCCCGCCGGCGCTGGACCGCGATGACGAGCGCCACGCCCGTCATGACAGGCGCTACCACGCCATCGACGCTGAAGGAAAGGTCCCGGACGCAGAGTCACTCGCTCTCACGCTCGAGCGCGCCCTTCCCTACTACGAAGAGCACATCGCGACGCGCCTTCGAGCAGGTGAGCGCGTGCTCATCGTCGCCCACGGAAACAGCCTGCGCGCCCTCGTGAAGCACCTCGACGGGCTCTCCGACGAAGAGGTCCTCAAGCTCAATATCCCGACGGGGATGCCCCTCGCTTATGAGCTAGACGCTGAGCTCAACGTCAATGCGAGCGGATATCTCGCAGGTGAAGAGGCTGCCGCTGAGGCCGCAGCCGCTGTCGCGGCCCAGGGCAAGGCCTCCGAGTAGCGTCCTCGCTTAAGGGAGAGCCCACAAGATGAAGATAGTGCTTCGCAGCCTCGCCCTCCTCGTCCTCACCTTCGCGGGCACAGCCTGCCAGGGGACGAACCTCTACAGCGTGCAAGATGACGTCGCGATGGGCGCCGCTGCCTTTGACGAGGTCAAAGCCGCTGAGAGCTTGATCTACTCAGGCCCTGCGTATGAGCAGGTCCAGCGGGTCACCAGCCGAGTCGTCGCTGCAGCCGTCGAGATAGACCCTGAGGTCTCGAACCGCTTCGCCTGGGAGGTTGTCCTGATCGATGACGACGACATGGTCAATGCGTTCTGTCTCCCCGGAGGCAAGATGGCCATCTACACGGGCATCCTCCCCGTCGCAGGCAGCGATGACGGCTTGGCCGTGGTCATCGGCCATGAGATCGCTCACGCGACCTGTAGGCATGGGACCCAGCGGGTGACCCAGAGCGTCCTCACAGAGATCGGGATCGAGATCTTCACCGAGAACGCGGAGCTCTCCACCGACCAAGAGGAGCGGGAGCTCGCCACGATCCTCGCAGAGGTGGGGCTCGGGCTCCCCTTCAGCCGAGATCACGAACTCGAGGCAGACCGGGTCGGGCTCTTCTACATGGCGGCGGCTGGCTATGACCCGAGGGAGGCGATCGGCTTCTGGCAGCGTATGTCAGCAGGGGGCGGGGGGGCCCCGCCAGAGTGGCTCTCGACCCACCCCTCGGACTCCACCAGGATCCGCAAGATCCGCGGGATCCTCCCTGAGGTCCTCCCCGTCTACCAAGCCGCCCAGATTTCCGATTCCTAGGAATTGCAAGCCATTGCCTAGAGCGAATTTAGGACATCGCACAGAGCAGGGGTGAGGGGAGCTTAGGACCCCTCCGATAGTTCTTCGAGGAGATCCCCGCCGCGTCCATTGGGCGCACCTTAGCGCAGGGGCACATTCCGTTGAGGATCGCGTTCATTACGCCTGAGTTACAGCCGCTCGTCCGTAGGACGAACTTGGCTGAGGTAGCTGCTGCTCTACCGCAGACTCTCGTCGCCAAAAAGCAGAGCACCCTAGTCTTCCTGCCCCACACCGTCGACGTGGACCCTAACGAGATCGAAGATCTCACTGAGGTCGGGCAAGTCGACGTAGGGAGCCTCACCTCGACCCCCTTCACGGTCTCGACAGGAGTCTTCCGCACCATCCCGATCGCGCTGTTCAGCCATCCGGAGCTCTTTAAGGGTCGCAACCCTTACGGCAACGAGAACGGACCCTATCCGGACAACTGGAGGCGTTACGCGGCCTTCGCCCGAGCGGTGCTGGCCTCCTTCGAGCTGCTCAACTACAGCCCGAACATCCTGCACTGTCTCGACTGGACCGCTGGAATGGTGCCGCTCTATCGGCACATTGACTTCCTCCAGCGCGACCCTGACCACCCCGTATCCAAGGCAGGCGTGTTCTTCTCCTTCCAGAACATCGCGATGCAGGGCTCGTTCGAGAGGAACATCCTCCCCGAGATCGGAGTACCCGCTGAGCTCTTCAAAAACATTCGCGGCGTCGAGCACCAAGGCCGGGTCAACTTCTTGAAGACAGGGCTCGAGTTCTCGCATCTCATCAGCGCACCTTCGCCCCTGCAGGCTGAGCGCATCCAAGGCGTCGACCGCGGATATGGCCTTGAGGGGACTTTTCAACGCAGAGCGGACGACCTCGTCGGGATCACGAACGGCATCAACTACCTCGCCTGGGACCCCTCCACTGACCCCAGCCTCTCTCACACCTTCTCCGCTAAGGACAAAGACCTCACTGCAAAGCGTAACTGTAAGCGTGTGCTACAGAAGGACTTAGGCCTTGACACCGGCGCGCGAACCCTGCTCGCTGGGGTCATCGGGAGGCTAGACGCTGACGGTGGCTATGACCTCCTCGCAGAGGTGATGACCCACATCCTCGAGCGAAACGTTGAGCTGGTCCTCATGGGCTCGGGTCAGGCCGAGATCCTCGAGCGGATCCGGACCATAGAGGCCACCTTCACGGGCCGCTGCCGCTTGATCGAGAACTACGACACTCAGACGGCGCATAAGATCATGGCGGGCGCAGACATCCTCCTCCTGCCGCCACACCACAACCCGACCCACGCGCTGAGCGCGATCGCTATGCGCTACGGCACGCCGCCCCTCGTTTACGCCCACAGCGGGCTCGAAGACACCGTCTCGAGCTACTCGACGAACAAGCGCAGCCCAACAGGCTTCACCTTCAGCCCTTATTCAGGGGAGGGCCTCCTGAGCGGGCTCGACGAAGTACGTGAGGTCTGGAAAGACACGGGGGCGTGGAAGGAACTCGCCTTCCGCTGCATGAAGCAAGACTTCTCCTGGGAAGCCACGACCGCGGAGTACCTGAAGCAGTACCGCCAGGTAACGAAGCGCTTGAAGAAGGAACTCGAGGAGCTCTCCTAAGCGATGAGCCGAGGGGCCGAGGCGCCCTTGGTCGGCATCGACCTGGGTGGAACAGCGATCAAGGCGGGCGCGGCCGCGCCCGACGGGAAGATCCTGGAGCGGCGCTCCATCCCCGCCGAGCTTGAGCGGGGTCCGGAGGACCTCGCAGCACGCATCGCTGGTCTCGCGCGCGAGCTCGGCTGCGTCGAAGGCCTCGGCCTAGGTGTACCGGGCCTCCTCGACAGAGAGGCGGGCGTCGTACTCACGAGCGCAAACCTCCACCAGATCGACGGCTTCGCCCTCGTCGACGCGATCGCTGCTGAGCTCGGTCTTCCCTCAAGCTGCGTCGCTCTTGAGAACGACGCCAACGTCGCTGCGCTGGGGGAAGCATGGGCCGGCGCAGGCCGTGAAGACCCCGACTTCTTGATGGTCACCCTCGGGACCGGCGTCGGCGGCGGGGTCGTTCTCGGCGGTGAGGTGATCACAGGCTCCGGTGGCCTCGCAGGCGAAATCGGGCACGTCTGCGTCGAGCCTGGAGGGCTCCTATGCGGCTGCGGCAAGCGCGGGTGCCTCGAGACCCTCGCCTCCGCGACAGCGGCCAGCAAGCGCGCCCAGGCCGCAGGCCTGCCTGCGGACCTCGCAGAGGTGAATGCTTTGGCGACAAGTGGAGATGCCACAGCCACAGAGCTGCTCTTTAAGGTCGGCCGCGACCTAGGAAGGGGCCTCGCAGCCGCCACAGTCCTCCTCGACCTCCGCGTCTTCGTCATCGGCGGCGGCTTCGGCGCTGCCCTGCCGCTCCTGCGTCCAGGCATCGAAGAGGGGCTCTCTGAGCGCGCCTACGGTCGTGAAGCGGGAGACTACCGGATCCTCGGTGCCACGCTGGGCCCGGACGCTGGCTGGATCGGCGCCGCCCGAGTAGGTCAGCTCCGCGCGCAAGAGAACCGCGACTGAGCAGCAAATAAGGCCTCTCGTGAGCGTATCCTGCGCGTCATGGTTGAGGCCACAAGCAGCCAAAACGGCGAGAGCATCGTGAGCGTGAAGGACCTTCACAAGGTCTTCAGAAAATCGCTCTTCAAGCGCAGCGGTTTCCCAGCGCTCCGAGGTGTCAACCTTGAAGTAGGCAGGGGGCAAGTCTTCGGGCTACTGGGCCCTAACGGTGCAGGCAAGACAACGCTGGTAAAGATACTCCTAGGGCTTACGCGAGGGTGGACTGGCGAAGCCACACTCTTCGGTAAACCACCCTCTGATGCCACCAGCAGAAAGAGAGTCGGCTATCTACCAGAGGCACACCGTCTACCTCCCTATCTGACTGGCCAACAAGTAATGCACCTCTTCGGAATGATGGCTGGCTCAAGCTCTGAGCGAGTGCTTTCGAACATCGGCCCACTGCTGGACAAGGTCAATATGACCGGCAGCGCAGAAAGGAAAATCCGTGAGTACTCCAAAGGTATGCAGCAGCGCCTAGGGCTCGCGCAAGCGCTCGTACATGACCCCGAACTCGTCATCCTTGACGAGCCGACGGATGGCGTGGACCCCGTAGGTAGAGCGAGCATCCGTGAGATGGTGCTCGAACTTAAAGAGCGCGGAGTCACGGTCTTTATCAACTCACATCTGCTTATGGAGGTCGAGATGATCTGCGACCACGTCGTGATCATGGACAAGGGAAAGATCCTTGTTCAAGGCTCTATAGAAGAGTTGACCCCTAAGACTGGTGCGGTAGAGATCGACCTTAAGGAGACACCTGAAGACATCGTTGAGCTCCTCAGCGGAGTCGGCCGAAATTTACAGGTACGTGAAGGAGGATTTCAGCTCGAACTGAATGGAAACGAACAGGATCAAGTCATTGATCGTTTACGTGATCGTGGCCTGTCCATCCTCGCGATCACACCCAGGCGCCTAACGCTTGAGCAGTCGTTTATTGGTCTGATCAAGGAAGACCAACCCGGAGAGCGATCATGAACGGAAGCATCATCCGCGCGCTCTTCCAAGACTCGCTGCAACAGGTCCTCGACAACCGAGTCTTTCGTCTCCTAGTCATCCTCACGATCATGATGGTCGTGCCAAGCTTCGCGATCGGCTGGCACCCAGATCGCGTCTCCTTACTCTGGATCTGGGAGTACAACTACAGCGACCTCACATCGACTCTTGGAGTCCCCATCTCTCCAGATGTCCGCCCGGACGAGATGGTCATACAGAGCTTGCAGGGCGTCTTCATCGAGTTCTTTGCAGGCGTCTTCGGGATCATCTTCTGTATCGCCGCTACCGCCTTCTTTGTCCCGCGTATGTTGGAGAAGGGGGCAGCGGACACTCTCTTCACTAAGCCAGTCTCAAGGACCGTCTTACTCTTAATGCGGTACTTCTCTGGACTCCTGTTTGTCGGGATCCTCTCCACCGTACTCGTGGGAGGCATGTGGGCTGGGTTCGCTCTCGTCTCTGGATATACAGACACGGGCTTTATGTGGTCAGCAGTGACTCTTGTTTACCTGTACGCACTCCTGCACGCCTTCAGCGTCTTGGTAGCCACTGTCACTCGATCGAGTATCACGTCAATCCTTCTCGTGATGATCTTGTTTACGTTCTCTGGCTGTGTTCACACCGGCTGGAAGTTCAAGGAGTTCGCGAATGACCAGATGGCCTTTGTGGACTTGCGTAACGACATGCTCCAAGGCGAGAGCTCTGGTAGGCGCGGGCGTCGCGATAGAGATCGCTTAGACTTTCTTGATGGGATAGGCGTGACGCTGGACGTGCTGCACTACGTGCTCCCAAAGACGAGTGATGCGACAACGATCACGGGCATGCTCCGTCAGGCTGTTGAAGGGACCGGACCCAGGCTCAGAGACAAAGACTCAGGCATCGAGTTCCTGTATGACCCAGAGGGCATGGAGCTCCAAGGTTCGTCCACACCTGAATTCGACACCATCGTTTTCTGGACCCCTGCAGAGAGCTCTGGAGCTGCTTCGCGGCAGAGCGTCAAGCTCATGCGCCAAGACAGGGAGCCAGACGCAGAGGAAGCGGGCGAGAAGCGTGCTAGAAGGATATCTGCGGCCCAAGCTGCGAGAGAATTCAGAGACCAGCAAGAGTCACTCGGGCACGACGCTGAGATGGACCGGGTTTCTTTCAGAGTCGACCGAACGCGTCGACGGCGAGATGAGAACAACCTCATCGCGATCACCTGGACTGAGGGGACGGAGTTGGATCCGACACATCGCTCTCGCCTCTTCTTCCATTGGGCAGAATGGGTCTACTGGGTCGACTTCAGCGCTCCCGAGTCGATCATGGACGAGGAAGGCTTCGAAGATTGGCAAGACGGTTTCTTCAGAGGCCTAGCTATGCCCGATCAAAGGTTTGGGGATATCGATGAGTGGTATGAGGAACGCTTCGGCTGGCACTCTCCATGGCGTTTCAACGCCTTCTTTTCGATCTTTAGCTCTTTAGGCTTCCTCTCAGCCTGCTTGCTCTCAGCGCTCTTCCGCCTCAAAAGATATGACCTATGAGGCGAGGGATTGAACTCTCTACTCTTACATGAACTGAAGAGGATCGTTGGCCCTGAGGGGTTAACGACGGACCGCACCAGAAGACAAGCGTATGAGTGCGATGGCCTAGCACTTGTACGAAAGGTGCCCGACCTAGTCCTCGCGCCGCTCGACACCGCCCAAGCTTCAGAGTGCATGCGTCTCCTCAAGAAGGAGGGGCTGCCAGTGATCCCACGCGGAGCAGGGACCGGGTTAGCAGGAGGCGCGACGCCTCACGAGGGTGGGGTCGTCTTCAAGACCTCGCGCATGCGCCGCGTCCTAGAGGTCAATGAGCGTGACCGCTTTGCGCGGGTGGAGGCCGGGGTCGTCAACGTCGACCTCACGAGCGCATGCTCGCACCACGGGCTCCACTACGCTCCCGACCCCTCGAGTCAGCAGGCATGCACGATCGGGGGCAACGTCGCCAACAACTCTGGCGGCCCCCACTGCTTCCGCTACGGCGCGACGACGCGGAGCATCCTTGGGCTCACTGTCATCACAGCTGATGGAGAGGTCCTCGAGCTTGGCGGGCCCGAGCCCGACCCAGAGGGCCTAGATCTCGTAGGCTGCTTCGTCGGCTGTGAGGGCATGCTCGGCGTCGCGACAGAGGTCAGCTGCCGCCTGATCCCGACACCTGAGACGACTGAGACCCTCCTCGCGCTCTTCCCGAGCCTGGACGGAGCCTGCGAGGCAGTCACAGAGCTCATCGCTGCAAACCTAGAGCCCTCAGCGATCGAGATCTTGGATCGACTCACGATCGAGGCCGTCGAGGCGTCTGTGCTCGCCGCGGGCTACCCCGACGAGGCAGACGCCGTGCTCCTCATCGACATCGACGGGCTCTTTGAGGAGGTGCATGGCACAGCGAGAGACGTCGAAGAGATCGCCCGCTCTCACGGGGCCTTTGACGTCCGCACAGCGACGGATGCGAAGGATCGCGCGCGTCTCTGGGCTGGGCGGAAGGGAGCCTTTGGCGCCATGGGGCGCATCGCGCCGGACCTCTATGTCGCGGACGTCGTCGTCCCCCGGACCAGGCTCAAGGAGGTCGTACTCGCCACCACAGAGATCTGTAAGGCTCGAGGCCTGAAGCTCTCAAATGTCTTCCACGCGGGCGACGGCAACCTCCACCCGAACATCTCATACGACCGACGTGATGAGGAGGAGGTCGCGCGTGTTCTAGACGCTGGCACCGAGATCATGAAGAAGTGCGTGGCTGTTGGTGGCAGCCTCTCCGGGGAGCACGGCATCGGACTCGAGAAGCGAGACGAGATGCATCGCGTCTTTAGCGAAGCAGACCTCGACGCGATGCTCCGCGTGCGCGCCGCATGGGACCCCGATGAGCGCATGAACCCCGGCAAGGCGATCCCGGTGCGCGGCTGCATGGAGGTGAAGACCAAGCCCCTCCCCGTCCCGGCAGGAGGAGGCCGGTCGTGAGCGCGCTCGCTGAGCGGCTAGGCCCCCTCCGTTGCCAGCTCCCGGGCAGGGACACTGAGCTCCCGCTAGCTGCTCCCGAGAGTGAAGCGGCGCTGGTTGAGCTCATCCAAGAGGCCTCCGCTGGCGGGCTCAAGGTCCTCCCGATCGGCAACGGCACCCGCCTAGGTGGAGTTTTCGGAGCTCCGGCAGATCTCTTGCTCTCGACCCGAGCCCTCAGCGGTGTCGTCGCTTACGAGCCGGGAGATGGGACTGTCACAGCGCTCGCAGGGACGACGATGAGCGATCTCGCAGGCGCTGTCGCGGTGGGCGGTCATCGGCTGACTCCAGATGTGCCGCGCCCTCGAGAAGCCACCCTAGGCGGCGTCATCGCTGACGGCCTCTCCGGAGGTGACAGGCTGCGCTTCGGGCCGACCCGGCACCACGTGCTCGGGATGCGCGTCCTCTCAAGCGACGGGGAGATCACCAAGACCGGCGGACGCCTCGTGAAGAACGTCACTGGCTTTGAGCTCCACAGGCTCTACGCCGGAAGCGGCGGCAGCCTATGCCTCATCCTCGAAGCCAGCCTGCGGCTCTTCGCAGCGCCAGCAGCGCGAGCCTGCGCGACCTTCACTTGCAGCTCACTGGAAGCCGCGCTCGACATCGCAGAGCGTCTCAGCGCGCCGCCTCTTGAGCCCACGGCTGTCTACCTCTCACGCAAAGAAAGCTCGTGGTCGCTCATCGCGAGCTTGGATGGGCGCAGCGAGCGCGTCGAGCGCGAGCGCGCCCTCGTCGAGGAGCGCACGCAAGGCGCGGCATGGTGTGAGGGCGCAGATGCGGACGCGCTCTACACGACCGCTCGTGATGAGGCCCCTAGAGAGACGGAGGCGTCCGCACTCCGGATCAGCGTGCGACCTAGCCGAGTCCAGCAGGTCCTCCACCTCCTCCTCCGTCACAGCCCAAACTCTGCGCCTTACGTACACCCCCTCGCGGGGACTGTCGAAGTCATCACGGACGTCGACAGCGCGCTCTGCGCCGAACTCCGCGCCCTAGGTGCCAGTGTCCGCGTGCGTGGCGCGGCGGATCCAGGCGCAGCGGGTGCCAGCGCTCTGGAGGGTCGCCTCAAAAAAGCCGTCGACCCTCATGGCATCTTCTGTGGAGAGGCATAGATGGAGCCGCAGACCCTCATCGACTACACACGCAGCCTCGACTGCATCCACTGTGGCCTCTGCCTCAGGACGTGTCCGACCTACCAGCTGACTGGCGCTGAGCCCTCGAGCCCTCGCGGACGCATCCACCTCATGCGTGCAGTCGCAGAAGGAGACATCGAGCCAGACGCCTCCTTCGCTGAAGAGATGGACTTCTGCCTGCTCTGCCGCCACTGCGAGAGTGTCTGCCCCTCAGGCGTGGAGTACGGCGCCTTGATGGAGCACACCCGCGCGGGCTTAGCCCCGAAGACGCTCACAGGTCGCGTCGTGAAGAGCCTCGGCTTCAAGCTCCTTGAGAGTCGCCTCATGCTGCGCCTGATGGCCGGCGCGCTACGCCTCTTCCAGCTGACGAGGTTGGACCGGCTCCTCGCTCCGCTGCTCGGGGAGCGCGGGAGCGCGCTCAGCAAGCTCCCCCCTGTCGGCCCGGCGTATGAACGGCGTCTGCTACCGAAGGAGAGCCCAGCAGAAGGAGCGCAGCCCGTCGCGCTCCTAGAGGGCTGCGTTATGCCGGAGCTCTTAGGAGAGGTGAACCGGGCGACCGTACGTGTCTTGAACGACGCAGGGCACGCGGTCAGCGTCCCGAGCGCTCAACCTACCTGCTGCGGCTCACTCCACGCCCACAACGGCGAGCTCGAGCGGGCGCGCGCCCTCGCGAGGGAGACCATCGCCGCCTTCGAATCCAGCGGAGACATGCCTGTCGTGACGAACAGCGCAGGCTGCGGTTCACACATGAAGGAGTACGCCAACCTCTTCAGCGAGGAGCCCGAGTGGCGTGAGCGAGCTGAGCGCTTCAGCGCGCGAGTGCGCGACCTCTCCGAGGTCCTGAACCCTCAGGTGAGCCCTAAAGAGAGCTCTCGGACGGTCCAAGAGCCCATCACGTACGACGACCCTTGCCACCTCTGCCACGGCCAGGGCGTCCGAGGAGAGCCACGCGCGCTCCTCGATGCGACAGGTCTCGAGCGTGTAGAGCTCCAAGAGAGCGAGAGCTGCTGCGGCTCAGCTGGCATCTACTCGGCCCTGCGACCTAAGGATGCCGAGCGCATCCTAGAGGGCAAGCTCGAGGCCCTGCGCTCATCTGGCGCACGGACGCTCGTCACGGCTAACCCCGGGTGCCAGCTGCAGTGGCAAGCGGGGGTCAAGGACGCGGGTCTAGAGGTGGAAGTCCTCCACCTCGCAGAGCTGCTCGACAAGACGAGCGAGCGCTAATCGAGGAAGAAGTCCTCGAAGAAGGAGAGGACGTAATCGTCGGGGATCTCTAGCTCGCCGCCAGGCTCAAAGAACACGACGAAGAGGAAGCCCGGAGAGTCTTCCGGTGTGACATCTACCGCGATACATGGGCCCGAGGCCTGCTTCTTCATCTCCTCGCTGCCGAAGGAGAAGTTCTCTTGGGTGAAGCGCATCACCTTGCGATCTCTAGAGCCGATCCGGAGCATCCCGAGCTCTTCGTTCGCGCGACCGATCATCGACGCAGACGTGGTCTCTTGCTCTGGATCGAAGAAGGTCCAGCGCGAGTCATCGGCGTCGCTCGAGTCGCTGTCATCGAAGTAGTAGACAGAGATCTGCAAGCCTCTCTCGAGGTCCATCAGCGTGTAGTTCTCCATCCCGAACATCTGCATGCCCGTGATCATCTGCATCCCCTCAGGCCGCTCATCGAACGGCAGCACCTTCTGCAGGCGAGGCCACTGGACCTCAGGGTCGACGAGGTTCTTGACCTGTCCCACACCCCAGAAGAGGCCGGCGCCGATGAGGAGCGTCAGAAGCAAGCAGCCTCCGCCACACGCCCAGAGCCAAGTGGGCAAGAGACAGCCGCGCTTCTTCTTCGACACGGGCTCTTCGCCCCCCCACTCTAGCTCAGTGTCGGGCAGCCGCTCGACCTCGTCAGGGATCACATGTTCTTCTTCTTCTGTCATCACTTTGTCCAGTCGTAGAAGCCTTTACCGCTCTTCTTGCCCAGCTCACCGGCAGCGACCTTGTCTCGAAGGACTCGCGGCGGCGCGAAAGTCTCACCGAGCTCAGAGTGGAGATACTCCGCGATCGAGAGTCGGACGTCGAGCCCAACCAAGTCGGTCAACTCGAGGGGACCCATGGGGAAGCCGTACCCCAGCTTCATCGCCTTATCGATGTCCTCCGCTGAGGCGACGCCTGACTCGAACATGCGCATAGCTTCGAGACCGATCACGACACCTAAGCGGCTCGAGGCGAAGCCGGGGCTGTCCGTCACAAGGATCGGCTCTTTGCCGATCCGCTCGCCGAGCGCCATCGCGCAAGCCACCGCCTCTTCAGAGCTCTGCTCAGCGCGGACCACCTCCAAGAGCTTCATGATGTGCACCGGGTTGAAGAAGTGCATTCCCACGACGCGCTCCGGATGCTTCGCAGCAGACGCGATGTCGCTGATCGGGAGCGAGGAGGTATTCGTCGCGAGCAAGACCTCCGGCCCCAAGTCCCCGCCGAGCGCTTCGAAGATGGAGCGCTTGAGGTCCATGATCTCAGGCGCAGCCTCGATGACGAGCTCTACACCTTCACAAGCCCCCTGCATCGAGGTCTCCCCTGTGATGAGGGCTGTCGTCGCGTCTCTCGCCTCTTGAGTCACCTTCCCGCGATCGACGCCCTTCTGGAGGTTGGCAGCGATCTTCGCGATGCCGGCCTCCACCGCGTCTGCGTTGACGTCGAAGAGCTGAACTCGGATGCCCTGCATCCCGAGGACTTGGGCGATGCCATGTCCCATGGTGCCGGCGCCGAGGACGGCTGCCCTCTGGATCTCTTGAGCGTTCATCGCGGCAGGATAACCGAGGCGAGGCTCAAGAGCCGGGGATCAGGACGAGCTTCCCGTTCACCTGACGGCCCTCGAGCAGCTCATGCGCCTCGCGCACCTCACTCAGAGGCATGGAGCGGTCAAGGACAGGGCGGAAGGTCCCGCTCGCGACGCGCTCAAAGATCGGCTCGAGGGCGCTCCGCGGACCCATGGTGCTCCCTAGGACCGAGATGTTCTTGATGAAGAGGTGCGGCAAGAGGAGAGAGACCTTCGGCCCCGTGGTCCCACCGCAGGTCACGAGCCTCCCGTTGCGCGCGAGGCACCGCATCGAGCCCTCCCAGGTAGCCGGCCCCACGTGCTCAACGACGACGTCGCAAGAGCCTCCGTCGAGGGCGCCGCGTACCGCCTTGGGCCAAGACTCGTCGCGGTGATCCACCGCTGCGTCCGCGCCCAGCTCTTTGACGAGCGAGAGCTTCTCATCCGAACCAGCCGTCGCGACGACTCGGGCGCCGAGGTCCTTCGCGATCTGGATCGCGGCTGAGCCGACGCCGCTCGCGCCACCTAAGACTAGGACCGTCTCCCCCTCTCGCAACGCAGCGCGGCTCACCACCATGCCCCAAGCCGTGAGAAAGACGAGCGGGACCGCCGCAGCAGCGACAGGGTCCACGGCATCAGGGAGCTTGGTCAAGAGGCGCTCAGGGAACACGACGAGCTCACAGTCGAGGCCGTCAGAGTGCTCACCGCGGATCTGGTAGTCGGCCGAGAGGTGATCGTTACCGGCCTCGTCATGCGCAGAGCTGCCCGAGCTATAGCCGGGCTCCAAGATGACCTTGTCTCCGACTACGAAGCGCGTGACCCCTTCGCCGATCGCGACGACCTCCCCCGTCCCGTCACAGCCGGGGATCATGGGGAGCGGCAGCGGCATGCCAGGCATCCCGCGTCGCACCCAGAGATCGAGGTGATTGACGCTCACCGCGAGGACCTTAGCGAGGATCTCTCCAGGTCCAGGCGTGGGCTCGGGGAGGTCGACTAGCTGCAGCACCTCAGGGCCGCCGTGGTCGTGGATCTGTACCGCCTGCATCTCTACTCCCCCTTGAAGCTGGCTTGGCGCTTCTCAACGAAGGCGCTGATCCCTTCCTTAGCGTCCGCGCTCGAGAAGAGCTTAGCCTGAAGCTCTCGCTCGAGGGCGAGGCCTGACTCTAGAGAGACCTCCAAGCCTGACTGCACCGCGCGCTTGATGTTTCCAACGGCTAGAGCCGCCTTGCCTGGAGTACAGAAACCCCTCGCATACTCGAGGACGGACGCCATGAAGCTCGCGTCATCCTCAGCATCAAAGAGCTCGTCCACGAGGCCAAGCTCAACAGCACGCTCGTAGTCGAAGAGCTCTCCTGTCGCCATCGCGCGGATCGCGCGCGACTTACCCAACACCCGGGCGAGGCGCTGCGTACCGCCAGTGCCAGGCAGAACGCCTAGAGCGACCTCAGGGAGGCCGCACTTCCCTGCGCCTCTGCGCGCCACGCGAACGTCGCAGCCGAGGGCCACCTCTAAGCCTCCACCGACGCAGTGCCCGCCGAGCGCAGCGATGACGAGCTTGGGAGTGTGCTCTAGGCGCAAGAGAGTCTCGTTCGCGTGGAGGCAGAAGGCGTACTTGAACTCTGGCGTGACCTCATCGAGCATCGAGATGTCGGCGCCAGCGCAGAAGAACTTCTCCCCCTCCCCAGCGATGACGATCACCTGCACTTCTGTGTCAAAGCGCGCACGCAAGATCGCCTCGTCGAGGTCGAGCATCATTTCGTGGCTGTATCCGTTCGCCGGCGGGTTGGTCAGCGTGACGAGGGCCAAGCCCTGGCCAGAGGCGTAGGTCGCCTTGGCGTTGGAGAGCGGCTGCGGATCGGAGAGCGAGGGCGGGCTGGGGGTGTCTGTCATGGATCGAGTGGCTGGGCGTTCGCGTGGCGGGATCGTACCGCCTCCTTACACCTCAGCGCACTCGATATCGGTTGTCCGTCGGCGGTGTCAAAGGACCGTCCGCGAAGCTCCGCTCAAGGAGCGTGCGCAGGAGGATCTGGTCGTGGGTGACGCTCTTCGCCTTTCTCAACATCTGATAGTTGTCCCCACCCTCAGCGATGAAGTTGTTCGTCACGACTCGGTAGAATCGAGCCGGGTCGAGAGGCTCTCCACCGACGAGGACTCCCAAGAGCTTGGGCGCCTCCTCATTCGACACCTCGAGGGTGAGACCGCTAACTTCGAGGCCGGTGTGCGCGGTCCCCTCTACCGCCTGTCGCAGGGTCGCCTCGAGGTGCACCCCTTCAAGCTCGAGAAGGACCGGATGGTTACCAAAAGGCAGCAGCTCAAAGAGGTCTCGTCGGGTGACCGGACCCCTAGGGAGGTCGCAGCGGATGCCGCCGCGGTTCTGGAAGGCGCAGTCGCCGCCGAAGTGGGCCCGAAAAGCGTCGGCGATTAGGTTGCCAGCGCCAGACGACTCGACAGAGGAGCGCGCACGCTCAAGGGGCGCAGTCAGCTCACCGATCACCTCGCCCATGTTGGCCTCCGTCGCTTTGAGGAGAGCTCCACAGAGCTCCTCGACTCGTTCTACACGAGCCCCCTCAATGGGCTCGTCTAGAAGACTCATCACCTGATACTCACGGCGCGTGACCTCGTCGGTCTCGAGGTCAATCCATAAGTCCAGCCGTCCTAAGTTGCTCGCCTTACTACCTACCTGCCCGATCAGAACATCCCCCTCTAACACTCCCTCTCTAAGGTAAGAGTGAGAGTGTCCGCCCGCGATAAACACCAAGTCCGGATGCGCTCGCGCCAAAGCCCTGTCTGTATCGACGCCGAGGTGAGTCGCGGGGAGTACAAGATCAACATCCCGACCGAGCTCCTCCCTAACCTTAGAGAGCTCCTCTACCGGGTCTGTGAAGATGACCTCCTTCGTGTCGGAGTGAGTAATGCTAGGTGTCGCTTGGCTCAAGAGCCCGACGACGGCGACCTTTAGACCAGCGCGCTCGAAGACGCGGTAAGGCGGCGCCCAATCAACGCGCTCACCAGATTTCTCGCGTACGTTCGCGAGCACTGCAGGAGCCATAGCGCGCGCAGCTGTCCCCTTGAAGGAGGCCGCCCCGTGGTCGAGCTCGTGGTTTCCTACGCACATGGCGTCGTACCCGACTGCTGCCATCGCTGTCACAAAGGCCGCCCCCTCTTCCAAGAGCCCCTCTGGAGTCCCAGAGGACCAGTCGCCTCCGTCGATCATAAGGACATTCTCTTCTCCGACCTCCTCATGTACGGTCCGCACAGCGGCGGCGAGACGAGGCAATCCTCCAATCAGCGGCGGTTCTTCACCACCCAGCCAAGTCGCCGGCCGCGGCTGCACCTGACCGTGGACGTCATTCGTGTGCAGGATCACGAGGTGAGCCTCCGCAGGACGACCGAGGTCACCCGACGACGCGACCCCGAGGGCCGCGCAGAGGATCCAAGCGACGCGAGGGACTACCACCCTGTGACTCGCAGCTCCTTCGGGTAGCGCAGCTCCACAGAGTAGACGAGGTCAGCCTCTCCGTTCGCGGGCACGTTGAGCTCCCAAGTATGGATCCCCTCTTCCTCTAGCTCTTGATCCCAGCGCTCACCCGTGAGGCGCGCGGGCTCGCTCCTAGGAACAAGGACCTCAAGCCTAGAGTCCTTGGAGATCGGCACGGACTCTCTAACGAGCACCGTCACAGAGCCGTCTGCGTTAGCGACGGTGCTCCCAAAGTTCTCAAAGTGGACACGCCAAGAGCGGCGCTTGCTCATGACGCTCGAGAGGAAGCCGGGCTCCTCCTCGATGTCTTCAAACTGTGTGCGCTCAACGCTGATCATCGGCGCAGCCCCGAGATGGAGCGTGAACTCTTGCTCTGCCTGGACCATCCCGAGGGAGGCTTCGCCGAGATAGTCTGCGCCAAAGAAGACCGCAGCTCGCCCAGGCAGGAGAGTCCAGGGGCTCGTATTGCTCGCGACACCTCTCAACCAGACCGTCGGGTCCAAGGCCGGCGCACAGTAATACTCTGGATCGGCCTCTAACTCAGCCTGGCCGACAAGGACGAGCGTCGGCTCATCCCTTGACTCTACGGTTTCGACCCTCGCGATTCGGTAGCGCAGCGAGAGCCCCTCAGACTCAACGGCCGCATGAGTCCACGCGAGATCAGCGACCCCGCCCTCTCGCACCTCTTCACCTAAAGAACCGATCGCTTCCATAGGCATCGCCTCGCTGTCGAAGCTCACTGCCCTGCTGCCGAAACGCTCCTTCGCCGCAGGCTCTAGGACGTCCACCCAATTGGACTGAGGGTCAGGCCCCTGCGCGCCGAGGTGCGGTTGAGCTGTCGAGAGCAAGAGCTCCACGTTGTCCCAATCCTCCAGGGTCTTCTGATAGACCTCTGCGCGATAGACGAGCCGAACGCTCTGCGCGTCGCTCGCGGCACGCAGGTCATAGACCGGGCTCCAGCCGGCGCGATTGACGACGTACTCAACCTCAATGCGCCCGCCGGCGCCAGACAGACCAGCCGTCTCGACTAAGACATCGACCACAGGGCGGAGCGCGCCGCTGCGCGCATCGCCGATCTCATGCTCAAGCCTCTTGATCACCTCGCCCTGCTCTTGAAGCGCCCAGCCGAGCTCTCGCTTCTCGGTGAGCAGCTGATCCATCCTGCGTGAAAGGAACTCAAAGCTTGCGTCCCATGCCTCAACAGGGGCGGTCCCCTCCGAGAGACTCTTCGCGCTCGCCTCCTGCTCCCGGTTGAAGAGCTCGGTGAGGTGTGCCCGCATAGCCTCGTTCAATCTCCCCCGATCATTCGCTGCCTCTAACTCCCGCCTAGCAGCCTTGAGCTCCTCCACGAGGGCGGCGATCTCCTCGTCAGAGACCTCTTTTTGTAAGCGCTCGAGGACCTCCACTCGGACGATCTCTGCGCTCGCACACTTCACCCTGACCCTAGAGCGATCGAGATCATTCGTAAGTCCGGAGATGACGTAGCTCCCGTCGGCAGAGAGCAGCTCAGAGGAGCGGTGGACATGGGCCGAGTTCGGGTAGACCGTCACCGAGTCGATACTAGCGTCGAGGACCTGCGGGTCCTGCGAGAGGGGCGCGGCTAAGAGAGCGAATGCGAGAACTTGCATAGAGGACCTCCTGGGTCAGGACTTCGTCGTGGCAGATTATCTGGAACGACGCTGCTCCGCACTCTGTTGGAGGAATCCCTGCAGCGGAGCCTAAACAGCGGCCTCATTGCCGACGTCCATCGTGTCTAAGAGGGCCTTTGAGGCCGCCTCTCTGACGCCGTGGGTCCCGCCCTTTCTCCGACCGAAGATCTGCCCGATGTTCTTCCAGCCGAGCTTGAAGTCATCGAGCATCCCATAGCCTGAGACCACGGCATGCTGATACCAGAGGAAGGCTAGGAGGGTGAAGTCATAGAGGGGGTTCCGAGGCAGCTTGATCAAGAGCTTGATCAGCTGCGGCCCGAAGGGGAGGTAGACACCGACGTTGAAGAGCTTCTGGAGATTGACCACCTCACGGAGGTCGTCGCGACGCATCTGCGAGTCCAGCTGCAGCGAGGGCCCGATGTCTCTGGACTCTTCGACGCGCCCTGCCTCAAAGTCCTCGACCCCGAGCTCTGTGGACTTGAAGGGGCGATAGATGAGGACTGTGCACCCCTGCGGCTTGATGCGGCGATTCACCTCGACCGTATTGAACATGTCTTCAAGGGTCTCGGCGGGCGAGCCCATGATGTTGTTGGTGCGGAAGGTGATCCGATGCTTCCGTAAGAGTCGAGGGATCTCCTCGACCATGTTGTCGGTGTAGCCCTTGCGGTAGACGCGCATGCGAACGTCCTCGTTCCCCGACTCAAGCCCGAACTGCACAGAGGCGCAGCCCGCACGCTTCAGCTGAACGATCTCCTCTTCGTCGAGGTAGTTGATGTTGATGTTGCATGCGAAAGGCAGCCCCACGCGAGCCGGCCACTTCTCCGCGAACTCCTCGAGCCAGCCGCGACTCATGTTCAGCGCAGCGTCTCCAAAGTTGACCATCCTGAAGCCTGGGTAGCGGGCGCGGATATCAGTCATCTCATCACAGAGGTAATCCACCGACTTCGTGCGATTGAAGGTCTCGCCCTTCGCGCCACTCACCCACTCCCGCTTCATCCTAGGCACAGTGCAATAGGTACAGTTGTTCTGACATCCGCGGCTCGCGTGTACCTGCATCACTCGCTTCGAGCGGAGGAAGGGGTACTTGTAGAAGAGGTCTACGTCCGGGAAGGGCAGCGTGTCGAGGTCTTGGATCGCAGGTCGGATCGGGTTGAGGAGCGGCGCGCCGTCCTGGAGGGAGCCGACGTTTGCTATCTCCGCGATCGAACGGTCAGCCGCCCAGGCCTCGACGAGGTCCAGCATCGCGTACTCAGCCTCCCCCTTCGTGATCGCGTCCACATACTCGGCGTCATTGAGGATGCTGGAGTCGAAGGAGGGGTGCGGTCCCCCCATCACGACCTTGAGGTGCGGGAGCGCGAGCTTCCATCCGAGCACGTGCTCTCGCGCCCAGTCCTCTTGGCCAGTCGTGGCGTAGATGCCGATGACGTCTGGCGCCCAACGCAGGACCGCGCCTGCAAAGTCTCGCTCCTCGCTCGTGATGAAGCAGTCGGTCTGATGTCCCGCAGCCTTGAGGACACTCGAGAGGACCTTGACCCCCTCGAACTCGTGGCAGGTAGTGACGATGAAGGCGACGCGGGCCATGACCTGATCCTATTCGAGTGAGTCCGCTTGTGGGCGCACCAATCGAGAGTCTGACCCGAGACGGCGTGAGTCACACAGAGATCGAACAATATCTGCGCGTCTAGGATGAATCCTTGGCTGGCACCGTTGACACTTCGGCCTCTTCAGGTTTGTCTGGACCTCAGCCACGAGCCGCCATGATCCGCACTTTCCGAACCGCGCTGGTACAGACCTACCACCCCTATACCCAGCTGACTCATGTCCACCCCTTAGGGATCATGAGCTTGGCCGCCTCTGCGCGCGAGCACGGTCACAGCGACCAACACATCCTCGACATGAAGGTCGAGCGCTGGAGCGTTGAGGAGGCCGCCGACGCCCTCGAGGCGCTCCAGCCTGACGTCATCGGACTCTCAGCCATGACCTATGAGGCTGGCTGCATGCACGAGCTCGCGCGCGAGGTGAAGCGCAGGATGCCCGAGGTCAAGATCGTCTGCGGAGGGCCTCATCCGAGCGTCGCCGCCGAAGACGTGATGGCAGATCTCGCCGTGGACTTCGTCGTTCGCGGTGAAGGAGAGGAGACCTTCTGCGAGCTCCTAGACGGTATCCGAGACGGTCGCCGGGACTTCAGCGGATGCGCTGGTCTCAGCTGGCGTGATGAGTCCGGCACCCTGCGAACAGAGCTGGACCGCGCAGCCCCCAAGGACCTCGACAACCTCCCCCACCCGGCCTGGGACCTCATCGACCACGAGAAGTACCACGCCATCCCACGCGGCGGCGTGATCTACGCACACCGCGAGTTCGCGACGATGTTCTCCTCGCGCGCCTGCCCCTGGCGCTGCACCTACTGTCACAACTCCTACGGGAAGCTCTTCCGTGAGCGCTCTGCGGAGGACGTGCTTGAGGAGATCGACCTCTTGGTCACGAAGTACGGCGTGAAGGAGCTCGTCTTCATGGACGACATCTTCAACCTCAAGGCGGAGCGCGCGAAGGGCATCGCGCGCGGCATCATCGAGCGCGGCTATGACCTCAAGCTCACCTTCCCCAACGGCTTCCGCGGGGACATCCTTGATGAAGAGCTCGTCCTCCTCCTTAAGGAGGCAGGTATGTACCGCTGCATGGTCGCTGTCGAGAGCGCGAGCCCGCGTATTCAGAAGGTCATGAAGAAGCGCCTGAAGATCGACAAGGTGAAGAACATCGTCGACTTCATCGCAGAGCAAGGGATCCTCGTGCACGGCGCTTTCATGCTCGGCTTCCCCTCCGAGACCGAGGAGGAGATGCGCGCGACCATCGATTGGGCAGCCGAGAGCTCCTTCCACACCGCGGCCTTCTTCCGCGTCATCCCCTTCAAAGGCACAGAGCTCTTCGACGAGGTCGAGCACGCCGGCTACCAGCTGCCAAACGACTGGTCTGCTTATGAGCCTTACCAGACCGATATCAATCTCTCAGAGGTCGAAGAGAGCGAGATCTTCAAGCTGCGTAAAGCTGCTTACCGGCGCTTCTATATGAAACCCAAGCGCCTCTGGCGGATCTTTAAGTTGATCCCCAACAAGCTGACGATGGTGCCCTACCTCTCGCTCGTCTTCGCCCAGCGAGCCTACGCGCGCTGAGCTCAGCTCGCGGAGAGAATCCCTGCCACACCCAAGAACCCGAGGAGGGTCCCGGCGACGGCGCGCCAGCCGTGACGCTCTCCGAAGAGCGGTCCTAGCGGCAGGGTGAAGAGCGGCGTCGTGGCAAACAAGACCGCACTGATCCCACCGCGGAGCTCGCGCAGCGCATAGTTGAAGGGCAACAGGTTGATGACAGAGGCGATGAGCGTCGCAAAGAGCAGGCGCTTCATCATCTCCGGGTGATGAAAGGGTCGTACCAGCTCCTTCGTCTCTCCACCGCCTCGACGTCCTAGCAGCGAGCCGGCGTCAAAGATCATCGCGAGCAGGAACGCGCCGATAACGCCCGCGCCGAGGCGGATCACGGTCCCCGGCACGACCTCGACACCCTCCATCCCGCCGTGGCCGAGCATATTCCCAGCGCCGCCACAGATCGCGCACAAAAGGGCGAGGTAGACGCCGTGTCGCTTCTTGCCGATGGTCTGCCCATCCGCGTTGGGCTCGTCGAGGATCACGAGGGTCGCGCCTCCGAGGACGAGCGCCATCGAGGCGATCTCCTGTGTGTTCAGCTCCTCCCCCAAGAGCATCCAGGACAGGAGCGCAGCCGTCGGAACGTTTAGCTGCGCGACCACCCCTGTCACCTGCACCCCGCAGCGCGCCACTGCGCCGAAGAACAGCGCGTCACCGATCGCGAAGCCCAAGAGCCCGCTCCAGGCTAGCCACGCCAATGAGGAGGAGCCTGGGACAGCGCCGCCGACGATGAGCCACACACCGACGAAGGCTAAGCATGCCGTGAGGTTCTTGATCATGCACGCGGAGGCGGCGCTCGGGCGGCGCGCCGGGTCCGGGTCGGCCAAGACCCTCCGGAAGAGGTGCGAGCCTATCCCCCAGGTGCAGGCCGCATAGAGGGCCGCGAGGGCAGGGAGCTCTAGATCGATGAAGAGGGCTAAGTGCACGAGAGAGAAGGTAGCGCAGCACAACTCAAGACGAACCACTCCCTCATAGAAAGCGCGCTCGCTTAGACTGTCGTTTATGAAGTGCTGCCTCGGCTGCCTGATGTCCCTCGGAGCGCGCCTCGCCCTCTTCGTGCTCTTCCTGACGAGCGATTACTTGGGCGACGCCTATGAGCTCAACTTGTGGCCCTTCTTGGGCTTCATCTTCCTCCCCTGGACGACCCTCGCGTACGCCTACGCGCAGAACGAGGCCGGGGGCCTCGAGGGGCCCTACCTCGCGCTCTGGCTCATCGCCCTCCTCACAGACCTCTTCTCCACTCGGGTGAACGTGTCAAAAGACTCAGAGGCGCGGCTCAAGATGAACAAGATCGTCCGCAAGAGGTCTGGCGCGAGGGTCGTAGACGCAGAGGTCATCGACGTCGACGAGGACGCGTAGGTTCGCATTGCAGAGCGCCGAGGCGAGCAGATGGAAGCGCGGCCGAGCCCTCCTCGCCCTCGCTGTGCTCGCGCTCTTCTCTGCGTTCATACGCGTTGAGATGGCGCGGGGGGACGCAAACTTCTCTGGGGCTACCGTAGAAGGCCTCCTGAAGAGCGACCCCGCGCTAGTTCACTACGTGACCTCAAGGATCGTAGAGGGCGGCGGCAGCGCGCCCCCAGCGCTGCGGTCGGACCCACTGGTGGAGCACCCCGCAGGCATGGACCTCCCATCAGCGCTGACCATCGGACAGGAGTACCTGATCGCCTGGTCTCACCTCCTCTTCGGAGGAGAGCGCCCCCTCCATGAGACCGCCTTACTCCTGATGGCGCTCACAGCAGCGTGCGCGCTCTTCGGGGTCTTTGGCGTCGCTCGAGAGTGGACCGGGTCCTACAGCTGGGGGCTCTTCGCTGCGCTCTCTTGGACCCTCCTGCCTGGCGCATACCGCTCTGTCGGCGTGCTCTTCCTAAGAGAAGACCTCGCCTTCCCGCTCCTCATGGCCGGCCTATGGGCGCTCCTGCGTGGGCGTCGCACTCGTCGTCCCATGGACCACCTCCTTGCCGGCGCGCTGCTCGGGCTCGCCCTAGCGACTTGGCACGCCAGCGCGCACTTCGCGCTCATCATCGCAGCTTGCCTGCTCACGAGCGTGCTCCTCGGCAGAGAGCGCCCAGCCCCTGCCAAGCTAGGACTCCTCGTCCCCCTCGCCGCCGTCATCACAGTCTCCCTCTTCCCCGTGGGTCGCGCGCGCCTGCTCTTCCTCACCCCTGCCCTCTTTGTCCTCACTGCCGCTGCGGTCGCAAATCGGCCCGGTATAGACAAGTCACGCAGGGCGATGGAAGCGCTCGGGATCCTCCTCTTGGGGGCCATGCTCTCCCGCCTCTTCGGCGGCGGAGTCGTCGAGGACTCCCACGTGCACGAGCTCCTCATCGCTAAGCTCCTGCACCTCGGCCAACGCCCCCTCGACCCCTCCGTGCTCACCTTTGACGCGCGCCTCCTCTGGCAAGGCCCCTTCGAGACCTCCTCGCTCACCCAAGCGCTGCTCTCGCTCAGCCTCGCAGCCCTCGGGCTAGCGGCCGCCCTCAAGCGTGACCTCCTCTCTCACTTTGCTCGCGCTCTAGTTCTGCTCTCCACGGCAGCTGGCTGGCTCATCACCCGCGTCCTGATCCTCCCGACCGCGCTGCTCCCTGCGGCCGGAGCCACCCTGCTCGCTAGGAATGAGCGCGGACCCGCTATGGCTGCGGCGCTCTTGATCGCGCAGGCGGGGCTCTTCTACCAGCACGTCTCTACCCATGAGCTCTCTTGGTACAAGCCGCCCGGACGCCAAGCTGAGCTCGAGGCCATGATCAGCGCCGTCGAGGCAAACGTCCCGCCTGGAGAGGCGGTCGCGTGCGACTTCATGAACTCCACGGCGATCCTGACACACACCCGCCGACCGATCTTAGTCCAGCCGAAGTACGAGCTAGACGCGAGCCGTCGCGCTGCCGAGGACTTCTACCTTGGCTTCTTCCATGCAGAGGCGAGCGAGTTCAAGCGCTCGCTCCTTGAGGAGCAGCGCTGCCGCTACCTCTTGGTGGACCGCTTCACCCTCGGAGTGCTCAAGGCCACCCGATACCTCGCCGGGCTCCGCCCTGGAGAGGAACCGCCCGCGGAGTCCGCAGCGGCTGCGCTGCTCTCACAGGACGAGCGAGTCCTAGAGAGTCTCCCGGGCTATGAGCTCATATGGCGCAGCACCGGCGACGTGCTCCAGCGCAACGGGAGCCCTTACGACCTCTATCGGCTCTACAGGCTCACGCCAGAGTGAACGCTCAGCACCAAGAGTTGTTGAGCAGCTCGCCGACTCCGCCAGCGCCGGGGACGATGTAGTTCGTGTCGTCCAAGCCGCGCTCTTCGTCCCATCGTTCGCCAGGCGTGCATGAGAGGACATCGCTAGGAGAGAGCCCACGGTCAAGGCGACCTGCATAGACGCTCACGCTCTCGTCAAAGTCGAGCACGACGCGCAAGAACTCTGGCGTACAGATCATCGGCATGAGGATGACCTTGGCGGGCCGCCCGTAGTGCTCAAAGTAGTGCTCAAGAGCGCAGACAGTCGTCGCGCCGGTCGCTCCCATTGGGTCGGGCAGGATGAGAGTCGCTCCCTCTACAGTGCCGCCGACCTTGCTGCCAGAGAGGTCTGCGCCAGTCGCGCGACCAGACTCGTCCTCTGTGCGCGCGATGTTCAGGTGATCAAGGCGTACGTCTGCGCCCGGAAGCAACTGTGAGATTCGCTCAAAGCAGAGCTGCGCAGGGAGGATCCCGGCGCGGATCACGTCACAGATCACGACCGAGCCGGCGTCGCTCGCGAGCTCGCCGCGCCAGATGCCAGAGTCTGGGTGCTTTGCGGACATCCTCGTCGCGACCTCAGCCTGAGCCTTCGGGAGCTCTTCAAAGGCCTCCGCGAGCAAGACCTCATAGACCGACCGTAGCAGCGCGAGGAGCTCTGTTCTTGAGACCGCCTCTGTCGAGGCGCGCGCGATCGCCGTGCTGACGAAGGACCCGCCAGCCAGGTGGACGCGAGGGCCGTAGGCGTGCGGGGCGGCGCTCACGCCTCTCCCCCTGCCGCCTTGAGGCCCTCTTCTAGAGCGGCGACGAGGCGCGGGACTTCCGAGGCCTGCGTGGAGCAGAGCGCGATGCGGACGGCGCCTTGAAGCGGGACGACATAGACGCCGAGCTCTCTCATGCGCGCCGCTGTCTTCTCAGCGTCAGGCGTAAAGACGCTCACGAAGAAGCCTCCCTCATAGCGGGGGTAACGGAGCGATGTTCCGCTGGCTGCTTGGTTGAAAGCGTCTACGCGCTCTCGGAGCAAGCGCTTGAGCACCTCCCGCTCGCCTGTCGCGCGGCGGCGCTTCTCAGGATCGAGGAGCAGCTCGGTGATCGCGACCATCGCCTGGTGGTTGCAGTTTGACCAGGTCCCACGACACGCGAAGCCCATCGCAGCCTTCAGCCGCTCACGCTCTGAGGGGTTCGGGTGGACTGCGATGAGCGCTCCGACCCGCGCGCCGTACTGCGCGAAGGCCTTCGAAGCTGTCCACGCGACAAGGAGCTGGGCGCAGTGAGCGAAGCGCTCGACGTGCTCAACCCAACGCTCAGAGCCTGCGGCGCCAAAGCGTGCGTAGGCGAGGTCCAGCAGGAAGGTGACCGGTCCGCTCTTGGAGTTTCGCTCGATGATCTCCGAGAGCCCCTCCCACTCATCATCGTCGAGCGAGTACCCCGTCGGGTTATTGCACGGGAAGTTAGAGATGAAGAGGACGCGCCCCTGCCGCTCGAGCTGCTTCGAGAGGCCCGCGTCAAAAGCCTCAAGGTTAAAGCGACCCTCATCATCAAACATCGTGAAGGTCTCGACCTTGCGGGCGGTGTGCGCGGCGATGGTCTGGTACGGACCCCAGTAATACTCCGGCACCAGGATGGAGTGACCAGGCTCAAGGAAGCTCGTGATGGCGTGCAGGATCGCGCCTGTGCCCCCGGGAGTCGCTGCAGCTACAGAGAACTTGTTGAGCGGGCTCCTCCCGAAGGTGTCGTCGATCACCGCTTGCTGAAAGGCGGGCTCTCCGGAGATCGGCGCGTAAGAGGCAGCACGGCGCGGATCGACCTTAGCGACCGCGTCGCTTACAGAGGGGAGGATCGCAAGACCTCCGTCGTCCTCTAGGAGCGCGCCGATCGTCGCGTTCAAGATCGACTCTCCTGCAGCCGCGCGCTTCCTCGCTTCAGCGTTGAGGCTAAAGATCGGGTCGTCCCCGGAGCGGCCTGCGGCCAAGGGGATCAGGGTGGTGTCGAAGACCATAGATTCAGTGGAGAGCGAATGTGCGCTGCGCATCGGTAGATTCCGAAGGGCTGGAGCGAGCGCTTACCACCTCATGTAGCAGCGCTAGGGGCACCAGCAGGAGCCCCTTTATACCATCGACTGCGAGTTAGCCGCCGAGTTGGACGACGTCGAGGGCCCGCTGCTCGTCTGCAGAGAGCTCTCGGCCTTGATAGGTCCTGTGATCATGGGCTCGTATGCCCCTCAGGGCCAAAAAACGATCGAACCAGGGCCTAGAGCGGCCGTCGTCCGCGATCCAGTCTGTGGCCGCCGCCGCGTAGAAGTTCAGCTCTGGCGAGAAAGGATCTTCACCGAGGCCCTCGAGCGCGTGCCGCAACGCGAGGCTGTGCCGATCCTGCTTGCTCATACCGAGGATCTCTCGGGGGACCTGTTCTTCAGGGGCGCGCCCTGGGATCAAGAGCTCCAGCTCCAGCAAGCGCTCCGCAGCCGCTTCAACCGCGACGTCTCGTGCGGCGAGCTCAGCTGAGAGCGCGCGTCGAAGCCGTGCTGAAGACAAGCTCGCAGCCATACGCCTAACCGTGTCCTCCGTCGCTCCAAGCTGCGCCCTGAGGAGCTCTTCTCTCATGTCCTTGCGAGGTGTGCGCGCTGCAGAAATCAAGGCGTCGACGGCCTGATCCTCAACCGGCTCCCCGGCGAAGTCGCTCGCCTCTAAGAGGTCCAAGTCAGAGATCAGCGTGCGCAGGAGCGCAGCCGAGCGATCTACCCTGCGCGCGATGCTGACGGCCTCTTCGTCGGAGAGGTACACAGACCCAGTCTGGCTCGCCAAGAGCAGAGCCAGGCCGCCCCGAAGCTCTAGGAGCTCACGCTCCACTCCGCGCTGCGCCAAGCGCCGGACGCCAAAGGCGGGGTCTAACAGACAGATCGCGAAGGCGCGCGCGCGCTCATCACCCACAGCTAGTTCGGTCGAAGCCCTCAGGCTGAGCTCTTCGAAGCGACGCAGCTGCTCACCTAGCGTGCCTGTAGCGCTGTCTTCGACCAGGCCCATGCAGCGGCGCTCACCGAGCTTCTTTGCAGCGAGCGAGCGGCGCAGCTCAAGGGCCGCTTCGAGTCCAAAGAGGTCTCCGGCGAGCTGCCGCTCGAGCGCGGTCTTCGGGCGCGCCAGCGACTTGCTGATGTCGTGCGCGCTCCCACCTCCGGCGAGCGCAGGGCGACCGTCGGGGGCCTTCGGTTCCTCTACCTGAGCCCCAGCGACCCCGGCAGCGAAGAGCAGGAGGACCGTCGCCGCTCTAGGCGAAGGGGCCACCTGCCCCCTCCTGATCTCCGCTGTCCGCGCGGGGATCTTGGGGAAGTCCGCTCTCAGGAGACGCGGGAGAGAAGCGCTCATCCCCGCTCTCAAAGCTCCCAGTGAGCTCCTTCAGGACCCGCATCGCGTCAGCGAGCTCATCATCACCAGTCTCGCTAGGGGTCGCAGCAGAGGCGCTCTGGGGCTGGACCTCCACAGGAGCGCCTCCCACGCTGCCCAGCGCGCGCTTCGCGAGGAAGCTAACCCTGCAAGCCTCGCTATAGGTGCGGCCTGTAGCTCTTGAGAGCACGAGCGGCTCGACCTCGACCAAGGAGCTCAAGGTCGAATAGCCAGCGGCGCGCAGCGCATCTCGGAGCTGCTGATCTACGCCCTCTAGGATGTCTGAGGTGCGCTCGGTCGCCGCCACCTGAGGCGCAGTCTCTTGAGGAGCGCTCTCGGTTGTGGTGGCCGCGCGCTCAGCGGCGGCCTCCTCCTGGTCCCATCGCTCCATCACGGGCGCAAGGATCGCAGCGATGTCGGGCTTCTTGCGCAGGCCCTCAGCCTCTGCGCTCGTCGGCTCAGGCTGCGCCGTCGCCGCATCAGGCATCGGCTGAGTCGTCCCACCGGATGAGGAGCTGCTCGGGTGCATCCTCTCTTCTCGATCGAGCCCCTCCGTGTTCATCCTCATGGCGAGCATCCGTGCCTCTCGGTGGAAGCGGCGAGCCTGCGCCATGGAGAGCCCGAGGACTTCCGCGGTCGTCTCTACTGAGCAGCCGAGCACTTCGTCGATCGTGTTCAGCTCCGCCTCACGGAGGCGCTTGAGAGAGGCCGGGCCGTCTGCGTGCAGGGTGCATAAGAGTGCCAAGGTGTCCATGAGTTCAGTCTCCGGGGAGAGGGGTCGAGACGCTCTGCGTGAGCTCGCTGGGGCCGGCCGGCTCCATCAGGCACTCCGACGCGAGGGCGTCAAAGTCACCAGCCGCGCGCGATCTCTTGTCTAAAATTTGTACCGGGACGCCGCATGCCGCCGCCTCTCGAAGGCGCACGCTGGTCCGGATCACGCTCTCAAACAGGACGGGGCCAAAGCGTGAGTGGAGGGCGAAGAGGAGGTCTCTCGCGAAACGGGTGCGCCGATCAAAGAGCGTCGCGAGGACTCTCATCTCGAAGCGCGAGTCATCTCTCGTGCGAATCTCTTCGAAGATAGAGAGCGCCTTAACCGCGCCTTGCAAGGCGAACGCCCCTGTCTCCACGACCAAGATCGCCGTGTCTGATGCGCGCAGCGCGTTGATCGTGAGGACACCATCAGCGCGCGGGGGACAGTCCAAGAGGACAAAGTCGTAGCGCTCCTCGAGGCCCCGGAGGGCGAAGCTCAGGGCCTGCTCAGGCCTGAGAGTGTGCTCTGCGCGCTCCTCGAACTCTGCGAGGCGGAGATCTGCCGGGATGAGGTCGATCCCGCCAGGAGCCGAGGTGATTACGCTCTGGATGTCGCAAGTCCCTGCGAGCACCTCAAGGGAGGTAGGCTCATCGCCCGGATCGCACCCGAGCCCCATCGTTGCGTGCCCCTGAGGGTCTAAGTCGACGAGCAAGACGCGGCGACCCCTCGCTGCGAGCGCACCAGCGAGATTCACGGCGGCGGTGGTCTTGCCACAGCCTCCCTTCTGGTTCACGAAGGAGAAGACCTGCATCACGAGTTGGATGGCACTCCATGGAGGCCTCCGATTCAAGAACTTCCCTGCAGCGATCCTCAGCGCAAGGCAGAGCGAGCGCGGTCGTAGAAGTGCTTACCGGTGTGTGCGCGCGCCAAGCCGTCCCAAGCTCCGAGGGAGCGCAGCCCTGCGGCAGCGGGAGAGTCATAGCCTGAGAGCGCCAGGGGTGCCCTCGCGCGCACGCTCCGCGGGACCTCAAGGTCTGCTGGCACCCAGCCAGCGAGCTCCAAGTCACGGCCTAAGAAGCGCTTTGAAACCTTAGAGAGGCGATCGTAAGCCTCTAACGCGACGCTGTAGTCCTCAGCACGATTGATCACGACCCCAGCCCGAATGCCTGGGTTGACCGTCTCAGCACGCTTGAAGACCGCGTAGGCGTCCGAGAGAGCGGTCACCTCAGGGTTGGTGACCAACAAGAAGGAGCTGGCCGCCGCGAGGTGCGCGATCACCGCGTAACCCAATCCAGCGCCGTGGTCGATGATGAGCAGGTCATGGCTCTCTTCGAGGGAGCGCAGCGCACCGAAGAGCTTGCCGAGCTCTCTGCGCGTGGGGTTCACCAAACGCGCTCGGCCAACACCCCCGGAGAGCACCTTTACCCCGGCAGGGCCCTCTAGGAGGGCCTGCTCAGGCTCAACCTCGCCGTCGAGGACAGAGCCGAGGTCGTGCTTGGGCGTCAACCCGAGCAAGAGGTGCGCGTTCGCGAGACCAGCGTCAAAGTCCACCAGGCAGACTCTCTCGCCAGCCGCTGCGCGCATGCAGGCCAAATTGGAGGCGATGACGCTCTTTCCGACGCCCCCCTTCCCGCTAGCTACACAAACGACACCCGCCTTTTGGAAGGTTTCGTGTTGAGGGCCTGAGAACGGCCAGCGCGAGCGAGGCGTTCGGCGAAGCTTTGTGAAGTCCCACATGGAAGATCGCGAAGCCATCATCCATCTCGCCCGCCCAGATTCAACGCTCTGTCAGGGCAAGTTCGTCACATCGTGGCGAGCTTAGATCTGCTCAGCTGAGTCGGATGGGGTCACCGATGCGGTGGACCTTCATCACGTTCGTCGTCTTCGCGATTCCCGGCGGGACCCCCGCGACGAAGACAATGAGCTCCCCGCTCTCTGCGTAGCCCCGCTCAATAAGCATCTTTGAGCCCTCTTGGAGCATGTCTTCGAGGCTCGACCAGCGGGCGACCGGAACCGGCCTCACGTTGGCCAGAGCTGTCATCCAGCGGACGGTCTTCAACAGGGGAGAGAGCCCGAAGATGCTTGCGTCCGGACGGTAGCGAGACATCAAGCGAGCGGTGTTCCCCGTCTCAGAGAAGCAGACGATCTTTTCGATCCCGAGGACGCCAGCGCATTGGACCGCAGCCATGGAGACAGCATCTGCCGTCTCGACCTCCGCTCCTGCGTGCTCCACGTCGGGTAGGGACTGAAAGCGCTCGCTCTCTTCCACAGCGAGGGCGATGTTCCGCATCGTGCGGACAGCTTCGAGGGGGTTCTCACCGACCGCTGTCTCGGCAGAGAGCATGATCCCGTCGGTCCGATCCAAGATCGCGTTCGCGACGTCCGTTACCTCGGCCCGAGTCGGGCGGGTGGTCGTGATCATCGACTCAAGCATCTCGGTCGCTGTGATCGTAAAGCAGCCCGCTTTCAAAGCAGCCGCTAGGAGGTCCTTTTGAACGATCGGGAGGCGCTCGAGGTCCATTTCGACGCCTAGATCACCGCGCGCGATCATCAGTCCGTCAGCGTGCTCGAGGATGCTGTCGAGGTTCTCGACCGCGACTCGGCGCTCCACCTTGGCGATGATCAGCTGGTCAGGAGCGAGCGCGCGGATGCGGATCAAGTCGTCGCCGCTGCCGACGAAGCTCACCCCGAGGAAGTCTGCTCCGGCTTCCTTGGCGAACTCAATCCACTCACGGTCCGCCGGAGTCGGCAGCTCATATTGAATGTCTGAGTCGGGCAGGTGTAGACCCTTACGAGTCGCGATCCGACCAGCCCTGCTGACGCGTGCTTTGAGCCCGTTCTCGACGTACTCCTCAACAATGAGCTCTGCAGCGCCGTCAGCGACGAGCACTCTGTCACCAGGCCGAACAGCGCTTAGAGCACCGCCGCAGTCGAGGTAAATCTCCCCTTCCCCTGCGAGCTCACCCCCGTCTCGAAGCACGTACTCTTCATCGAGCGCAAGCTCCAGAGAGTCGCCCTCGAAGGAACCCAGCCGCATCTTGGGGCCGGGCAAGTCGCAGAGGATCCCGACAGAGCTCTGCCGGGCCTTGGACTCTTTGCGCACGTTGTTGATCAGCTCGCGCAGGTCTTCGCGGTCGCCGTGGCTGAAGTTGATGCGAGCGATGCTCATCCCCTGCTCAATCAACTCGCCGATCTTGTCTGCGCTCGCTGGGCCAAGGGTCGCGACGATCTTCGTCCGCGGCCTCAGCTCTAGGCTGTTCTCCGGTCCCATATCAGTCACCTCCTCGTACACGCCATCTTTGACTGACTGTATGGTCGCATCTCCGCTATCTCTTTTTACTTCTACTGCCTTCATTGCGCGTCTCCTGCGAGCGCTCAGCTCACCATGAGCTTGGGGATCTCCTGATATGCAGGGAACCTCCCTGTGTCCTTCTTTGAGAAGACCAAGTCTCCATCGACCGTGACCTCGAAGACTCCTCCTGAACCCTCGATGAGTTCTACCTCGATCCCATCAAAGGCTCTCTTGAGCTCAGCGACCAGACCGGCCGCTTGAGGGTGATAGCTTCATTGCACGCAGAACTCGATCTGGACGTTCATTCCTGCTCTCTAGGGCGTGTGGGGAGGGGGTAGGAGGTCTGAGATGCTCTCAGAGCCTGCCAAGACAATACGGTACACGTACATTCTGGGACGCCGCAGAGGCCTATTCCAGCCTCTCTAACAGGACTCATACGAAAGTCACTCCACAGAAGGAACCTAGAAGCCACCTAGGTTCGTCAATTACAGATAAATTAAACACGGTAGGTATGCCAACCGGCTTCAGGGCGAAACAACTATACATTCCCTTAACGATTATGATCCAGCATGCGACAGCACTCACACTGCTCCTCTCTGTAGCAGCAGCTCAGTCCTCCCCTGATCTCCCTGGGATCGAATCTGCGCAATCACTCGAACTTTGGCGCGCTGACCACGGCAGGAGCTGGAAGACCATCACTAGCCGAGGCACAGGGCACCCTGATTTCCTCTTCGGAGGCAGCGCCAAAGCAGCGGCTACCCCCATCGACGACGAGGGCTTCGCAGCTGCGGCGCTCGACTTCATCGCGCGCACCGAGGGCATTCACGGGATGGAGACTGAGACGCTCGCCTTGGATCGAGCCCTCCTGCTGCCCTTCGGCCAGATCGGTTCGACCGACAAGATGACCGTTCGCTTCCACCAGTTCATCGGCGACCTCCCCGTTAAGGACGGCGCTGTCAACGTGCTGATGGACATGAGCGGGCAGCTGCTCTCTGTACAGTCATCTGGCCTCCCGAAGGTCAAGGGCTTCGACACGACCGCCACACTCTCCCCCGCAGGAGCCCTCAGCGCAGCTGAAGCAGCCTTCGAGGCTGAGTTTGGCCTGACCCCCACCAGCCTCACCATGCCGGAGCTCTACGTGGTGCAGCTTGAGGATGGAGAGCGCATCCGACCTGCCGTCGCTTACGAGGTGCAAGCCCTCTGGCAAGAGACAGACTTCGACCCTGAGGGAGAGATCTACTGGATCGAAGCCAACACCGGCGCAGTAGTGAACCGTATGCCCGCTATCCACAACTTTGATGTGACAGGCACGGTCTACACCATGGCGACCCCCGGCACCGGACCTGACTCTGCAGGCAATCCCGAGGTTCAGCAGCCTGTCTCTTATGTGCTCGTTCAGAGCTCCGCTGGCAGCACTCTCACGGATGTAAACGGGAACTTCTCCATCTCCGGTACTGACGGCCCCCTAAACATCACGATCTCCTACGACGGCACCTTCTGCAGCGCGAACAACCAAGCTGGCTCTGACTACTCCTTCACCGGGAGCGTCAGCGGTAACGGCAACAGCGTGCTCCTGAACCCCTCCTCGCAGACAAACGCTACGGCAGAGGCTAACGCCTATCAGAACGTGAACCTCATGAGGGAGTGGGTTCGCGCCATCATCCCTGGCGATAACACGGCTGACTTCGATGCCACCGCAAACTGCAACATCTCGTCGAACTGCAACGCCTACTTCGACGGCTCCTCGATCAACTTCTTCACCGCAGGTGGGGGCTGCGTCAACACAGCCTACTCTTCCGTGGTCGCCCACGAAGAGGGGCACTGGCTCAACGTGCGCTACGGGACCGGAAACGGTAATGACGGCATGGGCGAGGGGAACGCTGACATCTTTGGCATGTACCTCTACGACGACCCCATCGTCGGACTGAACTTCTGTGGCAGCGGCTGCAACATCCGAAACGGCCTGAATGCCAACCAGTTCTGTGGTGACAGCAACCCCGGCTGCTACGGAGGCGTGCACGCTGACGGCCAGCCCTGGATGGGCGCTGCTTGGAAGATCCGCAGGAACCTCAAATCCACGAACGGCAGCTCGGCGGGTTCACTGGCTGCAGACACCCTCTTCCTGGGCTGGATGAACGCCTACAACCAGACTCAAATCCGGTCGATCATCGAGACGCAGTGGCTCACCCTCGACGATAACGACGGCAACATCGACAACGGGACGCCCAACTACCAAGACATCGACGGTGGCTTCCGCGAGCAAGGCTTCCCGGGCTACGACCTCGACGTCATCGGGATCACTGGGGTCACTGAGCTCCCCAACACAGACAACGAGCTCCTGCCCTATGTCGTCGACGCGACGGTTCAGTCCTACGTGGGCTCTTCCATCACCTCTGCCACGATCCGTTATCGGGTGAATGGCGGACCGTGGGCCTCCGCGACGATGAGCCCCGCTGGCGGAGACCTCTACACCGGTAGCATCCCGCCCCAAGACTCGCCTACTGTGGTCGAGTACTACGTCCAGGCCTCGGACGCGGGAAACAACGGGGCGACCAGCCCTGAGAACGCTCCCACGAGCGTGTACTCGTTCGTGGTCGGTGTCATCCAAGAGGTCTTCGCGGACAACTTCGAGTCCAACCTCGGTTGGACCGTAGGCTCAACCGGTGACTCAGCTACGACCGGCGTCTGGGTGCTCGGAGCTCCGATCGGGACGGATGCGCAGCCTAACCAGGACCACACGACCGTAGGCCAAGAGTGCTACTTCACTGGCCAAGGCTCGGTCGGCGGCAGCGTTGGTGAGAACGACGTAGACGGCGGAGTCACCAGCCTCGTCTCGCCGACGATGGACCTCTCCGACTACCCGATCGCGACCGTGAGCTTCTGGCTCTGGTACTCAAACAACGCAGGCGCATCGCCGAACGAGGACATCTTCCAGGTCCAGATCTCTGCCAATAACGGCAGCTCCTGGACCGACGCGCTAACGATCGGCCCCTCGGGCGACAACACGGAAGGAGGCTGGTACCGCTACGAGCTCGCCATCCATCAGTTTGTGACGCCGACAGCTCAGGTGCAGCTCCGCTTCCAGGCCAGCGATCTCGGCAGCGGCTCCATCGTCGAAGCCGCCGTCGACGACCTCGTCCTCATCGGGATCGGAGCCCTTGACGGTTGCGCCGAGCCGACTAACTACGGCCAGGGCAAGGTCTCGAGCGCTGGAGCAGCGCCCATCATCAGCTCCTTCGGCACGCCCAGCGCGACCACGAACGACTTCGTCGTCAATGTGGACCTCGGCGTCTCGAACCAGCCTGCGATCCTCTTCTATGGCCCTGGCTCTGATGACGCGCCGTTCTTCGGAGGCACTCGCCTCGTGAGCCCGCCCATCTCTCGGGCCGGCGTGAGGGTCCTAGACGTCTTCGGCTCTGCCAACTGGGACTACCCGGTCGGTCCGGCGGACATCTCTGTCACCCGCTACTTCCAGGTCTGGATGAGGGACCCGGCGAACACGGACGGGACAGGCGTCGGGATGTCTAACGGACTCCTCGTCATCTTCTGCGAATAGTCGCAGAGCGATACACACACACTTTAGAGGCCGGCAGGGAAATCCCTGCCGGCCTCTTTCGTATCCCGAAGGGTCAACTGGAGGGGTCCCCCTCCATACATTCCTGCGCGCTATCCGTCCTCATCACTAGCCGAACCGAGGTCCAACGCGGATAATCACGCAGTCCGAGAAGAGCTCAGTAGCCCTAAACAGGCTCGCCCCAAAAAAGACGAATCCACAGCATCCAAATGAAGCGCACCCTCTCCCTCGCAGCCCTCGCCATCCTCGCCTCTCCCCTCCTGATCTCTTGGGAGCGCCGCGGGACGGAGATCTCTTTCGCCGTAAAGTCTGGCTCGACGCTCACGAAGTCCTTCGAGTTCGAAACCGAGATGACCCTCGATAACTTCGACATGACCATGAACGGTCAGGAGCCCCCGATGATGCCTGGGATGGATATGACCGTCCTGACCACCATCAACATCGAGGTTGAGGACACCTACTCGAAGGTTGAGGATGGACGCCCCACGATGCTCACCCGCTCTTTCGAGGCCCTCACGGGCAGCTCCGACATAACGATGGAGCTCGACATCATGGGCGAGGTCCAGAACCAAGACATGTCGATGGCGAGCAGCAGCGTCCTCGAAGGAGAGACGGTCGAGTTCGTCTGGAGCAAAGAAGAAGAGGCTCATGAGCCGGTCTTACCCGACGGCTCTTCACTTGAAGAGGAAGACGTCGATGGCCTCGTTGAGGACATGGACTTCCGCTCCCTCTTGCCCGATGATGAGGTGGATGAGGGCGACGAGTGGGACGTCCCGCTCGAGTCTCTGCACCTGATCCTCGCGCCTGGCGGCGACACCAAGCTCATCCCCGAGGAGATGGAGGAGGCCGGCGGCCTTGGAGGCGGAGGCGAAATGGGCTCGGTGAACGACTACTTCAACGAGGACGTGGAGGGTGAGTTCACCGCGACCTTCGCTGGGATGCGCAAGATCGAAGACGCTGAGTACGCCGTCATCAAGTTCAGCTTCGAGCTCACGAACGCCGTCGATCTAACGGATCAGATCCGTGAGTCCATGGAAGACAGCGACCTCCCTGAGGGGGTCGGCGAGATGGAGATCGAGCACACCGACATCGAGATCGCATACGAGGGAGAGGGTGAACTCACCTGGGACCTCGACGCTGGCCACTTCCACACCTTTGAGGCCTCCGGTGAGTTCGAGCTCCTCATGGAACAAGGGATGATCATGAACGCCATGGGCCAAGAGATGTCTTTGGAGCAGACCATGGAGCTCTCCGGCTCACTCGCCTTCGACGTGAGCGCAGAGTGAAGCCCCTCACAGCGCTCTTCCTCTTCACCGCTCTAACAGCTGCGGCTGACGACGTCACTGAGCAGGCAGAGCGCCTGCTCGGTGGCGGTCTCTTCGAAGACGCTGTCACCCTCCTCGCGCCCGAGCTAGAGCGAGAGCCAGAGGACGGAGAGCTACGAGAGCTCTACTCGCAAGCCCTAGCTGGGGTCGGCCGAATCGATGAGGCCGCGCACCAGCTCCAGACCGCGGTGGATCTCTTCAGGATCTCAGGAGACGCTACCGCTGAGCGAGCAGCGCGACGCCAGCTAGAGAAGGTCGACCCCGAGGCGAAGGCTGTCCGCAGCTTCTGGAACAAGACCACGGACCTCATGGGCGAGTCAGCCCGAGACCTCATGACGGAGGAGCAGCTCGAGCGCGCCTCTGTCTATCTTGAGGGCCTCATCCCCTTCGTCGGACTGAAAGAGCGCGGAGAGCTGCAAGAGCTCCTAGATCAAGCGAAGGCCCAGCAGGAGGAGCTCGACCTCGGCCGGGCTGAGCAGCGTAACCAAGTCCGGACCGTAGAGAGCAAGCGCTACAAGATCAGGGCGGCCCTTGAGAAGGAGACTGTGGACCTCGTCGCGGACACGATGGACCGCCTCTTCGACTTCTACGTCGACATCTACTTTGACGGAGACTTCGCCCTCGTCGACCAGCTCATACCCGAGAAGGCGACACTGACGATCCACGGCACCAAGGCAGACATGTTTCGCGAGTTCCCCGGCGGCCCAGAGAGCGCCCCCGCTGGCCTCGGCGGCTGGTGGCAACCGGGTCGGAACGTCGTCCACGCCTACGACACCAGCACCACGAACGGTACGCGCGAGGAGCTCCTTGGAACGCTCTTCCACGAGGCGAGCCACCAGTTCATGACTGCGCTCTGCAACCAAGGCGGCGGCTGGGCACCTGCGTGGCTGAACGAGGGCACCTCGAGCTTCTTCGAGGGCGCGACCATACTCGTCAGCGGTGAGGTCCTCTGGCCTGACGCAGCCATCCAGCGCCTGCGGACGCTCAGCCGCTTCCTCTCCAACGGCGGCGGCCCTGGGGTCGAGAAGGTCCTCGAATTCTCTGCCCCTGGCTCATACCCCGGCGAGTACTACTGCTATGGCTGGGGACTCATGTACTTCATGCAAGAGTACGAAGATCCGAAGACCCTCGAGAAGGTGTATCGGCCGCTCTACTCCAAGTACCGAGAGATAATCACCACCAGTGACAAGCGCCGTCCTCCTCTGCCCCTCTTCAAAGAGGTGTTCTTGGGCGCGAGCTCCCCGCTTGGGCATGACACTCTCGAGGACTTCATCGAGGACTGGGAGCGGTGGATCCTGAAGAGCGTCCGGCCGCTGTCGCTCGGGAATGCCCGCAGGGCCGCGAGGATCAAGCGCGCAGAGGGCTACCTCGCCGCCGTCGAGCGCTGGGGAGACTCAAAGCCCGCGGAGTCTGAGCGCCGCCTCGAGCAAGCCCTCAACGACCTCGAGTACGTCATCACCGAGCTAGACGACGAAGAGCTCCCTGATGTCGACCTGCTCTTGCAGCAGCGCGACATCCTCAAGCGGCTCGACAGGCCTAAGACTGAGTCGGTCATCATTGAGCGCATCTTGGACGCAGTGGACCGGGAGCTGCACGAGCTCTCAAAGAGCGAGTACAAGGACCTCGAAGAGAGACTGAGCCGCCTCGACCGCAAGAACGCGGTGCTGAGGCTCGCGCGCAGTCGCGCGCGCCTGCAAGCGGGCCGCTCGCACACCATCCTCGACCGCTACCTCGAGTACGACCCCCCGTTCCTCCTGCGCGCCTCTGCCTTCGCGACGCAGGTCGCAGAGGCCCTCAGCGACCCGAAGATCGACGCTCGTGCCAAGGAGCTTCGCGCGCGGTGCGCCGAGGCAGGCCTGGGCGCCGGCGCAGGCAGGCGGCTCTTCGCCAAGAAAAACTCGGACTGGGTCAGCATCTTCCCTGCGAAGTCCGAAGCTATCTTCCGCCAGTCCAAGGATCAGATCACCCTTGAAGCCGAGGGCGGCGCGCCGACCGGGAGGATCTGCACTGCTGTGCCGGTGACCGGCGAATACGAGATCCGCTGCGTGATGGAGCGTGATGAGGTCGAGTTCGGCAAGGTCCACGGGATCGTCTACAGCGGGAATGAGGAGGACGGGTGGATGGTCGTTGGGATCGACTCTGACGGCGAGCTGTTCCTCTGGCTCTACACGAACGACGATGGCGTTGTGACGCGAGACATCTGGGACGACTGGATCGATGAAGACCCCGACCCCCCGATAGCAGAGGATGAGGACCCGACAATGAGTGTGCGTGTGCTCCCTGAGGGGACCCTCTTCGTGACGATCGGAGAGCGAGCACCTCTTGAGATCGAGCTGCCTGTTGAGATGCCCACCTCGAGCTACGTCGGCGTGTTCGTGAAGGGAGGCTCTATCAAGCTCTCCGAGGTTGTCATCGAGGACTCCCACTAGGAGCGCGATCGTGAGCGACTCGCTGCAGCGCTACCTCCCTGATCGCGCTTTTCCGCCCTACGCCTTCCTCCCAGGCCGCGACCCCCACCCGACCAGAGACCCGCGCGGACACTCCTACACTGGGGAGGCTGAGCCAGAGGCCGCCTATCTCCCGGCGAGCGACTGGGGAGAGAACGAGGAGTACTTGTTCGGCTGCGACCTCTACAACGCTGGCTACCTCTGGGAGGCGCACGAAGCCTGGGAGAGCATCTGGCATCCGTCCAAGCACGATGAGGTGCAAGCTGACTTTCTACAGGGTCTGATCCAGTGCTCTGCGGCGAGTCTCAAAATCCCCATGGGTCAGCCCGAAGGTCTCCTCAAGCTCTCTCAACAAGGGACCAAGCGCCTAGAGGACGTGATGAAGAGCGTCGGTCCGAGCTACATGGGACTGGACCTCGCGAGCTTCCTCGCAGAGTTCCGAGCCTTCGCGGGCTCTTCCCCCTCCTCAGCAGAGGAGCGGCCGCTGATCGAGCTCGAGCGCTGAGCGGCGTGGCTAAAAAAGAGCGCGGGGCAAGCATCGCTGCCCGCCCCGCGCGTGTCTCATTCTGAGAGGAGGTCTCAGCCCTTAGTCGTGGGCCCCTCATCTCCTTTACGCTTCATCTTCAGATCTCCGAGCAGGGGGTGCTCGTACTCAAGGGTCACTGCGGGGTCGGCCTTGTCATCTACACTCACGGTGTAGTCATCCCAGCGACCGCCTCAGCACAACTTGAAGCGACCTGAGGCGATCTGCTTCTTCGTGCGCTCATCCGTCACGAGGATCTTGGGGCCGACATCAGAGGGTGAGAAGCCCTTGTACTCTTCACCGGCCTTGCCGAGGAAGCGCAGCGCGTTCGGAGAGACGGTGATCTTCCCGTTGTCGAACTTCCAGTCATAGACCGCCGTAACCGGGCCACCCCACTCGAGGGCGTAGGCACCAGCAGCGGGGACCTCGAAGGGCTTCATGTCGCCCTTCTGGATCTGGGCTGAGAGGCTCCGCTTCTTGATCGCGGCGCTCTTCAGCACGTAAGAGCCTGCGGGGACCTTGAGGCCCTTCTTGCAGTCAGCGAGGTTGAACTGGAAGCGACCGTCGGTGCTCTCTACGAGCGCCGAAGTCAGGCTGCCGTTACCCTCGTACTCCTTGGTCATGTCGAGGTTACCGGTCTCCCCCTCGAAGGCTGACCAGCTGGCGGCCTGGCCGTTAGCCTGAAGCTCCAAGGAGTAGAGCTCTCCACCGAGGCTCAGAACCTCAGTGATCGGCGTCGCCGCCTCACCCTTGCCGTCGACATAGCAGTCCACCGCGTAGTCGTTCCAGCGACCGTTGCTGTTGGCATCAATGATCGAGACCATGTTGCCGTTGACCTTGCCCTTCATGACCCCGCCAGAAGCATAGAACCACTTCTCGCCGGTGTGGCGCAGGCGGATGGCATAGGTGAAGGAGTTGCCCTCTGCGTCCTCGCCCTTGAGCTTGGCGCTGCCCTTCATCCCTTTGCAGGTCTGGTCGAGTCGTCCGTCACCGTTCGTATCGATGTCTAGCTTCTCAGCACCCTCAGGTCCGTAGACCTTCGCGAGGAAGCCGCCCCCGTCACCGTGGGGGATCGAGATCTCATCCGTGATCTCTACCCAAGACTCGCCGGGGACGACGTACTCCCATTTGCTTACGGGCTTGTAGTCCAAAGACGCGCTGTTCCCCTCAGAGCCTGCCGCGGTCGCCGAGCTAACGACGGCCAAGCACATCAGGCTGAAAGAGGAGAGGTTTCTAGCAGTGGTCATATGAAAATTTGTGGTTTGGGCCCGGAGAGGGAGGCAGAGAGTGCCATCGGTCGTCCAAGCCGATTTCTACCTTGCAGCGTACGCTCAGGGCATAGATTCAGCCACATTGAGATGCCTCGCACTATGTAACTAAGAGGCAAATGCGGTTTTTGGGGCATAGAGCGGCTCCCTCGAGCGAGTGAGCCGCGCGCTGGTGACGGCTCTAGAAGAGCTCTTCGTAGGCCTCTGGGTGGAAGCCGATCATCCAGGTCTTTCCCTTCCGAATCGCGGGGGCGCGGAGGTTTCCGCTGGGGCCTAGGCAGGCCTTGATGAGCTCTGCCTCCTGGGGGGGGTCGTTCTTGAGATCGAACTCTACGATCTTCTTCCCCTTAGCGACTACCACACGGGTCGCGTCCCCCAAGACCTTCATCAGGTCACGGTCTCCGAAGCGCTCTTTAGTTGCGTTGACGGTCTCACGGATCGTCACGTCGCGTCCGGCGAGGAAATCGTCGGCGCGGGTGCAGCTCGTTCAGCCCTTTCGGTGGTAGTACCAGTCGATTCTCTTCGCCATGTGAGCCCTCCTTGAAGCTCTCTCCTGATTGGGTCAGCGCTGGCCTATGAGGATCCCATAGACGACAGCAGCCTACAAAAACTAGACCGGGTCAACCTCAGCGCATCCGTAACGGAGCGCGGGGACGAGCTGCCCGAGGAAGGAGCGAACCACCTCGAACTGCTCTTCAAGCGGGACGACATCAAGCGGCGGGACGTGCAAGAAGAGGCCCCGAGAGTCTCTCCTGAGCGCCTCTGAAAGGATCGCGTGGTAGGCGCACTCACAGACGAAGCCACCCGCGTCGTCAGAGCGCTCGACCGCGATGCGAGCGACGCCGCTCAAGAGCTCAACCGCGAGGTCCATGTCGACCCGAGTCGCCCTGTTCCCCGCTGCGAGCGGCGAGAGCTCGCTCGCGGCGACGCCGTCGTTGTCCTTCTTCTCAGAACCGAGCGTCGCGCTCGCGCGCGACTCCAAGCGGAAGGTGCTCCCTTGGTGCACGCCCATCCCCAAGATCAGCTCCGGGGTTCGGTCTTCGCTGTCCAAGAGCTCGCGGAGCTTCGGCGCGACACCCTCAAAGGTGACGGGCAGCACTGCGCCACGCACCTCGAGGCCAGGGGGAGAGTCTGCGCCTACGGCCTGGGCGACTAGGCCGCTGGGGTTCTCAGTGACGCCTTGGAAGGGTCCAAAGCCTGTTAGGAGTGCTAGGGGTCTGCTCATAATCGAGATTGCTGACGTACAGAGTATCCCCGTTCTCTGATTTGGTCGCGTAACCTTGGAGAATGATCGCAACGATTTTCGCTGCCGTCCTCTGCCTCTCTCCCGTCCAGGACAGCCTGGAGCCGGAGCAAGTGAGCGCGATCGACAAAGTCTTCCAGCGCTGGAACCGCCTGACCAGTCCTGGCTGCGCGGTCGCCGTCTATCAACGAGGACAGCTCGTCTACGGGAAGGGCTTCGGCTCAGCCAACCTCGAGCACAGAGCGCCGATCGGGACAGACACCGTCTTCAGGATCGCGTCGACCTCAAAGCAGTTCACCGCCGCGTGCGTGCTGCTCTTAGAGATGGACGGCCAGCTCTCTAGGAGAGACGACGTCAGAGAGTGGTTCCCGGAGCTCCCCGAGTACGAGCAGCCGATCTTGGTCGAGGACCTCCTCCATCACACGAGCGGCCTCAGGGACTACCTGCAGCTCCTCATGTGGGCCGGTCACTCCGACGAAGCGGGGGTAGACGAAGAGCTCGTCCTAGACCTCATCACTCGTCAGCGCGGCTTGAACCACCTCCCTGGAGAGGCTTACTCCTACACAAACACTGGCTACTTCCTGCTCTCCCTGCTCGTCGAGCGGGCGAGCGGCGAGTCCCTCCGCAAGTTCGCAGCGCGCCGCATCTTTGAGCCGCTAGAGATGCGGCAGACCTTCTTCAACGATGACGCCGACGAGGTCATCCCTTCGCGCGCGACAGGCTACGAGCGTGGCTGGCTCAACAGCGCCTTCAGGATCTCTGAGACGCGGATGGAGCTTGTTGGAGACGGCGGGGTGTTCACGAGCGCCCAAGACCTCCTGCGGTGGGACCACAACTTCTATGAGCCAAAGCTAGGCGGACAGACGTTCATCGAGCGCATGATCGAGCCTGCGGTCTTGAGGACAGGCGAGGTCCTCAACTACGCGAGCGGACTCGCGGTCGACACCTGGCGTGGCCAAGAGGTCATCTCCCATGGCGGTGCATTTGTCGGCTTCCGCGCGGAGATGATGCGCTTCCCCGAGAAGCAGACCACGATCGTTTGCCTCGCCAATAGAGCAGACTTTGAGCCGACGGCTCGCTGCTATGAGGTCGCCGAGGCCCTCTTCCTCGACCTCGGGAGAGAGGAAGAGCCCGGCTTGCAGCCTGGGGGAATCGACCCGGGGGTCGACGACTCACTCCCTGCTAGGGAGCCCGAGGCTTGCGCGGGTCGCTACACGAGCGAGGAGCTCGGGGTCACCTGGAGCTTCCGAGTCGCAGGCGAGCACCTCTACCTAGAAGGCCTCTGGGAGAAGCCCCAGCGCATGAGGATCAATAAGCGCGGAGTCTGGACCGGCGTAGGGGCAGAGTTCCGCTTCTACGTGGACAGCGAGGGTCGCGTCGCCCGCTTCACGCTGAGCGGAGGCCGGGCTCGCGGGATCGAGTTCAAGCGAGCGCGCGATTGAACAGCCGCCCGGGCGGTTAGACTGCACGGGCACAGCAGGACCGCTCAATGCCTGAGAACAAGATAGTAAGGATCGCGAACGGCCAAGGCTTCTGGGGAGACTCCATCCTCGGTCCTATCCGCCTCGTCGAGGAGGGCCCCCTCGACTACTTGACCCTCGACTACCTCGCCGAGGTGACGATGAGCATCATGCAGAAGCTCAAAGGCAGGGATCCCAACAAGGGCTACGCGACCGACTTCGTGAGCCTCCTCGACCGCATTCTCCCGACCCTCGTCGAGAAGGACATCAAGGTCGTCGCCAACGCCGGCGGTGTGAACCCCCAGGCGTGCATGGAGGCAGTGCTCGAGGTCATGCGCTCCCACGGCCTCGAGGGAGAGAAGGTCGCCATCGTAGAGGGGGATGACATCCTCGACGGGATCGATGGGCTGATGTCCTCGGGAGAAGAGTTCCTCAACATGGATACGGGCGCGCCTCTCTCTAGCGTCCGAGAGCGCGTGACCAGTGCGAACGTCTACCTCGGCGCCTTCCCGATCGCGGAGGCTCTCGCCACAGGCGCAAGAATCGTCATCACTGGGCGTGGCACAGACCCCGGCCTCGTCCTCGGTCCGATGATCCACGAGTTCGGTTGGCAGCCCGGCGACGACGACCTGCTCGCTGCGGGGACCGTCGCGGGTCATATCGTCGAGTGCGGCGCCCAGTGCACGGGCGGTAACTACACCGACTGGCGGAGCGTCCCCGACCTCGCGCGCGTGGGCTATCCGATCATCGAGGCTGAAGCGGACGGCTCCTTCGTCATCACGAAGCACGAGGGCACCGGCGGCGCGGTCAACATCGACACCGTCTGCCACCAGCTCGCCTATGAGATGGGCGACCCCGCCGCGTACTTGACACCTGATGTGATCGCTGACTTCACGAGCTTCAAGATTGAGCAGGACGGGCCAGATCGCGTCCGAGTCAGCGGCGTGAAGGGCGCCCCCGCTACTAGCCTGTACAAGGTCTCCATGAGCTACTCCGACGGCTGGAAGTCTGTCGGAGAGCTGACCATCTCAGGGCCGGACGCCCTAGAGAAGGCCCGACTCTGTGCGGCGATCGTCTGGGAGCGCCTGGCGATGGACGGATGCGAATACCCCGAAGAGGAACGCCTCGAGGAGTACGTCGGCGCCGGCGTCTGTCACCGTGGCATCCCCGGAGCTGAGACAGACGCACCACCGGAGGTCATCCTCCGTATGGGCGTGAAGGGTCCTGACAAGGCTAAGGTCAGCCGCTTCGGCCCGGAGCTCGTCCCTCTCGTGACGAGCGGCCCCCCTGGCGTGACCGGCTTCGCGGGCGGCCGCCCCAAGGCCGCGGAGATCATCGGCTTCTGGCCGAGCCTCGTGACGAAGGACAAGATCCAGACAACGGTCAGCGTGCTCACCGCCTGAGCCAAAGGAGATCACTAGGTGCCCATCGTTTCTCTCTCACAGATCGCAGCCGCCCGCTCCGGTGACAAGGGTGAGGGCTCGAATGTTGGCGTCCTCGCCAAGTCGGACGCGGCCTATGCCTTCCTAAAAGAGGCCCTCACAAGAGAGGCTGTCGCAGCGCACATGTCCGGCATCAACCGCGGTGCGGTGCGGCGCTACGAGGCGGACAACCTCCGCCTCCTCAACTTCCTACTCGAAGACAGCCTCGGCGGCGGCGGCTCGGCCTCGCTCTTGACCGATGCTCAAGGTAAGACGCACGGGCTCGCGCTCCTGCGTATGGAGCTCGACGTCCCCGAGGAGATACTGAGCGAGCTCGAGAGCTAGAGCCCTGCACGATGAACATCGCCGAAGAGATCCGAGCGAGAGCCCGCAGAGCCAATCGACGCGTCGTCTATCCAGAGGGAGGCGACCAGCGGATCTGGCAGGCAGCTGCCAGCTTGGCCGCAGAAGGCCTCGCTCGCCCAGTCCTCATCGACGCCGGCGGTGTCAGCTCGCCTCCTGCTGGCGTTGAGGTCGTACGCCCCGCGAGCGACCCTCGGCTCGAGACCTTCGCTGCCGAATACTATGAGCTCCGCAAGGCGAAGGGAGTCAGCGAGGAGGAGGCGGCCGAGCGCGTCGCTGACCCCTTAATCTTCGGCGCCTTCCTCATCCGCTCTGGCGACTGCGACGCTGGCGTCGCGGGCGCGGCGTCCACCACCGCTGACGTCCTGCGCGCAGGGATCCAGGTCATAGGGACAGCCTCGGGAATTCGGACCGTCTCCTCGTCCTTCTTGATGATCACAGATGAGGGCCCCCTCACCTACGCGGACTGCGGAGTCGTCCCCGACCCAGATGCAGAGCAGCTCGTCGACATCGCCCTGGCCTCTGCAGAGAGCCACCGCAAGCTGACCGGGCTCTCTCCCAAGGTCGCCATGCTCTCCTTCTCCACCAAGGGTTCGGCAGAGCACCCACGCGTCGAGAAGGTCAGGACCGCCGCTGCCCTCCTCGCCGAGCGCGCCCCCACCCTCTGCGTAGACGGCGAGCTGCAAGTGGATGCCGCGATCGTGCCCGAGGTCGCGGCGCAGAAGGCGCCCCGCTCCCCGCTCTCTGGTCGCGCCAACGTCCTCGTCTTCCCAGACCTAGACAGCGGGAACATCGCCTACAAGATCACTCAGCGCATCGCCGGCGCGGTCGCGCTCGGCCCGCTGGTTCAAGGCCTCGCTCGCCCCTACATGGACCTCTCCCGCGGGTGCACAGCGGAGGACGCCGCGATGGTCGGCTGCATCTCTGCGGTGCTAGCTGAGTGAGCCCATGAGCGACGCGCTCAAGGCGGTGGCGACCATCGAGGACTTTGAGCGCCTCGATCTGCGCGTTGGAAGAGTCCTCAGCGTCGAGGACTTCCCTGAGGCCAAGAAGCCAGCCTGGCTCCTCAGCCTCGACCTCGGCCCCCTCGGACTAAAGCGTTCGAGCGCGCAGGTGAAGTGCTATGAGCGTGAGGAGCTAGAGGGACGGCTCGTCGTATGCCTCTGCAACCTGCCGCCGCGCCAGGTGGGCCCCCACCTCTCCGAGGTATTGGTGCTCGGCGCGGTCGAGGATGACGGGGTAGTGCGGCTCCTCAAGCCTGCACCTGACTGCGCCCCCGGGACCCCCATCGCCTGATCGGCGCGCGCCCTTATGATTCAGAGATGAACCGCCCCCTACGCTCTCTGCTCGCGCTCTCCCTCTTCACCCTCGGCAGCTGCAAATCACCTGGGGGTGACTTCGAGGAGCTCCGCTTCGACAGAGAGGGATCCGCTCAGCAGCTCGTCCGGTTCATGGCCTTGGAGGGTGACTGGCGCATCGTCGGCGGAGACCCCTCCGAGGGCCCGACGCACACATATCGAACGATCGCCAACGGGACCGTGGTCGTCGAGACTGCTTTCCCTGGAGAGCCTCACGAGATGATCTCGGTCTTCCATCTGGACGGACCCAAGCTGGTCATGACCCATTACTGCGCAGCAGGAAATCAGCCCTACATGATCGCGGAGCACCCCAGCGGCGACAGGGTCCACTTTCGCTTCCAGCGAGCGAGCGACCTCAACTTCCCAGGCGCACCACACATGCGTGACGCCAGCTACCACTTCATCGACCGCGACCGGGTCACTTCGAGTTGGAGCTACTGGGAGGATGGTAAGAAGTCGAGCGACATGAACATCGACCTCGAGCGCGTACCGGATTGACCGCGAGACTCGCGCCTGTCCTCATAAAAATGAACCAGCCGGCCACACCGCGAGGTGTGACCGGCCGGCCTGTTCTGATTGGGAGCGAGCCTTAGCTCTCCATCATCTGCCCGGTGGCGGGGCAGACCATGTCAGAGCACTCGCTCATGGCACCAGCGCACTCCATTTTCTGAGCATCGCTGCACTCGGTGGCGCAGGCGCCGCCAGGGGCGCTGGCGTCCGCGGCGTCAGTGACAGCTTGGCTGGTGGAGTTGCAAGCGACGGTCGCGGTGGCGACCAGGATGCTGAGGAAGAGGTTTTTCATCTTATTGTCCTGTTGGGGCCGCCAGACGGTCGGCCAGTTGTTGGAGCTCCTTGAGAGGCCCTGATAAACGAGCCGGAGTACCTCAAGGTACGTGTCTTAGCCCGCCCTTGGGGGAATTTCGTGTAGAAAAGAGCAGAGATGACATCGAAGAGGAAAAACCATCCAGCGAAAACGTACTCCCTAGACCTCCACGGGGTGCCCCCTCACCGCGTAGATGCAAAGCTCGAACAACTCCTCTACGACGCGTTCCGCTCAAAAGCTAGGCAAGTCGAGATCGTGACGGGACGCGGGGCGAGCAATCGCTCTGGGACGGCTGTCCTCAGGGGGAGGGTTGAAGCTTGGATTCGGGAGAACAAGAGCCGCTTCAACATCACACAATACGAGAGGATGAACCGGGGCGGCGCGCTGCTCTTGCAGCTCAAGGAGCGATCCTCTTAAAGAGAGCATCCAGTAAAGCTCTCGTTCAAAAGAGGTTTTTGAGCGTGGCTTGTGACTTATCTCGCTCCGCGAGGAACAATAGCCAGCGTCACCCACTCCATGAGCGCGAACGAACAGAAACTCCACGCCCTCCTGCGCGACCGCATCCTCGTGCTCGATGGGGCGATGGGGACGATGATCCAAGCTGAAGGGCTTACCGAGGCGGACTTTCGCGGGGAGCGGCTCAAAGACCACGAGAAGGACGTTAAGGGCAACAACGAGCTGATCAACCTCTCACGCCCAGACATCCTGCGAAAGATCCACGACGCGTTCCTCGAGGCTGGCTCGGATATCATCGAGACCAACACCTTCAGCGCTACTCAGGTCGCACAGGCTGAGTACGGCCTCGAGCACCTCGCTCGTGAACTGAACTTAGAAGGTGCGCGTATCGCTCGCGAGGCTGCGGACGCTTGGACAGCCAAGACCCCCGACAAGCCTCGGCTCGTCGCCGGCGCCATTGGCCCCACGAGTCGCACGCTCTCGATGTCCCCGGACGTCGAGAACCCAGCGTTCCGCACGATCGACTTCGATCCCCTGAAAGACGCCTATGTTGAGCAGGTCACTGCCTTAATGGAGGGCGGCTGCGACATGCTCCTTATTGAGACGGTCTTCGACACGCTGAACGCAAAAGCGGCGATCGTCGCGTGCGAAGAGGCCTTTGATGCACTCAAGGCTCGGCTACCCATCCTCATCTCCGTAGCCATAACCGACGCCTCAGGTCGTACGCTCTCAGGACAGACCCTCGACGCGTTCTTACACACGGTCCTCCATGCGGGGCCTCTCGCGGTTGGGGTGAACTGTTCCCTCGGGGCAACAGAAATGCGTCCCTACATTGAAGAGGTCTCACGACTCTCGCCGACGCACACGATCTGCTTCCCAAACGCTGGCCTGCCTAACGCTTTCGGTGAATACGATGAGGGCCCCTCCGTCACCGGCAGCCTCCTCGATGAATTCGCAGAGAGTCAGCTCATCAACATCGTTGGTGGCTGCTGTGGCACGACCCCCGCTCACGTCCGTCGCATCTCGGACGCTGTCGCTAAATATCAGCCACGTAAGCTCACTCCCAAAGAGCCGGTCACTCGCTTCACAGGCATGGAGCTGTTGACCATCACGCCCGAGTCCAACTTCATCATGGTCGGCGAGCGCACGAACGTGACGGGCTCCGCGCGCTTCCGCCGCCTGATCAAGGAGGAGGACTTCGAGACAGCCATCGAGGTCGCACTTGAGCAGGTCCGAGGTGGCGCGAACATCCTCGACGTGAACATGGACGAAGGCATGCTCGACTCTGAGCAGTGCATGACGAACTTCTTGCGCTTGCTCTCTGGCGAGCCGGAGATCGCCCGTATCCCGGTCATGATCGACAGCTCTAAGTGGAGCGTACTAGAGGCGGGGCTGCGCGCGACGCAGGGCAAATGCGTCGTGAACTCGATCTCCTTGAAGGAGGGTGAGGAGGACTTCCTCGAGAAGGCTCGTACGATCCGGCGCTTTGGCGCGGGCGTCGTAGTGATGGCCTTTGACGAGACCGGCCAGGCCGACACGACCGAGCGAAAGGTTGAGATCTGCGAGCGCGCCTACAAGCTCCTCACCGAGCAGGCCGACTTCCCCGCGGAAGACATCATCTTTGACCCGAACATCCTCGCAGTCGCCACTGGCATCGAGGAGCACGATCGCTACGCCCTCAACTTCATCGATGCTACGGCCCTCATCAAGGAGCGTTGCCCCGGCGTCCACATCTCAGGCGGGGTCTCCAATCTCTCCTTCTCCTTCCGGGGCAACAACCGCGTTAGGGAGGCCATGCACTCAGCCTTCCTGTACCACGCCACTAGAGCCGGGATGGACATGGGGATCGTCAACGCCGGACAGCTCGAGGTCTACGAGGACATTCCCCCGGATCTCCTCGAGCACGTCGAGGACGTCCTGCTCTGCCGCCGCACAGACGCCACCGAGCGCTTGGTCTCCTTCGCAGAGACCGTCAGCGGAGGGGGCAAGGAGCGTGTTGAGGACCTCTCTTGGCGCGAGGGCACCGTTGAGGAGCGCCTCTCGCACGCCCTCGTTCACGGCATTACGGACTACATCGAAGACGACACAGAGGAGGCTCGCATCGCGCTGGGTAAGCCCCTCTCTGTGATCGAGGGCCCCTTGATGGACGGCATGCGCGTCGTCGGCGACCTCTTCGGGGCGGGCAAGATGTTCCTGCCTCAGGTGGTCAAGAGCGCGCGCGCCATGAAGAAGTCCGTGGGCTACCTCGAGCCCTTCATGGAGGAGGACTCTGAGAGCGGGAGCTCTCAGGGGACCGTCGTCATGGCGACCGTGAAAGGCGACGTCCACGACATCGGGAAGAACATCGTCGGCGTGGTCTTGGGCTGCAACAACTACGAGGTCATCGACCTCGGCGTGATGGTCCCGAGCAACGTGATCCTCGACACCGCGGAGGAGCGCGGCGCCGACATGATCGGGCTCTCCGGGCTCATCACCCCTTCGCTAGATGAGATGGTCACTGTCGCGAAGGAGATGGAGCGCCGCGACATGAAGCAGCCGCTGCTCATCGGCGGCGCGACGACGAGCCGGCCTCACACCGCCGTGAAGATCGCGCCCACTTTCAACCAACCCGTCGTGCACGTGAAGGACGCCTCCCTCGCCGTCAACGTGGTCTCTGACCTACTCGACTCCAAGCGAAAGGTCGCCTTCGACGAGGCCAACAGGGCCACCCAAGCAGAGCTACGCGAAAAGCACGCGACCCGCGGCAACAAGCGCCTACGCACCATCGCTGACGCGCGAGAGGCCGCCTTCCTCTGCGAGTGGGGCGACCACACGCTCCCTAAGCCTGACTTCACCGGCGCTCAGATCCTCGAAGACTTGAACCTCGCTGAGCTCAGCCGCTACATCGACTGGACCTTCTTCTTCACCGCCTGGGAGCTCAAGGGCAAGTTCCCCGCGATCCTAGAAGACGAGAAGTTCGGTGCGGCGGCGCGCGAGCTCTACGACAACGCCCAAGAGCTCCTCCACCAGATCGTCGAGGAGCGTCTGCTCCGCTCACGAGCCGTGATCGGGTTCTGGCCCGCGGCGAGCGAGCTGGATGACATCGTCCTCTTCACTGATGAGTCTCGCGAGCAGGAGCTGCTGCGCTTCCCCATGCTGCGCCAGCAGAAGGAGATCGAGGGCGACCCCAGCCGCTCCCTCGCAGACTTCGTCGCCCCGCGCGACTCGGAGCGCCAAGACTACATCGGCGCCTTCGCCGTGACCGCCGGGCTCGGTGCGGGCGAGCTCTCCAAGCGATACGAGGCAGAGAACGACGACTACACGGCGATCATGGTGAAGGCCCTCGCTGACCGTCTGGCAGAGGCCGCCGCCGAGGCTATCCACGAGCGCGCCCGGCAAATCTGGGGCTATGGCGAGGGCGAAGAGCTCGGCAAGCGCGGCCTCATCGACGAGGACTACCGTGGCATCCGCCCCGCCTTCGGCTACCCCGCTTGTCCGGACCACAGCCTCAAGGGGCCCCTCTTGGACCTCCTCGAGGCGGACAGTATCGGCCTCGGTATCACCGAGAATGGCGCCATGACCCCGGCCGCGAGCGTCAGCGGCCTCTACTTCGCCCACCCCCAAGCGCACTATTTCCAGCTAGGGAGGCTCGGCCGCGACCAGATCGAGGATTACGCCGAGCGAAAGAGCCAGAGCGTCGCAGAGACAGAGCGTTGGCTCGCCTCCCACCTCGCTTACGACGTCTGAGCACCTAGGGCGTGTATCCTCTGGGGCTCCCCCCCTGTCTAAGGAGCCTCGACCATGGAACGCGTACTCGAACCCGAAGTGATGGACACCGCCGAAGAGGCGGCTGAGTACGACTCCATGGACCACACCGGTCCGAATGAGAGCTTCCTGGCGCGGCTCATAGAGCTCGGCGCCAAAGGGAGCTTCCTCGACATCGGGACCGGCCCCGGCCACATCCCTGTCATGGTCTGCCGGGCAGTCCCTGAGAGCACCGTGGTCGGTGTGGATCTCTCCAAGAACATGCTCATCCACGCAGAGCGGCACCGCGAGGCCTCACCCTACGCAGACAGGATCGAGTACCACCTGATGGACGCTAAGGACCTCGGTCTCCCCGACGCCCACTTCGACACGGTCTACTCGAACACCATCCTGCACCACATCCCGGACCCCCGCCCCTTCTTGAGCGAGGCCTACCGGATGCTGCGCCCCGGCGGCGCGCTCTTGATCCGCGATCTGTTCCGCCCCGACTCCGAGGCGCGCCGTGACGAGCTCGTCAACCTCCACGCGGCGGACGCCTCCCCTAACCAGCGCGAGCTCTTCCGCGCCAGCCTGCACGCGGCCTTCACCCCTGACGAGCTCCGGGCCATCGCCTCTGAAGTCGGCCTGAAGGACGCGGAGGTGGTCGTCGATTCCGACCGCCACATGTCCCTGCAGGTCGCTGCGCAGGCGTAGGACTTCCTGGGTCGGTCTCTACATTTATTGATGCGCTAAAGGGAACAGCAAGACATGATGTGCCCCGACCGAAGAGGTCATAGAAGGATCCAATGACTCAAGCTGATTGCAAGGCCTGCCGCCACTTCAAGAGCGCTCCTTACCAGGCGCGCATCGACGGGTGCTATCACCCGGACCACATGAAGGTCTCTCAGAAGGATGCATATCTGAGCGAGCAAGAGACCCCCGGAGACCACCGGGTCATCAACCGTCGAGGCAGCTGCGGGGACTTTGAGTCCCACCCTAAGAATCGCTCGCTCCTCTCGCGCATCTTGAGCGACTGAGGCCCGACTAGGGGCACTATCGGCACCGACGTGCACTTCGTCTACCTAGGCCGCTTCGGCAGCTAGGCGCGCTCCGGCGGACCAGAGTGGACGAGGTGATCAAAGGGCAGCGCCCTGATCACCTCTGCCTCGACCGCCGCGAAGCGCTCAAGCTCGCTCGTCACTTCGGCCTCAGAGAAGTTCTTGCGGGCAGCGTCGAGGAAGAAGGCCCTGTGGCTCGCCTCAGAGCTGAGGAGTTCAGCGTAGAGCGCCCGCAGCTCCTGATCCTCTAGGTGGTCAGCTAGGAGGCGGAATCGCTCGAGGCTGCGCGCCTCGATCAAGGCCGCTACGAGCAGGCGGTCGAGGAGGTGCGGACTCCTCCCTGAGACCCCTCGCTGCAGGAGCTCACCCGCGTAGCGGTTGCCGCTGACCGGGGCCAAGCGACCGCCGCGAGCCTCGATGATCGCGACGACTTGACCGAAGTGCTCGAGCTCTTCGTGGGCGATCTTAAGGAGCTCCATGATGAGCTCAGGTCGCTGAGTGTTCTTGGCGATCAAGGCCTGTGCAGAGGCCGCCGCCTTGAGCTCACAGTGGGCGTGGTCCGAGAGCAGCGCGAGGGTGTCTGTCCCCACAGCGTCGACCCACTCTCTAGGGGTCGCCCACTTGAGCGGAGTGACGCGCGCGTCGCTCATCCCTGGCGAGCGCCAGGCTTCCACTCCACGTCTGCTTCCCCGTTCGAATTCAGGGCGCGAGCGAGGACAAAGAAGAGGTCTGAGAGGCGGTTCAGGTACACGAGGACCTCGGGGTTCACCGGTCCCGCAGCCTCCTCACGGCTCATGCTGCCGAGCTCAGAGACCAAGCGCTCAGCGCGTCTGCAGACCGTGCGCGCGAGGTGCAGCCACGCTGCCTCCGAGGTTCCACCAGGGAGGATGAAGGACCTGAGCGGCTGGAGAGACTCGTTCGCCTCGTCGATCTTCGCCTCAATCGCCTGTGTATAGGCAGCGGTCACGCGCAGAGCGCCCGGGTCTTCCGTCGGGACGCAGAGGTCTGCGCCCACATCGAAGAGGTCGTTCTGTATGCCCCTCAGTAGGCTGAACCAAGGCTCAGCCACACCGTCCGCGAGGAGGACCCCAAGGACTGAAGAGAGCTCGTCTGTCGTGCCATAAGCAGCGACCCTGCAGTGATGCTTCGGGAGCCGCTCTCCGTCTCCGAGACCTGTGGAGCCGTCGTCTCCAGACCGGGTATAGATGCGATCGAGGTGAACCATCCCATCATGATAACGCGATTTGCAGCCGCCCGGGACCCATCAGGTTAGTATGAGGCCCGTGAAGATCCTGCTCCTCCTCATCTGCTCCCTCGGCCTGAGCGCGGCAGCGCCTCCTGTGGCGCCGTCCGCCGCTCAGGATCCGGTCTACGAGCTCTCGCTCCTCGACCTCATGAGCATCGAGTATAAACCAGGTCAGAAGCTCCCGACCTGGGTGCGCGCGCTCAACGGACACAAGGTTCGAGTCGAGGGGTACATGGCGCTCGGTACGCCGGAGGGACTAGAAAAGTTCGAGCTCGTCTGGGACTCCTGCGGCTGCGGGCAGAGCATCGTGAATCACTTCATCGAGGTCACCCTCACCGAAGAGACGACAGCCTTCAACCCAGACATCATCTACGTCGAAGGATACTTCTACGCAAGCGAGGTCCGTGAGGACGGCTATATCGTGAGCCTCTTCAGGCTCAAGGCCCCCAAGATTCAAATATGAGGGCTGCTGCGCTGCTGCTCGCGTTCACCACGACGGCTCCCCTACAAGACGAGGGCGACCCCGCGGCAGAAGCGCGCCGCCTCCTTGAAGTTGCTACGGAGGGCTCACCTCGCATCCGCACGCAAGCCTCCTTGCGGCTCGCTGCGATGGGAGAGGATGGTGCTGCAGTCGTACGAGAGCGTTTAGAGGCTGAGAGTGGCTACCTCTCCCTTGGGCCTGCCCTCTATGAAGCCCTCTCTGCCTTTGAAGACGAGCGCATGCGCGTCGCCCTCTGGGAGAGCCTCGACGACGTTATGAACCCGTGGCGCCCAGCGGGCGCACGGGCCCTCGCGAAGACCGCAAAGATGGAGGAGCAGCCGCGCTTCCAAGCGCTGCTCACAGACCGAATCTCAGCTGTGCGAGCTGAGGCCGTCGCGGGCGTCGCTGTGGGTGATGAGGCCCGCGCGAAGGAGGCTCTCCGCGCCTCTCTCATAGATCAGAACGGGCGCGTGCGCCGCCGCGCTGCGACGGCCCTAGCAAAGCTAGGTGAGCACGCAGCCCTTGCCTGGCTCATCGAGGATCTGCGGCGAGACGACTCATGGCTCGACATGCGGCTAGGTCGCATAGCCCGAGCTGAGGCTGCTCAAGCTCTCGGTAAGCTCCTCGGCCGAGAGGCGATCGCTGGGTATAGCTCCCGCAGCGCGCCTGACAGCGCTGAGGCGCAGGCGAAGATCCAAGCCCTAGAGGCTCGCTGCCGCGAGCTCGCAGGCGATGACTGGCCTGTCCTTCCTGACATCGCGCGAGCGCCAGGCGAGATCCAAGGCGAGGTCATCGGCGTCGAGCTGCTCTCTTGTCGTGAGGGCGAGCTCCTGCTGCGATGGACGACTGATGACAAGCTCGTGGTCGGTGAGGGAGACACAGACATCCGTGACCTCCCCGAGGGCTCCACAGCTCTGCTCCTCGAGCGCGCGCAAGAGGCCTTGGAGGTCCTGGGAAATACACGCGCCTACGGAGACCCTGGGTGCGACCTCGAGCGCCATCACTTCAGGCTGCCAGGCTCAAGCCGCGCCTGGACGATCCAGCTCTCCAAGGGGCCAGAGGCCGTCCCCGACCTGCGCCCTGCCGCGCTCCACCCCGTCGCTGAGGCCATGATCCAGAGCGCGGGTGCAGCCGGACTGGAGCAGGGTTGGGAGGAGCAGATCAGGAGGACCTTCGAGTCCCTCGGCGGCCCGCTGTCGGAGTGAGTCAGTCGTCGTCTTTCGCGGTCAGTTCGAGCCCGAAGTCTGAAGGCTTAGAGTCGCTCCCGAGGGCCCTCATCAGCTGGTGCCAAGCGCTCGCGTCCCGCGTCTCCATCGGAGCGCGCGAGAAGACGCGCTCGATCATTCGCTCTGCGTCTGCCGCGACGCGCTCGGACTTCGCCACCTGGCCCGCGAGGATGTGCTTCAGGTGCGCCTTCAAGAACTCCCGCTGAGCACCCGTGAGGGGGTGACCTCCTGACTCGTTTGGCAGGCGCACCTCACCGCTGAAGAGCGGCTGCAAGACCACCCCTACAGCCATCGCAAGGTTGAGAGAGGTGTGCCGCTTGGAGGTACGGATGTGGATGAGTCGATGGCAGAGAGCGGCCTCTTGGGCATCCATCCCCGCGGCCTCGTTCCCGAAGACGAGGGCGACGCGCTCGCTCTCTAGCTGCGCCCGCTCAGCGATGTCCTCTTTGACCTTCATCCAGTCTTCGAGGATCACGTTGTCCCGCCCGCGAGCTGTGAAGCCGACCACGTGAGTGCAGTCTTCGAGGGCCTCCTGGAGCGTCTCGACGACACGCAGCTCACGCAGGGCGTCCTCGACGCCGTGGGACATCTGAGTGAACTCAGGGTGGACCAAGAGCGCAGGGCGCTCAGGCTTCACTAGCACGATCTCGCAGGGGCCGAAGTTCTCGACCACCCGCAGGATCATCCCGACGTTTCGAGGGCCTTGCGGCCTGCAGAGGATGACGCGCTTCATGCCTGTGCTCGGATCGCCTCCAGCTGCGCTGGGTCAGGGTTCCCGCCAGAGACGACGGCGACCACGCGGAGAGGGTCCGCTGCGCTGCGACCCTCGAGGAGCGCCTCAGGGAGACCGCCGCTCAAGACGAGCGCGGTGGTCGCCGCGCCTGCAGGCTCTACGACCTCACCTGTGCGAACGAGCGCGGCTTGGGCCGCGAAGGTGTCCTCATCTCGTACGAGCAGCACGCCGTTCAAGGTCTCTAAGCAGGTCGCGATATTGACCGCGCCAGAGCTAGGTGGGCAGAGCCCCTGCACCTTGGTCGTGATCTCTTCTAGCGGCACCGGCGCGCCGCTCGCGAGCCCGCGACTCATCGAGGGTGCGCCCTCCGGCTCCACCCCGATGACCTGGACCTTCTCACCGAGGCTCTGACGGACAGCGAGGGAGATCCCGGTGACGAGCCCACCACCGCCGACCGGCGCGAGGATGAGCTCCACCTCTGGATCTTGCTCCACGATCTCTATCCCGACCGTCCCAGCTCCCTGCAAGGTGCGCTCTGCGTCGTAGGGATGGATGAGCACCGCGCCTGCCGCGACACGCTCGGCGCACATCTCCTCAGCGAGCATGCGCGTCTCCCCGAGGACGACCTCAGCGCCGTGCTCGCGGCACGCGGCGATCTTGTTCGGGTAGGCGTCTGCGGGCATGACGATCGTCGCTGGGACGCCAGCGCGCTCAGCCGCCCAGCTGAGCGCCTTGCCGTGATTCCCCGAGCTGGTCGCTATCACCCCGCGAGTTCGCTCTTCCTCTGTGAGGAGCGAGACTTGGTTCCACGCCCCGCGCGACTTGAAAGAGCCCGTCACCTGCTGATTCTCCAGCTTCAGCCACAGCCGCACGCGCTCGTCCGGGACCTCAAAGGGGACGATCGGGGTCCGCGTGACGACGCCCTCGAGGCGCGCCACGGCTTCGCTGATCTGAACGTCTGTGCGAGCCTGAGTCATCTCCGGGAGGATAGCGGATCGACAGCGTGAGCGGACGAGGTCAACATAGGTAGCGTCCATGAGTCTCCAAGCCCACCAAGACCGACACGCCACAGCCAGCGCGCCCGCGCTCCCTTTTACAGGGCCTTGGCTGCTCGCCCCGATGGAGGGCGTCACGGAGCCGGTGTTCTTAGAGCTCGTCCTGAGCCGTAACTCGGCCGAGCACCTAGGAGGTGCCTTCACCGAGTTCGTACGGGTCACAGACCACCCGATCCCCAAGAAGCGCCTCGCGGCCCGACTCGCGCTCGCCCCCTTCAAGGCGCCTGTGGGACTCCAGCTCATGGGCGCAGACCTCGCGGCCCTCGCAGAGACAGCGCGCAACGCTGAAGAGGCCGGAGCGCCGATCCTTGACCTCAACTTTGGCTGCCCCGCTAAGGGTGCGCTGCGTGGGTGCGCAGGCTCAGCGACCCTCACCGACCCATCGCGCGTCGAGGAGATCGTGCAGGCCTGTCGAGCAGCTGTCTCAGAGATCCCTGTCACGGCCAAGATGCGCGCGGGCTTTGACGACGACACCCTGCTAGAGGAAAACGTGCGCGCTGCGGAGGCTGGTGGTGCAGCGCTCGTCACCGTCCATTGCCGCACGAAGGCAGAGCGCTATTGCCCGGAGCTCGACTGGACCCGCCTCGCTAGAGCAGTCGAAGCAGCAGAGGGGCCGGTCTGTGGGAACGGAGGCGTGAAGACACACGCCGACCTCGAGCGCATGAGACGTGAGACGGGCTGCCAGCTGGTCATGGTCGGTCACGGCGCGCTCGCTAACCCTTGGATTTTCTCAGGCGTCAGGGTCAACCCCGCCGAAGCAGCGCGCTTCCTCTTGGAGTACTCGGAGAGGCTCTGCGCCTCCGGCGCCCCGACCAAGGGCAGCGTACAGCGGGTCAAGCAGCTGCTCGTCCACTGGACCGCCGGGGGGCTCTGTGAAGATCGAGCGAGCTGGCTCCGAGAGCGCGACCCTGAGGCCCTGCTCTCTAGGCTTCGTGAGGTTGCCTCTTCCTGATGCGCAGTCGGTCAGGCACAGAAGCTGGCTTCGGAAGCTACACTGGGCGCGCTAAGCAGCAGGCCTCACCTGCGACGATTGTCATATCCAATCGAGAGAGCATCTCCCCATGAAGATCACTGACGGCATCTACGTAGAGCTCGACTACCAGCTCCTCGACCGCGAGGGAGAGGTCATTGAAACCAGCGACGACGCTGGGAGGCTCGTCTATACCCACGGCGCCGAGGAGATCCCGCCCCCGCTAGAGGCCGCTCTCGAGGGCGCCAGCGAGGGTGACATCCGTGAGGTCCGCCTCGAGCCCGCGGACGCCTTCGGAGAACGAGACCTCGAGTCCATCTTCAGCGTCCCCACGGACTTGCTCGGGGAGGACGCCGTCCCTCGCTCCGGGGATTGGATCGACATGGTGGTGGAGCCCGAGGACGGTGATGAGTTCACAGAGCCTTATGAGCTCGAGGCCCAGGTCGTCTCCGTCGAAGATGACGCAGTCATCCTCGACACAAATCACCCTCTCGCAGGCCAAGAGGTCACTTTTCAAGTGACTGTCGCCACGGTCTCTAAGCCCGAGTGACGCGCTCCTCTCTTGGGGCTAGGCTTCGGCAGTGATCACGCCCCAAATCCTCGACCCGCGGCGCCCCTTGGCGCTCCCTGCCGGAGCTCCGCCGCTCCTCGCTGTAGTCGTCGACACCGAAGAGGAGTTCAACTGGAGCGCGCCCTTCGATCGCGACGCGACCTCCGTTGAGGCGCTGAGGGAGCTCTACAGATTCCAAGAGGTCTGCACTGAGCATGAGGTCGTCCCCACCTACGTCTGTGATTGGCCCGTCGTCACGTCAGGAGAGGGAGCGCGGGCGCTCGGCGAACACCTCAACCTCGGGCGCTGTGAGGTCGGTGCACACCTCCACCCCTGGGTGACGCCCCCGCATGTTGAGGAGGTCACAGACCACAACTCCTATCCCGGGAACCTCGCCCCAGATCTTGAGCGTGAGAAGCTCGAGGGGCTCACTGGAGCGATCGAAGAGCACTTCGGTAAGCGCCCCGTGGTCTACCGAGCCGGGCGCTACGGCCTCGGACCTCGCACTGCCGAAGCCCTCGTCGCGTTGGGCTATACGGTAGACGTCTCCCCCCTAGCCGGCTTCGACCTGAGCAAAGACGGAGGTCCGGACTGGTCCGACCTCGACGCTGCTCCCTACTCCTTCGGGCCTAGCGGCGCCCTCTTGGGTTTGCCAGCCACCGGCGGCTACGCAGGTTGGCTCGCTGGTGGAGGCGCGCTGCATCGCGCGCTGCACGGCCCCCTACCACGCGCGCTGAGGCTCCCTGGGATCTTGAGCCGGCTCGGAGCCTTTGAGCGCCTCGCGCTCTCTCCTGAAGGCTTCACTCTCGCCCACATGCAGCGCCTCACCCGCGCCCTCTTCTCGCGCGGGCGGCGGGTCTTCCAGCTCTCACTGCACAGCCCCTCCATGCTGCCAGGCTGCACTTCCTACGCTCAAAATCCCCAAGAACGGGACGAACTGCTCGCTCGCTGTTCGGGTTACTTCCGTTGGTTCCGAGAGGAGATGGGGGGAGAGGTGGTCACGGCCAGCTCTCTCCCTCAAAGACTGGAAGCCTCTGCGTGAAGATCCTCGGTATTTCCCCCCTCGACAAGGACGCCTCTGCCTCCCTCGTCGAAGACGGTCGCCTGCTCTTCGGTGCTGGCGAAGAGCGCTTCAGCCGCGTGAAGCAGCACGCTGGCTTCCCAGCCCTCGCGATCCGCGCCGCCCTCGAGGCTACGAACACGGACCCTGCGGAGCTCGATCAGGTCGCCTACCCATTCCTGACCTCCGAGCGCGAGGCTAAGCACATCAGGGACGCGATGACCTCAGAGCGCTCCCTCGCGCGCGACGGCGCCTCTGCCAGTGAGCTCAAGCGGCTCATCACCGCGGCGAAGGCCCGAGTACCTGAGCGAAGCGCGCCGGTACATGGCCTCGCCTCCGCCAATCAGCGCGTCGAGCGCCCGCTCTTCAAGCGCCTCGCCTATGACCTCCTCGGCGTCTCATCTCTCTCGACGAAGGTGGCGCTGCGACACTCCGCGAGCTGGGCCGAGCGCGCGATCCAAGAGCACGCCCGCTGGTCTGAAGAGCTCTTGACCGGTCTCAAGGAGCTTGGGCTCGAGAACAAGGTCAAGCGCTACGAGCACCACCTCTCACACGCTGCGAACGCTTACCTCGCGAGCGGCTTTGATCGCGCCCTGGTGCTCACGCTCGACGGCTATGGCTCTGGGCTGGCAGGCTCAGTCGGTGTCGGCGAGGGCGGCCACCTCAAGCGGCAGCACGGCCTGCGCTTCCCCTACTCCCTCGGCACCTTCTACGAGATGGTGACGAGCGCGCTCGGGTATCACCCCGATCGCCATGCAGGGAAGATCGTCGGCTTGGCCGCCTACGGAGACCCCGCGATCCTCGACGAGGTCGTCTCCCACCGCTTCCACCACGAGGGCGGCGGCTTCCGCATCGACCAGAACCTCAACCCCTTCTTCGCGAGACACCTCGCGGTCAACTTCCCCATGGTCGATGTCGCCGCGGCCTGGCAGTTCGTCTTGGAGAAGGTCGCCGTGCGCCTCGTCGAGCACTGGGCGGGCATTCTTGGCTGCTCCAACGTCGTGCTCTCAGGCGGCGTCACCGCGAACGTGAAGATGAACCAGCGCATTCACGAGGCGGAGGGGATCGAGGGGATCTTCATCTATCCCAACATGGGCGACGGAGGCTGCGGCAGCGGGATTGCGATGCACCAGTCGTGGCCTGGCGGCGAGCCTGTCCCCTTCGAAACCGCCTACCAAGGCCCTGAGTTCACCGAAGACGAGTACCTCAAGGCGATTCAGGCGGCGGGCCTTGAGGTCGAGCGCCCTGACCACATGGCTGCGGAGGTCGCCGACCTCATCCACAACGGCTCTGTGGTGGCTCGCTTCGACGGCCGCATGGAATATGGACCGCGAGCCCTCGGTAACCGCTCGATCCTCTATCACGGCAGAGAGCCTGAGGTGAACCAGTGGCTCAACCAGCGCCTCGGGCGCACGGAGTTCATGCCCTTCGCGCCGGTCACCCTCTATGAAGAGCGCCACAAGTGCTACCGCAATCTGAGCGGCGCGGAGCATACAGCCGAGTTCATGACCATCACCTTCGACTGCACAGACTTCATGAAGGAGTCATGCCCCGCAGCAGTGCACGTGGACGGCACCGCCCGCCCGCAGCTCATCCGCCGAGAGAAGAACCCGGTGTACTACGACATCGTCGCCGAGTATCAGAAGCTCTCAGGCATCCCCTGCCTGATCAACACCAGCTTCAATATGCACGAGGAGCCGATCGTCTGCACTCCAGACGACGCCGTGCGCGCCTTCCTCGACGGCCGCTTGGACGTGCTGTCGATGGGGCCCTTCTTGGTCCGACGCCCCGACTAGCTCAGAACATCCAGCGCAGGCCGACGCCTAGCCAGAGGTTCGCGTCATCTCGGCCAGCAGCCTTGAGGCTGTCGGCGAGGGCGCTTGAGACGAGCGTGCTCCCCGCCAAAGTCCCTGTAATGTCTAAGGTCGGGGTGTAGCGCCAACGCATGACTGCCTCAGCGGTCAGGTCTGCGAAGCCCGCCTCATCAGCGCCGTAGAGCAGCGCGGACTGATCCTTGTCGGCGTAGGCGAGGTGGTACGCAGTCTCAAGGCTCAAGCCGTCTTCGAGCTCCCAGCCGCGGACTAAGCCCACCTGGGTGTAGAGGCCGTCGCCATCCTCGAGGTCGTAGTACGCCGAAAAGACCGGGCGCATACCGAAGAACTCAGCGGTGAGCGCGTACCTCAGCTTCGCCTCGTTCGTGTCGCCATAACCGTCGATGTTCGGATAGCTCCTGTTCACTACTGCGGCGCTGAAGGTCCCGTCATGTAGGTCCCAGATCCAAGTGGGCTCGAGCTCGACGCGAGTGATCTGACCCCCGTTGCCGTCGGGGAAGACTCCGTCCCCAGAGTCGTTGGTGCCGTCCGCGTTCATGAAGCTCCCCAAGCGGAAGCGCTGGCCCTCGCCTAAATCCACAGCCCAAGCAGAGAGCGCTTGGAGCGCCTTGCCGTCCGTCTGGCTGACGCCACGGAAGACGTGCTGAGAGAGGACACGCACCTCAGCATCAACCCTCGGAGGCTCGCTGACGGTGGCGCAGGAGGAGGCGAAGGCGAGGAGGGCGGCGGTGAGGGTCCTGGGCATGGTGTTTTTTTGTCTAGGTGGCAGAGCGAACGACCGAGTGTGAGGGCAAGGGGCGATTTACCGCAAGGGCCGCTCCACGATCTCCTCCCGCACCCAAGTATTCGGATATCCTAAAGTGTGCTAATTGCACTCCATGAGCGTCCCCAGCCACCCTCACGTGGCGGCTCATGGGCTATAAGGCCAACAAGATGCCCTATCTCCTCGTCATCGGACTCCTCGTCCTCGCTATCTGCCTCCTCTACCAAGGCCGCGGCCTGCTCTCCTGGGTCTTGCCCCTAGGGATAGGCTTCCTCTACTGCCGCATCGCGCTGGACGCTTGGGGCCCGAGTGTCGCAGGGCTCTTTGTCATCTACGCCCTCTGCGTAGCCGTCTTTGGTGTCCCTGCGATCCGTCGTGCGGTCCTCACAAAGAACATCCTGCCCGCGATGGCAGCGATCTTCCCCAAGATGTCCGAGACCGAGCGTGTCGCGCTCGAGGCTGGAACCGTCTGGTGGGACGCAGACCTCTTCAGCGGTAAGCCGGACTTCAAGAAGCTCATCGACTTCAAGGTCAGCCCCGTCTCTGCTGAAGAGCGGAGCTTCCTAGATAATGAGTGCGAAGAGCTCTGCCGGATGCTCGACCCGTGGCAGATTCACCTAGACCAAGGGATCTCTGAGAGCGCGTGGGACTTCGTGAAGTCGAAGGGCTTCATGGGCCTCATCATCTCACCGGAGTATGGCGGCAAGGGCTTCAGCGCTCAGGCCGTAAGCGAGATCGTCACGAAGCTCTCCAGCCGCTCGATCTCTGCTGCTGTGACGGTCATGGTGCCCAACTCTCTCGGGCCCGCGGAGCTCCTGCTCCACTACGGGACCCAGGAGCAGCGCGACCACTACCTCCCCCGCCTCGCTGACGGTCGCGAGGTCCCCGCCTTCGCCCTCACCGAGCCGAACGCCGGCTCAGACGCGGGCGCGATGTCCTCGCACGGTGTCGTCTGCAAGGGCGAATGGGAGGGCAAAGAGGTCCTGGGTATGCGCCTCACTTGGAACAAGCGCTACATCACCCTCGCCCCCGTCGCGACGCTGCTCGGCCTCGCCTTCAAGCTGCGCGACCCTGACGGGCTCCTAGGCGACAAGGAAGAGCTCGGCATCACCTGCGCCCTCGTCCCGACTGACACCCCGGGCGTGGTCCATGGCAGGCAGCACAACCCCCTCAGCATCCCCTTCTACAACGGCCCCACAAGCGGCGAAGACGTCTTCGTCCCCCTCGACTTCATCATCGGCGGGCCTGAGCGCGCTGGGTACGGCTGGCGAATGCTGATGGACTGCCTCTCTGCTGGGCGCGGCGTCAGCCTGCCCGGGATGTCCGGAGGAGGCTCGCAAGGGATCACGCGCGGCGTCGGCGCTTACGCCAGCATCCGCGAGCAGTTCGGGATCCAGATCGGACTCTTCGAAGGCATCCAAGAGCCCCTCGCCCGCATCGGCGGTCTCACCTACACCATCAACGCCGCGCGCACCCTCACCGCTGGCGCAGTAGACGCTGGTGAGAAGCCCGCGGTGATCTCCGCCATCGTCAAGGCCTACCTGACAGAGGCGATGCGGGTCACCATCAACGACGCGATGGACATTACAGGCGGCGCAGGCATCTGCATGGGGCCGCGGAATATCCTCGCGCAGGCCTATCAGGGGATGCCGATCAGCATCACCGTCGAGGGCGCGAATATCTTGACGCGCAGCATGATCATCTTCGGGCAGGGCGCGATCCGCTGTCACCCCTACGCCTTCGAGGAGATGAGCGCTGCTTGGGATCGTGACGTCGCGCGCTTCGACCGCGCGCTCTTCGGACATGTCGGCAGCATGGCCTCCACCTTCGTTCGAGCGAGCCTGCTTGGCGCGACCTGCGGCCGCCTCGCGACCCCTCCCACTCCTGGCCCCACGGCGCGACACTTCCAGCAGCTCTCACGGATGAGCGCGGCCTTCAACATCTGCTCGGAGGTCTCCATGGCGACCCTCGGCGGGAGTCTGAAGTTCCGCGAGCGACTGACGGCTCGTCTCGCCGACGCCCTCTCTTGGATGTACCTCTCGAGCGCGGCCTTAAAGCGCTTCATCGACGAGGGACAGACTGAGCGCGACCGCCCCTTCATGGAGTGGAGCTGTGCACATGCTCATCACGAGGTGCAGCGCGCGCTCATGGAGCTCTTGGACAACATGCCCAACAAGCTGCTTGGGCGCATCCTCAAGCTGAAGCTCTTCCCCTGGTGGTCGCGCGTCAGTCCGCCCTCCGATCGCCTGGCCTCGAAGATCGCGAACGCGCTCCTCGATGACGGTGAAGCCCGACGCCACCTCACGACGGAGATCTACATCCCTGGGCCGGAGGACCTCGGCCTCGGCCGCTTAGAGGCGGCGCTAGACCACGCGGTCGCCGCGCGCCCAGCCCGCAAGAAGCTCAAGGACGCCCAACGCGCAGGCCATCTCCCGCGCGCAGAAGAGCTCGCGGTCCTCGATGAGGCTGTAAGCCGGGGGATCTTGAGCGAGATCGAGCGAGGGCTCATCGTCGAGGCCAAGCGGAGCCGCGACGAGGCTGTCCAAGTCGACGACTTCGAGCGCAACTAGTCAGCTGTCTCGACGAGCCACTGCCTGAGTCGCTCGTCGAACTGGCGGAGGTCCATCCCGAGCTCTTCGAGGAATACCTCGTGAGCTGTGAGCCCCTTGCCGATCTTCTTGAGGATCCTCGGGAGGGCGCCCGGGCGACCTTCAACGAAGAAGGCCACAGCAGCGTTACAGACGAGCAGGTCCTCGGTGCTGAGCTTGTTCACGCTCTTGCCATAGAGCTGAAAGAAGCTCGGGAGCTCTCCCTCCTCGAGGAGGACGCGCGCCTCATCGAGCCAGTCCACATCTCGCTTCGAGAGCTTCTCACGCATCGCCGCGTCATCCTTAGCGCTGAGGTAGCGCGAGGGGGAGACGAACCATGTGAGGTGCGTACCAGTGATCTTGTGCGTGAAGTAGAGCCCGACACCTTCAAAGGCCCAGCCGTGCTCGTGGGTGATCTGATGGCCGTTGAAGAGCAGGTTTGAGATCCCCTGGCGGCAGGCCGAGTCTAGCCTGCGGTGCTTGTCTCCAGACCAGCTCCCAAAGTCGCGCGCGCCCTCTAAGGTCGCGCTCTCTAAGCCGAGGAGGAACTCTCTCTGGCCGTCTGCGACCTTCGGGTGTCGCGCGAGGAAGGTCGCCTGCTCGCTCTTGTTCCTCAAGAGGAAGTAGGTCAAGTCGCTCGAGTAAGCGCACTGCCCGCCGACATACTCCCGCAGGAGATCCCGCGCGACGCGCAAGTTCTCCGAACAGGTGCGGAGCTCCTCGTCCTCAACCGTCCCGACGACTCGGACCCCGCCGCGCTCTAAGGCAGCCGTGAAAGAGATCTCGAGACCTCGCTCCACGCTGTTGAGCTCGACCTCCTTAGCCGGCTTGAGCTCGGCCCTGGTCCTGGCCTCGAGCTTGATGAGCTCTCCGCGCCCCTCGGCAGCGTTAGCCACCTCCATCATCACCCACTGCCCCTCGCGCTTCACCTCAAAGCGCAGGCCTCGCGCCCACTCGCTCTCGGGATCGACGGCGAGCACGTCCGCGATGATCTTGTCCTTCAAGAGGGCAGGGAGCTTGTCCTCTTGTCGCTCGTACAGCGCGCGCAGCGCGCTTACGAAAGGACCAGAGATCTCCGCTCTTCGAGACATGGCCTCCTCGAGGTCGCGCTTCGAGCGATCTATCGGTTTGGGCCGCTTGCCCTGCTCCCAGCTCCCGTCCCGCTGCTTCTTGTGACCGAGGCCACGGTGGGCCTCCTCATCGTCAGGGAGGAAGCGCAGGACAGCCTCATAAGCGAGGGCGCGCTGCAGCCAGAGCTTCTTCTTCTTGCACCACTCCGCGTGCTCCTTGAAGCGCGCGACGAGCCCCTCGAGCTCGCGCGCTCGAAGCTCCTCATAGCTCTCACCCTCATCCTGCTGCCAGCTGGCAGGCGCAGCAGCGGGGAGCGCCACAGCTGAGCCGAGGAGGCAGAGGCTGAGCGCGCTTGCGAGGAGCTTCATATGAGGGGCTCCTCCCCTCACTCAGCAGCGAGTCGTCGTAAAACGTACTGGAGGATCCCGCCGTGGCGGTAGTACTCCGCCTCGCCCGGGGTGTCGATCCGGACGAGCGCGCCGAAGGTCTTCTGGTTGCCGTCGGCGTCCGTCACCGTAACCGTCACCTCTCCGCCAGTCGGCGAGCCCTCTTGGAAGCGCTCGGCCAGACCGGTGATGGAGTATGTCTCGCGCCCCGTGAGCCCGTGACTCTCAGCACTCTCCCCCTCAGCGAACTGCAGGGGCAAGATGCCCATGCCTACGAGGTTGGAGCGGTGGATCCGCTCGAAGGATTCCACGATCACTGCGCGCACGCCGAGGAGGTTCGGGCCCTTCGCAGCCCAGTCTCGACTCGAGCCCGTGCCGTACTCCTTGCCGCCGATGACGATGGTCGCGACGCCGTCAGCGCGATAGCGCTCAGCGGCCTCGAAGATCGAGGTCACCTCACCAGAGGGCTGATGCTCGGTGATCCCTCCCTCAGTCCCAGGAACGAGGCGGTTCTTGATGCGCACGTTGGCGAAGGTGCCGCGCATCATGACCTCATGGTTACCGCGTCGGCTGCCGAAGGAGTTGAAGTCCTTCTCCTCTACGCCGTTCTCGCGGAGGTAGGCCGCGGCCGGTCCGTCGAGCGCGATGGAACCAGCCGGAGAGATGTGGTCCGTGGTGATGGAGTCACCGAAGAGCCCGAGGACGCGCGCGCCCTCGATGTCCGCTACCGTCCCCGGCTCAGGGCCGAGGCCCTCGAAGTAGGGCGGATTGCGCACGTAGGTAGACGCCGGCGCCCAGTCGTAGGTGTCACCGGTGGGCGCGTCGATCGCGTTCCAGCGCTCGTTGCCGCCATATACATCTGCGTAAGTCGCAGAGAACATCTCGCGGCTGACCGCAGCGTCGATGGCATCTTGAACCTCCGTGGGGCTCGGCCAGACGTCCCGGAGGTAGACCGGTTCGCCGTCGCTCCCCATCCCGAGGGGTTCGTTCACGATGTCATCTGCCACGCTACCTGCGAGGGCGTAAGCGACCACGAGCGGCGGACTCGCGAGGTAGCTCGTACGCACTTTGGTGTGAACGCGCCCCTCGAAGTTGCGGTTGCCCGAGAGGACCGATGCGCTGACGAGTGCGCCTGAGTCGATCGCGGCCTCAACGTCTGAAGGGAGGGGTCCAGAGTTACCGATGCAGGTCGTGCATCCGTAGCCGACCACGTCAAAGCCAAGCTCCGCGAGCGGGTCGATGACGCCGGCCTTTTGGAGATAAGCCGTCACGACCTTTGAGCCGGGCGCGAGGGAGGTCTTCACCCAGGGCTTCACGTTCAGCCCGCGCTCGACCGCCTTCTTTGCGAGGAGGCCTGCGGCCATCATCACGTTCGGGTTTGAGGTGTTCGTGCAGCTCGTGATCGCAGCGATCACGACCGCGCCGTGCCCGACCTCGAAGGTCTCGCCGTCGCGCTCAATGGCGACGCTGGAGTCTGCGACGTCTTCGCGGCCGAGGTTCGCGAGGACCTCCGCCTTCACCTTGGCGAACTCGGGCGCCATGTCAGCGAGAGCCACGCGGTCCTGCGGACGCCTGGGGCCGGCGAGGGAGGGCACGATCTCACCGAGCTCCATCTCGATGACGTCGGTGTAGGTCGCGTCTTTGCTCTCCTCTGTGAGGAACATGCCCTGCTCGCGGCTATAAGCCTCGACCAGCGCGATCTGCTCTTCGCTGCGGCCGGTGAGGCGTAGGTAGTTCAGGGTCACCTCGTCGACGCCGAAGAGGCCGCAGGTCGCGCCGTACTCAGGCGCCATGTTCGCGATCGTAGCGCGGTCCGCGAGGGGCAGCGCGGCAAGGCCGGGCCCGAAGAACTCGACGAACTTGCCCACCACGCCGTGCTCACGCAGGCGCTCGACGACGCGCAAAACGAGGTCTGTGGCTGTCGTACCCTCAGGGAGCTCACCCTTGAGGCAGACGCCGACGACTTGGGGCACGAGCATGGAGACGGGCTGGCCTAGCATGGCGGCCTCAGCCTCGATCCCGCCGACGCCCCATCCCAGGACGCCGATGCCGTTGACCATGGTCGTGTGGCTGTCTGTACCGACGACAGTGTCAGGGCACGCGAAGCCCGTGGAGTCTTCCATGACGACCCGCGCGAGGTACTCAACATTGACCTGGTGGACGATACCGGTCTCCGGGGGCACGACCTCGAAGTTGTCGAAGGCGCCTTGACCCCAACGCAGGAAGGCGTAGCGCTCGCCGTTCCGCTCGAACTCACGCTCCGCGTTCGTAGCGAGCGCCTCGGGGGTGCCGAAGGCGTCGACCTGAACCGAGTGGTCCACGACCATCTCCGCGGGCTGCAGCGGGTTGATCTTGCGCGGATCGCCGCCGAGGGTCTTCATCGCGTCGCGCATCGCGGCGAGGTCGACGACCGCAGGGACCCCTGTAAAATCTTGCATGAGCACGCGCGCCGGGCGGTAAGAGATCTCCACCGAGGGCTTCGCTTGCGGGTCCCAGCTGAGCAGCGCCTCGATGTCATTCCTGGTCACGCTCACCCCGTCCTCGTGACGGAGGAGGTTCTCTAGGAGGATCCGGTGCGCCAGCGGGAGGCGAGCGATGTCATGGCCCTGCTCTTCGAGGGCGCGCAGGCGCGCGATCTTGTACGTCTTCCCTCCGACTTCGAGGGAACCCTTGGCTTGGAAGCTGTCTTGCATCGTTGATCTGGGTTGGCTCCGGCGTGGATGAGGCCCGAGAGGATACGACACTCGACGGGAGAGCGGCACCCGCCCTCTGCCTTGTCTCGCTCTTTAGCGGCGCTCGAGGGTGGAGTCAGTAGAGACGCCCTTGCTCCAGAGCTCTCCAGGCTCATCGCCGCCGCTTGTATGCTCACGGCAGATGTGCAAGTTCTCTCCCAAGCGCAGGGCAGCGTGACCGACGCTCTCCAAGACGACGCCATCGAGCACCCCTGAGCCAGCTCCGACGAGAGCGGCGTAGCCACCACGAAGAATCGAGCGTTCGCAGAAGACCTCTAGGCGACCTTGGCCCTCTACTGCGCTGCGATCTCTAGAGGAGAGCGCGCATGTATCTAGGTAGACCATCCGTGGCCCCTGCAGGCACGAGGCCGTAGTGCGCAGCTCGCTCTCGCGCGCGAAGAGCGCGCTGACTCCGACAAAGCGCATCAAGATGGGACCTCCCCTGCCGCCCTTTGAGCTGGCAGGACTTCCGAGCACACAGCTCGAGAGCGTGACGACGCTGTCTGTCGCCTGCACCCCCATCGAAGAGGAGCTCAGCTCGCAGTCCTTCAGGAGGAGTTCCCCGCCAAGGATCGTGACCCCGACACCAGATCGAGGCTTGAGCTTGAGGTTCTCGAGCGTGACCTTCGCGCCCTCATCAATGATAAAGGATGCGTGGATGAAGACCTCCCCCTCACCGATGAGGTGGACCCCTTCACCGCCGGTGCGCAAGGTCGAGAGGCTGCCGCTCTCAGCTTCATAGACGCCCGCAGGAACGAGAATTGTCTCCCCCACACCAGAGCGCCTGCACTCGTCTAGGATCGACGCGAGCTCATCGAAGTCACCGGGCTCAACTCGGAGGGGCTCTTGAAGTGAGCGCGGCTCCTGGAAGAGGCGCTCTCCGAGGCGGCGCGCGGCGACTTGTCGAACCATAGGATCGCGGACGACGTCGAGCGCTGCGGCCAGGAAAGACCCAGGCGCCTCTCTCCCTTCGAGGCGATCCTCGAGCAGCGCGAGCACGAGCCTCGCACGGGCGATGGCCTCCTCTTCCCTGACGAGGTCCCCGAAGGAGGCCTCGAGATCTGAGACAACCTGCAAAACGAGGAGTCGGGTCCAAACCTCAGCCTCGCTCACCGCGCCCTGGAGAGAGTCAGCGAGCTGGATCGGGTCTAAGGCGCTCATGAGCTCTAGCTCTCGCGCGACCTCGATGAGCTCCAGCCCCTCCGAGTGAGCGCGGACGCCGGGACTCTCTACTCGTGGCGGGAGCAAGAGCGCTATCGATGCGACGTCCCGTACAAAGCCCTCTGGGTCCACCTCCGCGAGGACCTCAAGGTGCGCTCGAGCCTGCTCAACATCTCGGACCTTGAAAGCGCCAAAGGCCCGGACCAAGGGGTCCGGATCGAGGAAGCCTGGCAGCGCTGTCTCATCAAGACCGAGCTCGTTCGCCCGCTTGAGAAGCAGCTCAGGCACGAGCGCCTCCGCTGGCGCGCTGACGGCATCCTCGTTCCCGAGTCCGCTCAAGAGCTCCCTAGCAGCGGCCGCTTGTTCGGGGTTCTCGGAGGAGACGACCTCGAGAAGCTGCGGCCGCGCGCGCTCACCGACGACGGCGAGGAGCTCTCTCGCACGCTGTCGTCGCGCATAGTCAGGCTGGCCCAGCTCTGTGATCGCCTCGCGGATCCAAGCCTCCGTCTGCTCACCGCCATCGTCACCGACCAAGACTGAGATGGGGACGCTGGGGGCCGAGGGGCCATGGGGCCCCAAGCGGAGGCGAGTCCGGTAACGACAAGGGCCAGTGATCCCTGGGTTCGGGTCGATCAGCAAGGCCTCGCCTCCAGTCGTGTCCTCGGTGACGAAGACCCACTCTTCTGAGTCATAGCCCTGCTCTCGCTCAAGCGAGAGGATCGGCTCACCGAGACCCAAGCCGAGGAAGCCACCAGGGACGCTCGCCTTGACGCTAGCCCCACCCTCCGGGAGACCCTCTCCACCAAGCGTCATCGGAGTCGGGAGCAGGACGCGCCCGCCGTCAATGGCGGCGCTGAGCTTCAGTTGAGCCTTCTCCTCTTTGATCTCTCCGAGGCTCAGGCGGGCGTACAGCCCCTCTGGGAGATAGAGCGCGAGGTCACGCCCCTCGGACAGGAAGAAGCGCTGCGGTCCGTAGCCCGGTGTGTCCTTTGGCGGGAGCTCCCAGGCGTCTCGCCCGTTCGCGACCAAGGCCCTGATGAGCACGCCTTCGCCCGGCCCGATCTGCACCCCCTTGGGGTTGATGTACTCAAGCTGGATGTCAACGCGCGCGCCGCCCACCTCGCCGGTGAGCACGTTCACTCCGTCACCCTGTCCGACCTCGACGGGACCGTCCACGACACCGCCTGCTATCGCGCGCGTGCGGGATCCCATCCCGCCGCCCTCGAGGACGACCCTGTACTCCATGAGCACGTCGGGCTCGACCTCCGCGTCTGTCCACCAAGGCTCCGTCGAGGTACCGGCAGCCTCCCACGCGCCCACTCGCTCAGCTCGTAAGGCTCGGCGCTCTATGATCCAACGCGCGCTCTCTCGATCGCTCCTCCCCCAACTGAGCTCGACCCCTTCAGGTCGCGCGCGCCAAGAGAGCCCGGCCGGCTCACGCGAGAGCAGGAGCTCTTCGCCAGAGAGGTGCGCCCGCTCCATCGTGATGCGTCCTGCGCCTACCGCGAGGACCCTGAGATAACCCCAGCCGAGCTCCCCGAGCTCGTAGCACCACTCGCTCCCGACGAGGGTCATGACCCCCGGCTGCGGAGCGCCGCCCTCACCCCTCTCGATCCGATCACGCTCGGAGGCGCCTGGGATCAGACTGAGCAGCGCGGGCCCCAGCAGAGACTCGCCATCCCAGGTGAGGGCTTGAACCGCTTCGACCGGCGCGAGGTTTGAGACGGTGCCGGTGCCGAGGTCCAAGTAGAAGCCCACCGGGAGCTCCACGTCCTCCCAGGTGCGAGGCCCCTCCATCCCCGGCTGGGGGCCTAGGAGCGTGAGACAGAGGAGCGGGGCGAGGAGCATCATGGGACCATCCACTTCCATTCTACCACCCCCAAAGGGGCTCCTCGGGGCCCCAGAGGGCGCAACAAAGGAGGCTAGGACTACCGCTGCAGGGGATTCCACACTAGACTCCCTGCCCGCAAACGTGGGGACGTGGCTCAGTTGGTAGAGCGTCGCGTTCGCAACGCGAAGGTCGTGGGTTCGACTCCCATCGTCTCCACCATTCACGCCGCGGGCCGTCGAGCGAGATCGCCTCGATGCCCGCGGCGATCTTCTAGCTAGAGCGGGCCGTGCTCAGCGACGGCGCCGACGTCGCGGCTTCCAGCGGCCGCTCGACTCGTCTGCCTTGAAGTTACGGACGACCTCAGCGAGCGCCTCTCCGTGGACCTCCGCCTGCCAGGTCTGTACTCCCTCGATCTGGCCGATCGCATCCGCGCTCTTCGGCTGCTCTCGGGCAATGCGCGCCATCGAGAGGCGATGCAAGACGAGCGAGGCGTCATAGCCCGCGCGCTCTGCCTCCTCTCGGCGCCAAGACTTCAGGCGGTCCTGTAGCTCTCCGCCTGCCTCGTCGAGGACCACCTCCCCCTCCTTTAGCGGCTTAGGCGGCATCTCACGTATAGGCTCTAGCTCGTCTGCGTCATCAAGCGCGTCGAGGATGTCCCCCCCGATGCGTCGAACGATCCCCCAAGAGACCCCTTGGACGTCGGAGAGCTGCTTCTCAGTCTCAGGCGCACGGCGAGCGATCTCGATCACAGCTTGGTTGCTGAAGACCCGGAAGCAGGCCTGATCGCGCTCACGCGCGAGACGATCTCTCAGAATGAAGAGCTCTCGCGCGTTCCTGCGAGCGCGCGGATCGAGGGCACGCGCGCCCTTGAGCTTCGCCCACCCGTCAGGATTGAACTCAGGCCACTCCGTGCGGATCGCCTCGAGGCGCCTGCACTCTCCCTCTAACACCTGCATGAGGCCGCGGCGCTCAAGCTCTTGAGTCTGCTCACGTCGGAGCTCTGAGAGGAAGCGGGTGTCCAAGCGCGCGTAGGCGATCTGCTTGTCGGTCAGCGGACGCTTCCCCCAGTCTGAGCGCTGGAGGCTCTTGTCGAGCTCAATCCCAAAGCGCTCTGCGAGGACAGCTCCGAGCCCCGGCGCCTCGGAACCCAGCGTCGCCTCTGCCGCGCGGGTGTCGTAGAGGTTCTCCATCGTGAAGCCATACTGCCTCTGGAAGAGGAGCACGTCGTATTCACCATCGTGGAAGAGCTTGCACTTTGTCGGATCCGCGAGAAGCTCGCCGACCCTGCTGATGTCGAAGCCCGCGAGCGGGTCTACCAGCCAGTCCTTCCCCTTGGCAGAGATTTGGATCAGGCAGATCTTCTCCCGGTAGCTGTAGTAGCTGTCAGCCTCCGTATCGATCGCGACCTCGTCAACGTCAGCGATCTCTTCACAGAGAGCGTCGAGCGCCTCGACAGAATCCACCCAGCCCGGCTCAGGCAGGTCGTGAATTCCGTCTTGTCGTGCGCGGCTCGTCATGAAGAAAAAACCCCCCATCGGACAAGGACGGGGGGCTTGGGCGGGATGGCGAGGATGACGGGACTTGAACCCGCAACCTCCGGCGTGACAGGCCGGCACTCTAACCAATTGAGCTACATCCCCGCGGGGAGCGCGGAATTGTAGCGGCGGCTCTCGTCCTGTCCAGTCTGTGCCTGCTCTTCAGCTCAGCAATGGGCCTTGGCCTCTTCCCAAGCGGCGATGAGGCGAGCCAGCGAGTGCCCAGTGACCCCTCCCTCCCCGAGAGAGCTCTCCATGCGCCGAAAGCGCTCTTCAAAGCGCCTCACAGCTGCCCTGCAAGCCCCCTCAGGGTCCATTCCAAGGTAGTTCCCCAGCTGGGCTCCAGCTAAGAGGACGTCCCCAAGCTCGGCCAGAGCGCGCTCCCGGCGCTCACCTTCGAGCCCCTCAGGGCCCGTAACACCATCCAGCTCCGCCTCAAGCTCCTCGACCTCCTCCTTGAGCTTCGCGAGCGCGCCACGCGCGTCCTCCCATGCGAAGCCCGCAGCGACCGCCTTCTCACACGTGCGCTGGGCGCGCTGTAAGGCAGGCAAGGCCTTGGGGACACCCGCGAGAGCGCTCGTGTCCTCATCCTTGCTGGCTCGCTCAGCCTTCTTGATCGCCTCCCAGCGACCCACAACCTCCTCGGCCTCAGTGATCTTCTCTTCCCCGAAGACGTGCGGGTGCCGCCGTACGAGCTTGTCCGCGATCGCTCTTGAGGCGTCGCCCAAGTCGAAGCGCCCAGCCTCCTCAGCGATCCGACAGATCATCGCGACGACCATCATCACGTCCCCAGCCTCCTCAATGACGTCGGCGTCTGCGCCCGACTCCACCGCCTCCAAGAGCTCGAAGGACTCTTCGATGAGATGAGGCGCCATGGTCTCGACGGTCTGCTTTCGATCCCAGGGGCAGCCATCCGGTGCGCGGAGCCTGTCGATGACCTCGAGTAGCCTGTCGAAGACCTCACCGCGCGCGTCTCGTGATGACTCAGCCATCGCCGCTCACCGCCTCAGCGTATGGGATCGGATCTTCCACCCCAGCCTCCTTGAAGCCAGCTAAGCGCAGGATGCAGGTGTCACATCGCCCGCACGCGAGCGGCCCATCCGCGGTGATCACAGGGTCATAGCATGAGTGAGTCAGGCTGAGGTCAACGCCGAGCTCAACCCCCCGAGTGACGACCTCCGCCTTGGTCATCTTGAGGAGCGGCGCCTGCACTCGGAACTTCGCGCCAGCCTCAGCACCTGCGACAGTCGCCACCTCCGCCAGCGCCTCAAAGGCCTGCAAGAATTCCGGCCTGCAGTCGGGATAGCCCGAGTAGTCGACGATGTTCGCGCCGATGAAGAGGTCTCTCGCCTTCAGGAGCTCTGCCCAGCCCAAGGCCATCGAGAGGAAGACGGAGTTTCGCGCAGGCACGTATGTGATCGGGACGCTGTCGCCGATATCGGCCTCTGGGCGATCCTTGGGGACCTCGATGTCGTCGGTGAGCGCCGAGCCTCCGATCGCGCTGAGGTCCACCTTTACGACGCGGTGCTCCTTCGCGCCGAGCGCCTCCGCCACCCGCGCCGCCGCGGCCAGCTCCACCTCGTGCCGCTGTCCATAGTCGACGCTGATGGCGTAGGTCTCGAAGCCCGCGGCGTGAGCCTCGGCGAGGGTCACGCTGGAGTCCAAGCCTCCTGAGAGGAGGCACACTGCCTTGGGTTGATCGCTCTGGGGCGCCATGCCCGCAGCATAAGGTTCAACCGTCGCTGCTCGCCTCCGTTTCCTCGTTCTGTGTCTGCCATCGCGCTCCGGCGCGCTCGTTGACCGAGAGCAGCAGCTCGGCCACTGCGCCCACTCGGTGACCTACCCCTTTGAGGATGATGTCGTTCACACCTAGAGGAACACACTGAAAGGAGCCGTCGGCGTTGATCATTCTGCGGAGCTCTCTGCTCGTCGTCCTGACGTCGATGTTGGAGAGATCGAGCGGTAGCTCAAAGAGGACCGCTGGGTGCTCCCTGACATACTCGAGGTCCTCCACTGTGACCGCTTGAAAGACCGCGTCTACCTGGTTCAGCTCCGACCGCGCGCTCTTCACAGCGACCACATGCGTCCCGCTGTGGCGCAGCACAGAGAGCACGAAGCCGCTCTGCATGAGCGCGTGCTCGGTGACAGCCCAAGCGTCCTCTGCAGGGATGGTGAAGTCGCGGTCGAAGCCAGCGGGCAGCTCGCTCAGGTGTCCTGCGACGCTCGCGTCTGTGTGCACTTGCACGCCGCTGGCCTCTGCGGTCTCAGTGAGGGCCTCGAGGAGGCTAGTCTCTCGATCACCTCCAGAGCGGATGAAGACCTCTGCTGCAGCGGGCGGCAGCTTAAAAGTCTCTGGCGGGAGATCGGCGGTGATGGCCGGAGAGATCAGTCCGGCCCCTAAGAGGGCCACGGGGGCGAGGGTGTTGAGGTTCATGTTGGCTCCACGTATGGGTTCGATATGAGCCGGGGACCTCGATGCGGGCAAGTGGACGCGCTCGGTCATCATTTCTTCCCAGGCGTTTACGAGTTGTGGCCAAACCCGAGCGCGCCTAAATTAGTCGGGCGTTTTTAGCAGGGGAGAGCAGTCCTCCCCCAGCCCCACCATCCACACGAGACCCTCTCAACCGGCACAAATCAGATGAGCGTCACTAAGGAACAGGTCCTCGCACAGCTCTCGACGATCAACGACCCCGACCTCAACCGGGACATCGTCAGCCTCGGCTTCGTCACCAAGGCCGCTGTCTGTGACGGCGTCATCGACGTTGTGATCAACCTCACAACCCCCGCCTGTCCCGTAAAGGACCAGCTCAAGCAAGAGGCCGTAGACAAGCTCACTGCTCTTGAGGGAGCGGTGAAGGTCAACGTAGAGATGACGGCTGAGGTGAAGGGGACTCAAGAGAAGCGCGAGATCTCTCCCGACATCAAGCACATCGTCGCCGTGTCCTCAGGAAAGGGTGGCGTCGGTAAGAGCACCGTGACCGTCAACCTCGCCTGCGCCCTCGCAAAGACTGGCGCGAAGGTCGGCATCCTCGACTGCGACGTCTACGGTCCTGACATCCCGATGATGTTCGGCATGGCCGGCCAGCCTGACCAAGAGGGACAGAAGCTGCTCCCCAAAGAGCGTCACGGCGTGAAGACCATGTCCATCGGCTACCTCCTCGACGAGGAGAAGCCCGTCATCTGGCGCGGCCCGATGGTGCACAAGCTGATCGAGCAGTTCCTTGGCGACGTGGTCTGGGGTGAGCTCGACTACCTCCTCGTCGACATGCCTCCCGGCACCGGCGACGCTCAGCTCTCCCTCGCTCAGATCGTGCCGCTCTCTGGCGCGGTCCTCGTGACGACGCCCCAAGCGGTCAGCACCTTCGACGTAGGCAAGGCCATCAGCATGTTCAAGCAGGTGAAGGTCGAGATCCTCGGCATCGTCGAGAACATGGCTGGCTACAGCGTCTCCGGAAAGGTCGCTGGCGCTGCTGAGGGGACCCAAGTTGAGGTCGACCTCGGTGATCGCAGCGAGACCGTCACGACCGACGCTGAGGGTCGCTTCGAGACCATTGCCCACGTCTTCGGACAGGGCGGCGCAGAGCGCCTCGCCCAGCGACACAACTTCCCCGTCGTAGGCTCGGTCCCCCTCAACCCCTCGGTCCGTGTCGGCGGAGACGCTGGCGATCCGGTCGTCGTCTCCCACCCGGACTCTCACCTCGCGCGGGCCTTCACCGAGGCGGCGGGCAAGGTCGCCCAGCGCCTCGCGATCCGAGAGCACGCAACGCTCCCGATTCTTCAGTAAGCGACTGGTCAGAAGCCGACAGACCCTCTCACCGGACTCAGCCCTCGCTCAAGCGAGGGATGTGATTCCCAGCCCAAAGACCTAGCGCAGCGCCGCGAGGATCGAGCGCGTCGCGTGGCTCTTGTTGAGCGTGTAGAAGTGCAGGCCAGGCGCACCGCCCTCCAAGAGCTCCCGGCACTGGGTGATGGCGTGCTCGATGCCCGTCGCCATCACGACAGCAGGATCATCTTGGACTGCGTGCAAGCGCTCATGTAGCTCCTCAGGGATCGTCGCACCGCACATCCTGGTGAAGCGCTCGATCTGGCTGACGTTCGTGATCGGCATGATGCCGGGGACGATCGGCTCCTTGATCCCGTTCTCACGCGCGCGCTTGACGAAGTCAAAGTAGCTCGAGTTATCGAAGAAGAGCTGGGTGATCAGGAAGGAGGCCCCCACGTCGACCTTGTGGGCGGTCCACTTCATGTCGTCGGCCTCATCCGGAGACTCTGGGTGCTTCTCCGGATAGCAGGCCGCGCCGACCTCCATCTCCGTGTTCTCCCGGAGCCACTCGATCAGGTCGCTCGCGTGGCTGTAGCCGTTCTCAGGGGGGACGAAGGTCTCGTCATCCCCGGGGGGGTCGCCGCGCAGAGCGAGGACGTTGATGATGCCAGCGTTCCAGAGCCGCTCGATGGTAGAGGCGATCTCATTCTTGGTCGCCGCGACGCAGGTCTGGTGCGCCATCGTGCGGATCCCTAAGTCCTTGTGGATCTTCGTGACCGCCTCGAAGGTCCGATCGCGGGTCGTCCCTCCGGCGCCGTAGGTGACGGAGATGAAGTCCGGCTTCACAGCCTCCTTCAGGTCCGCAGCAGCCCTCATGAGGCTCGCCGCGCCCTCGTCGGTCTTGGGCGGGAAGAACTCAAAGCTATAGACGGGGCGCTCGCCCTCGTAGGCCTCACCGATCCTCACGCGTCGCTCTCCAATACGGCCTCGAGGCCGGGGCGTAGGTCTTCAGGGATGGGGATGGTCTTGATGGTGTCCATCTCGACGCAACACACGGTCATCTTCGCGTCAAAGCACGCTCGCTCTCCGACGCTGAATCGAAAGCGGAAAGCGATCGAGGAGCGGCCAACCTTCGTCGTCGTGACGAAGATCGTCGCCTCATCGCCAAAGTAGAGCGGGGAGCGGAACTCGACGTCGCTCTTCACAAGGGGGAAGCCGATGCGACGCTGTGAGATGAGCTCCGGATAAGTCACGCCACATTGACCCGCGAAGAAGTCCTCCATCGCCTTGTGGATGAAATCGAACATCCGAGGGTAGTAGGCGATCCCCGCGAGGTCCGTATCGCCAAAGCGCACGGTGAATGTCTTGGTCCAGGCTTCGCTCATGAGTTTGCTCGCTCTTCGAAGAGCTCCGGCCAGGTCTCTCGCACGCTCGTGGTGATCATCGTCGAGAGCCGTTCGATCAGCGCTCGCCCCTCCTCTGCGCTCGCCTCGGCCGGTGCCCCGCAGTATGCCTCATCGGCCCCGATCTCTTGGAAGCTGCGCGCTCCTCCCAGCATCTTCTCCACCAGACCCACTTGGTGCTCTGGCAAGGCCGCGCGCTTCTCCTCGCGAACGCTCTCCGGGTCAGCGGCGAGCACGATGCTCGTCTCGTAGCTCCCGGCGTGACACTCGCCGCTCTGGAACTCCTCCCCAAACTCTCCAGCCCAGCGGCGGCTGGTGTTGTCGGGGAAGAGGATCTGCGCCTGAGTCTCTGTGATCGCAGGCCGATCCTTCGCCAAGCCGCGCAGCACCATGACGTGCTCGCGCTCGAGGTGCCCGTTCGAGATCACGAGCCGGCGCAGGCCGTCCTCCTCAAGGGAGATCGCGATGTCCTCGATGAAGGCCCAGAGCGTCCCGGGGCGCAGGCTCACGCGCCCGGCGAAGCCCTGGGTGAAGTGCGTCACCCCATAGGCGAGGGGCGGTAGCACGAAGGCGTTGACCCCCTCCTCCACGAGCCGCTCAGCCGCCCGGCGCGCCTGCGACACCGCGATGGTCACATCGGTATCCAGGGGCAGGTGTGGTCCGTGCGGCTCCGTGCTCGCTACAGGCAGGATCGCCACTGCATCGGGAGTGAAGAGCTCACGCGCCTCCTCCCAAGTCCTCTTGGCAAAATCAGTCATCTCTTCCAGAGCCTACGCAGCCGGCCGCCTCAGTTCAGCAGCTTGCGGGCGATCTTCCCCCGATCGTTGCGGGGGAGCTCTGCATGCCACTCGTAGAGACGCGGGTAGAGGTGAGGGGCGAGGCGCTCCTTCAAGTGCGCAGTGAGGGCCTCGGAGAGGGCGTCAGAGCCCTCCGTGTCCGTAGGGACGACGTGGGCTACAGCGATCGTGAGGCCGCTCTCGTCAGGCCGTCCGACGACGCAGACCTCGCCCACCGAGGGGTGGGTGAGCAGCGCGTCCTCGATCTCGAGGGGTGAGACCCAGCGGCCGGCGACCTTTAGGAGGTCGTCGACGCGGCCCTCGTAGTAGTAGTAGCCCTCTTCATCACAGCGGAAGGTGTCCGCCGTCGTGCACCACTCGCCGTCGAAGGTCTCGGCGGTCTTCTCGGGGTCCTCGAAGTACTCGAGGGCGGTCGAGCCGCCTCGCACCCGCAGCCTGCCGGACTCACCTGGGGCGACCGGTGCGTCGTCGGGCCCGACGATCTCCGTCTCGTAGCCTTCGACGAGCTTGCCCAGGCTGCCGAGCTTCACATCGCCCGGCCTGTTCGAGATGTAGATGTGGAACATCTCCGCGGAGCCGATGCCGTCCAAGATCTCCATCTGGGTCTTCTCTGTCCACTTAGCGTAGAGAGAAGCAGGCAGCGCCTCCCCTGCCGAGAGCGAGAGGCGGACGCTCGAGAAGTCGACCTCACTGAAGCGCTCATGCCCGAGCATCTTCTGGAACATAGTCGGGACGCCCGTCATGAAGGTAGGCCGGTGCTTAGCGATCATGTCGAAGAGCACATCCGCTGTGGGTCGCTCAGGGAAGAGGACCGCGGCGGCGCCCACGCGGAAGGGGAACATCAGGTTCGTGCCCGTCGCGTAGCCGAAGAAGAGCTTCGGCACCGAGAGGCAGAGGTCGTCCTCGCAGTAGCCCACCGTGTTAACGGCGTAGTGCTCGGTGTTGTAGGCGAAGTGGGCGTGGGTGTGGACGCAGCCCTTGGGGTGACCGGTCGAGCCAGAGGTGAAGAGCCAGCCGCAGATGTCGTTCGGCCCCGTCGGTTCGCAAGCCGTGCGCTCTGAGCTCGGGTCTTCGACAGCGAGCGCCGCCTCGTACTCGCGCAGCAGCCCGTCCTCTTCGCAGCCGCCGACGACGAGCACAGCCTCGCAGCTCGTGGACTCCCGCGCAGCGTCTGCCAAGCCCTCAAGGTGCGCCGCGTGGCCGAAGGCGACCCGCGCGCCGGAGTAAGAGAGGTAGTGCTCGAACTGCTCGGCGTGCAGGAGCGGATTCACCATGGCGAAGACGGCGCCTACGCGCAGGACAGCGAACCAAGCCTCGGCGAACTCGAAGCCGTCCGGCAGGACGATGAGGACGCGCTCACCTGGCTGGACGCCCAGGGATCTCAGCGCCCCCGCGCAGCGTGCGACGCGCTCCTCTAGCTCTGCGTAGGTCCGGGTCTCTTCTCCGGCGTACAAGCAGACCTTGTCTCCGCGGCCCTCGTCGAGGTTCCGCTGGAGGTAGTAGTCGTGGAGGTTGAAGCGCTCCAGCCCGCTGAAGTCACAGACCTCTTCGCTCAAGCCTTGCCCCTCAGTCGAGGCTCGCAGCTGCGAGCAGGTCGCGGAAGGTGCCGGCGTCCGAGTAGCGCTCGCGACGGTCGGTGATGAGCCCGCCCTTGATGACCTCTTCGAGGGCAGCGGGGACCTCAACCTCCGGCGCGCGCTCGCGCATCGGGCTCGGACCCGGAGCGAGCTTGGCCTGGAAGATCTCAAGGAAGCTCTTGCCCGGCCACGGCACGACGCCTGTCACGAGCTCGTAGAGCACCGTGGCGACGTTGTAGATGTCGCTGGAGATGTCCGGGGCCTCGCCGCCGAACTGCTCGACCGGCGCGTAGAAGGGCGTGCCGATGAGGGCGGTCTTGTCGCCCAAGTGCTTGGCGCTCCAAAGCCCCATGGTGATGCCGCCGTCGACGAGGACGGGGCCCTCACCGGTGAGGTGAATCGCGTTGGGCTTGATGTCTCCGTGGATGTGGCCGGCGGCGTGCACGGCGGAGAGGCCGCCTAAGATCGTCACGCCGATGGACTGGACCTCCGCGGGGCTGAGCGGGCCCTTTGTGCTCAGGACGTCGCGCAGGGAGTCACCCGTAGGGAGATCCGTGACTACTAGGATCGAGCCATCCTCGAGCACGTCCACCGAGCGGATGCAGAGCACCGCACCAGATGAGACGCCCTTCCAGCCGCGCATCGAAGCAGCGAACTCCTCCGCCTGCTCTGCGTTCTCGAAGAGGCCCGCCGGGAAGCCTTGGAGCTCACACTCACTCCCCTCGGAGGTGTCCTTCGCCTTGAAGGCTGCCGACATGCTGCCGGCGCGGTTCACGTCTTGGATCTCATAGCGATCCTGGATGGTCATGCCCGGGGCAAGCTGAAAGAGGCTATACGCGCTCATGGAGTCTCAAGGTGGAGTTGGAGGAAGGCCGTCGCGGCCTCCCAGGTGGTCTCGGTGGCGACCTCGTCCGTGCTGAACAGGGCGTCGCCTCCCGCGGAAAGTGGCTCAATATTGTAAGTCCTCGCGAACTGGGAGAGGGTCTGTTCCACCCATCCTCGCTCTTCTTCGCTCACCTCCTCACCGAAGGCCATGAAGAGCGGCGCCGAGAGGTTGAGGAGCATCTCGAGGGGCTGCACCGAGCGAGATTCGTCGAGGGTGCGGTAGATGAGCGGCCCGCCGAGGTCGAGGACGCAGGCCGCGCCGTCCGCGCGGCAGGCGCAGAGCACTGCCAAGGTCCCCCCCCGCCCGAGGCCAGCCAAAACGAGGAGCTCAGGGTCCACGTCATCCCTCGCGAGGGCCTCCTTCAGGGCAGCTGTCGCGAGGGAGGTGGCGTCGCGGTCTGAGACGACCTCGCCTTCTCTGGAGAGCGGCGCGGCGAGCGCCTGCGCGCCCCAGGCCGCGAAGCGCTCGCACAAGGCGCGGTCTGCTGCAGAGAGGGTGCCCTCCCCGCTGAAGACGAGCGCCGTCACGCCGTTCGCCTCCTCGGGCATGAAGACCTCTAGCTCAGTCATCTTCGGACTCCAGCGGCAGGAACTCGCCCTGCTCCAAGAAGTGAACGACCTCGTCCGCCACGTCTCTCCGGTTCATGATGAAGGTGTGAGTCGCGTGGAGGACCCTGAAGTCGCTTAGCCCCTCTACCTCCGCGCTCTCGACAGAGACCTTCCCGTCGTCAGGGCCCGGGAGGAGCCAAGAGCCCAAGGGGCTCAGGCTGCGATCTCCTGTGATGACGCCGAGCTCGAAGCGCACGGGGCCTAGCTCGTTCGCGATCCCATCAGATTCAGTCCCGAGCTTCATCCCAGCTGGGCCTAGGATCGAGCGGAGGAGCGCAGAGTCAGCGAAGGCGTCGATGATCTCGCTCCCCTGGTTTGGAGGGCTCAGCATCACGACCCGCCCGGCGTGTGGCGCGGGCTGCTGCGAGAGGTAGCTCCGCACGAGGATGCCGCCCATGGAGTGCGTGACGAAGTGGACGCTCTTGACGTCTTCACCGAAGCGCTCCTCGAGCTCTGCGCCGAGGAGCGAGGTGAGCTCTTCAATGGGCTCGCTCTTCGAGGGATAGCCAAAGTTCGTGACGCTGTATCCCGCGTCCTCGATCCTTGAGGCTAAGAGCTTCATGGAGGTCGGGGTCCGCCCGAGCCCGTGGATGACGACGACCGCCTCAGCCTTGTCGGGGGCAGGCGTGGAAGAAGAGCAGCCTGCGAGGAGCCCGAAGGACAAGAGGCAGAGCCGCAGGGATGCGCTCAGGGTCCTCATCGTCTAGTACGCCGAGTCTTGGTTGAGGAACTCACGCCAGCTGCCGCTCGCGCGCAGCTCGCTCAGATGCTCTGCGAAGGCGCTGAGCTCCTCTGCTGTCGTGTAGAAGTGCGGCGAGACGCGCAGCCCCATCTCTGGGCGGTGATCGACGAGCACCTCGCGCGCGGCGAGCGCTTGCACGAAGGACTTGCCGTCCTCGTCCTCGGCCAAGCCCACCGCGAGGGTGCCGCCGCGCTCATGGTCACCCTCGGGGCTGTTGACCTGAAAGCCGCGCTCTCGGAGGTCTTCGCGCAAGCCGCTCGTGAGCTCAAGCGAGTACTCGCGGATGCGCTCGACGCCGACCTCAAGCAAGGCCTCGTAGCCGGCGGAGGCTTGCAGCAGCGCTGCGACGGCGGGCGAGCCATGGAGGAAGCGCTCGATGCTCTTCGTGTAGCGCTGCGGGCCGAACTCGAAGGCGAAGGGCTCAGCGTGGGCCATCCAACCAGTGATCGTAGGCTCGAGCTTCTCTTGCAGGTCCGGACGCACGTAGAGGTAGCCCGCGCCGGGGCCGCCGCAGAGCCACTTCACCGAGCCCCCGCAGGCCATGTCGACGCCGAGCGCCTGGACGTCCACAGGCACCGTCCCGAGCGACTGATAGCAATCGAGGAGCACGAGGGCGCCCACCTCCCGCGCGCGCGCGCAGATCGCTGCGGCGTCCTGGAGGAAGCAGGTCTGATAGCAGACGTGGCTGATCGGGACGATCGCGGTCTCTTCGTCGATCGCCTCGAGGAGGCGCTCTGTGGGGACCCGCACGCCATCAGAAGGAACGATCTCAATGCGCGCGCCGCGAGGGCGCTGTGCTTCCCAAACGTAGCCCACCGTCGGGAAGTTCTGATCCGTGTAGACGACCTTGTTCCGTGGCCCTGAGAAGTCGATCGCGCTCGCGATGAGGCTCTGGATCAGGGAGACGTTCTGATGCATCACGACCGAGTCCTCGGGCGCGTTCATGAGCTTTCCGACGAGGTTCCCCACATCGGTCGGGGTCGTCCACCAGCCCTCGCTCCAGGCCCGCACGCCGCGCTCGGCCCACTTGTCGGCGAAGCCCGCGAGCTTGTCGCGCACCCCCACCGGCATCGCGCCGAGGGAGTGGTTCACAAGATAGGTCGTCTCCCCGACGATCGGGAAGCGGTCGCGCCAGTCATGCGGGTTGAGGAGCTCGCTCACTCGCTCACCTCTCGTGAGATCCCGGTGAGGTGCTGATGAGGGATCACGAGGCGCTCTACCGGCTCCCCCCCCACGAGGTGCTTGTCGACGATCTCGTCTACGTCCTCGGTGGTAACGCCTCCGTACCAGACGTTCTCCGGGTAGACCACGCAGGTCACGCCGCGCGCGCACTGGTCTAGGCAGCCCGCCTTGTTCACGCGCACGATCCTCTTCAGGCCGCGCTCATAGGCAGCCATCTTCATCGCTTGCGCGACCTCTGCGCCTCCCGCGCCCGCGCAGTGACCGCGCGGGCTGTCTGCGGGACGCTCGTGAATGCAGATGAAGATGTGTCTCTCAAAGCTGGCCAACGCGCATCACTCCTTGTCGAAGATCTCCTTAGCGAGGATCAGCTTCTGCACCTCGCTCGTGCCTTCATAGATCCGCAGGGCGCGCTCTTCTCGGTAGAGCCGCTCCACAACTGTCCCACGCTTTACGCCGAGCCCGCCGTGGTGTTGTACGGCTCGGTCGCAGATCCAGCCCGCTGTCTCCGTCGCGATGAGCTTGGCCCGCGCGACCTCGCTCGTAGCCTCTGCCCCCTCGTCCAAGCGCTCGGCCGCCTCATCCACGAGCAACTGAGCGGCCCGCAGGCGCGCGTCCATCTCGGCGATCTCGAAGCGCAGCCCCTGGAACTTCGAAAGCTTGCGACCGAACTGCTCGCGCTCTGAGAGGTGCGAGACAGCTTCGTCGAGGGCGCGCCTAGCGAAGCCGCAGGCAGCCGCGGCGACCGATGTGCGGAAGCGTCCGAGGTTCGCGAGGGCGATGTCGAGCCCTGCGCCGACGTCGCCGAGGCGCGCAGAGTCCGGCACGCTCGCGCCTTCGAGGATCACCTCACCGATAGGGTGCGGGGCGAGAACCTCAAAGCGCTCGACCTTGACCACACTCTCGGGGACTGAGAACAGGATCGCCTCTCCCTCGCCTGTGCGCGCGAGCACCGTGTATCGATCTGCGACGCCCGCGTTTGAGATGTAAGTCTTCTTGCCAGTGAGCTTCCAGTCGTCACCGTCACGCTCAGCGGTCGTCGCGACCTCGCCGAGGCTCGAGCCTGCGCCCTCCTCCGTCACGGCGAAGGCCGCGACACACTCACCTGCGGCGACCTTCGGAAGGACCTCTGCTGCGACAGCCGCATTACCAGAGAGCGCGATCGGGAAGGAGCCGAGCCCTTGCATAATGAAGGCTAGGTCTAAGACGCCGTGCTCGTAGGCGAGCTCGTCGCGGATCGCTGAGAGCGCGCGCACGCTGACCGTCTCAGGACCGCACAGCTCGGTCGCCTCTCCGCCGTGGCTCGCGGGGACGGTCCAGCGCAAGAGACCCGCCTCGCCGAGCGCTCGGACCGAAGCCCGCAGAGCGTCGTCCTCGCCCATCTCACAGAGCGTCGGACCGAGCTCGGCGGCGAGGCTCGCGGCCTCTGCGCGCAAATTAACCAGCTCGTTCATGCCTCACTCCCGTCTCGCTTGTACTTCGTGAACTCCTTAGGACGCTTCTCCATGAAGGCCTCATAGGCCTCCCGGTAGTCAGGGTGGGTCATGCAGTCCGCCTGAACCTCAGCCTCGCGCTGCATCGCCTCCGAGAGCGTCATCGAGGCCTCCTCATTCAGCATGCGCTTGGTCACGGCGAGGCCCATGCTCGGTCCGGCAGCGAGCTTCTGAGCCCACTCCTTGGTCAACTCTGCGAGCTCCTCTCCAGGGACCACCCGGTTGTACAGCCCGATCTCCGCGGCGCGCGCTGCCGAGATGAACTCCCCCGCCATCAAGAGCTCGCTCGCATGGCCCATGCCAACGATGCGCGGCAAGAGCCAAGCGACGCCCATGTCTGCGCCCGAGAGACCGACCTGCGTGAAGAGGAAGGCGATCTTCGCATCCTCGGAGGCAAGGCGTAGATCAGCCGCCGCGGCGATCACCGCGCCAGCGCCACAGGTCGTCCCGTTCAAGGAGGCGATGACCGGCACCTCGAGGAGGCGGATGTTCTCGATCAGGTCACAGGTCATGCGCGTGAAGGCGAGAAGCTCCTCATCGGAGACTCCGAAGAGGCGCCCGATGATGTCCTTCACGTCGCCGCCGGAGCAGAAGGCTCGGCCGGTCCCAGTGATCACGACGCAGCGCAGCTCGTCGTCATCGCGGAGGGCGCGGAAGGCGTCCGTCAGCTCTCGGTAGCTGTCGAAGGTCAGGGCGTTCAGGCGCTCAGGGCGGTCAAGGGTGAAGGTGGCGATCCCACCCTCCCGCTCGTATTTCACGTGCTCGAGGTTCATGGCTAGGGCGGAGAGTGTACGGCTTCAGCCCCTGTTGGGGATCTACTGAGGCTCAGGTCGGAGCAGGACCTCGTCCCCAGGCGCCACCTTGAGGTGCGCTGCGGCGTCTCCGTCCCTCAGGCTGACCTCTAGGGTGCCGCCTGAGCCGAGGAGAGAGAGGAGCGCTCCGATCTCGACGTCTGCGTAGGTGCCGACGAGGGGCATCGACGCGCCCCCTATCTCTGTGGTCCATCCCTCCGCTCGCTCCAAGTGCTCAGCCCCGATCATCGTGACGAGGTTGCCGAAGCTGTCGATGTAGAGGACTCCAGCCCGGACAGAGCCATCCTCCTCCACCGTCGGAGTGGGGAGCTCCATCCTCACCCAGTCCTCGGTGGGCTCTCCCGCCTCTGAGGGGTCGAGGCCAGCGGCGAGGGCCGCGGCAGCAGGCGAGAAGACGTCACGCCCGTGGAAGGTGCGCGAGGCGCCGGGCAGCGCGAAGCGCTCGATGTCCAGCGCTCGCACCGTCGCGCCCGCGCCGATGGTGGGCGCGAGCACGCCGTTATCCGGAGCGAGGAAGAGGTGCCCGTTTTGCTCGACGAGGAGGATTCGGCGCGCGGAGCCGACGCCCGGATCCACGACGACCATGTGCACGGTGCCCGCGGGGAAGCGACCCCAGGACTGCTGGATGTGCCAAGCCCCGACAGCGACGGCCTGCGGTGGGACGCCGTGGGTGAGGTCGACGAGCTTCAACGCAGGTGAGGCAGAGAGCATGACCCCCTTCATCACACCGACGTAAGGGTCGGTGAGGCCGAAGTCGGTGAGCAGCGTGACGACGCCGTTCGCTCGGAAGCCAGCGTCACTCACGGCAGGTAAGCGACCGCTGAGATCTCGACGAGGGCGCCCTCCTCGAGGAGGTCGGCGACCTCCACGAGCGCCATCGCGGGGTAGTGCTTTCCGCAACGGCTCGTCCATGCAGCCCCGACAGCGGGGAGCGCCTCGAGGTACTGACGCTTGTCTATGACATAGACAGTCATCGTCGCGACATGCGCAGGCTCACCGCCCGCAGAACGAACGACAGTGACCACGTTGTCCAGAGCTTGCGCGAACTGCGCGGCGAAGTCGCCCGGGCCAACGAGCGTCTCCTCAGCGTCCCATGCGATCTGGCCTGCGACGTGTAGCGTCCTGCTGCCCGCCGGCGCGAGCACGCCGTTGGAGTAGCCTCGGGGACGACGCCAGCCCTCCGGCAGGATGATCTCTTGCTCGCTCACGTGCTCATTCTCCTCCGGGGAGGTCCCCAGATCCATCCAACTCCACCAAGGACCCGCTCTCACCCTCGGAGAGGAGCTCCAAGATCGTCCCAGCCACCTCGCCTGCTGTGACGAGGCGGCCGCCAGGGTTCTGAGACGCGAAGAAGGCGCGCAGCTCCTCCTCGCTCTTTCCTGTCTTCTCGGCGAGACGCTGCGCTGAAGCGTCAGTCATCGGCGTGTCGACGTAGTGCGGGCAGACGAGAGAGATGCGCACACCCTTCTCACCTAGCTCCGCTGCAGCTGCGCGGCTGTAGCCGACGAGCGCGTGCTTGGCAGCGCAGTAAGCGGTGACGTAGGCGTAGCCGTGGAGCCCCGCCGAGGAGGCGACGTTCACCACAGCCCCTCCCCCGGCCTCCACCATCACCGGAGCTAGCGCCTCTGTGAGCCTGCGCGCGCCGTGGAAGTTCACCTCGAGCATCCGCTCTGTGAGGGCGTCGTCGGTCTTCCCGACGGGTGCGCTCTCGGCTGCGCCCGCGTTATTCACCAGCCAGCTGATGCCGCCGTGAGCCTCGGCGAAGGGGCGAGCCTCTTCGAGCCCGCGCGTCACTGAGGCGGGGTCGGTGACGTCCATGGCCACGGCGAGGGCGGGCCCATCGAGGGAGGCGCAGAGCTCCTCTAGGGCTTCGAGACGCCGCGCCGCCGCGATGACGACGTGGCCAGCGGCGGAGAGAGCGCGCGCGGTGGCAGCGCCAATGCCGCTGCTCGCGCCGGTGACGAGGGCTGTCGTCATAAGGGAAAGGTATCGAGCGCGGAAGGACACCGGAAGCCTCGGCCCCTCCTACTACAATTCAGCGCACGTGAACGCCTCCAAGCATCCCATCCCTGAAGCGCGCTGGCCCTCCCGAGCAGAGGCGGAGGCAAGCCGCGTCTTCTCTGCCGGCCGCCTCGGACCGATCGAGACCAGCTCTCGCACCTGGGTGCCGGCCATGGTCCCGTGGCGCTGCACGGAGGAGGGCTTCGTCACCCCAGAGATCTTGGACTGGTATGGACGCTTCGCAGACGGACGCCCAGGCGTGCTCGTGGTTGAGGCCACCGGGATCCGAGACGTCCCCTCTGGCCCGCTGATGCGCGCTGGGCACGAGCGCTTCATCCCTGGGCTCAGAGACCTCGTCGAGGTGGTGCGCGAACGCTCCGACGGAGAGACCCGCCTCTTCATCCAGCTCATCGACTTCCTCACGATCCGCCGACGCCCTGAGCGCGAGGCCTGGGTCCGTCGCTTCCTCTCTGTGGAGCCGCGCCACCACGAGGCCGTGCGTACCCTAGGGCACGCGCCCGCAGATGACGACGCGCTGCGCGAGCTGCTCTTGAACCTCGAAGATGAAGCGCTCTTCGCTGTCTTGAGTGAGCGTGAGCGAGAGGACCTTGAGATGGGCTACCGAGAGCAGGTGACCGACACACATCTCCCTCATATCGCGGCGCTGCCGGAGGTCCTACCTGGGCTCTTCGCCGATGCGGCGCAGAACGCAGAGACCGCAGGCTTCGACGGCGTCGAGCTGCACTTCGCTCACGCCTACACCATGGCCTCCTTCCTCTCGGCCAAGAACGACCGCGACGACGGCTACGGCGGCTCTCGCGAGGCGCGAGCGCGGCTGCCCCTCGAGGTCTTTCGCGCCGTCCGCGAGCGCGTCAGCTCCGAGCTCGCCGTCGGCTGTCGCTTCCTCGGGGACGAGGTCATCGAGGGCGGCGGCCGCCTCGAGGACGCCTGCCACTACGGCGTCGCCTTCGCAGAGGCTGGCATGGACTTCCTCTCTGTCTCGAAGGGCGGCAAGTTTGAGGACGCCAAGCAGCCCAAGGTCGGCGCTGCGGTCTACCCCTACACCGGCGAGAGCGGTCACGAGTGCATGCCCACCGTGCGCATCGAGGGCGCGGCGCCCTTCGGCCGCAACCTCGCGCTCCCGCGGGCTATCCGCGCGGCCGTGCGCGAGGCCGGGCATGAGACCCCTGTCGTCGCGGCCGGCGGCCTCAATGAGTTCGATCTCATGGAGCGCTCCCTCGGAGACGGCAGCTGCGATTTTGTCGCGGCGGCGCGACAGTCTCTCGCCGACCCGGACTGGTGGGCGAAGATACGCGAAGGCGCGGGAGCAGAGATCGAGCGCTGCGTCTTCACAAATTACTGCGAGGCTCTCGACCAACAGCACAAGCAGGTGACCTGTCAGCTCTGGGACAAAGACAAGGAGAGCGCAGACGTCGGCGGCGGTGCCCCGCGCCTCTCCCCCGACGGCAAGCGACGCCTCACGGCGCCGCCGAAGCAGACGTGAGCCTCTCAGCAGAGGTCCGCGACTACCTCGCAGACTCCTACCCACACAACCACGACTACCTCGTGAAGGGCGGAGAGTTGAAGCCTAGGTGGAAGCTCAAGCGCCGGTGGCGCCGCCTCGAGCGGCTCTGGCCAGAGCGCTTCGGCTCCTTCCTCGACATCGGGAGCTCGAAGGGCTTCTTCGTCTTGGAGGCCGCCCGACGAGGCGCTGACGCGCTCGGTGTCGACATCCACGAGGGAGACCTCGCCGCGGCCGATGCCGCTCGAGACCACCTCGGCCTCGACAAGGCTCGCTTCGAGCAGAAGACGCTCGATGAGCTCGCTGCAGAGGGCGCGCGCTTCGACCTCGTCCACCTCGTCAACACCTACCACTACCTCTACTTCGGCAGCGATCGGGCGCCCGCCTGCGCCGCGGATCACCGCGTGCTCTTCGAACACCTCGCGACCGTGACGGAGGGCGCGCTCATCTTCAGCAACTGCGAGACGATAGAGCGGTGTCCTGCTCAAGTGAGAGAGCGCGCGCGGCCCGAGGACGCGGCGCGCTACAACCCCGACGAGCTGCGCGAGGCTGCCAGCGAGCACTTCGTCATCGAGGAGCACCGGCGCCTCGGCAAGCGCCCGCTCTGGGTCGGGCGCCGAAGGTAGCCTTACTTCTTCGGGTCCGGCCGCACCGCCCCCATGACGGGGATCGTCAGGGTCGGGTCGCCAGGGACGTCAGTCGTGATGACCGCGCTCCCTCGCACGAGCCCTTGGTAGTTACCCGAGGCTCCATAGACGCGGACGATGTAAGAGTTCCCGCGCGGAGTCACGGAGAGCTGAAGGTTCGGCGGGGAGGGATTCTTCAGCACATGGGTCAGGATCTTGAAGGGCTCACCCTTGGGACGCTTGAGCTCGACGCTCTTGTCGACATTTCCGCCAGGGTCGACGCGGCCAACAGAGAGGAAGACGGGCTCGACGATGATCGCCCCGAAGACTGCAGCGCTCGCACTGAGCTCCGCAGGGTGCGTGATCAGCTCTGCCCCTTCCTTCGGCGCCCCTTGAACGTCGAGCTTGACCTTATTGATCACGTTGCCCTTAGGCGCGCCCGGCTTGAGGCTGACTCGGACGACGCCGCGGCCGTTTACGGGGGGCTGCACCCACTCGACCATGAAGTTCGGGTTGGTGCACTGTGGGGTCCCGAAGACCGCAGATTGGTCACGACAGACCACGATGACGTCTTCGTGACGGCCCTCCGAGCTCGGAACCTCATCGAAGCGGACAGAGCGCGGCTCAAACTGAACGAACGGAGTCACGTTACAGTTGATGTAGAGGATGATCCGCTCGCTGCCCCTCGAGTTGGACTTGACCGTGATCGTCTTGGTCTGAGGCCCGTAGCCCTTCGGGTGGAACACCAGCTCGATCGACCCCTCCTCGCCCGGCGCGTAGATCATCTTCGCGAGCTCCGTCGTCGTGCAACCGCAGCTCGGCTTGATCTCAAGAATCTCGAGCTCATCATTGCCGTCATTCCGGAAGGTGAACTGATACTTGTACTCGACAGTGTCATCCACCTTTCCGAAGTCATGTCTGACCGCGTCAAAGCCGAGCTTCGGACCTGCGGTCGAGCTCACCGGTGATGGCGCGGGCGCAGGAGCCGCCGCAGCAGGCTCGCTCGTAGAGGCCGGCGCAGGAGCTGTCGAGTTGACAGAGGCCTCCATGCTGCAACCGTTGACGACGAGGAGTAGAGCGAGTGAGAGCGCCGAAGCGAGCCTTTGGCTCCTGGTGGGGAAGTTCATGGGAGAGGTACCTTGCGAGTGTCGTTGCCAGCGCGTGCGCTCATTCAACGACTCTGAGGGACCCGGACGGGTGTGAGGGGAAAGTCATTACGGAGGTTTAGGGAGCCAGCCCCTGTCTCTCGCCCAAAGGTCAAGGACAGCAGCACATTGGGGGACGGAAGCTCCGCGATGGACATTGTACGGAAACCAAGGAATGCGTCTTTGTATTTCTTGGCGAAGCTCCTGTGCCCGCCACAGCAGGCTCCTAGGGCGCCCCGAAGAGCGTCAGGCTGGATCTCATTCAGAGGGCCCCAACATCGACCACTTCGGTTCACGCGCACGCTATCCTTGGCCGCAAGTCACTCGGACTCTTCCCCCGCGCGATCGCTATGAACAACAATCGAAAGACCTTGTGCGACTTCACGCGCCTCGCTCTCGGCCTCCTCTGCGCCCTCCCTCTCTGCTCCTGCGACTGCGAGAGCACCGCCGTCGCCCCTGGCGGCGGGATCGGCTTCGGGGTCGAAGAGATGGTGATCCTTGACCCGGGCAGCGGGTACGAGGTGGGCGACGACGTGAGCTTTGGCGCTACGCTCGTGATGGGCGCCAGCCCGATCGCATCAGCCTTCGTCTCAGAGGTCGATGCCGAGGGCGCCGTGCTCGGGGTCGAGATCACCAGCGGCGGTCGTTACCTCGTCACACCGAACGCGACCATCCAGAGCGCTGCAGGCGCGGGCTGCGTCCTCCTGCCCGACCTCCGCGTGGTCAAGCTCTGCCTGGCTAACGAGTTCGAAGGGAACATCAACGGGTCAATGACGCTCCAAGCCGCGCCCCTTGGGCCTCAAGCACACCAGCTCGAAGTCAGCGCGATCTGCTTCTCGGAGCCCGGCTCAGACCTCTGCACTCTGGCAGTGAACGGATCTCACGTGATTGATAAGTCTCAAGAGATTGAGGTCAGCCTCTTCACCACCACCCTAAATGAGTTCACCAACAACGAAGATCACATCATCAGCTCCCCAGGCGAAGGGATGGTGCTGACGCACAAGGTGGACCTCGACGGAGATGGTGAGTTCGAGATCGGTGAGGGTGAGATCAGCTTCTACACTTGGCTGGACGGCGCGGCCGCGCTCCCCGCGGCCACCCTCGACCAAGAGACGGAGAGCTTCTCTGCCGGATTGACGAGCAGCTTGGGCGCCAAGCTCGAGATGAGCGGCGCTGTGAGCTTCGCAGACTGCGACTGAAGGGAACGCTCTCTCACGGGAGCGTGACCAGGCCTTCAGAGGCCGGCAGCTGGACTCACCCAATACCCGGTGGGGACACGGGGCGAGGTGCGCTGTGATGCGACGAGGAATCGCTGAAATTTGCCGTCATTTTGGGCATCCTCTGGAAACGGACCGCGCCTTCCCCGCCTGCCTACCAGAGGACACCCACCGCCATGATCACGAAGATCGCGCTCGCGCTGCTCTCGATCTCCCCTCAGGTCTCTGAGTGGTACACCATCCCTGGAAGCGACCACTGGTACTCCTTGACCTCAGGCCGATTGAGCTGGCCCGCTGCAGAGTCAGAGGCTCAGGCGCTCGGCGGACACCTCGCGGCGCTCACGGACGAAGAGGAGAACGACTGGGCCTTCGCACAGTTCGGCGGGAGCGAGGAGCTCTGGATAGGCCTGACAGATGTCGGCACTCGCGGAGAGTGGACCTGGTCTTCTGGTGAGGCCTTTGACTTCAACGCCTGGGCGCCGGGAGAGCCCAACAACCTCTTCGGCCTAGAGGACTTCGTCGTGCTCACTGGACAGCGCGATGGGGTCTGGGAGGACGTCTTCACCACCTCCACGCACCGAGGCATCATCGAGGTCGTCTCCATCGACTGTGACGGCGACCTCATCCCAGACTCCGTAGAGCTCCTCACCGGCGGCGCAGAAGACTGCGACGGGAACGGGATCATCGACGAGTGTGACCCAGACTGTGACGAGAACGGCATCCCTGACGCGTGCCGGGAAGTCCTCACGGACTGCAACGGCAACGGCGTCCCCGACGGCTGCGACATCGCAGACGGCACCTCACTGGACTGCAACAACAACCAGATCCCCGACGAGTGCGACGTCACTGGAGATGTGGAGACGGACTGCGATCGGAACGGCGTCCCTGACTCTTGTGATCTCGACTGCGATGAGAACGGCACACCTGACGCCTGCGACATCGCTGACGGTGCGCACACCGACTGCAACGGCAATGAGATCCCTGACACCTGCGACATCGCCTCGGGGCTCAGCCAAGACGTCGACACCGACGGGGTCCCCGACGAGTGCCAGCCGGACTGCAACCGGAACGGCGTCCCCGACAGCACGGACATCAGCTCCAGAGCCAGCATCGACTGTGACAGCAACGGGATCCCTGATGAGTGCGAGAACGATTGCAACGCGAACGGGATCGGGGACCAGTGTGAGATCGACTCGAGCCCGCGCGAGGACTGCAACGAGAACGGGATCCTGGACGAGTGTGAGCTCTCAGGGCGCGGGGCAGACTTGAATCAAAACGGCGTCCTCGACGAGTGCGAGTGCCGAAGCTCAACCTACTGCGACGGCGCCTCGAACTCCGTCGGCGAGGGTGCTGTCCTGAGCCTCAACGGTCTCCCGAGCGTCAGCCAGCCAGGCAGCCTGAGGGTGAGCCAGCTCCCCCAAGGCGCCCCGGTCGTCTACTTCTATGGCACCAAGCCATTCGAGCTTCCCTTCGGGGCGGGCGTGAGGTGTGTCTCCTACCCGGTCAAACGCCTCCATCCGGCCCAAGTCGCCGGGCGTGACGGCGCGACAGAGCTGCAGCTCGACTTCAGCGCTCCTCCACTCTTCGGAGAGGTGCGAGGGAGCACTTTGTTCGTCCAAGCCTGGTACATCGACTCCGGGGAAGAGCGCACCGCGAACATGTCCAACGCGATTCAAATCACACTCTGCGAGTGAAGAGCGCCTGACGGCGTTATCATCTCGCGCCGTCATGTCAGAGCACGAGACTGAAGAGCCCCGCCGCCTCAACTTCCTCGAGGCGCTCGTAGAGGAAGACCTGGCCAGCGGCCGGGACGGTGGACGCGTGTGCACTCGCTTTCCACCGGAGCCGAACGGCTACCTGCATATCGGCCACGCCAAGGCCATCTGTATCAACTTTGGCATGGCGGAGAAGTACGGCGGCGCCTGCAACCTGCGCTTCGACGACACGAACCCGACCAAGGAGGACGTCGAGTACGTCGACTCCATCCAGGAGGACGTGCGCTGGCTCGGGTGGCAGTGGGACGGAGAGCCTCGCTATGCCTCGGACTACTTCGAGCAGCTCTACGCTTGGGCTGAGGAGCTCATTGAGAAAGACCTCGCCTACGTCTGCGACCTCAACCAAGAGGAGACCCGCGAGCACCGCGGCACCGCGACGACGCCTGGCACGAACAGCCCCTACCGTGACAGGACCCCAGAGGAGAACCTCGCGCTCTTCCGACGGATGCGTGCGGGAGAGTTCCCGGAGGGCTCGTGCTCGCTGAAGGCCAAGATCGACATGGCCTCGCCTAACTTCAACATGCGCGACCCGGTCCTCTACCGGATCATGCACGCTCACCACCACCGCACTGGTGACGCTTGGTGCATCTACCCGATGTACGACTTCACCCACGGTCAGTCTGACGCCATCGAGGGGATCACTCACTCGCTCTGTAGCTTGGAGTTCGAGAACCACCGTCCGCTCTACGAGTGGTTCTTAGAGAACCTCTCCGTCCCAAGTCAGCCGAGACAGACGGAGTTCGCGCGGCTGAACCTCACCTACACGGTCATGAGCAAGCGTAAGCTGCGCGAGCTCGTGGAGTCAGGCGCGGTCAACGGATGGGATGACCCCCGAGTCCCCACGCTCTCTGGCATGCGCCGCCGCGGCTATACACCCGCCGCTGTGCGCAACTTCATCGACACTATCGGCGTCGCGAGGTTCAACTCCACGATCGACCTCGTCGTCTTAGAGAACGCAGTGAGAGACGACCTCAACAAGACCGCAGCCCGCCGCATGGCCGTGCTTGACCCGGTAAAGGTCGTCATCACCAACTACCCCGAGGGGGAGTCCGAGCTGATCGAGGCCGTGAACAATCCTGAGGATGACTCCGCTGGGACGCGCCAGATCCCCTTCGGGCGCGAGGTCTGGATCGAGCGCGAGGACTTCCGCGAGGAGGCCTCTAGGAAGTTCCGCCGGCTCGTACCCGGCCGCGAGGTCCGGCTGCGCTACGCCTACTGCATCACCTGCGATGAGGTCATAAAGAACGCGGACGGAGACATCACTGAGCTGCGCTGCACCTATGACCCGGAGACGGCGAACGGTCAGACGCCGGACGGCCGCAAAGTGAAGGGCATCATCCACTGGGCCCCTGCCGAAGCGGTCGACCTCGAGGTGCGCCTCTACGACAACCTCTTCAAGGACCCTGACCCTGAGGACGTCCCCGAGGGTGTGGACTGGCGCGAGAATCTCAACCCAGACTCGCTCCAAACGATCACCGCCAAGGGCGAGCCCGCCCTCGCTGACGCTGCGCCCGGCGATCGCGTGCAGTTCGAGCGTAAGGGCTACTTCTGCGCTGACAGCGGAGACTCCAAGCCTGGCGCACCCGTCTTCAACCGCACTGTCACCCTCCGGGACACCTGGGCGAAGATCGAGAAGCGCGACGCGGGAGCCTGAGCGCAGGGAGTCAGCTAGAGTGTGCGGATGACCAAGACTGCACCGCTCCTAGCAGCCCTCCTCGCGCTCTCAGCTTGCCAGAGCCTCTCACACCTCGGGCAGTCTCCAGCCGCCTACCTCGTTGAGACCGGGGAGACGGACCGCGCTTGGATCGGTGAGGACTTCTTCGCCAATCGACTCCAGGACTGGCGCGTGCGCGGTGGTCGCTTGGAGTGCTCTGTCGGGGCCAAGAAGCACCCGCTCAGGACCGCTCAGCTCCTCACCTCTTCGCTCAGCGAAGCCCAGGGTGACCTCTCTCTCAGCGTCGCCACAGGAGCAGTCAGCGAGGGAGCGCTCGAAGCTGAGGCCTTCCACGGCTTCCTCATCGGTGGCGGCGGCGAGCACGTCGACTACAGGCTCTCCGCGCAGATCCACTCGAAGCCTGGCGAGGACGGCGGGGTGCTTGCGGTACTCGATGCCTCAGGGCAGGTCCAACTCCACGACAACTCTGGCTCATACAGCGGCGGCTCTTGGTCCGTCAGCGGTCCGCTCAAGAGAGACTCCATCCCCCTCATACAAGAGGCTGTCCGAGAGGGCGTAGGCTTCGCTGGAGGGGCGCAAGTCCCAGCGCTGCTCTCGCTCGAGGCGCGACCGACAGCTGACGGCTACACCCTCGAGCTCAAGGCCACTACGCGCACAGGCGGCGAGCTCTTGAGCCGCGCGGTGTACGAAGGACTCCCCGCACACCAGCTCGACGGCTGCCTCGCGCTCGTCAGTCACTTAGGCACCAAGAGCCCGCGCACAGGGTTCTGGTTTCAAGACTGGACGATGAGCGGCTCCAAGCTCCAGCGCCACCCTGAGCGCGCGTGGGGTCCGGTGCTCGCGTGCCAACACACCTTGAGCGAAGGCACGCTGAAGCTCACGGCGCAGGCGGTCCCCTTGGGCCCGGGCGAGGGCACAGAGGCGCGACTTGAGATACGAGAGGCGGCGGGCTGGCGTGAGGTCGCTCGCGCCACGTTGACTCCGCTCTCATACACCTACCCCTTCAAGGTGAGAGGCTGGGACAGCAGCCGCGACGTCCCCTATCGCGTCGTCAGCGAGGCTAGAGGCTCTGGCGGCGCGATGGAGGAGCGCGTCTATGAGGGGACCATCCGCAAGGAGCCGGAGGACCTCGTCCTGGCTGGCTTCACCGGCCACAAGTGCTTCACGGGCGGCGCTATCCGATGGAACTCCAACGGGATCTGGTTCCCGCACGCCGAGTTCGTTGAGGCGGTCAAGCAGCATGAGCCAGACTTCCTCTTCTTCTCAGGAGACCAGCTCTACGAGGGAGACCTCGTCGGCGCGAACCTCCAGCACAACGGGAACTCGATCGAGGACTACCTCTACAAGTGGTACCGCTGGTGCTGGGTCTTCGGTGAGCTCACTCGCGACATCCCCGCGGTCACCATCCCTGACGACCACGACGTCTACCACGGGAACATCTGGGGCGCAGGTGGTCGGAAGGCGGTCGCACGGGATGGGATGACCTCACAGGACTCCGGTGGCTACAAGCTCGACGGGCACCTCGTGAACGCTATCCACCGCACCCAGGTGAGCCATCTCCCCGACGCCTTCGACCCGACCCCTATCGAGCAAGACATCAGCGTCTACTACACGAACGTCGAGTACGGCGGCGTGAGCTTCGCGGTCATCGCAGACAGGATGTGGAAAGAGTCCCCGACCGTCGCGGAGACCGAGGGGGACTGCAAGAACGGCTACTTCCGCGCAGACGGCTTTGACGCGAGCGCCTCTACCGTAGACGCCCCCCTCCTAGGCCAGCGGCAGCTCGACTTCCTAGAGGCCTGGGCGGCCGACTGGTCGGAGCAGGCGCTCTTCAAGGTCGTTCTCTCCCAGACCATCTTCGCGAACGTCGCGACCCTCCCCCCGCCGGCCAAGACCGACGCTGTGACGCCGCGGCTGCCTGTGGTCCCTGTAGGGGGTTACCCACCCGACGACATGCCCGTCTCCGACGCCGACTCGAACGGCTGGCCGTCGCTCGGGCGCGACAGGGCTCTGCGTAAGATCCGCAAGGGCTTCGCGCTCCACGTCGCAGGTGATCAGCACCTCGGATCGACGATCCGCTACGGCGTCGATGACTGGGGAGACGCCGGGTACACGCTCTGCGTCCCCTCCGTGGCGAACACTTGGCCGCGTCGCTGGTACCCCTCTGAGCCAGGCCTGAACACGCCGGAGGGCGCCCCGCGAAACACGGGCGACTACCTCGATGGCTTTGGAAATAAGATGACCGTCTTCGCCGCGTCCAACCCTGTCGACGCGGAGCGGGAGCCCGCCGCGCTCTACAACCGCGCGCCTGGCTACGGAATCGTCTCCTTTGACGGGGCGACGCAAGAGATGACCCTCGCGAACTGGCCGCGGTGGGTCGACCCCAGAGCAGAAGGCGCAGAGCCATACTTCGGCTGGCCGATCACGGTCGGAGTCTTAGATCAATATGACCGAGCCCCTGTGGGTTGGCTCCCGGGCGTGGAGGTCGATGAAGGAGAGCAGCCCGTCATCCAAGTCATCGACGAGGTGCTGGATGAGATCGTCTACACGGTGCGAGTCAACGCGGGCTCTAGCAGCGGACTCTTCCGACCTCGAACCTTCTCCATGAGCCCACACACGCTGCGGGTCATTCAGAGCGACTGGGAGATCTCTACCAGTGACCTCATTCCGGCTCCCGCGAACGCCAAAGACTGAAAATATGAACCTCCCCTCACCCAGCCCCCTCGCCGCTCATTGGGACCTAGACCCTGAGGTCGTGTTCCTCAACCACGGCTCCTTTGGCGCGTGCCCTAGGGTCGTCTTAGAGGAGCAGGCGCGACTTCGGGCTCGGATCGAGGCCGAGCCCGTCCGCTTCTTCGTCGAAGACATCGAGCGAGAGCTCGACAAGGCCAAGGCGAGCCTAGGTCAGTTCATCGGCGCAGCCCCTGAAAACCTAGCCTTCGTGGCGAACGCGACGAGCGGGGTGAACACGGTCCTGCGCTCGTTGGACCTCGGCCCGACCGACGAGCTCCTCGTAACAGACCACGAGTACAACGCCTGCCGCAACGCCCTCGACTTCGTCGCAGCTCGCGCTGGCGCGGCTGTGGTCGTCGCTCATGTCCCCTTCCCCCTGAGCAGCCCTGAAGAGGTCGTCGAGGCGATCCTCGCGAAGGTGACTGATCGAACCCGCCTCGCCCTCGTCGATCACATCACGAGCGCGACAGGGATCGTGATGCCGATCGAGGAGATCGTCAGTCGCTTGCGTGAGCGCGGCGTCGACACCTTGGTCGATGGGGCGCACTGCCCCGGGCAGCTCAACCTCAACCTCGATGAGCTGGGCGCCGCCTACTACTCAGGGAACTGCCACAAGTGGCTCTGCACCCCAAAGGGCTCTGCTGTCCTGTATGTCCGAGAGGACCGACAGGAGCGGATACGTCCGCTCGCGATCAGCCATGGCGCCAACTCTCCTAGGCACGACCGCAGCCGCTTCCGCATCGAAGCAGACTGGACCGGTACACATGACCCGACCCCTGTCCTCTGCATCCCGGCAGCCATCGAGGCGATGGGCGCGCTCTATCCAGGCGGGTGGGGCGAGCTGAGGGAGAGGAATCGAGCGCTCGCCCTTGAGGGGCGGGCCGCGCTCCTCTCAGCGCTCGGACAAGAGGCCCCCTGCCCGGATGAGATGATCTCTCACCTCGCGACTGTGATCCTCCCCGAAGACACCACTCCGCACGCTGGCCCCTATGAAGATCCCCTGCAGGTAGCGCTCGTCACAGAGCACTCCGTGCAAGTCCCCGTCATGCGCTGGGCGCCGCTCCGGGCGCGCTACCTCCGGATCTCGGCGCAGGCCTACAACTCGATCGAGCAGTACGAACACCTCGCCAAGGCCCTCACCGCCTTGGGGTTGGGAGCTTGAGCTAGCTCCTCACGCGTCGGAAGCCAGCGCCGCGCCCACGAGCGCTCTCCACTCTGCCTCAAGATCTCCCTCGGCAGGGGCTCGATCCGCGAGGCGATACCAGTAGTTCGCATTGGGTAGATCACCCTCTACCCGATGCAGCCACGCGTGGATCCAGCTGCCGAGAGGCGACGAGAGCTCATTAGCCAGATCATGCGAGCCCTCCCAGTCCCCTCGCCGCCCGAGCCAGAGCGAGCGGAGGTGGGGATCCAGCTCCTCCGGCATCTCAGCGCCGGCGTCGATCTCCGATTGAAACTTCTCTATTGAGCGCGTGTACATGATGTCTCTCTCCTCTTGAGGTGGCTCTTCCCGTGGCCTCAGTATCTTGCAATTTTGCGCTATTCCTACGAACACCCAACCACCGGCGGAAATGGATGGGGCTATACTGTAAAGGGGAAATAAACGCCCTCAGGGAGGCAGGAGGGCCGGAATCTAGCCGGTCAGACCCCACCCTAGAACTACACAGCGCCAACTTCACCTCCTCTCATGTCCTCTCAGCCGAACGTCAAAACTGACGACACCCTGCTCTCTAGGGTGGAGTGCAAGTACCTGGTGAGACAGGACCAGGTCGACGGGATCCGAGAGTTCATCCAACCCTTCGTGCACAGGGATCGCTTCGCACGCGGGCACGCTGACGGTCGCTACACCATCTCAAGCCTCTACCTCGACAGCCCTGAGATGGCCCTCTACCGCTCCACAACCCGGGGCATCAAGAACCGCTTCAAGCTCAGGATCCGGACCTACACCGACAAGCCTGAGGACCCCACCTTCTTCGAAGTGAAGAAGCGTATGAACGGGATCGTGTACAAGTTCCGCCAGTCCGTGGCTCGCGCAGAGGCTATGGACCTCCTCGAGCGGAATACCCTTGAGACAGAGCAAGGTACGGACCTCAGCAAGTTCATCAGCCTGAGAGACCTCCACGGCGCTGAGCCCGTGATGCGCGTGAAGTACAAGCGTGAGGCCTTCGTCTCCCAGAGCGCTGACCCCGTGCGAATCACCTTTGATAATGAGCTCGAGGGCTCCGTGACCGTCGACGCTGAGCTCAGACATGAGGGCGGAGACTGGATCACTGTCCCCATGGACCACGTCATCCTTGAGCTCAAGTTCACGAACCTCTACCCCTCTTGGGTTGGGAGGATGGTGAATGAGTTTCAGCTCGAGCGAACCTCCGTCCCGAAGTACGTCCTCTGTGTCGATGAGGCGAGTCGTTTAGGCGCGATGCGCATGGTGATCTGAGTCATGGACAACCGCATCTTCGAATTCCTCAAGGGGATGGAGGCGACTGACCTCACGCCGACCTACTCCCTCGAGAACCTCGCGCTGACGCTCTTGCTCGGCGTCTTCCTCGGGCAGGTCGTCGCTTGGGTCTACATGTGGACGCACTCCGGTGTGTCCTACGCTCGCACCTTCACACAGTCTCTCGTGCTCCTGACCATCGTCGTCTCGCTGGTCATGTTCGTCATAGGGAACAGCATCGTGACGGCCTTCGGCTTGATCGGCGCTCTTGCGATCATCCGGTTCCGGAACGTCCTCAAAGACACGCGGGACACGGTCTACGTGTTCTTCGCGCTCGTCTTGGGGATGGCGCTCGGCTCGCAGCGATACCTAGCCGCCCTCGTAGGCACTGTCGCTCTCCTCGTCGTCGCGCTCTACCTGCACTTCACAGGCTTCGGGAAGCTGTCCTCGTTTGATGGTCACGTGAGCGTCCGGGTGTCTTCGGATGGTCAATTCCCGAAAGAGCTCCTCAAGCGCCACTGCCGCAGGACCCGGCAGATCTCGGCGCGTCACAGGAGTGAGGATGAGGTCGACTACGTTTTGGAGGTCCGGCTGCGCGACAGAAACCGCGGAGCCGACCTCGTGAGTGAGCTGCAGGCGGCCGCAGGGATCGCCTCAGCCTCCTTGGTCCTGAGAGATGAGCTAGCGGAGATCTGAGGAGAGCGCTGAGTACAGATGGTTAAGTCGAAGAGAATGAAGCGCGTCCGCACGCCCATGGGGCAGTGGATGGAGTCGATCCTGCAGCTGCCTATGACCCTCGCCCTCTGGGTCACCGCGGGCCTCGGCGCTTGGACCCTCCATGAGAGCCGGCCCGTCACTCAAGAGTTCCTGGGGCTCGTAAGAAACCCAGAGGTTGAGGTTGCCTCAGCCATCGACGGTCGCATCGAGACCCTCCCCATCGCGCTCTACCAATATGTCGAGACCGGTGAGGTCATCGCGACCTTAGACCCCGCTCAAATCCAAGCTGGCATCGCGACCGCGCGAGCTGAGATGACTCGCCTTCGCTCCGAGCTCGGCGCTGAGCGCGCGAGGCTGGAGAACGCAGAGCGAGTGAGCGGCTTTGATCGCGCCATGGAGCTGCGCCGCTACCTGAGCGATGAGTCTGAGGCCCGCATCAACGGCCTCGAGATCCAGGGCGACATCGCCTCAAACGTCGTCCAAGAGCAGCGCCTGCGCGTCCGCTTGGCTAGGCTCCAAGGTCTCGCCGATGAGGGCCTCACGCCCACAGCTGAGCTCGAAGAGCTCGACCTCAGGATCAAGCGCACTGTCGCTGAGATCGCTGCAGACCGCGAGCTCCTAGCAGCAAACCTAGAGGAGCTAGAGAAGGCGCAGCAGCGCACAGACTTCTACAGGGAGTCTCTGCCCGATGAGCCCGCCCACTCCCCCATCTTGGAGCCGCTCAACCTCGCCCTTGACGTGCAAGAGGCGGCGATCGACGAGCTCCTCATCTCGGCGCGAGAGCTCGTCGTCCGCGCCCCGGTCGACGGGCATGTGGCCTCACTGTCCGGTCACCGCGGCCGCGTCGTCGCAGCCGGAGACGCGCTCCTCACCTTGATCCCCTCAGGGGTCCTCGAGGTCGAGGTGTTCATCCCCGAGGCCGAGCTCGGCGCGCTCAGCGTGGAAGACTCCGTGCTCCTCTCCTCCGCGACCCAGCCTGAGCGCACGATCGAGTCCACTGTCATCCGCGTCGCACCCGATGTGCGCGAGGTCCCGCGCCGCCTCTGGCTGGACCCAGCGATCCCTGAGTTTGGTCGCATCGCGCTCGTGCGCGGGACGCCTGCGCTTGGGCTCACCCCGGGCGAGCGCGTGCTGGTGAGACGGCCTGACGACGCCCTCCCGCAAGGCTCCTGAGCCCTGCTATCAAGAGAGCCTGCGCCATACCTCATCTAGGTGAGCTGGGCGCGTATGGCAGCAGCCGCCGATCAAGAGAGAAGCCTAGTAACATGAGGTCTGTGATGTGTACCCGCAGCCTCTTCACCCTCACCGCAGCCCTCTCCCTGTGTGGTCTGGGTAATGCCTCCGAAGGCATTGACGATGTCTCTTTCCAGAGCGAGGTGCTGCCGCTCTTGTCGCGGTCTTGCTTCCCATGTCACGGGCCGGACGCAGCCACCCGTGAGGCGGGGCTCCGCTTTGACGATCGAGACGACGCGGTCCTAGACCGCGACGGCTACCGCGCGATCAGCCCCGGCGACGCAGAGGGGAGCGAGCTCTTCATTCGAATCACGGACGACCTCGACCCGATGCCTCCCGAAGGGCACGGCGTCCCACTCACGCCTGAAGAGGTAGACCTCTTGAGGCGCTGGATCGACGAGGGCGCTGAGTACCTCCCCCACTGGTCGCTCGTCGCGCCGGAGCGCCACGAGATCCCTAGCGGCGCTCCTGGTGTCGACGCGATCGACCGCTTCGTGAGCTCTTCTCTCGAGGAGCGCGGCCTCAGCGCAAACGGGCGGGCTGATCGTGGCGCGCTGCTACGCCGACTGCACCTCGACCTCATAGGTCTCCCGCCGACTCCGAGTGAGCTAGACGCCTTCCTCGCAGACGAAGACCCCGAGGCCTTCGAGCGCACGGTCGATGACCTCCTCGCGCGTGAGAGCTATGGCGAGCATTGGGCCTCCATGTGGTTGGATCTCGCGCGCTACGCCGACTCCAAAGGCCACGGCTCAGACCCGCTCCGTGAGATCTGGCGCTATCGAGACTGGGTCATCGAGGCCTTCAATCAGAACAAACCATTCGACGAGTTCAGCGTCGAGCAGCTCGCAGGTGACCTCCTCCCAGATGCGACCTTAGACCAACGCCTCGCGACGGCCTTTCACCGCAACACGATGGTGAACACCGAGGGGGGTACGGACGACGAGGAGTTCCGTGTCCTCGCCGTGAAGGACCGCGCCAAGACCACCGCGCAGGTCTGGATGGCGATGACCCTTGGGTGCTCAGAGTGCCACGACCACAAGTACGACCCGCTCAGCCAGCGCGAGTTCTACTCCTTCTACGCGATCTTCAACCAGACCGCGGACGCAGACGCGAGCGACGACTCGCCTCGAATCGAGATCCCCACCGCTGATCAGAGAGGTCTGTACGACGAGATCGAGGCGCGAGCAGCGATCGCACGCGATGAGCTCAGCGCGGCCTCTGCTCCTGGCACCCCAGCCAGGCTCGCCTGGGAGGAGGAGCTCCCGGAGTTGGCGGACTCCTGGCGCACGAGCGTCGCCCTGAGCGCTGTCGCAGAGAGCGGGGCCACGCTCGAGCTCGCTGGTGAAGGCGAGATCAGGGCGAGCGGGGCCTCGCCCGACACGGACCGATACACGCTGGAGCTCTCACCCGCTGCGGGCGGGGTGAAGGGCCTGCGGATCGAGACCCTCAAGGGCGTCGACGGCGGCGGACCAGGTCGAGTCGCTCATGGCAACTTCGTCTTGAACGACCTGCGCGTGACGCTGAAGCAGAACGGCAGGGAGTCGCCGCGCGCACGCTATGTGCGCGTCGAGAACCCAGGCCCGGAGAGGATTCTCTCCCTCGCCGAGGTCGAGGTCATGAGCGGCGGTGAGAACATCGCAGAGCGGGGACAGGCGAGGCAGTCGAGCACGGCCTACGACGGCCCCGCAAAGCTCGCGATCGACGGCGACACGAACGGCGAGCACAACGCCGGCTCTGTGACGCACACGGGCACGGAGGCGGACCCCTGGTGGGAGCTAGACCTTGGCGCCTCTCAGAAGATCGACGCCGTCCACCTCTGGAACCGCATCGACGGCGAGCTCGAAGAGCGCCTGCGCCGCTGCCAAGTGATCCTCCTCGACGAGGACCGCGCGCCCATCTGGCACGCGCGCGTGGTCGACGCCCCGAGACCGTCAGTGACGCTCGACACCACCGCGACCGAACTCGAGCTCGGCTTCTCCCAGGCCGTCGCAGACTTCGAGCAGGACGGCTGGGGAGTCTCGAAGGCGATCGACCTCGACCCTGGAAGCGGTTCGGGCTGGGCGATCTCTCCGGAGCTAACCGAGGACCACGTCGCCGCCTTCACCTTCCGCAGCCCCGTCGCCGTCGAAGAGGGAGCCACTCTCCGCGTCGAGCTCGTCCAGTCCTACGGCTCGCAGCACACCCTCAAGAGGCTGCGCTTCGCGACCACTACGCTCACGCCGATGCTGGTCACAGACGAGCTGCGCGCGGCAGCCGAAGCTCGAGAGCGGACAGCTGCCCAAGAGTCTCTCCTCGCCCCCGCGTGGCAGGTGGTCGCCCCCGCGGCGAGAGAGCTGCGCGAGGGGGTGCGCGCGATCGAGGCCGAGCGCGAGGCCATCAAGGGCCAGCTCACCCCTGTGATGGTCGCGCTCCCCGAAGAGCGCCAGCGAAAGACTCACATGATGGTGCTCGGCAACTTCCTGCAGCCTGCAGAGGAGGTGACCGCCGAGACACCCGCCTGCCTCCCCCCGACCTCGGCGGAGACGCCAGATCGCTTGGACCTCGCCCGCTGGCTCGTCGGAGATGAGCATCCGCTCACAGCTCGGGTGACAGTCAACCGCTTCTGGTCTCGGCTCTTCGGCCGCGGGCTGGTCATCACCGAAGAAGACTTCGGCACGCAAGGCAGCCTCCCGACTCACCCCGAGCTCCTCGACGAGCTCGCGCTCGACTTCATCGAGAGCGGCTGGGACGTGAAGGCGCTCTTGAAGCGCCTCGTGATGACAGACGCTTACCAGCGCTCTGCTGAGGTCACAGACGCGCTCCTCAAGCTCGACCCGGAGAACCTCTGGCTGGCGCGCGCCGCTCGGCCGCGACTCAACGCAGAGGCGGTGCGAGATCAAGCGCTCTTCGTCAGCGGGCTCCTCCACCAAGAGCTCTATGGCCCCTCCATTTACCCTCCGCAACCTGACGGACTCTGGCGCGCTGCCTTCAACGGCACCCAATACAGTCCGACGATGGGTCCAGAGCGGCACCGCCGCGGGCTCTACGTGGTCCTGCGCCGCACCATCCCCCACCCCTCGATGGTGGCCTTCGACGCGCCGAGCCGCGAGTTCTGCACCTCTCGCCGCGTGACAACGAACACGCCCCTGCAAGCCTTCGTCACCCTGAACGACCCGATCTATGTGGAGGCGGCGCAGGCCCTCGCGCGGCGGCTCATCCAGGAGGGCGGCGCGACGCCTGAAGAGCGCGCGCGCTTCGGGCTCAAGCTCTGCCTGTGCGTCGATCCCACAGAGCGCCAAGTACAAGCCCTCGTTCGGCTCCACGCGTCAGAGCTCCAGCACTTCAGCGCTCGTCTCGAGGATGCCCGCGCTGCGTCAACGGACCCGCTAGGTGCGCTCCCTGATGGCATGGACGCTGCAGATGCCGCCGCGTGGACTATGGTGGCGAGCGCACTCCTCAACATGGACCCCTTCCTCGTGAGGAGCTGAGCGCATGCACAACGACCCCCGCTACACCCTCTCGCGCAGAGCGTTCATGACCGGCACGGCTGGGACGCTGGCGAACGTCGCCGCGGCTTCGCTCATGACCGAGGGCAGCCTCCAATCGCACGGCGGCGCCGACCACGCGCCGAGAGCCAAGCGGGTGATCTACCTCGACATGGCAGGCGCGCCCCCGCAGCTCGACATGTTCGACTACAAGCCGAAGCTCGTCGAGCTCGACCGAACCCTCTGCCCGAAGGAGTTCATCGAGGGTAGGCGCCTCGCCTTCATCAAGGGACACCCGAAGCTGCTCGCGCCCCCGCACCCCTTCGTCCGCATGGGCGAGCGCGGCCATCAGGTCACCTCCCTCATGCCGCACTTCGCCTCGATCATCGACGAGGTCGCGATGGTGCACTCAATGCACACCGACGAGTTCAACCACGCGCAGGCCGACCTCTTTCTCCAGACCGGCAGCAACCAGCCCGGAAAGCCCTCGCTCGGCTCTTGGACGACCTGGGGTCTCGGGACGGAGAACCACGACCTCCCTGGCTTCATCGTCCTCTCCTCTGGCGGCTCTGACCCCACCGGCGGATCGAGCCTCTGGTCGAGCGGCTTCCTCCCCTCCTCGCACCAGGGCGTGCGCTGCCGCGCCGCAGGAGACCCCATCCTCTATGTGAGCAACCCAGAGGGCGTGGACGCCGACGTCCGACGGCGCACCCTCGACGCCGTACGCGAGCTCAATGAAGAAGAGCTTGAGCGCGTGGGAGACCCCGAGATCGAGGCGCGCATCGACCAGTTCGAGCTCGCCTACCGGATGCAGACCACCGTCCCGGAGTTGATGGACATCTCTAAGGAGCCCGGCGCGGTCATCGAGGAGTACGGCGCGCAGCCTGGCCAAGCCTCCTTCGCTAACAACTGCCTCCTCGCGCGGCGCCTCTCTGAAGCGGGCGTGCGCTTCATCCAGCTCTACGACTGGGGCTGGGACATCCACGGCACGAACGCTGGCGATGACCTGATGGACTCCTTCCCCCAGAAGTGCCGCCAGATCGACCGCCCCATCGCCGCCCTCATCCGTGACCTGAAGCAGCGCGGGCTCTTGGACGAGACCCTCGTGATCTGGGGCGGTGAGTTCGGCCGGACCTCCATGAACGAGGAGCGGAACGGCTCCAAGAAGCTCGGCAGGGACCACCACCCTGACGCCTTCACCATTTGGATGGCTGGCGGCGGGGTGAAGCCGGGGATCAGCTATGGGGCCACAGATGAGCTCGGGTACTTCATTGACCGAGATCCAGTGCACGTCCACGACCTCCAGGCCACGATCCTCCACATCCTCGGCCTCGACCCCCACGAGCTCCGCTACCCGTATTTGGGCCTCCAACAGCGCCTCATAGGGCCTGCAGAGGGCCCTAGGGTTGTGCATGAGCTGCTGAGCTGAGCCTCTAAGTGCTCAAATCACCGAATAAGGCACGAACTCCGGCCCGAATGGGCTCGAAAGGGGTCAATTCCCCAGATCTTGGACCAGAATTGCGAGAGTTGGCGCTGGTCGGCGTGAGATCCGTTCGATCGGGCAGCGAAAACCGGCCCTCATCGTGTCCTGAGCGGCCTTCAGGCACTCGAAAAGGGACCCTATAAAGTCGTAAGTCACTGCAATACTTAGTCTTACGGGAGCCGCCTCGTCTCAGTTCATGCTCGTGGGCATGAATCCCTAGAGCGCTTCCGAATGTCATCTTGATCTCCTCGGGAGGAATCCTGACCCGCCGGGTCACCCCCCAGGAGCTCTCTGCCTTCTCTATGGGTGGTCCCCGCTTGGCGCGTCCAAGCCGGACCAGGATCGCCCGCCTTCCTTTCTCTGGAGAAATCCCATGTCGGCTATCAACGACACCCTGAACTCAGCTGGTTCAATCCTCAACGACGCCGTCCGCTTTGGAATCGGCCTCGGTGGCGCCATTCTCGTCGCGGGCATCCTGTTCGACCTCGGCGAGTACAACATCGTCACGAACGTGACGAACTTCGTGACGCAGTTCACGACGGGTGGGCTTCCCGGCCTCATCACCCTGCTGCTCATCATGACGTACATGCGTCGCGCCTAGAGCTTGATCTGACAAGGAGGTGGGCCCGCAACCCCTCGATCCTGGCGGGCCCACCTTCACTCTTTCATAAGGATCGAACCCCGGCACAGTTGCCACAAACGAACACCGACTACTCAAGGGGCACTCAATGTTTCAAACCGCTAATGGATGGCTCAGAACCTTCACCGACTTCGGCGTCTCCGTCATCTTCGCCGGCATCGTGATCGACATCCTCTTCGCCCAGAGCTATGTCACCGGCAACATCGGTGAGATGGTCAAGGGATTCTCAGAGCAGGGGATCGCTGGCTTCATCGCCCTCCTCCTCTTCGTCGTGTACTGGCAGAGGAAGAGCCCGACGACCACGACCTGAGCGACCACAAGTCGCAACAAACGAACACCGCCCCGGCTGGTCTTGACCAGCCGGGGCGGTCTCTTTTTGTCTCTGCCTCTGTGAGCTAGTTCTGAGGCCAGTCGTCCGTCCTGAACGAAGGTGACGGGAGGCCCTCTGCGTTCTTGAGGTTCGGCTCGTCAGCTGTGCCCCAGGCGTAGCGCGCGGCGACAGGCGCCTTCACGGCCTCACAAGAGACGACGATGGTGTCTCCATCGATCACGGCCTCTGCCGGGTGAAAGACCTTGTCCGCCCCAGCGATCGTGAAGTGGCTGGGCGCGCCACCTTCGGCGACCAGACCCCCGTGGACGTGCTCGAAGGAGATCCGGATCGAGCTCCCCTCGACCTCGTGAGAGGCATACATGGGGCCGGAGTAGACGACGCCCTCCTCGCCGTAAGTGTTGGAGAGGGCCCAGAGAGCGAGCCTGCGGCCCACCTCCTGCTTGTTGGCCGGGTGGATGTCCTTCGGGTTCCCGATGTCCATCGTCACCGCCATGCCAGTGTTCGGGCTGGAGAGGGTCATGGTCTGGGCCTCTCTGAGCGCAGCCGCCTGCCCCGTGTCACCGCCGTAGTTGAACGGGGCGATCTGCACGAAGCCGAAGGGGAACTCGCCCTGGCCCCAAGCATCCCGCCAGTCCTGAATCATCGCAGGGAACAGCTCTCGGTACTGAGGCGCGCGCCCGCGGTTCGACTCGCCCTGGTACCAGACCGCGCCACGGATGGCGAAGGGGATGAGCGGCGCGATCATGCCGTTGTAGAGCGCCGTGGGAGAGTTGGCGTGGAAGGAGGCCTGCATCGGGAAGGAGCCGAGGTCGCTGATCGCGATGCCCTTCTGATACCGCCACTCGCCCGCGAGGCTGATGGAGAGGTCTTCCGAGAGACCAGCCATGCGCAGCCTCATCGCGTCCGGGCTCCCTCCTAGGGAGCCGGCGCCGCCGGTGTCTACGACGCAGACCGTGATCTGGGCCTCGGTCCCCTCGACGCAGCCCTCAGGGACGATGTAGCGCCGCTCCTCTTGCCACTTGCCGTGCTCGGTCGTCTCACCCACGAGCGTGCCGTTCACCCACACGCGGTCCATGTCGTCCGCAGGGCCGAGCTCGAGGACGAGCTTCTTGCCAGACCAAGCGGCCGGGATCTCCACGTCGCGGCGATACCAGACCGTGCCGTCGAAGTCGCCGAGCCCCACCGTGTTCCAGTTGCCGGGGACGCTCGTCGCGCCCCAGCCGCTGTCGTCGAAGGAGGCCGTCATCCAGTTTCCGGACCCGCCAGGGCCCTTCTTCTCGAGGCCCTTCCACCAGGCCAGCTGCACGGCAGAGAGGTTCGAGCCGCCGCCCTCGCGCATCTGCGCGATCTGCTTCAAGGCGCCGCCGAACTCAGGGAAGTTCGCTGCGAGGGTCCCCTCGCTGGTCCATGCCTCAGCCACCGTGCCGCCCCAGTTGCTGGCGATGAGCCCCACGGGGACGTCGAGGTCCTGATGGAGCTTGCGACCGAAGTAGTAGCCCACCGCGGTGTAGCCGCCGACGGTGGCCGGCGAGCAGGAGGTCCACTTCCCCTCGCAGTCCTCCTTCGGAGAGGTCGAGGTGACGTTGCGCACGTCGAAGTGTCGGATCATGGGCCAGTTGCCGTTCTTGATCTCCTCTTCAGGGTTGGCGCTGATGTTCACGCGCCACTCCATGTTGGACTGCCCAGAGCAGATCCAGACCTCGCCCGAGAACACGTTGCGGATCGGGACGCGGTTCTTGCCCTGCACCGTGATCTGGTGAGGTCCGCCTGCAGCGGGCGTCGCGACCTTCGTCATCCAGCGGCCGTCAGCGCCGGCCTCCGTCGTGACGCTCTCGTGGTTCCAAGAGCCGGTGATGGTGATCGTCTCACCGGGATCTGCCCAACCCCAGACGGGAGCCTCTGTGTCTCTCTGGATGACCATGTGGTCTGAGAAGAGAGACGGCATGCGCACGTCGGCGTGCGCGAGAGACGGGGACAGGGCGAGGCACAGGACGCCGAAGAGGGCAGAGCGGTGCATGGGAACCTCCGTTGTGTGGTGTGTGGTGGGTGTCGAGCGGAGCGACACATGATTGTCGGCGCGACCCCCCGAAAACAGCAAGCCCGCGGGCCCGTAATCCTCGACCCAGCCGCGCGTGAGCCTCGCCTTGATCGCCCGACGAGGTGGTTCGAGAATGGTGGTATGCCTCGGGCAACCTGATGAACCTCACGATTCGACATCGCCTCGCCTGGCTGGGCGGCGCCCTGCTCCTCGCGCTCCACCTCGACTTCTGGCGCGAGCGCGGCACGGAGCTCTACTTCGGCTGGCTGCCAGAGGAGCTCGCCTGGCGCATCGCCTGGATGTTCCTCGCCTTCTGTTATCTCGTCTGGTTCTGCGGCTCCGTCTGGGTGGAGGACGAGGACTCCTGATGGACCCCACGACCTCCTTCGCCGTCGCCCTCGGCGTCTACGTCCTCCTCGTCCTCGGGGTCGGCGTGATCGCGACGCGTCGCGCGAGCTCCTCCTCGGAGGAGTTCTTCCTCGCGGGCCGCGGGCTCGGGACGCTCGTCCTCTTCATGGCGCTCTTCGGGACGAACTGCACGGCCTTCGTGCTGGTCGGCATCCCAGGGCAGGCTTACCACGACGGGCTCGGCGTCTTCAGCGTGAACGCGCCGATCGTCGCGCTCGGGATCCCGCTCACCTTCTGGGCCATCGGCGCGCCAGCTCGCCGCCTCGCGAAGGAGCACGGCGCCCTGACCCCAGCCGAGCTCTACTCGCGCCGCTTTGGATCGCGCGCCGTAGGGATCGTGCTCTTCTCCTTCTTCACCCTCTACACCCTGCCCTACATGGTGACGGCGATCCGCGGCGCGGCCGTGACCCTCAACGTCGTCACAGAGGGCAGCGTGCCTGAGTGGATCGGCGGCGCGGCGGTGCTCGTCGTCGCGGTGGTCTACACCTCCCTCGGCGGCATGCGCGCGACCGCGTGGACGAACGTGGTGCAGGGGGCGATCTTCCTCGGCTTCATGATCGCAGCCTTCTTCGTCTTCTCTGACGGCGTCAGCGGCGGTGAGGGCGTCGGGGGCGCGATGCGCGCCGTCCGCGACCACGACGAGCGCCTCCTCGGCGTCAAGGAGACCGGCCTCTACGCGCCCGCTGCCTGGACCTCATGGGGCCTCGCGATCTCCCTCACGGTGGTCGCCTTCCCCCACATGCTCGTGCGCCTGATGGCGGCGGACTCCGACCGCACCTTGAAGAACATCTGCAGGCTCTACCCCCTCGCCCTCATCCTGCTCTGGGTCCCAGCCGTCATGATCGGCGTCTGGGGAGCGGCCGCCTTCCCCGGGCTCGAGGGTCGTGAGTCGGACAAGATCTTCTCCTTGATGGTGACGGAGTATCTCCCGCCTGCCCTCTCTGCCGTGGGCTTCCTCGCCGTCCTGGCCGCCGTCATGTCGACCCTCGACGCCCAGATCCTGACCCTCGGCTCGATGCTCTCCCGAGACGTCATGAAGCCCTCTCAGGATGAGCGCTCCGACGTCCGCCGCGGGCGCCTCTTCGGCGTGGTCATCGCGGTCGCCGTCTTCCTCCTCTGGCAGGTCGGCGGCCAGTCGATCTTCTCCCTCGCCTCCGTGGCCTTCTCGGGCTACGTGACCCTCACCCCGACGCTCTTCTTCGGCGTGCGCTGGCGGCGCTTCAACGCGCGCGGCGCCCTCACCTCGATCTTCGCGGCCAACGCCGTCTACTTCCTCGCCCTCAACGAGGCGGGCGGCCTCGGCGGCGCCATGGCCCCGGCCTGGTTCGGCTTCCTCCCCGTCATGTGGGGCTTCCTCGCCGGGATCGCCGGCGCGGTGGTGGGGACGCTCTCAAGCGCTGAGAGAGCGGTGAAGGCCTAGCAGGGCGAAGCGGCGCACTTCCTGTACCCTCAGCACTCCACAGCACGCCAACCAAGGACCGCCCGTGACCCTCGTCTGCAAGAACCCCTACGACGACTCCGTCGTCTGTGAGCTCCCCTTCGATGACGACGCCTCGCTCGAGGCGAAGCTCTCGGCCGCGGTCTCCGCGCAGGCAGAGTGGCGCTACGTCCCGCTTGAGGAGCGCATCGCGCGAGCGGTCGCCTGCCTGGACTGGTTCCGCGAGAGCGCCGACATGATGGCGGAGGCCGTCGCGAAGCAGATGGGCAAGCCGCTCGCGCACGCACGCGGCGAGGTGAACACGATGCTCTCCCGGGCCGAGCACATGGCCTCCATCGCGCCCGATGTCCTCGTCTCAGACGTCCTCCCGGCTGAAGAGGGCTTCGAACTCATGACGCACCACGTCCCCCACGGCGTGGTCTTCGACGTCGCGGCCTGGAACTACCCGCTCCTGATCCCGATCAACGTCGTGTTCCCTGCGCTCCTCGCCGGCAACTCGGTCCTCATCAAGCACTCGGCGCGCACCCCGCTCTGCGGCCAGCACTTCGAGGAGGCCTTCCGCCCCCTCGGTGAGGGGCTCGTGGCGAACGTCATCGTCAACCACGCGCAGACCTCGGCGCTCATCGCAGACAGCCGCATCGGCCACGTCTCCTTCACCGGCTCGGTCGGCGGCGGACACGCCGTGCAGCGCGCCATGAGTGAACGCTTCATCGACGCCGGCCTCGAGCTCGGCGGCAAGGACCCGGCCTACGTCGCGCCTGACATCGACGTGGAGTTCGCCGCGGCCAACCTCGTCGACGGCGCCTGCTTCAACGCGGGGCAATCTTGCTGCGCGGTGGAGCGCGTCTACGTCCACGAGTCAGTGCACGCCGAGTTCCTTGAGCGCGCCAAAGCTCACCTCGACGCCTACGTCCTCGGTGACCCCATGGACGACGCCACGACGATGGGACCCCTCGCGAACGCGGGCTCCATCGAGACCCTCGAGGCCCACGTCGCAGACGCCCTCTCCCGCGGCGCGACCTGCCTCACGGGCGGCGCGGCGAGGGACGGTCGCTTCTATGAGCCGACCCTCATCGACGGCTGCCCCAACGACTCAGCCATCATGCAGGAGGAGAGCTTCGGCCCGCTCCTCCCTGTCCTCAAGGTGTCGAGCGACGACGAGGCCATAGCCCACTTCAACGACACCGACTTCGGCCTCACGGCCTCCGTGTGGACCACCGACCGCGACCGCGCCCGCCGCTTCGCCGAGCATCACGACACCGGCACGGTCTTCCAGAACCGCTGCGACTTCGCCGACCCCTCGCTCCCCTGGACCGGCTTCCGCGACACCGGTCGCGGCGCCTCCCTCTCGCCCTACGGCCTCCTCGCCCTCACGAAGCGCAAGTCCACGCACTTCCGCACGGCGCCGTAACGCCCCCCTTCACTCACCGCGGACGGCCGTCTCTTCCTCGGGGGCGAGGACGAGGTGGTGGCGGCCGTGGAGGGCAAAGTAGAGGAGGCCGAGCGCGTACCAGATGGCCGCGCCGATGACGACCCGCTGGTAGACCTCGTCGACGATGAAGAGAGCGACCAGGGTCACGGCGGAGATGACGAGCGCGGCCAAGGCGCCGGGGATGCCGACGGGGCTCCGGTAAGGCCGCTCCATGTCCGGCTTCTTGAGGCGCAGCAGGATGAAGGAGGCCATCTGCAGGATGTAGGAGAGCACCGCGCCGAAGACGGCCATGTTGAGGAGGACCGCGCCGACCGGGTGATCGTCACCGAGGAGGTGGATCGTGAGCGCGACCGCGTAGCCGAGGGCTGCGCCGACGAGGAGCGCGACCCAGGGCGTCTTCCTCGTCGAGTGCGTGAGCGAGAGCGCGCGCGGGAAGTAGCCCGCGCGGCTGAGCGAGTAGATCTGCCTGCCGTAGGCGTAGATGATCGTGTGGAAGCTCGCGATGAGGCCCGCGACGGCGACGAGGGCGAGCGCCTTGCTGCCGACGCCCTCACCAAAGATCGCCTGGAAGCCGAGGAAGAGCGGCTCGTCGGAGTCCGCGATCCCCGCCGCGCCGGGCGCGATGGCGCTGTTCAAGAAGAGCGTCAGGAAGGCGCAGACGGTGAGCGTCGCGAGGCCGAGGAGGATGCCCCGCGGCATGTCGCGCT